>JBBDXP010000001.1:0-46414 GCA_040902285.1 Candidatus Spechtbacterales bacterium
TGTAAACATGGTGCAGGATGCCTCCGAGAATCGTTAAAAACAACATGCCGGACACCTGAAATTATTGACTCAGCGTCGTTTTTAGGTTTAACATATTGGGAGTATGAGATTCAGAATTCCCAAACCAAGTAAGCGGGCTAAAATTTTTATATACAGTTTTCTAATATTTGGCGGCGCGTTTGTTGCCGCGAATTTGGATTACCCTAGTTATTGGAACCAGTCAGCTGACTGGGTTAATTCAAAACAGGATAAAGTATCTTTGCCGAAAGTTGAAAGGGGTTATTCCCTTGGACTGGATTTACAGGGAGGGATCCACCTTATCTACAAAGCGGATCTTTCCAACATCGCGGAGCAAGATAAAAATGACGCTATGGCATCTCTTAGAGATGCCATAGAAAGAAGAGTTAACTTTCTTGGAGTTTCAGAGCCGGTTGTACAAGTGCAAAAGAGCGGAGAAGAAAGACGGCTTATTATAGAACTGGCCGGCGTAACAGATCCGGAAACAGCAATACAGCAAATAGGCGAAACGCCTTATTTGGAATTTAGGGAATTTCGTCCCCTCGATGAACAGCTTGCCATTTTGAGATCCGCTTTTCCCAGTGATCCTACTCAGCCGGACCAAAGCATAACCGACGACCAACTGCTTTCGTACTGCCAATCGGCCAGCTCACAAGTTTTGCTTTTTGTTACATACAGCACTGGACAGGATCCGTGTTTCAGGCCGACCGAACTAACCGGACAATATCTGGACCGCGCGCAGGTTGTTTCCAACCCTACCACGCAACAATTAGAGATATCTCTGCAATTTAACAAAGAGGGCACAGAATTTTTTTCAGCCATAACCGAAAGAAATGTGGGTTCCATATTGGCTATATATCTGGACGGCACTCCTGTTTCTCTGCCGGTTGTGAATCAAAAAATACCTGATGGGCAAGCGGTTATATCCGGCTCATTCACTCCCGATGAGGCGCGCGATTTGGCACGCAATTTGAATGCCGGCGCTCTTCCTGTACCGGTGGAGCTTATAAGCCAGCAGAGAGTGGGCGCCGCGCTCGGTGCAGAATCATTAACGAACAGCGTCAAAGCCGGCATTACCGGTTTTTTGGCTGTACTGCTTTTTCTTATAATAGTTTACAGATTATCCGGTTTGTTTGCTGTTTTATCCCTTGCGGTTTATGCCGCATTGCTTTTGCTTTTGATAAAATTTATTCCCGTAACACTTACCCTCGCGGGTGTTGCCGGCTTGATATTATCCATAGGAATGGCGGTGGATGCCAATATTCTTGTTTTTGAACGGCTAAGAGAAGAGATAAAGGAAGGAGGCACAGATCTTTCGTCAATGATGGACAGAGCTTTTGCAAGAGCATGGCCTTCCGTGCGGGACGGGCATGTGACAACATTTATTACCGCAACGATATTGTTTTGGTTTTCAACAAGTTTTGTTAAAGGTTTCGCCCTTACGCTCGGACTCGGTGTTTTGGTAAGCTTATTTTCGTCAATGGTGGCAACAAAGTTTTTTATAAAGATGTTTTTGATAAAAAAATTAAAAGATAATAAGTTTTTGTGGACACGCTAATATGATAGAACGCAGAAAAATATTTTATGCTTTTTCCGGAATACTTATTTTAGCAAGCATTGCGTCGCTGGCTGTTTTTGGGTTGCCTTTGGGCATCGATTTTAAAGGCGGCAGTTTAATGGAGATAACTTTTGAGGCCGAGAGTGACGGGGGTGCCATACCGCAAAGAGACGAGATAAGTTCGGCGTTATCAGAATTTAAAATAGGAGAATTAAGTATTCAAAGCACAAATGAAAATTCCTACATACTGCGTTTTGACACGGTTGACCAGGATACACACACCGCGATATTGGAAAAGCTGGGCGGTCTTGAGGGCTCTACCGTAAATGAAGACAGGTTTGACAGCATTGGGCCAACCATAGGCGCTGAAACGGCCAGAAAATCTTTACAGGCAATGGGACTCGTCTCGTTTATGATAGTCGTCTATGTGGCATGGGCCTTTAGAAAAGTAAAATATCCTCTGAATTCCTGGAGTTGGGGGGTTGTTGTGCTTATGACGCTGTTTCACGACATAATTATAACAGTTGGGTTTTTTTCAGTTTACGCCCATTTTGCTTCAGCCGAGGTAGGTGTTCCTTTTGTGGCCGGCCTGCTTACCATTTTAGGATATTCGGTCACAGATACCGTGGTTGTGTTTGACAGGGTAAGAGAAAACTTGTTGAGGTTCGGAAGCAAAATTCCTTTCCCTGAGCTTGCGAATAAAAGCGTCAAGGAAACACTGGTGCGTTCGCTGAACGTTTCTCTTACGACCCTGTTTGTTTTATTTGCCGTTTTGTTTTTTGGCGGTGATACCATAAGGAGTTTTATATTGACTTTAATAATAGGAATATCAGTGGGAACCTATTCATCTGTAGCTTTGGCCAGCCCCCTTTTGGTCACATGGGCCGGCAGAAAGAATTGACAATATACCAATAGTATGATTAAATTACTTTGCAATTAAACAAAATATATGAGCAACGCAAATGTTAGCGGGAAACCGAATGTTAAACCATTAATTGAAAAAATATTAGAAGTGCTGTCTGAAAGAAACGGCGCTATTTTGGCATCTCGCCACGGTATTGGCGGAAACGGGCGTAAAAAAACCCTGGAAAGCATAGGGCAGGGATACAACATAACCAGAGAGAGAGTGCGCCAGATTGAAGAGGCATCCTATCAGAAGATAAGAAAATCTCCCGAATTTGAAATATTAAAGCCGGCTCTTGCGGAGGTGGCTGATTTTATAAAAACAAACGGCGGAATATCCTCAGAAGAACATCTTACTGTTGCTCTTGCGACAGAATCGAACCGCCCTTATCTGGCCCTGCTACTCGCTCTTGGCGATGACCTTATAAGCATAAAGGAAGGCGACACCAATAGAGCCAGTTGGTCTGTTAGCCACGACCATTCTTCCAAAGCGAAAAGGGTTCTGGCAACCTTGGAAAAGAAATTAGAAAAAATGGGCGAACCGATATCTGAAGAAGCGCTTGTGGGCCTTATTTATGAATCCAATACAGAGGATTTGCCGATAGACCACAGCAATGTTTTCAGTTTTTTAAATGTTTCAAGAAATCTTAAAAAAGGACCATTTGGGAAATGGGGTCTTGCTCATTGGCCGCAAATAAGCCCGAGAGGAGTTAGAGATAAGGTATATTTGGTTTTAAGTCAGGCGGGAGAGCCCCTTCATTTCCGTAAACTGGCGGAACTGATAGACAAAGCCGATTTTGGTGGCCGAAACACCGGAAAAAACACACACCCCCAAACCGTACACAACGAACTAATAAAAGACAATCGTTTTATACTCATAGGTAGAGGAATATACGCTTTGCGCGACTGGGGGTATGTCCCGGGAACCGTGAAAGATGTTATAATAAGTGTATTACAAGGCGAAGGCGCGCCTTTGGAAAGAGACGTTATCGTGGAAAGAGTGTTGAGCCAGAGGAAGGTTCAAAAAAATACCATTCTTCTTAATCTTCAGAACAAAAAAAACTTTAAAAAGATGGAAGGAAGCAGGTTTCACCTGGCTTAATCCGAAGGGGTCGCTCTTTTAAAGGAGCAAAGCGCGTTCTTAAATAATTACAGAAGTGCCAGTGATTACGGGAGTTCTGGAAATTACAATTGTTATATTGTTTCAAGCGTTAAAAGCCACATGGTGGATAGTTCTGCCTGTGGTTCTTTTTTTTAAGATAAAACCTCTTTGGTTATTCAAAAAAAGAATACAATATGCCACATCATTAGATTGGATTCTTTTGGAAATAGGGCTTCCCAGGGACGTCTTAAAGACCCCAAAAGCCATGGAAAATGTGCTTGCCGGGCTTCATGGCGTTTGGTCTCCCATTAATACTCGCGCCAAATGGTTAAAAGGAGAATTTGTTGACCAGTTTAGTTTGGAAATGGCCGGAGGAAACGGAGAGTTGCATTTTTACATAAGATGTTTAAGAAAACAGAGAAACTTTGTCGAATCCAAAATATTCTCGCAATATCCCGACGCCGAAATACAGGAGGCCGAGGATTATACAGAAAATTTGCCTCCAGATGTCCCGGGAAGAGACCATGATTTATGGGGGGCGGATTATGTGTTGAACAGAAGCTGGGTTTATCCCATTCAAACATATATAGATTTTGAAGATATAGAGGAAGAGCGGAGAATGGATCCCATATCTCAATTCGCTGAATTAATCAGTAAACTGGAAGAGGGTGAGCATGTCTGGATGCAAGTGGTCGTCAGTCCGGTACTTAGTGAAATAGCAGGATACGCACAAAGAGAGCGGGATAAATTAGTGGGCAGAAAAGCGCCGGAGAGGGCGAGTTTGGCTGGCGAGCTAACCTCTGCTGTAACCGATTCCATAAATTTTCTACTTTGGGGTACGGAACCTCCTCCAAGAGCGGCAGGGGCAACCGCGCCACAGGCGGACATGTTCAGGTTAACTCCGGGTGAACAGGACATGGTAAAGCGAGTGGAAATAAAATCATCGAAACTTTCTTACGCGGTCACGGTGCGCTCTATGTATCTGGCGCGCAATGACATGTGGAGAAGCGAACATATTGCCGGATTAAACGGATATTTCCGACAGTTTTCCGCCGCCAATAGTTTTAGGCCGGCCTTAGGGTCGTTTCCTTCCAGCATGATTTTATTTTTTAAGAAACAGCGCAATTACGCAACAAAAAGAAAATTATTCAACGCGTACAAGGCGCGCATGTTTGGCGTGCTTTCTGCGCCTTATATTCTAAGCACAGAAGAACTCGCGACAATTTATCACTTTCCGGGAAGATTGGTTAAAGCGCCGTTTATGCCAAGAGTTCCGACTAGAACAGCGGAACCTCCCAGAGGATTGCCAACGTAAACTCGCTTCGCTCGCAGTAGGTAGTAGGTAGAATGTAGTAGGTAGTAGAAAATCCAGAAACAAAAATTCTACTTACTACTTACTACATACTACTTACTAATTTTGCGAGCGTAGCGAAGCAAAAATTATGGATATAAATTATTTCGCACAATTAAATTACCGAAACCGTCAGGATAAGTTCGGCATCAAGGAGGATGACAGGAGAAGACATATGTATGTCATAGGAAAAACCGGCATGGGAAAAACCGCGATGCTGCAGAATATGGCTATACAAGACATAAAAAACGGCAAAGGACTTGGCGTGATAGATCCTCACGGAGAATTTGCTGAAGCTCTTTTGAAACATATTCCGGAAGAAAGAATAGACGATGTTGTATATTTAAATCCCGCGGATTACGACGCGCCAATAGGTCTTAATCTTCTTGAAGATGTGGGTTATGACAGACGGCATCTTGTCGCCTCCGGTTTAATGGGTGTTTTCAAAAAAATATGGGTTGATGTATGGTCTGCCCGAATGGAATATATTTTAAACAATACCATATTGGCCCTTTTGGAATATCCGGAAGCCACTCTTTTGGATATTAACCGCATGATGTCCAATAAAAATTTTAGAAAGGAGGTTTTAAATTATGTTAAAGATCCGATAGTAAAGGCATTCTGGGTGGATGAATTCGCGCAATATTCCGACCGTTTAGCGTCCGAGGCCACGGCATCCATACAAAACAAGGTGGGACAATTCACCACCGCTCCTCTTATAAGAAATATAGTCGGGCAAAAGGATTCAACCATAGATTTTAGAAAAATAATGGATGAAGGAAAGATACTCATTGTTAATATTTCCAAGGGACGAATTGGCGAGGACAATAGCCGCTTGCTGGGGGCCATGGTTATAACGAAACTGTATCTTTCGGCAATGAGCAGAATTGATATTCCCGAATCAGAGAGAAGGGACTTTTATTTATATGTGGATGAGTTTCAAAATTTTGCATCAGAGGCATTTGAGGGAATTTTGTCCGAAGCCAGAAAATATCGCTTAGCGCTTATACTTGCGCATCAGTATATTTTTCAAATGGAAGAACACGTAAGAAACGCTGTTTTTGGTAATGTGGGAACATTCTGTGTGTTCAGGGTCGGGGCCGAAGACGCTGAGTATATAGAAAAGGAGTTTGCTCCCGAGTATATAGTGGAGGATTTTGTGCACTTGGCAAAATACAACATAATATTAAAACTTATGATAGACGGCGTAGCTTCTCACGCTTTTTCCGCTATTACCCTGCCTCCTATAGAAATGGAAGGACCATCCCATACCGCCGAAATTATAAAGAAGTCCCGCGAAACATACGGAACGCCAAGAGAAAAAATGGAAAAAATTATAGAAAGCTGGGGCTATAATACCCCCAGACAAGAAATTCCCCAAAGAGCGCCGGAAAGATTTGTTTCATTAAAACAGGAACACAAAAAGTATACTCATGGCGGCGCGGGCGTATCTCCTTCACAACACACCGTCAGAACCCCCGGCGAGGGTTCTGCGGGCTCTCTCGTTCCGCCTCGTCCCGCTACTCGGGACACCGCGCCCGGCCCGTCTCGCCAAGGACTCGCCGAGGAGGACGGAACTCCGAAGGGTTATGAAGCAGATACGCCCGTGCCGCCCAAGTCCGCTTCGTCTCCGAGAGATGAAAAACAACCCCCTCACAAAAAATCTAAAGGACCTGATTTGGAGGGTCTTCGTGAGATACTTGGCAGTATAAATAAGGGTAATTAAAATGAAGAACATTATTGTGCTGGGCGCGGGTTTTGCCGGCCTGCGAACAGCTATTAAACTTGGAAAAAAATTAAATAACCTTGGTGATTACAGGGTGATATTAATAGATAAAGAAACTTATCACACATATACACCCTCTTTGTACGAAGTTGCGAGCGCCTACCGCGGCTCAAAAATTGAAAAACACGAAACTCATAAAATTGAATCCGAACTCGCGGGTTCCGTTTGTTTTTCTATCTCCGATATTTTAGGGAAACAAAAAATTAGTTTTATAAAAGGAGAAGTGGTTGATATAAACACTGACACAAGATCTGTAATTTTAAAATCCGACGAGGCGATACAATATGAATATTGCGTTTTGGCCCTTGGTTCGCAGGTGGCGCATTATAATGTGGAAGGATCGGAAGCGTATTGCGCTTCTTTGAAAACCGTTCACGATGCCCTTGAGATAAGAACGGCCATACAGGCCCTCATAAGGCGCGCCGGAACTCAAAACAAGGACGAATTGCGCATTGCGACCATAGGCGCAGGTTTGACCGGATTTGAGTTAACAACAGAAATAGTAAAGTGGATTTCTCATTTACGAAGCAGCGTTCCCGGAATAAAAAAAACAAAAATAGAAATATTAATGGTGGATGCCGAGGATAAGATATTGACGGAAGTTCCGGATAAAATGCGGCGCCTTGCCGAAAAGCGTTTGGACAACTTAGGAATAAAAGTTGTAACAAAAGCAAAGATTATAAGAGTGGAGCCACACCAGATAACAATGGAAAATGGCAGGACAGTGCGGACGGACTTTGTTCTTTGGGGCGGAGGAGTTAAAGGCCTGGAATTGTTTTCAAATATTCGGGGGCTTTCTTTGGCAAAGTCGAGACGAGTGGAAGCAACAGCGTTTTTACAGGCCAAAGGACAAACTCGCGTTTTTGTTGCCGGAGACAGCGCGCATATTGTAGATAAGGAACGCGACATACCTGTTCCCGCCACCGCTTGGGCGGCGGAACAGGAAGCAGATGCGGTAGCGGATAATATTTTTCGCAGTATAAAGGGTCAGCCATTAAAAGAGTATGTAACAAAATATCCCGGGTTTGTGTCGTCGGCGGGTGGAAAATACGGCGTGGCACATCTATACGGTGTGGCTTTTGCGGGATTTTTCGCCTGGGCGGTAAAAAGAGTGATAGATCTTAAATATATATTATCTTTGTACACGCCGGTTAAGGGACTGGGTATTTGGCTAAAAGAATTAAAGTTATTTACCCGCAATGATTAAGGTGGAACTTGAAACTGAAGACGGCATAAAAATATCAGGGGATTATTACGAAGGTTCCAAGAGCGATTCTCCCGCTGTTATATTACTGCATATGATGCCCGCCACAAAGGAGAGTTGGCGCGGTTTAGCGCCTATTTTGACGGAACAAGGGTTCCAAGTTTTAGCGATAGATGAGCGCGGGCACGGCCAAAGCACAATGGGAGGAAGTTTGGATTTTAGAAATTTTTCCGGCGCGCAACAACAGGCAAAAATGCTGGATGTTGTCGCCGCGCGTGAATTTTTTCTTGAAAAAGGCGTCGTATTTGAAAATATTTTTATCGGCGGAGCTTCCATAGGAGCCAATCTGGCCATTCAGTATTTGGCGGAAAACCCAAAAGCAAAGGCAGGTTTTGCTTTGTCTCCGGGATATAATTATTATGGAATACAAACTTTGCCGTTTATGGAGCGCTTAAGCGGCGACCAAAGCGTTTTTTTGGCCGCGTCCCAAAATGATCCTAATGTATCCGATTCTTACAAAGCGGTTGAGGAGCTTGCCAATATCGGTATGTCTAAAAAAGAGGTAAAAATATTTGAAACAGGCGGACACGGGACCAATATTTTTGAAGAGCACCCTGACCTTATGGATGAATTGGCTGAATGGTTAGCCGTCAAAATTTAGTTTATAAATAAACATAGACCCGATTCCGGATCCCCGGAATATTTTTGCTATTTTTAAGAATTTATTGTATAATATGTTAATTATGAAAAAGGACAACAGCCATACAAAAGTTGTGGTCGCTATGTCGGGAGGGGTGGATAGCGCCGTTTCGGCGGCTCTGTTAAAACAGGCCGGTTTTAGCGTAACTGGAGTTTTTATGAAATGCTGGTCCGACGATGAATCTCCATCCGGAGCTTGTACATCGGAAGAGGACGCGTATTGGGCAAGGAGGGCGGCTGCCGCGCTAAACATACCTTTTTACAGCGTTGATTTGGTAAAAGAGTACAAGGAAAGGATAGTGGATTATTTTGTATCCGAATACAGAGACGGAAGAACGCCGAATCCGGATGTTATGTGCAATAATGAGATAAAATTCGGCGTTTTTTATGATAAGGCGATAAATTATTTTAACGCCGATTATATTGCAACGGGTCATTATGCCCGAATTCGCCGAGATGGGGATGCCGTTAAACTTTTGCGTGGACTTGATAGAAACAAAGACCAAACTTATTTTTTACATCGCGTGCCTGCCGAAAAACTCAAAAAAGCTATGTTTCCTGTGGGAGAATACAAAAAAGAAGAAGTGCGCGAACTGGCAAAAAGGTTTAATTTGCCCAATGCCGAAAAAAAGGACAGCCAAGGACTGTGTTTTATAGGTAAAGTGGACATAAGCGATTTTTTAAAAGAATATATACCCACAAAAACGGGCCCTATTATAACAGCTGGCGGCAGAAAAATTGGAGAACACGAAGGAGTGCAGTATTACACGATTGGCCAAAGGAAAGGAATCGGCGTTGGGGGGGGCGTGCCGTATTATGTTTTGAAAAAAGAAATAGAAACCAACACTCTTGTTGTGGGAACGCGTTATGACGAAAACCTGTTTGAGGATACTTTAACGCTTGAAGAAGCCGTTTGGATTAACGGCGCCGAGCATTTGCCCGAAAATGTACAGGCATCTATAAGATATCGCCAGGAACCGCAAAGCGCGACATTAAAAAAAGGAAAAGAAGGTTTTACTCTTAAGTTTGCCGAACCTCAAAGAGCGGTTACGTCGGGACAGAGCGCCGTGGTTTATAACGGCGAAGAGGTTTTGGGCGGTGGTATAATAGTTTAGTATAAGAGATAAAATGGTGTACAATATTAGCATATGGCAAGAGTCATAAATCCAAGAGAAATAAGGCGTTTTCGGGAGGAGTTGGCCAAAGAGCAGGAAAAACTGGCAGGCGCGGAAAAAGATCTGCAAAAACTTCGTTCTGATTTAAGGCAGGCCGAAGTGGATTTAAATACCGCCCGCAGAAGAACGGAACAATTAAATATGGAAATAAGAAGAAAAGAAATGGAAAAGGGCAACATACAAAGGAATGCGCTAAGAAACAAAAGAGAACTGGATGAACTTACCCGCATGCTCCGGGAAGAGGAATTTTAAATAATTTTTTCTGGCCTGTGGATTTTAAATTAATATGAATTCCGGGGAAATCCGTGAAAAATTCCTAAAGTTTTTTAAAGAAAGGGGACATGTTATTGTCCCCTCGAGTTCGTTAATACCGGATGATCCTTCGGTGCTTTTGACTACGGCCGGAATGCAGCAATTTAAGCCGTATTTCAGCGGCAAGGCGGACCCCACGCGCGATTTTGGTTCCAAAAACACCGTGTCCGCGCAGAAATGTTTCAGAACATCCGATATAGATGAGGTAGGCGATGAAAGCCACCTGACTTTTTTTGAGATGCTGGGAAACTTTAGTTTTGGAGGGTATTCTAAGGAACAAGCAATAAAATATGCATATGAATTATTGCGCGAATACGGTTTAAAAATACAATATGTAACTATTTTTGAGGGAGACGATGTTGTTCCAAAAGATGAGCAATCTCACGGGATTTGGCAACAACTCGGTATAACTGACATCAGAGAACAACCCAAAAGTGAAAATTTTTGGGGACCCACGGGCAGCGAGGGCCCCTGCGGCTCCACCACCGAAATATTTGTTAATGATATTGAAATTTGGAACATAGTTTTTAATGAATATTATTGCCTGCCTGCCGCGGCTGGCACGGCGCAGGCAGGCAAATCGGACGGAAGTTTAGAAAAATTAAAAACGCCCGGAGTTGACACAGGCATGGGTTTAGAAAGATTAGTTATGGTTTTGCAGGGCAAAAAGCATGTTTTTGAAACAGATCTTTTCGCCCCTCTTGTTGCCGAAATGCCGGAAGTGATGGACGAGCGTACAAAACGCATTTTTGCCGACCATGCGCGAGCAATCGCCTTTTTGATATCCGATGGTGTAAGGCCTTCGAACAAAGAAGCGGGTTATGTGCTTAGGCGGATTATGCGAAGGGTTATTGTTCAAAGCGAACTTGCCGGCGCCGGTTCATTTTCAGGCGAAGATATTTTAGGTTTGGGCGGAGGGCTTGATATTATTAAGGTATTGCAAAAAGTAATTGCGCGATACGGTGATTTTTATCCCGAACTCAAAAAGAACAGTGGCTTCGTAGTGGAGGTTTTTAAACAGGAGAACGAAAAATTTCAAAAAACCTTGCGAAACGGACTGAAAGAATTATCCAGAATAGATGGTGTTTCCGCAAAAGACGCATTTCGTCTTTATGAAAGCTTCGGTCTGCCGTACGAAGTTATTAAAGAGGTTGCCGGCAAAAAAGCGAAAAATTTGAACAGGGAAGATTTTGAAAAGGAATTTGAAAAACATAAAGAAAAGTCCCGCGAAGGTCAGTTTGCAAAGTTTGGCGGGCATGGCCTTTTGTTGGATACAGGAGAATTAAAAGCGCGCGATGAAGTCGAAGTAAAAATAGTAACCCGCCTGCACACGGCCACTCACCTTGTGCAAGCCGCCCTAAGAGAGGTGCTGGGCCCCGCGGTAAAACAAGCGGGAAGTGATATTACTGCGGAACGCGCCCGTTTCGATTTTTCATATGACCGCAAACTCGAGGACGACGAAATAAAAAAAGTGGAAGATTGGGTTAACGACAAGATAAGGCGCAAACTGGATGTTAAATTTGAGGAAATTCCATACAAAGATGCCGTAAAAACCGGTGCCCTGTATTTTGAAAAAGAAAAGTACCCGGCAACGGTTAAGGTTTATTCGGTAACGGACGAAAACGGCAATGCGGTATCAAAAGAGCTGTGCGGAGGCCCGCATGTCCAAAACACAGGAGAAATGGGCACATTTAAAATAACAAAACAAGAATCCGTGGGAGCGGGAATCAGAAGAATCAGAGCGGTATTGCAATGAAATCACCGTTTGCCGTGGTATACTGGATTATATAGAATCCCTAAGAACCAATTAAATTGATAAAACATATTTTTGGAAGAAAATACGAGCATTTTTATATATTGGATTTCGGGCATTACAGCATAAAACTTGCTCTTTTTGAGATTGATAAGCAAACGAAAACGGGAAAATTCCTGGACTTTTCCGAAGCCGTCCATTCAAGGCATGTTGTGTCCGGAGAGACCGCGGATTTTGAAAGGATTCTTGCCACGGCTCAAAAAGCGTTTTCCCGCATAAAAGTAGATAAAAAAGTAAAAAGAAAATACATTGCCGTAGGGGTCGCGTCGGAAATAGCATATGGGCATAGTTTTACCCATGTGCACAAAAGAGAGGATCCTAACAGGAAAATAGATTCAATCGAGGTTAAAAACGCTCTACATAACGCGGAGCAAAGAGCATACGAGGATATAAGAAAAAAATTTTCTGCCGAGAGCGGATACGCGGAAAATGAAGTCAGTATTATAAGCAGCGCCATACAAAACATAAAGATAGACGGATACAAGGTTGCAAGTCCCGAGGGTAAAGATGGAGAGGAACTGCAACTGGATATATTCAATTCTTATCTTCCGGCATTTTATAAAAAAATATTTGAAGATATGGCCGAACATTTAAAAATTCCTCTGTTCGGCATTATTTACGAACCACACAGCGTTTTTGAATCACTAAACCGCCGGAAAAACGAACCGCTGGAAGCGCTTGTAATCGATGTGGGAGGGCGGACAACAAGAGTAAGTTTAATAAGAAAGGACCGCCTCGAGGATATAAAAATGTTCTCTTTCGGAGGAGAATCGCTTACGCGCAAAATAGCATCTGATTTGAAAGTGGGCTTCTGGGAAGCTGAGGGAATAAAAGGCAGGTATGCGGCAAATCGTCTGGGAGAATCGGCCAAAGCGACCATAGAGGATATATTGCAAACCGAGCTGGAAATATTTTTAAGGGCGTTAAGGATGGTGTTCAAAGAGTTTTCACACACAACACTTTTGCCCTCAAAGATATTTTTACACGGAGCCGGAGGAAGCGTTCCGTTGTTTGATTCCATTATACAAAAAAAGAAATGGAAAGCTGATCTTTCTTTTTTTACACCGCCTAAAATTTACAGACCAAAGTTGGATATGTTTGAAAATATACAGACCAAAGACAAAGTTCCGTCCGCCTCAAAATGGTTTTCTATATATTCCATGGCGGATTTTGTTTTAGATTCGATAAACAACGACGAGTCATCCGCTTCAAAAACATTAAATAGAATGGCAAAATTAATAGAGAACTAAAAATGGCTCAAAAAAATATTATAAAAGCAGATTCTCGAGACGAACTGACTTCTATTATAGATAAAGTTTTGACTCACGAGGCGGATTCGGTACTACTAGAGGTATCTGATAACGCCTACATAGCGCAAAATATTCTCAATTTTCGCCTTTTAAAACGTGAAGCTGAAACTGCCGGCAAGAAAATAACCGTTATATCGGAAAATCCGCGCATACAAGCGCTGGCCGCCAGGGCCGGACTTAGAATACAAGATCGTATACGGGAATTTCAATCTGTTAATACTGACAATAAGCAGGGACATCGCCCCGGTTTAATTTCTGAAAACTCAAGAGAGGTTATTGACATAATGCATCCTGACAAAGCCCGCTCATTAAAAGACGAGGATGGTAAAAACGCGCCATCTTCAGGGGGACTTAAAAAACTCTTCAAAAAGGATTCAGCAAAAAAAGAGCCGCCAAATCTGGAACCCGAGTTTGTACCGTTTGGAAAATATGAACCAATGAACGATATAGCTGGACAGCCGGCCGAAAAACCGGGTCTCTTCAAAAGAATTTCTCTTCCCGCCTTTACAAAACCACGGCTTGGCATAATCGGGTCGGTAGCCGGAATTTTTCGCAGGTCGGTTACGGCCTCTCCGGCCAAATCCGCGGCGGTTGCCGTTGCGCTTTTAGGTCTGGCCGGAGTGTTGTTTTTAGCCCTGGGTGTTTTACCGAAAGCCACAGTGATTCTTTATCCCAAAACACTGCAGGATTCCATGAATTTTTCTCTGGTTGCCGACAGTAATGTTTCAACCGAAGATTATGCCAAAGGTATAGTACCCGCGCAGATATTGGAAGAACGGCAAGAAAACAATTTTACATTTGAAGCAACAGGTACCGCGCAGTTGGAGGAAAGAGCCGCGGGACATATCAGAGTTTATAATGAATATAGTTCTTTGCCTCAGACCCTTGTGGAATCAACCAGGTTTTTATCAGCGAACGGAAAATTATTCAGGACAACTCAGACAGTTGTAATACCCGGAGCCGAAATAGAAGGCGGTCAGATAGTGGCTAGTTCCATAATTGTTCCGGTCGTTGCCGATGAAGCAGGCGCAGATTACAATATAAGTCCTACCACATTTTCAATACCGGGATTTAGCGGGACCGATAAATATACTAAATTCTATGGAAAGAACGAGCAGGGGTTTGAAGGAGGTTTTAAAGGAAAAGCGATTGTTGTTACAGCCGAAGATATTAACAAGGCGGAAGAAAAAATAGAAAGCGAATTTTTAGCCGGTGCCGAAACCGCCCTTAGGGAGAAAATACCCGAAAATCTTATGATATTGGAAGATTCTCTGGAGAGTGGAATTGAAACGCTGGAATTCAGTAATGCCGCCGGCGAACCCACGGAAACATTTACAGCCAGAGCCGTAGTTTTTGCCCGCATTTTTTTGATAAGAGAGGGCGATATATCAGAATCCATAGGTTATAATTTCATAAATTCTACGCAATATGGAAAAGAGTTTGAACTTTCCGACACAAGGAAGGTGGAATACAGCGTTAAAGAGGTTGATTACAAAACGGGATACGCGGAATTTGCCGTTAGTGTCCAGCAGTTATTTGTAAGAAAAGTAGATGCATCCTTGATTTTATCTGACATTAAAGGCAGGGATGAAGTTGAAGTCAGGAAAATACTATCTAACATGGAAGAACTTGAAAAAGCGCAACTAAGATTCTGGCCTTTTTGGGTGAGTAAAATACCCGCAGATGAAGGAGATATAACCGTAGAAGTACAATACTCAAAAGAGCTTTCCGGATAACACCACGACGATTTATTCTTGACTAAAAGTATTCATTTTGTTATTATTTTTGAGACTCCTGTTAATTTATGATGATATAGGTCAATTTTGCAAAAAACATCTAACGAAAAAATAAATAACGACCAAATAGAAGGGATTGTAACAGAAGCACTCCCGAATACTCTTTTTCGCGTCCAACTTGCTGATGGAGAGGAAATACTCGCCTATATTGCCGGAAAAATGCGCATGTACAGAATTAGAATTTTGGTCGGAGACAGGGTTTTAATAGAGAGGCCTTCGGGAGAAGGGAGAGGACGCATTGTATATAGATATAAATAAATTAAAAAATGGCTAGAGTTGCGGGAATAGATATCCCTGACGAAAAAAGAATAGAAATCGCTTTAACCTACATTCACGGAGTAGGAAGGTCTTTAGGGAAAAAAATATTGAGCGATTTGAAATTGGATAAAAACACACACACAAAAGATTTGACGCAGGATCAGTTGAACGCTCTTAGAACAGAGGTCTCTAAATACAAAATAGAAGGAGATTTGAGGCGCGAGGTGCACGATAATATAAAAAGATTAAGGGAAATAGGTTCGTATCGCGGATCCAGACACGCGGCCAATTTGCCATCCAGAGGACAAAGGACAAAAACTAATTCAAGAACGGTAAGAGGAAACAAAAGGATTACTGTAGGTTCGGGAAAGAAACCGCCCTCTTCTCCAACATAGAATAAAATATAAACAACATGGGTAAAAAAAGAGTAGCTGTAGTAAAAGGAGAGGAATCTCTCAATAAACAGGAAGAAGCGGGAAAGAAAAAGAAAAGGCGCGTTCTTAATCGCGCCAATGTTTATATTCGGGCAAGCTATAACAACACACAAATAACCGTTTCCGATGAAAATGGAAATGTTGTGGCTTGGGCTACTGCTGGAGCGGCCGGTTTCAAAGGCCCGCGCAAAGCTACACCATACGCGGCCTCCAAAATAGTTGATATTATTTTTGAAAAACTTGATTCCGTCGACATTAAAGAGGCGAACATCTTTGCTAAAGGAATAGGTTCAGGAAGAGATTCGGCTCTAAGGGCTTTGACTAACCGTAATTTAAATATTATTTCAATAAAAGACATAACTCCTATTCCGCACAATGGATGCCGTCCGGCAAAGCGCAGGAGAGTATAAACAACATGAAAGTAAGATCATCCGTTAAAACAATTTGTCAATCATGTAAAATTGTCCGTAGAGAAAGACGAGTGTTTGTTATTTGTAAAACAAATCCAAAACACAAACAAAGACAGAAATAAGCTCACTTCGTGAGCAGTAAATAGTAGGTAGAATGTAGTAGGTAGTAGAAAATCCAAAAACAAAAATTCTACTTACTACCTACTACATACTACTTACTAATTTTGCGAAGCAAACAAAACCATGGCACAACAAGGAGCTCCAAGAAAAAAATCAGAATACGGACTTCAGCTTGAAGAAAAGCAAAAAATCCGCGGCGAGTACGGGTTACGCGAACGTCAGTTCAAGGGTTATTTTGATAAAGGACAAAAACCGCAGGGAATATTTTCTCTCTTAGAATCAAGATTAGACAGCGTAATTTACGCCGCCGGTATAACCGTAACTCGCCGTATGGCAAGACAGCTCGTAAGCCATGGGCATGTTTTGGTTAACGGTCGGAAGGTGACAATAGCTTCGTACCAGATTAAAACAGGAGAAGTTATAAGTATAAAAGATTCAAGCAGAACCAAGGGTATGTTTAAAGATTTTGAGGCCAGGACGAAAAAATATGAACCCCCAAGCTGGATATTGCTTGATAAGTCCAAAATGGAAGTACAAAAAAAGGCCACACCGGAAATAAAAGAACAGGTGCAGCCATTCAATTTCCAGACAGTAATTGAGTTTTACAGCCGATAATTAAAAATAAAAATATGCTATCAATTTCGCTACCTAAAAAACCCAAAGTAATAGAACAGGATAAAAACACCCATAGAGCCGTCATCGAAATAAGGGAGCTGTACCCTGGCTTCGGAGCCACAATAGGGAACGCTCTTAGAAGAGCTTTGTATTCCTCTTTGCCGGGTGCTGCGACCACTTCTGTAAAAATCATGGGAGTTTCTCATGAGTTTTCCACGATAGAGGGTGTCCTAGAAGATGTTTTGGAAATAAGTTTAAATGTTAAGCAGGTGCGTTTAAAAATTCACGGAGATGAGCCGCAGACATTGAAACTAAAAGCTAAGGGTAAAAAAGTCGTTACCGCAAAAGATATAGAGGTCCCAAGCCAAGTAGAAATACTTAATAAAAATGCGCACATACTGACTCTCACATCTCCCAAATCTTCGGTGGAAATGGAATTAAGGGTTGAACCGGGCCTTGGTTATGCTTCGGCCGATCAGAACGAAAAAGAAAAAAAAGAAATAGGAGTTATAAGATTAGACGCGGTGTTTAGCCCCGTTAAAAAAGTAAATTTCGAAGTGGAGAACATGCGAGTGGGCGATAGGACCGATTACAACCGGCTCGTTATGGACATTACAACGGACGGTACTGTTAGTCCCCAAGACGCGTTTATGCAGGCCGCTAAAGTGATGCTTGAGCATTTTAATCTGTTTCTATCTTCGACGGAAAACAAGACCGCCAAAAAGAAAACTTCTTCCGCAAAGAAACCGGCGACCAAAACTAAAACTAAAAAATCCGCTAAGTAACAGAAAGTTTTATACTTTATTATGAAAAAGGGATCCAAAGGCCGAAAATTTAACAGAAAAAGAGATCAAAGGAAAGCGCTAATGTCTCATTTGGCAGAATCTTTGATTCGCGAAGGCCGAATAGAAACAACGCAGGCAAAAGCGAAATCACTGCGGCCTTTTATAGAAAAATGGATTACAAAAAGTTCGGAGCCCACACTGCATGCCAGGCGGATTTTGGGAACAAGATTTACTCCAACCGCAACAAAAAAGCTTTTAGAGGATTTGGGCCCGCGTTTTAAAGAAAGGCATGGGGGATATACAAGGATAATAAAAAGAGAGCCCAGGAAAGGGGACTCCGCTCCCAGGGCAATAATAGAATTTATTGAATAACGCTCTGATATGGCAGTAAAAACACAAAAAAATAAAATCGCAAACGAGGTTATCATAGATGCGAAAGGTAAGGTGCTTGGCCGCTTGGCTTCGGATATCGCTTTCCGGCTTCAAGGCAAGGATGATCCGTCTTACACACCCAACAAAACCGCTGATATTAAAATTCGCGTAAAAAACGCCTCATCTGTAAAAGTTACAGGGAGAAAGAACACCGATAAGACATATTGGAGGCATTCCGGATATCCGGGAGGCATTTACAACAAAAAATACAAAGAAATTTTCGAAAAAAACCCGCAAGATGTAATAAGAATGGCGGTTTATAACATGTTGCCCAAAAACAAATTACGAAAGGAAAGTTTAAAAAATCTTATAATAGAAAATTAACGACATGGCAAAAGAAATAGTAAAAAAATCCACAAAAAAGGTTAAAAATAAATATTACGAAGCTGTGGGCAGGCGGAAAACCTCATCGGCGCGCGTTAGAATATGGGAAGAGAAAGCTCCCAAGTTTGTAATAAACGATAAAGATTACATCGTTTATCTTTCGGGAGAAAAATTGGCTATGTCCGCCGCCGCGCCTCTTAGAAAAACCAAAACCCTGGAAAAATTCAGCGTATCTGCAAAAGTTAAGGGCGGAGGGATAACCGGACAAACGGAGGCCGTCAGGCACGGATTGGCTCGCGCGCTTGTGTCATACGATCCTGAATTCCGCACAACCCTGAAAAAATCAGGATATCTTAAACGCGATCCAAGGAAAGTGGAAAGGAAAAAACCCGGTCTTAAAAAAGCAAGACGAGCTCCTCAGTGGAGTAAGCGATAATATATCATGGGTACTAAGCTGAAAAACAAAAGAAAATCTGTAAAACGCAGGAAGCGCGACAAGGCGCGAAGGCGCAGCAGACATAAAAAGAAAAAGTAATAAAATCCGCCCTGCATCTTGCCACAAGGTGCAGGGCGGATTTTTAAAATTGAAACGCTGATTATTTAGTCATATCGCAACGATACCAAATCTCCGTTTATTAGCGTATATATTCTTTGCACCGAACTGTCTATCCCGAATACTCCGGGAAAAGTTGTTATTGGGTATTCAAACACATTTCTCTTGTCTCTGGAATCAAGTTCAGCGAATACTATTTTGTCGGCTGTCTGAAAAACCACATAGGAAGCGGATCCGCTTATCCACCCGGCGGTTTTTATCTCCGAATATCCGCTTATTGTCTCTGTGTCTCCCGGAACTCTTGATGGCGGGCCAAAAACTTCTTTTAGCCAATAAATTTTCACTTCACCGCCGTCCCAATAAAGAATCTTTTCCTTATCCGGAGAAAAAGCCGCCCCCACGGTGTTTCCCGCTATTTTTAAAAAGGGCTTTTCGCTTTCCCATAAAAACAAATCTCCTCGGTTTATTATCATAATACTTTCGCTGTCCTCTCGTACTATTAATTTGGCGTTAGCATCGGCTCTTGAAATAGCGGTAGAACTTAATTGTTTTGTTTCACTCGTTGTTATATTTGTTACAAAAAGCACTCCTTCTTTGCTTATATAAAAAATATTATCGTCAATTATATTGAATGAAATTATTCCTTTTAATATGTCGGCGCGTATTATTCTTTGAGAAAGATCAACTGAATTTAAAGAAAAAGTATTATCAGAAGCTCTTTGCAATACATACAACACATCGGCCGAATTGGAGGAAACTCTGATATTGGTTGAAGAATACGCATTCGGGAAACTGTTTCTTAAAAAGGAATTCCAGCTTTTTAATTCCTGAGCTCTTCCTGCGGATCCCGAATATAAAAAGTTTCCTCCTGCCCCTTGTCCGAAAATAAAGAAAATATCTGAATTCCAAGACCATAAAATTTCTTTTATATATTCGTCCGGTTGCAACGTTAAAATCGGCTGAAGTGTTTGCCGCGCATTATCCGACAATAAAATCTGTATTCCTTTTTCTGCTTTTATTTCTCCTGATATGTTGCCTTCGCTTTCCAGCAGTCCAAATCTTAAATTTGGCGATAAAAACGCTCTATTCGTGTTTTCAGCCAATAAGGTTTCCGGCATTTTGTTAGGAAACAATCTTATATCAAGAAACTTGCTTACTCGCCCCGCCTCCACAGAGATTGTTTTTTGCCATTTTTTATAGTTATTCTTTTCTATGGCAATATCGTAGTTTCCGGGAAGAATATTTCTAAAAACCGCGTTTTTAAAAATAAAACTTGTTTCTCTTTTTAATTTGGCGTCCAAGTATACTTTCGTGTCGGCAGTGTTTATGTTTAGATCAATACCCCCGGTTTCGACAAGTTTTAAATTATCCAAATCCACTCGGTACCCTTTTGTAAAAAGCACCATGGGTAATATGCTAAGCAAAAACAAGGATAGAAAAACCCCGAATAATATAGTTCTTGTACGCTTGGTCATTCCCTACAATATATCACATTTTATGGATTTTAACATCTGAATAAAGGCCTTGAATTTGGGATTTTATATTGCTACCATATGCTCATGACAGACACCGGCGGCACAAAATCCTTTTTAATAAAAGGGGGCAAAAAGTTAGCCGGAGAAATTAGCGTACAAGGGAGCAAGAACGCGGCTACCAAACTTATTGCCGCCACTATTTTAAGCTCCGGTCCGTGCGAACTTTCAAATGTGCCGGGCATAAAAGATGTTGAAGTAATGCTTGAGATATTGGAGGATATGGGCGCCAAAGTTTCTGTTGACGGATCGCTTGTTCGCATTGATAACTCCCTTTTGGATGTTTCCAGATTGCCTTTCCCCAAAATATCAAAATTACGCTCCTCGGTTGTTCTTATCGGTCCTCTTTTAGCCAGATTCGGGGAGGTGAATATGCCTTATCCCGGAGGCGATAAAATAGGGAGCAGAGGATTGGATACTCATTTTAACGCTTTTTTAGATCTGGATTGCCGCATGGAAATAGGCGAAAAAAGTTTTTCGGTTAAAAAACCCAAAAGCACAAAAAGCGCGTATAAAGTGGTGCTTGATGAATTTAGCGTCACAGCCACAGAAAATATCCTTATGTACGCTTCTTCTCTTCCTGCACGAACGGAAATATATATCGCGGCCGAGGAACCGCATATATTCAACCTCATTTCTTTTTTAAATAAACTGGGTGCGGATATCTCTTGCCCGGTTTCACACAGAATAATCGTCAACGGTACACAAAACATGCGCGGCGTCGAGCATGCCATAATTGCCGATTACATAGAGGCGGGTACATTTACGGTTTTGTCTGCCTTAGCGGGCCGGGATATTTTGATAGTAAACTACCCTCACGAAGATCTTGAACTCTTTACTCATAAATTAAAGAGAGCCGGCGTTATCATGGAGTTCGGCCGCGATTCGTTAAGAGTAATGGGCGCGGATAAGATCAACTTGCCAAAAATACAGACAATGATACATCCCGGTATTCCGACTGATCTGCAATCTCCGATAGGAGTTCTGGCAACGCAAAGTATTGGCGAAACTCTTCTGCACGATCCTTTATATGAAAAGCGTCTGGAATATCTGAAAGAACTTCAAAAAATGGGCGCCGACATAGAGATACTGGATCCCCACAGAGCCATTGTGCGGGGGCCGGTCAAATTGAAGGGAGCTACGATAGAGGGAGCAGACATAAGGGGTGGCATGTCGCTAATAATCGCCGGTCTTATTGCTGACGGCGAAACAATATTAAATAATACCTATCAAGTGGACAGAGGATATGAGAAAATAGAATATAGGTTAAATAGTTTAGGAGCCGAAATTAAAAGAATATAAGTAAAACTTGTAACCTGCGTCGCTCGAAAAAGAAAATGAATTTTCTTTTTCTCGCTATTCTCGGTTATAAAAAATATGTCGCCAAGAAAAATAGGAATAGATTTAGGAACAGCCAACACGCTCGTTTTTGTTCCCGGAAAGGGAATAGTAATAAACGAACCCTCTGTTGTCGCGGTTTCGGTGTGGGACAATTCTATAATGGCAGTCGGTGCCGAAGCAAAGCGCATGATAGGCATGACCCCCGACAGCATTGTGGCGCATAGGCCGTTAAAAGACGGCGTAATAGCTGACTACAGAGTTACCGAATCCATGATTCGGTATTTTGTGAACAAAGTATCGGGAAGAATACGCCTTTTTAAGCCGGAAATTATGGTATCCGTGCCCGCGGGCATCACTTCAACCGAGCGCAGAGCAGTTATCCAATCCACCATGAATGCGGGTGCAAAGGCCGCCTATGTGGTAAAAGAGCCCGTTTTGGCGGCGATTGGCGCAGGCGTACCCATAAACTCTCCGTCCGGCAATATGGTGGTTGATATAGGCGGAGGCACAACGGAGGTTGCCGTTATATCGCTTGGGGGAATAGTAGCGAGCGCTTCAACGCGCGTTGGGGGAGATAAAATAGATAAAGCAATATCGGATTATATAAAAAGCCAGTATAACCTGGCAATAGGCGAAAGAACGGCCGAAGATATAAAGCTTTCTATAGGAAGCGCTTTGCCTCAAAAAGAAGAGGTCGCATATGAGTTGCGTGGAAGAAATTTATCAAGCGGACTTCCTAAAAACATAGAAGTAAAAACAAACGAAATAACAAACGCTATAAGCGACCAGCTTAAATCTATCATCCATACGGTAAAAAATGTTTTGCGTGAAACCCCTCCCGAACTTGCCGCGGATATTATGGACAAAGGAATGATACTTACCGGAGGGGGAGCGCTTTTGGGCCATATAGACGAACTTATAACAGAGGCAACGGGCGTACCGGCCTATGTGGCAGACGATGCCCTCTTGTGCGTTGCCAAAGGCACGGGTGTGGCTCTGGAGAATTTGGAAACATATAAAAGAAGCGTAATGAACAAAAAATAAGCATGCCTCAAGGAAAAGAAAAATTGAAAGTAGCATTGATGCATGATTATATGACTCAATTTGGCGGGGCCGAAAGAGTGCTTAGCGTTTTACACGGAATTTTTCCTTCGGCACCCATATACACTCTGTTTTATGACGAGGCCGTCACGCAGGCATATTTTGCGGGGGCGGATATAAGGCCCTCTTTTTTACAAAAAGCTCCCAATTTTTTGCGCAAAAGATTCAAATACTTATCTTTACTCGCAATTCCGGCTGTAGAAAATTTTGATTTCACCGGGTATGACTTGGTTGTTTCTTCATGCGCCTTTTTCGCGAAGGGCATAATAACAGACCCCAACACTATACATATCTGCTATTGCCATACTCCAACCAAATATCTCTGGGAATTCCATGACAAGGGAAACGAGAAGCCCCAAGTTAAAAGTTTTTTTGAGCGTCTTGTCGCTCACGCGTTCAGGATTTGGGATTTTCAAGCTGTTTCCAGGGTTGATTATTTTATAGCAAATTCAAAACACACCAAAAGGAGAATTAAAAAATATTATAAAGAAGATTCATTTATAATTTATCCGGCAGTTGCAAAAGAGATAATAGATAACGGCACAAAAGCGGATATTATTTATAAAAAATCTGTCATGGATTCTTTGCCCGATAATTTTTATCTTATCGTTTCCCAGTTGCAGGATTATAAGAACATCGGAGTCGCGGTGGAAGCGTTCAGTAGAATGGAATATCCTTTGGTAGTTGTGGGCGACGGGCCCGAAAGAGAAAAATTAGAAAAAATAGCATCTAAAAATATTATTTTTTTGGGTAGACAGCCGGATAATGTTGTGCAGGAATGTTACCAAAAATGCAGGGCTTATATTTATCCGGGCAAGGAAGATTTTGGTATTTCCGCTGTTGAAGCCATGCTTTTTGGCAAGCCGGTTCTGGCATACCGTTCAGGAGGGGTTTTAGAAAGCGTTGTTGAAGGCGTAAGTGGAGAGTTTTTTGATGATTTGAATCCCGTTAATCTGGCAGATGGCATAAGAAGAATAAATGAAAATTATGAAAGATATAATCCTCAACTTATTGAAGGAATCGGAAAAAGATTCAGTAAAGAAAGATTTAAGCAGGAATTTAAAAGGGTGTTAAAAAGAATACTGGCCCACGAATGGGGTGTGGCATAAAATTTAAGATGCGCAGTTTTCACAAAAAGCAGTGGGAAATGTTCAATAAAATGCGTGATTCCGGAGAACTTGCCCACGCCTATCTCTTTAGCGGACCCGCCGGAGTCGGCAAGTTGGCCTTCGCCCGCGATTGCGCCAAACTGGTCCAGGGCATGAGCCCCGAGGAGGACCACAACAACCATCCGGATATAATTGAGTTTTTGGACGCTCTGTCCATATCTTCGGTAAGAGACATCAAAAAGCGGGTGAATCTTTCGCCTTTTGCCGGACATTTTAAAATAATAATAATAAATACCGCTGACCGCATGCGGCCTGAAGCTGTAAACGCTCTATTAAAAACAATTGAAGAACCAAGAGGAGATTCTATATTTTTTCTCATTGCCGCCAACCCCAAGCTTTTACTGCCCACAATTGTGTCTCGGGTTTTGGAGATAAAATTTAATCTTGTACCCGACGATCTAATGGAAAAGGAATTGGAAACCGGAAGCATTAGTATTTTGAAACCGCATTGGCAGGGCCGGCCCGCGTTTGCTCTGGCGCTTTTAAAAAACGCGGAGTTTCGCGCAAAAGTGGAGGAATATAGGAATGATTGTGCTATATTTTTAAAAGGCCCCGTTAGCCAGCGCTTCACCATAAGCGATAAATATGCCAAAATGGATGAAATTACACAGGCGCTTGCGATATGGATGGAATATATTCATTCTAAAAAAGAACTGGAGAACAAAGAAGGCCTGTTGCGCCGGTTGTCCAAAGCGTACTGGACGGTTTCAAACACAAACGCAAATGCAAAATACATACTAAACTCTCTTGCCGTTAGCGGATTTAAGAATTAGAAATATGGATAAAACTGAATTAATAAAAAAACTTGAAAAAAACATTGAAGCCCTGCAGCAACAGTTGCGCATTTTGCGCGTAGGCCGGGCGAGTGCGGCACTCGTGGAAGACATACAAGTAGAGGTATACGAAAATCCTATGCCCCTTAAACAAGTGGCTTCCATTAGCATTCCCCAGCACAATCAAATTTTAATACAGCCATGGGATCCGGCGAATTTACAGGCGGTGCAGAGCGCTATAACCAAATCAGATCTTGGCATAAATCCGGTTGTCGAAGGCAACTCCGTACGGCTTACTTTGCCGCCTCTGACCGAAGAAAGAAGAACCCAACTTGCTTCTGAAACGCACAAGTACGGCGAGGAGGCGAGAATAGCCGTACGCAATATAAGGGAGGAAGCTATGCGTCATTTGGATGAAGCGGAAGAAAAAAAAGAGATATCCGAAGACGACAAATTTAGATACAAAGAAGAATTGCAAAAAATGGTGGATGATCAAAATAAAAAAATAAATGAAGCCGTGGAAAGAAAAGAAAAAGAAATAATGGAACAATAATTTATGCTTATAACTATTTTAATTTTTATAGCCATACTTGCCGTTCTTGTGTTATCGCATGAATTTGGACACTTTATTGTGGCCAAAAAATCCGGCATGCGTGTGGACGAGTTTGGCTTCGGATTCCCCCCGCGGCTTTTTGGTTTTAAAAAGGGAGAGACCCTTTATTCCGTAAATCTTTTTCCCATCGGCGGTTTTGTAAAAATATACGGAGAGGACGGCGAAGAACGGAAAGATCCGAAAAGCTTTTCATCAAATACGTTTACAAAAAAATCCGCGGTTATTGTCGCGGGCGTGGTAATGAATGTTTTTGTGGCTTATCTTTTGTTTTCTGCGGCTTCTATGTTAGGCACTCCCGCTGTTGTTAGCGCCGATGAGCAGCTTCCGCCAAATGTTACCAATGCCGCGGTGCATATAGTGGGCATAAGCCCTAATTCACCCGCTGCTGATGCCGGCCTGCGGGCGGGGGATAAAATATTGTCTCTTGCCAACGAAGAACAGAACATACCCATAACCTTTATTTCCGAGGTACAACAATTCATAGAGGCGAACAAAGGCCAAAATATTGTTTTTCAAGTTGCCCGAGGTTCGCAAACTCTTGATATCACTGTGGCCGCCCGCGGAGAAGCGCCCGAAGGAGAAGGCCTTACAGGCATAAGTTTGGTGAGGGCGGGTGTAGTTCATCAACCCTGGCACCTTGCTGTTTGGGAGGGCGCTAAAACAACTGTTTTGGCCACACAGGCAACTCTTGCCGGTTTTGCAAGAGTGTTTAGTTCGGTAATAAGTACGGGTTCTTTGCCCGAAGATATTGCGGGCCCTGTTGGCATAGCGTATATGACAGGAGCCATAAGAGAACTTGGCATGTCATATCTTGTACAATTTATGGCTATAATATCGTTAAACCTTGCTATTTTAAATATAATACCTTTTCCCGCCCTGGATGGCGGGCGCTTGGCGTTTTTGATCGCCGAAAAGGTTAAGGGTTCTCCTGTAAGCCGCAAAGTGGAAGGAATGACACACGCGGCGGGATTTGCTCTTTTAATAATATTTATTATTTTTATAACATTCCACGATATAGGAAGAGTATTTTAATATGCGCCAATCCAAACTTTTTACAAAAACAAGAAAGGAAGCACCGAAAGATGAAACTTCAAAAAATGCAATTCTTTTAACAAGAGGTGGTTTTATCAACAAAGAAATGGCGGGGGTGTATTCGTATTTACCGTTAGGATTCAAGGTTTTGCAAAAAATAGAGAACATAATCAGAGAGGAAATGAATGCTATCGGCGGAGCGGAACTTTTACTTACCACTCTGCAGGACGCAGAGCTCTGGAAAACAAGCGACAGATGGGACGACAAGGCGGTTGATATATGGTTAAAAACAAAGCTTGCAAACGGCAAAGAGGTAGGGCTGGCCTGGACGCATGAAGAATCCATGGCAAATCTGATGAAGCACCACATCGATTCTTATAAAGATTTGCCCATATACACTTATCAGATACAGACAAAATTCAGAAATGAGCTTAGAGCCAAAAGCGGTCTTATGCGTGGCAGAGAATTTTTAATGAAAGACCTTTATTCGTTCACAAAAAACGAAAAAGAATTGGAAGAGTTTTATGAAAAGTGCGCCGCAGCTTATATGAAGATATTTGAGCGCGTGGGTATTGCGGGCAAAACTTACAGGACATTTGCCGCCGGCGGTTCTTTTAGCAAATTTAGCGATGAATTTCAGACCCTGTCTGAAGCGGGCGAGGATACCATATATGTGGACACAAAAAAGAAAATAGCTGTAAATAAAGAGGTTTATACCGACGATGTTTTAAAAGAACTCGGCCTTAAAAAAGAAGATTTAAGAGAAGAAAAGGCCATAGAAGTGGGAAATATTTTTAAACAAGGAACGCGTTTTTCTGAACCTCTTGGCTTGATGTATAAAGACGAAAAGGGTATCAAAAAACCAGTTATAATGGGGGCTTATGGTATAGGCCTGGGGCGCTTAATGGCCGCTATAGTAGAAACGCATAATGATGAAAAGGGCATTATGTGGCCGGAATCCGTAGCTCCGTTCGTTGCGCACATCGTGGCGTTTTCAGGCGGGGAAAAAGAAGCACGGGAGCTGTATGAAAAAATGGTTGCCCAAAATTTAGAAGTGCTATATGATGACAGGCGTGATTTAAGCCCGGGAGAAAAACTTGCTGAAGCCGATCTCATCGGTATTCCAAAAAGAATTATTGTAAGCGAAAAAAGTTTAAAAGCCGGAGGAGCTGAAGTGAAAATGCGGGATTCCGAAAAAACCGAAATTGTTCCCCTAAAAGATATTATTTTAAAAAATGTTAAATAAAATCTTAGGAAAACTTTCTCAGGATATTGGTATTGATCTTGGCACAGCCAACACTCTTGTATATGTTGGGAAAAAAGGCATTGTAATAAACGAACCGTCTGTTGTTGCCGTAAATAAAAAAACAGGGCGGATTTTAGCTATAGGGGAAGAAGCGCGCAGAATGGTGGGGAAAACGCCGGCGCACATCGTGGCATCGCGCCCTCTTGTGGACGGAGTCGTTTCGGATTTCGAGATTACCGAGCAGATGCTTAAATATTTTATAGATAAAGTGCATTCGGAATCTTTCAGATTTTTACCTCGCCCGCGTGTTGTTATTGGAATACCATCGGGCGTTACAGAAGTTGAAAAGCGCGCGGTTGAAGATGCCGCAAAAGCGGCCGGAGCCAGAGAGGTATATCTTATCGAAGAGCCCATGGCCGCGGCAATCGGTGCCCGCCTTTCTGTTCAGGAGCCGTCCGGCAGCATGATAGTCGATATTGGCGGAGGCACAACGGAGGTTGCCGTTATATCGCTTGGGGGGATTGTTGTAAGCCAAAGTTTGCGTATAGCGGGGGACCGGCTTAACGAAGATATAATAAGTTTCGCCCGGGAAGAACTAAATTTATTGCTGGGGGAGCGAACCGCCGAAAATATAAAAATTGAACTTGGTTCGGCTCTGCCTCTGGAAGAGGGATTATCCGCTCCTTTGCGCGGAAGAGATATAGTGTCCGGTTTACCCAAAGAAATATTGGTTACGGACAAGGACATTCGCAAGGCATTGGCGCCGTCTATAAATTTATTGGTCTCCGCCATAAAAGCGAATATTGAACAAACCCCACCCGAACTCCTCGCCGATATAATGGAAACAGGCATAGTATTGGCCGGTGGAGGAAGCTTGCTTAGGCATTTTGACGAATTGGTGCGCCAGGAAACAAAAATGCCCGTGCGTATCGCTGAAGATCCTCTCACGGCTGTTGTGCGGGGAACAGGTATAGTTTTGGAAAATCTGGATAAATTGCACGATATTCTTGTTGACCTAAACTACAACGAAAAACCTCCGACATTGTAATACTTGTGGATTGAGGCAAAATGCCTATATTCAATAAAATTCTCAAAAATTTTCGGCGCTCAAACAAGCCGTCCGACCTTTTGGTTAATCTTGACCACAAAGACATGGGTCCAGAGGACATTCTATCAGACGCCGCAAGCCCCTTTTTTGGAGATGCCAAAGAAAAAAAGTTAGAAATACCCGTAAGTTCTCTAAGTATAAATCTACTTTTTGTTTTTGTGATAGCGGGTTTAATATTTTTAACAGGATATAGTTTTTATATCGGCGTATTGAATTTGGACAAATATAAAAAAATATCTGATCAAAATGCTCAGCAAACCTACAAAATTGGAACAAACAGGGGAGATATATATTCTGCTGATGGATACCCAGTAGCTGTTTCGGTGTCCGCTTTTAACATAGAAGTAAATCCTTCTAAGTTGGAAAATTCCGACATGGAAAAGCTGGCTGGGATAGTTTCGGAAAATTTTGCCAACCAGCCGTACGATTATATATATGAAAAGTTGGTTTCGGCAAAAAGCAGAAATTTGGGTAGTTTGATTTTGTTGAAAAATCTAAAAGAAACGGACATCGCTTATTTTTCAGAAATTATAGAAGCCAATACCGCTATTTCTTTAAACGAACACGCTCTTCGTTTTTATCCTGAGGGCAATATTTTTTCGCATATAGTCGGATATACCTCATATATAAACCCCGAAGAGTTGGATGAATTTCCGGGATACAGTTTAGCCGATACGGCGGGCAAAAAAGGTGTAGAATATTATTTTGAAAAATATCTTAAAGGGGTACAGGGTCTATTTGCTAAATTTGTGACTGCAAAAGGCGAAGTTATTCAAGAGAGAGTCCTGCGTGAGGCCCAAAAGGGTTCGGCTTTGGAACTTACCGTAAATTACGAATTGCAAAAAGCGGCGCGGGGAGCGTTGGCCAAAGCGATTTCAGAAAACAATCTATCCGCAGGGGCTGTGGTAATATTGGATCCAAACACAGGAAAAGTACTTTCTCTCATAAGCTTGCCTGATTATGACCCCAACGCTTTTGTACGCGGATTAACCGGCAAGGAAGCCGATATGTACTTTAACGATCCCGGTAACCCCCTTTTTAATCGGACAACGCTCGGAGAATATGCGACAGGTTCGGTAATAAAGCCCCTAATAGCCGCCGCAGCGCTGGAAGAATACATAATAAGCCCTAATAGATATATTTTTACAAATGGTTTTATAGAAGTACCCAGCGTGTATGACTCAAGTGTAGTTTACAGGTTTAATGATTGGAAAAACCATGGAGCAGTTGACATGAGGGAGGCAATTGCTGTATCAAGTAATGTATATTTTTATACCATTGGCGGTGGATTCGAAGGTTTTGTCGGATTGGGAATAGAAAAAATAACCAAATGGCTTAACAAATTCGGGTGGGGAGAAAAACTTGGAATAGATTTTGCCTCTGAGAGCGCCGGCAGGGTACCAGACCCTGAATGGAAAGAAAAAGTAAAAAATGAGGGTTGGTTTATCGGAGATACTTACAACACCAGTATAGGGCAAGGAGATATTCTGGCCACTCCCTTACAGGTTGCATCCGCCATATCCGTGTTCGCGAACAAGTCCGTATTATACCGCCCCTATGTTGTAAAAAGAATTTATACACAGGATGGTGTTGCCCACGAACTTGAGGGTGATATAATAAACAGAAATTTTATATCTTCGGCTAATATAAATGTCGTAAGAGAGGGTATGCGAGAGGCGGTCATTACAGGTTCAAGCCGGTTTCTATCTCAGCTTCCTGTGGCGGTTGCCGGAAAAACAGGCACAGCACAAACCTCGGGTCAAAAAGATAACGCGTGGTTTGCCGGGTTTGCGCCATATGAAAATCCGGAACTGGCTATAGTTGTTGTTTTGGAAGAAGGAGAATCCAGTGGTAGAGCGGTTCGTGTCGCATACGACATTTTAGATTGGTATTTTAAAAACTTTACCAGAAAGGAACAATAAAATTAAATGGAATACATAACAAAAAAGGGGCTAGAACAGTTAAAAGAGGAATTAGACAAGCTCAAAACTGAAAAGACCTGGGAAATAGCCGCTTGGCTGCGTGAGGCGTCTTCGCAGGGCGATATGCTGGAGAACGCGGAATATTTCGCCGCAAAAGAAGCCCAGACCGCTCTCGAGGAACGTATAGAAGAACTGGAGGAAAGAATAAGGACGGCCAGCGTTATTAAAAGACGCAAAAAGGGCGTAGTCGATATAGGCGCCAATATAGAGTTCATCAACAAATCCAGCAAAAAAACCACTATAATGCTTGTGGGGAGCCCCGAAACAGAGGCAGGAGAAGGCAAAATATCGACTTTGTCTCCTTTGGGCAGGGCTCTTATCGGTAAAAAGGTGGGAGATTATGTGGAAGTTTTAACTCCGAAAGGGCGGAAGAAATATAAAATAACAAAAATCGCGTAAAAACACTCTCCAGCGCCAAACGGGGAGTGTTTTTTTATTGCGCCGAGCACGCAATTACACTACAATAGAAATATGTTTAATATCCGCTCCGCTAAATTAATTCTGTTCTAATTTCATACCCCAAAGCAATGGCCACTTTAAAACAAATAATAGAAATTCGCTTAAAAAAGCGCAAACTACTAAAAGAGCAAAACAGGGAACCCTATCCCATTTTTACCAAAACAACCCGTTCTTCGGTATCCGCGCTTGCTGATTTTTCTGTTTTGGCAAAAGAAAAAACCAATATAGCACTTGCCGGTCGTGTAATGTCTTTCAGAACTCACGGCGGTTTAAGTTTCTCTTCGCTTAGAGACGCGGCGGGTTCCATACAAATCGCTTTTCGCAAAGACGCTTTGGGTGTCTCTAAATATGCCGAACTTGCCGAATTACTGGATGTGGGAGATTTTATAGAAGCCAAAGGTGTAATGTTTAAGACCAAAAGAGGAGAAAAAACCCTGGATGTTTCGGATTTTAAGATAATTGCCAAATCCATAAGGCCACTTCCGGAAAAATGGCACGGTTTAAAAGATGTGGAACAAAGATACCGCAAAAGATATTTGGATATTTTAATGAATGAAGACGCGCGCCGTATTTTTGAAACGCGCTCCTTTATAATTTCGGAATTGCGTTCTTTTATGGAAAAGAACGGGTTTATGGAGGTAGAGACCCCGGTTTTGCAGAATATTCCGGGTGGTGCCACGGCAAAACCGTTTAAGACCCATTTAAACGCTTTTGACCTGGACATGTATTTGCGTATTTCGCCTGAATTATATTTAAAACGTCTTTTGGTTGGAGGATTTGATAAAGTTTATGAACTAGGAACCTGTTTTAGGAATGAGGGTGTTGATTACTCGCATAATCCCGAATTCACGATGCTTGAGTTTTATTGGGCTTATTCTGATTATAAAAAGGGTATGAAATTCACGGAAAAGCTTATTTCTTCTGTTGTTAAAAAAATAACAGGCAAAAAAATATATGAGCACGAAGGAACAAAAATTGATTTTTCGACTCCGTGGAACAGGATAGAATTCACCGAATTATTGCAAAAATACGCGGGCATAAAATACGAAGATTACGACTTGGGCGGACTCGCCAAAAAAGCTCAAGAATTGGGCGTAGAAATTTCCAAGGACGCGCATTCCAAACCGGAAGTAGCCGATGCCATATATAAAAAATATTGCATGTCTAAAATAAAAGATCCTGTTTTTGTTATACATCATCCGCGCTCTATGCTGCCTTTGGCAAAGCCCCTGGAGAGTAATCCTGAATATGCCGCAAGTTTTCAGCTTGTGGTAAACGGGTGGGAACTTGTCAAAGGATATTCGGAACTTAATGATCCGGTACTGCAAAAAGAATTCTTTGGCGAACAGGAAAAATTGCGCAAAGTGGGCGATGAAGAAGCTCAGCACATGGACGAGGACTTTGTGGAGGCGCTGGAATACGGCATGCCTCCGGCTTTTGGTTTCGGAATGGGCGTGGACCGTCTTACCGCGTTTCTGACTAATTCCCACGCCCTGCGCGAAGTCAAATTGTTTCCGACCATGCGTCCCGTTAGTAATAACGCCGATGATGATTGAAAAAATCAGGCAAAAAGTAATTACTAACGGGATGCGCCCCAAGGAATAAATTATGCTTGGCTGGATAATATTATTTTCAATATTTGGAAGTGTTTTTTCCACCATCGGCGGAGTATTTTTGCTTTTGAGGGAAAAACTTACCAACAGAATATCTCTTTTTTTGATAAGTTTCGCGGCCGGTGTTTTGCTCGGGGTATCTTTTTTGGATGTTATACCTGAGGCAATGGAAAATTTTTCCGACCCCAAAGACGCTCTTTTGTATGTGCTTGCCGCGATTGTGTTTTTCTTTATAGTGGAAAAATCTTTTTGGTGGTACCACCATCATCGTTTTCAATCAAAAGAACACAGACGCGAGACCGAACACCATACTCTCAATAAAACCGATGCCTACCTTTTACTTGTAGGGGATTCTATACATAATTTTGTGGATGGCATAGTTATAGCGGCCGCGTTTTTGGTGGATTTTCCTCTGGGAGTCGGCGTAGCGGTCGGAGTCGTAGCGCATGAGCTTCCACAAGAAATAGCTGATTTCAGCATTATGCTCCGCGCCGGTTTTTCGCGCAAAAAGGTGCTTATTTTAAATTTAATTACGGCTCTTACCACACTTCTGGGCGCGTTGCTGGCATATTTTTCTTTGGGCGCTATAAGTTTTTTTATACCGCCTGTGCTTGCCATAGCCGGAGGCATATTCATTTATCTGGCCTTATCCGATCTTATTCCGGCCATACATCACACAAGTGAACACAAATATGACTTTGTGCATTTTATTCTTTTTATAGCAGGCATTGTTCTGATGGCTGTGTTGTAGTACACTGTGTGCAGTTCTAATAAAACTGATTGCGAGGTGCAAGTTCATGTCAGTCACGGCAGTCATCGGCGCCCAGTGGGGCGATGAAGGCAAAGGCAAGATCGTGGATCTTTTGGCGCAAGACGCTGATATGGTGGTGCGCTTTAACGGCGGAAACAACGCCGGCCATACTATTGTTAACGAAAATGGAGAATTCAAACTCCATATTATTCCGGCTGGGATTTTCAATTTGCAAACTCTCAACGTAATCGGCACGGGATGTGCCGTTCATGCTCCTACTTTCGTCCAAGAGCTTAACGAGCTTATAGAATCCGGTATTCAGCCGCGTAATCTGCTTGTAAGCGAAAAGGCCCATCTTGTCATGCCTTGGCATGTAATGCTGGACGAGGCGCAGGAAAAAAAGCGAAGCCGCAAAGAAGAAATAGGCACGACTCGTCGGGGAATAGGCCCCGTGTTTGCCGATAAGTATTCTCGGCGCGGGCTGCGCGCAGGCGATCTGCTTGTTCCATCAAAGTTCAAGAAAAAGTTTTACGATATTTATAGCGAAAAAAAACTGGAACTTGTACATGTTTACGGCTACGATGGTAATCTACCTTCGGCGAAAAAACTGTACGATGAATATATGTCCTACGCGCTCTGGATGGCTGATTTTATAGATAATACGGAACAAGTTATATGGGAATATGCCAATGATGGTATGGACATACTTTTGGAAGGCGCGCAGGCCGTTTTACTGGGAGTTAATCACGGTACATATCCGTTTGTTACCAGTTCCGACGGCGGAGTATCTGACGCTCTTGCGGGTTCGGGGCTCAATTTCAAACAGATAGACGAAGTTATAGCCGTTGTAAAAGCGTATACAACGCGCGTAGGTGCCGGCGCTTTTCCAACCAAGGCAAGCCCTGATATAGATGAGCTTTTGCGTACAGCAGGCAACGAATACGGAGCCACAACAGGCCGGCCTCGCATGTGCGGATGGCTGGACCTTCCGCTTCTACGATACGCCTTTCATCTGAACGGTTTTACTTCATTTGCCGTCACAAAACTGGATGTTCTAAACGAACTGGATGAAATTAAAGTGGGTACCGGATACCGGTGCGGCCAAAGGAAAAATACTGTTTGCTGGCACGCCCAGTGCGGGCTTTCCGGCCGGCCGGCCCGCCTGGAAATCGTAGACAACTGGCACAACACAAAACGCACATCCCTTGCTTATAAACGCGAGGATTTGCCCGATGCCGCGTCCGCCTATGTGGAACTTATTGAAGAAGCTCTCAAATGTCCGGCAAAATTTATATCTCTGGGCCCTCATCGCAACCAGACAATTCATTGTTAACCTAATCCCTCATTCTTAAAAAAAGAGCGGGGGATTTATTTTTATCTGACGCTCTGTTAATATGGTTATAACTATTATTTCTTATGTCTGTTTTATATAGAAAATATCGACCTACAGCATTTGCCGACATTGTGGGACAGGAGCATGTTGTTCAAACACTTGGCAATGCTATAAAAATGGGCAATGTCGCCCATGCTTATTTATTCGCGGGTCCTCGCGGAACTGGAAAAACAACAATGGCCCGCCTGCTTGCCAAAAATTTAAACTGTATTGCGCCTAAAAATTCTACAGCGTGCCTTAAATGCGATGTGTGCCGGGAAGTAGACAAAGGCAACTTTACGGATCTTATAGAAATGGATGCCGCAAGCACCCGCGGTATAGACGATGTCCGCGAAATTAAAGAATCGGTGCGTGTTTTGCCCACTAAATCAAAGTACAAAATATACATATTAGATGAAGCGCACATGCTGACGGGTCCTGCCGCGAGCGCGCTTTTAAAAGTTCTGGAAGAGCCGCCGGAGCATGTTATTTTTATACTTGCCACAACCGACGCGCATAAAATATTGCCCACTATAATATCCCGTACCCAGCGTTTCGATTTTCGCCTCCTGACCCGCAAAGAAATATCCGAACGGCTTGCTGGAATTGCCAAAAAGGAAAAAAAGCCGATTAGCGACGATGCTGTGAAGTTAATAACCACTGCGTCCGGCGGTTCTATGCGCGACGCGGAAAGCATTCTCGGCAAAGTATTATTTTTGGACGATCCGTCCGCAGAGAGAATACAAGAACTACTCGGTCTTACCGGAAGGGGAGAGGTTTCGGCTTTTTTAAGCTATATCGCTGAAAACAAAAAAGAAGAGGCGCTTCAGCACATAGGTGGTATTGTAAAAAAGGGCGGTGATTTGGAGCAATTTGCCCAAGCGGCAACCGGCTATGCCCGAGTTTTAATGTTTTTGAAACTTAGCCCCTCTTCGCACGAGCTTATTTTGGAGGATTTTTCAAAAGAGGAGGCAGAAACCGCAAAACTACAGGCAGAAAAGTTGACCGAAAAGAAAATCTATAGTATAATAAGGGAGTTTATCGGCGCGGGAAATGAGATTAAATATTCTCCTCTTCCGCAACTGCCGTTAGAACTGGCAGCGATAAATTTGACAACCGAATAGCGGTTGTACGGTGGGAGTGTAGCTCAGTGGTTAGAGCACCAGTCTTATAAACTGGCGGTCGATGGTTCGATTCCATCCACTCCTACCACCCACGTGGGCCGTTAGCTCAGTCTGGCAGAGCAGGGGACTTTTAATCCTCGTGTCGTGGGTTCGAATCCCACACGGCTCACCATCCTTCACCTTGATACAAGGTGAAGGATGAGTTCTTTAAGCACAAAAGGGAACACCAAAACCAAGAAGCGTACAACCCTTCACCTTGTACCAAAGTGAAGGGCTGTACGCTTAGGTCAACAGGACAGAAAGAAAGGAGGTTTGAAATGTCCGAAGAGTACACTGTCGAAGACAGATTGCGCGAGGATGTTTTGTTCCTCCGCGAAACCCTGAATCCTCGCAGCCCCAGAGTTTCAGCCACCGTTTTGGACAATCCGGTAAACCTGGAAATTGCTGAGGGCACGGGCCTTACAGTTTCTGAGTCCCGCCGCTTGGCTTTGGCGGATGACGCCGCGCAAATAAATGTATCCTTGACCAAAAAGGTTAAGGACGTGCCGGGCATCATCGGCTGGATAGACAAGTTCTTCTACGACCAAGATGTCTTCCGTCGCGCCCACATGTTGTATCTGCAGACAGCGGACATGATTGTCGCCGACGCCTGCACATTCATGTTGGACAAGTACCACGATGTCCGGAGTGGGGAACACGAAAAGTGCTGCGTGTCCTGCGATACCGAGGCGGAAATTTCCATTCTTTTGGGTTTGTTCTTCGGTTATCGTTTGTGCTGTGTCATGTATTATGTTAATACGCGTTATCTTGGCCGGCAGGGCTACGAAGAAGATATGGAAATCGCGTACGATGAGCATGGGCACTATCGTGGCGTGCCGTGCCTCTTGCACGCTCGTGAGCGCATGAAGGCCAAAGGCCAGACCACTTAGAGCTCCCTTTAAAAGGGAGCTCTTTTCTTTTGTGCATAAAAAACTGGTTGATTTTTCCGCTGGTGTTATAATAAATACATAAACTAATTTTTAATTATGAAAAATATACTTTTGGCGGTTCTAAGGTTGTCTCTCGGTTGGATATTTTTGTGGGCTTTTTTGGACAAGATGTTCGGATTGGGCTTTACAACCACGCCTGAACAGGCATGGGTAAATGGTGGTTCTCCGACCATCGGATTTTTAAAATTTGCGACCAAGGGCCCGTTCGCGGAATTGTTTCAAGGTTTGGCGGGTAATATGCTTGTCGATTGGCTTTTTATGGTAGGTCTTTTGGGCATTGGCGCAGCTTTAATGCTCGGCATTGGCATGCGCTTGGCAAGTTATTCGGGCGTGCTTATGCTTGCGTTTATGTATCTTGCTGTAATCCCCCCCGAACACAATCCGTTTATGGACGACCATCTAATTTATGGCATGACGCTTTTACTGCTTCCAATGCTACATGCGGGCCGCCATTGGGGGCTTGGCGGGTGGTGGAGCAACACAGGCCTTGTAAAAAGATTTGGAATGCTTGAATAAATTTTTCTAAACGACAACTAAAAAAACGTCGTTTTGAGGTCTTTAAATAAAAGGAGCGGTTAATTCCGCTCCTTTTGGAGATTACTTTTTCGGGTACAATTTACGGTATTCAATTGGCCGCCCTTTTACTTCGGCATCCTGGATGCCCTGTTTCATTCCGTTTGATATTCCATAATCTGTATAAACAACTGTAGCGCTGGCACCTTCGCGCCACAAGAATCCCGCTTCAATCCCGAGTTTTCTTTCTTCGGGATTGTTGTCGTCCAACACGCCTTCCTGCGTGTACAAAAGGTGGCTGGCATAAGGCGCTTCGCCCCGCAACAGACAATCGCGCATGCATTCGCGCGCGTACTGCAAATTGCGCTCCACATCGCCTGCGTAGGGCGTTTCAAGTATAACCCGTCGCATAACAGGTATCACAAGCTGGTTTTTGATAAAATCAATTACCAGCAGACGCAGTTGGTCGGTAGTGCCGTTATTTTGTATGCGGAAGCTTGCCTGCTGTTCGCCGATTTCTTTTATTGCCGTTTCTGTCGGCTCTCGCTCCTCTCGCAAAAATTCCTCGAAGGTGGCCATGTCTTCATCAACTTTTTCTCTGCGCTCTTTTGTGCGTTGGTATCGCGTATCAACATCTGCGGTAATATACACAATACTCATAGCATTCATTTTTCTAAGCATGCGCACATCGGTTTCCCATCGCACGCCGTCAAAAACAACTATATCCGCTTTGGTTTTTTGTATCTCGCGCTTTACCATTTCGCTTACAACACCCTTGCCGAAGGCCTTTTCAAGCGCGACGGGAATTTTCTGCAGATTGGCCCGCGTAATCGGCTTTCCCATAAGTAAAATAATCTTACCAAGCAACAGGCCCGAAGAAACGCGTTCTACGGAATATCCGGGCAAAAGTTTGCCAAGTAATTCTATAAAAGTGCTTTTGCCGGCTCCTTTTTCGCCTGTAAGGCCGATAATTATTTTTTCCGCCATCTTAGCCACTGTTTCCGCCTCTTTCATGGTGCGTTTAAAAACGAACTAAACAAAAAATACCACACGCGCGCGGTATTTTCAAGAGATAGTTTTTTGTGTTTTCTCCTAAATAAAAACGAGAGAACCTTCTCTCGTTTTTATTTACCTTGTTTAAATCGTTAAGTTACTCAGTAGTTGTATCCGAAGGCAGTTCAAGGGAACTGGGTTCTCCCAAGCTTTCCAGGGATTGAAATAGTCCCATTTCGGCGGCTGTCTTTGCTGTGTCATTCAGAAGAGTATCGTAAACGTTCTGAATAGCGGCTCGTGCTACATCAGGTCCAAATACGCGGTTAGCAAGTGCCTGTTCGGGTAGAGTATCAGCCCATGCGCGCACATTGGAGAGCGCGGAATCTATTATATCAAGGTATGCGTTTTCATCGGATGCGGAAACATCTCCGGGTGCTCTTCGTGCTTCCTCATATGCTTTTACGGCTGTATATACTCCATCGTATGCTGCATGTTCTTGTGACGCAATCATGTCGTTAAGCACTGTATCTAAGATCAGACTAAGAGACGAAAGGATCGGAGCGAAGCGAAACTCTTCCTGCCTCCACATCGCTCAATCCCGCATACAATGTTGCCGCACCCTTACCGTCTCTCAGTAAACCGCCGGGGAATACGACATCCTGCAATTCCGGCGTTTTCGCATCGCCTTCCGGAAAATTACGTCGCGCCGCAATAATTTTAATAGGTGATGTGCTGTGTTTCTGCGGATCATACACGAAAGACATGGCATAATAATGCTTCCCGCCATCCGCATCTTGATAGGCAATATGACCGAGAGCTCCTATCCTCCCGTCATCAAAAGGATGCAATTCATTAACACCTCCCCATTCATCCGGAGCGAATTGATCTTCGATAATTCTTGCCTCCAAGAGATGCTGAGGTTGCAATTCATCAAGTGAATTCAATTCCAGATACCCTATCTTACCTTTACCATACATACCCCCCAGCGGTCTCGTGAACACGCCGATCCGTCCATTCGGTAGCTGCGCAATCCTTATATCCTTCATCATATCCGGACCTGCGGCGAACCTGGTGAGCGACTCGATATCCCTCCCCCGATAAAAAACTGTCCGAAACCCTGCACCACGAGAAGCAATGGCTTGAGGGTTGGGGTAGATTTCTACGCCGCCAAAGACAAGATCTTCTCCGATATAATTCGTGAATGGATCTTCTAGTTTAAATCGATGCGTATCGCTAACAGGAATCCAAACCCCTTTCTTTTCTTGAAAAAAGGCGACATAGGAATCAGCCCACGCTTCCCTGGCTTCTATCCTGCCGGCGATGTATTCTTTGTCGCCGACCCAAAAAGGAGCGCTTATGTTATACACATCTCTTTCGTCGACACCCGAGAAATTTAGCTTTTCACCTTTTATCAATTCTTCTCTCTGCTCAAACTCATGCAGAAGCTCGGAAGATCGTCGCGGTAAAAGTCGCTCCTTATTAAAATGATTTTCCATAAAATTCATAATGGTTTATAGGTCTCAAGCGTGATATCCTATCACGAGCTTGTTGGCATTCACGTTCTGAAACCTGCTTGGTTTAAGCCAGCAAAGGCTTCCCAAGAGTGTTTTTAGGATTGAAAATTTAGACGTCTCGGTCAGGGATATTTTATATGTTTATTCCTTTTTCCTCTTTGCGATATTCCTTTCTATTTCATCTAAAATTTGTTTCCTTAGACGAACACTGCTTGGAGTTATTTCGAGGTACTCATCATCGTTCATTATTTCTAATCCTCTTTCTATGGTAACGGGCGTGGGCGGAGCAAGCGCTATATTGTCGTCTGAACCGCTGGCCCGCATATTTGTAAGTTGCTTACCTTTTGTGGGGTTAACGGCCATTTCTACGCCTTTAGAAACGTTTCCTATTACCATTCCTTCGTAGACATCCGCATTGGGTCCAATATATAAAACGCCTCGGTTCTGCAAGTTATCTAAAGAAAAACCAAGCGCTTTTCCTGTTGCCATAGATGCCATGGAACCCGTTTTCTTTTTTTGTATTTTACCCGCATAAGCCCTAAATCCAATAAAACGACTTGCAAAAATACCGTCTCCTTTCGTATCAATAACAAATTCCCCCCTGTACCCCAATAATCCTCTAGTGGGGCCTTCAAAGATAAGACGAACTGTATTTTCGTTATTTTTTATACTTGTCATTCGGGCACCGCGCTGGTTCATTTTTTTTATTACAGTTCCTTGCGCTTCTTCGGGAATATCTACAACAACCTCTTCATACGGCTCGCTTTTTACTCCGTCGATTTCCTTTATTATCGCCTGTGGCTGTGAAACCTGAAGTTCGTAGCCCTCTCTGCGCATGTTTTCTATAAGGATGGCTATGTGCAGTTCACCTCTGCCGTGTACCTTCATATTGTCGCCTCCAAAATCTACTCTTAGACCTACATTGACTTCTAATTCTTTTAAAAGTCGTTCTTTAATTTGCCGGCCTGTAACATGTTTGCCCTCCTTTCCGGCAAACGGCGAGTCGTTAACGAGAAAATCCAACGCAATGGTCGGTTCGTCTATTTTAATTGCCGGCAATGCCTCTGTTTCGGGGGAATCACAAATAGTATCTCCTATATAAATATTTGGGAGGCCCGCAAGCATCACAATATCTCCCGCTTCGGCTTGTTTTGTTTCTTTGCGCTTTATCCCTTCGAATGTAAAAAGTTTAGTTATCTTTCCTTTTTCTATTTCACCTGTTGCTTTTTTAACAAACACTTGGGCCCCATCTTTTAATATGCCTCCGTAAATACGGCCGATTGCAAGCCGTCCCAAAAAATTATCGTAACCCAAGTTAAATGGTTGTACGGCTAAACTGTTTCCGCTATCTCCCGAAGCGGGTGGAACTTTTTCCAAAACCGCGTCCAGAAGCGGTTCAAGATCTTTTTGTTCGTCATTAAGGTTCCGCATCGCAACCCCCTTTTTGGATATTGCGTAAATGGTTGTAAAGTTTAACTGTTCTTCACTGGCACCAAGATCAAAAAACAACTGCAGTACTTCGTCTTGAGCTTTGGCGGGATTAGCTGCGGGCTTATCAATTTTATTTAAAACAACTATGGGTTTGTGTCCCAACTCAAGAGATTTTTTTAAAACAAAACGAGTTTGCGGCATTGGGCCTTCTTGGGCATCCACAATTAAAAGAACGGAATCTATAGAGCGCAAAACGCGCTCTACTTCACTGCCAAAATCCGCGTGTCCGGGAGTATCTACAATATTAATTTTTGTCCCTTTGTAGTTAACAGCGGCATTTTTTGCATAAATAGTAAGACCGCGCTCTTGTTCAAGAACGTTAGAATCCATGCTTACGCCTTCTTCAACCGCACCCATTTCGCGCATAATCGCATCGGTTAGTGTGGTTTTTCCATGGTCTACATGGGCAATAATTGCTATGTTTCTAATTTCCATAAAAAAAGCGTCTTAAGACACAATTGACAAAATACCATACTTTATTATATAATAGCAACTCAAGTATATCTCATTCATTATAGTTTTAAAACCAATACCTTTTATAAAAATCGACAAAAAGGATTTGTTGCTATAAACGCACGAGACAATTCTTGCAAAACATGAATAAAAAATATAACAAATCCCGAGGCCCTTCTAAAACACGTTCTCAGGTCCGTTCAAAATCAAACAGAAAATCTCATTCAGAATATGGGCAGGCTTCAGGCAATAAAGCTTTTACCGGACATTACCGAAGGCGGCCCAACGCTAATCGTTATTACTCCGGCAATAAAGGACAAAATAAATATGGAAAAAAACTTGATATTAGCGCCTTTATCAATAAGCAGGTTGCTATAACACAAGAAAACGAAACAAGTTTTATACCCGAACATTCCTTCGATGACTTTAATATAAATGCAAATTTAAAAAATGCGATTTTAAAAAAGGGCTACGAAACACCTACTCCAATACAAGATGAAATGATTCCACATATACTAAATGGTAAAGACGTGGTTGGTATAGCAAATACCGGAACCGGAAAAACCGCTGCCTTCTTAATTCCTCTAATAAACAAAGTACTTAATAATCCTAGCGAAAAAATTATTATAGTTGCCCCCACTCGCGAACTTGCCAATCAAATCCATCAAGAATTGCGGGCGTTTGTGTCCGGTATGAACGTCTTTTCGGTTTGTTGTGTTGGAGGCACTTCTATTGTTCCGCAGATGCGAAGTTTAAGCCGTAAAAATAATTTTGTTATCGGCACACCGGGACGTTTAAAAGATTTAATAGAAAGAAAAAAATTAAACTTACACGAAATAAATACAATTGTTCTAGACGAGGCAGATACAATGCTAGATATGGGATTTATTCATGATATGCGCTACCTTGTAGCCAAAATGCCCGCAGTGCACCATACTCTTTTCTTTTCAGCTACACTTTCTAAAGAAATAGAAAAACTTATAAGTGCTTTTCTTAATGATCCTATTCACATTTCACTAAAAACAAGAGATACAGCCCACAATATCGAACAAGATATTATTAAAATGCGGGCGGGAGAACAAAAAATTGAAATTCTCCACAAACTTCTTATCCAACCTGATTTTAATAAAGTACTTATATTTGGAAGAACAAAACATGGAGTAGAAAAACTTTCAAGAGATCTTTTTAAAAAAGGATTCTCAGCAGAATCCATACATGGAAACAAAAACTACAACCAACGCCAACGCGCTCTGGCTACTTTTAAAGAAAACAAACTTCAAATTTTAGTCGCAACAGATGTTGCCGCACGTGGTCTTGATATACCCAATGTAAGTCATGTGATTAATTACGACATGCCGGGTACATATGAAGATTACATCCATCGTGTTGGAAGAACCGGCCGGTGGGGTAAAAAGGGCAAAGCTCTCACATTTGTGTAAAACCTATAAAAAAATCAGATAAATTAAAATGCTCACAATATGTGAGTATTTTAATTTCATGGTATTATTTGGAAAATTTTCCATCAACCCAATCTTCTGTATATTTCCTGGCCTTGTCACTTGCGTCCTTGAGTGTTTTTCCTGAAGCATCCGGTGATTGGGCGCTGTCCCATTTCTTCCACAATACTTCACCCGCGGGGTTTTTCATTACAACTGCCTTTGCGACATATGGCGCAAGGTCGGGGTCGTCTTTTACATTTTGCCTCCTCCCCTGTATCGTAAATTGGTATCTATTATAAGCGTAGGTCATATTTACTGTTCAAAGGTATTAAGCAATTCTAGATATTTTTTTCTTAGTTCCGGCGTAATACTTTTTATATCAAGCGGTTGCATTTTACCGTTGTTTTTTATAACAAACTCCGCGGAATCAAAATAAAATTCTTTGAGTGATGCCACAAACAACCACGACGGATCCCATAAATCAACCATTTCTTTGGCTATTTGTTTTAAATATTTTGGGGTTGGGTTTTTTCTGTACTTTACCTCCACCAAATGAACGGTTTTTGTCTCCGAACTTATTACAACAAAATCAGGCGCCTTTTTTACTCTTTGAATTGCCCTTTTTGTTTTTTTAATATTTTGGTAATGCAAAAGCTCATGAATTGTGTTTTCATATCCAAACGGAATAACGGTAAAAGCACCAGATTCCCGCATCATCAATTCAAACACCATCTCCGCAATCCTTCCTTTTATTAAATTATACTCAAAATCATTTTGCATATATCCCCATACTTTCCCAAAACCACCACTTTTTCCATACCGGCTTTTTAACAGCTTCAGTTGATTGTTTTTCTTTTGGCATAATTTTATAAACTTACTCAATAACAGTGCCTTCGGCATAAGCATCTCGATCTGTTTCATTTATTGTGTAAACCGCATCCCAGTCATGGCCCAAACGTTCAAATGCTTCCCCTGTTGTAATCCAGCGCTTTTCGCCTGTATCTCCTTGTGGATAAAGCTGATAAACTCGCGGGTCTCCCGCTACTGTCGCGCGTACAAGATCGCTTGTTGCGAAGGAATCAACAACCACTTGATCTAGGTCCATAACATCCTCCCAACGTAAATGTCCATAGCTTTCAAATACATGCGGACTCAACACAAGACGCTTGAATTTTTTATTGCCGATATTTTTTACAATATAGACATCAATGTCGCCTTTTGCGCGAACCAAGGCGCCGTCTTCAATAACAAGCCCGCTATAGGGACCGCTGTGATAATGAAATGCGCCAGTTTTGTATCCTTTTGCTTCACAATCAGTCCAGCAGTGATGCCCACCGAGCTCGTCTGTGCCGCCAGAATGGGCTAGTGTGAAAAAGGGTATAAGAAGTAAGCTAAAGATTAAAATAAATTTTTCCATAAATTGAAGTTTTTAATTTTAAAATATCCTAAAACAAAAAGGGACAGCCGACCTGCGACACACATTGACCAAAGCCCGAGGGCTTCAGTTGTGGAGGTGCGACTGCCCCTTACTGGCCACAATTGGCCGAAAAGGCAATCATCCTTCGGAAATATTTCAATAATGTAGGTCGCACCTGTATCTTAGCTTAAAACAAGGCAAAATTGAAGTGTTTATGCGGCTTTGTTCAACCCAAAACTCTCCCTTCCCTACCTACAAATAAAACCTTCCAACATACCCCCCACCACAAAACACTCCAACATTCTCAAGAATGTTGGAGTGTTTTATTTGTCCTTTTGTTGTTGCATTTTCTCAAATGGAGAAAGGCCGCTCAAAGAATTATGCGGAAAATAATTCCAAACCCTATTTACTATTTCTAATATTGAATTTACTTCCTCGATATTGTTCGCGCGGCTAACAAATGATGTGCAAAGATTATTAAAATCTTCCTGGTCTTTCTCTTTGTACACAATATCTGCAACTTGGCTGAAAGAAATATTTAAGTGGTATGCATCTATAATATCTGTAATGTCTCTTTGTATGTCTTTGCGTATATCGTCTATAGTAACAACAATAAACTCCAATACATCGCCATCGTGCATAATATAATCATCCGCAGGTTTTTTACCGTTAATTTTAAAACCCAAGTTTCCGGGTGGATGTTGCTTTTGAATTTCAGGATATGAGGAAAAAATAAAATACAAAAATTGTACAAAAGAAAGCCCTTTGGAAATATTTGCGTCTTCTGTTTTTTATTAGTGATTTTCTGGATATTTTTATCGTATTTTATTTTTATGGTAATGCTTTCTACGTGGTCCATATAAAAAAGATTTATTCCAACATTCTTGAGAATGTTGGAATGTTTTGTTTCATTAAAAAGTTTTCATAAATCTAACAAATCTCTTGCCGTAAGGAGAAAGGGTGTGTTGTACCGCTCTTCCTTTGTACTTTTTATTTAAAAGCCCGGCCTGAACAAGTCGGCGTGTATGTTCTGAGATAGTTTTAGAATTAGCATTTAGTTCGTTTGCTATATGTTCTGCTGTTATGTTTTCTTGTTCTGCCACCTTAAACAAGATAGCAATTCGGTAATGATTTGCCGCTCCTTTAAAATATCTTTCTAATTGTTTTGGTGTTTTCATATTACCCCATACCCTAACACAAAAAGCACAATATTCCAACATTCTCAAGAATGTTGGAATATTGCAGGAGGCAAAATAGATACAAAAGCGTTGAACAGCAAAGAAGAGGTTGTTTTAAAGGCCGTGGCGCTTTATAAAATCCTTTACTTTTTCAAATATTTCATCTCGCACTTGGCGATATTCATCCGGTGTTTGGGGGTCTTGTATAATCCACTCTTCAAACTTATCTTTTGGAAACATTGAGGGCACTAAA
>JBBDXP010000002.1:0-1074 GCA_040902285.1 Candidatus Spechtbacterales bacterium
TATCGACACCACCTGTACCCATATGCTCAGGATATACAGAAAGATCTACTCCGCCGGGAATAACTCTGGTTCTTTTTGCAAATTTACTGCCTAAAACCCTTTGCATCCATTCCCTTGTCCAAAAACTATTTGGCACAATGCGTTTTGCTTTATAAAGTGCTTCAGCTGTAAGGTAGGGATACCTCTTGTCGTTTTCAAGCGTTGGAAGCTCGCTTCCGTGAACGGTAACTATGAAATTAAGACCATATGCTATTTTTATAAATCGCGCAATCCAAGTAAGAGGCATTAAGTGGTGTACATGAACAATATCCGGCTTAAAGTCATTTATGGCATCAACTATTGCCTTAAAATATGAGAGGTAGTTGGCGGAAAGCTCCTGGCCAGAAACTTTCATATAAAGCCCTGAATTTGGCCATTCAGGATGTCCAGTAAATGATATCTTAACAGGCAGATTGACAGGGTAAATCTTAACTCCTGATATTTTTCTTTTATCTGGTACTACAATTGCTACCGTGTGCTTTTTTGCAACTTCCCGGGCAAGCTCTCTGGCATAAGTGCCGGAACCTGAACCGTACAAAGGAAAAGCTTGTAAGTACAAAATTCTCATGGGATACCTCAATTATAACATAGATAGCCACTAAAAATATTAGCTTTGTGCTGGGGAAATTTTTTCTCTTAGTACAAGAAACACAAATTCCAAGAGGCGCAGTTGTCTTTTTATTCTCCAGGGTTGGATAATAAGCCTAAACAGCCATTCCAGCCCAAGACTGCGGATAAAGACAGGAGCGCGTTTGACTTTACCGGAAATCATGTCAAAAGCCCCCCCAACTCCCATTGCAACCGTAACGGGCAGGTTTTTTAAGTTATTTTTAATCCAGATCTCCTGCTTGGGAGACCCAAATGCAACAAACAACACATCAGTATTAGGTATTATGTATTTAGTATTATGTATTTTCTTACCCTTGCTTAATACTTGATACTTGATACTTGATACATCTTCTTTTTTAGCCTCAAGTTGTGATAATTCGGCTACTGCAAAGGAGACTTTAAGACCCGGATATTTTGATACTAAGC
>JBBDXP010000003.1:0-1053 GCA_040902285.1 Candidatus Spechtbacterales bacterium
AATGTGCAAAGAGGTTTCCGCCAAAAACTCCGCCGTGGCGAATGGCTGACAAAAGCGCCGTATGGGTATGTAAACAATCCGAAAACGAGAAATATTGAACCTGATGTGGTGAAATCTAAAATTATAGTGCGCGCTTTTGAGGAATACAAAACTGGTCGCCACGGTTTTGAATCAATGGCGGAATTTTTGGCTTTGCACGGAGTAACCACGAAGTCCGGAACGCCACTTGGTAAAGCTTCCGTATGGAGAATATTAACGAACAAAGCATATCTCGGACTTACCAAACATTATGACGAATATTTCCCCGGAAGCTTTTTGCCAATTCTTTCTTCCGATTTATTCGAAGCCGTGCAGAAAAGATTGCAAGAACGATCGCATCCTCGCAAAACCAAGAAAAGTCACAATTTTCCTTTCACTGGACTTTTTCGCTGTGGTGAATGTGACAGCATGATAACCGCCCAATGGACGACAGGAAAAATGGGCGTTCGTTATCGATATTATCGTTGTACGAAAAAGAAAGGAAAATGTAGCCAATTATATTTGCAAGAGGACGCGCTAGTTTTGCAATTAAAAGAACGGCTCGAACAAATCGCGCTTCCCGACGAGTGGACAGATTACATGTTGCGAAAAACTGACGAATGGGACAAGGAGGAAAAAGTCTCGTCGGGAAGTCAGCTCGGGCGAATCAAAGAAAATGAGCGAGAGACAGAACAAAAGCTCGATGAGTTAGTCAGTTTGTATTTAGATGGCGATATACCGAAGGAAAATTATATTTTGAAGAAAAATGAGCTTTTGAAACAAAAAGTGTCTCTCGCTCAAAAAATGGACTCCGCCCGAGCTGTGAGAAAGAATTGGGTCGAACCCTTGCGGGAATGGATTTTGGATATGAAAAAAGCCACGCAATTGGTTTCAAGCGACAATTTTTTTGAAATTCGTGACTATTTCAAAAAAATTGGAACGAACTCGCAATTGCGTGATAAGTCCGTCTCCATCTCATTTTGCCCACCCACCGAATTCGCTTGCGCCCGCAGGGCGGATTTCAAATTCTCGCCA
>JBBDXP010000004.1:0-6515 GCA_040902285.1 Candidatus Spechtbacterales bacterium
GTGCAGTTATAGGTATTGCTTCCGCCGTTATTGTCATCACAATTACCGCCCGCGGTATCGGCCGGCATATTCTGCTCCACTTTTGTGAATATGTTGTCGTTTCTGTCGTAAAAAAGCGCGAAATCGGCGGCTATTGATAAGCCGGCAGGCACGCCGTTTGTATTTTTAACATGAAACCTCGCGGTTATCCTCTCTCCTTTTTTTACTCCCGTTATTGCGGTGGAGGCGGTTGAAGTTTGATTTGAGTTTGAGTTCACATTCGCGCCGTCGTCGTTTTCAAAAATATACGCTTCTTGGGTAATTTCCATTTCCGCCGGAGGCGTGGTTTTAAGTTCGGGATATACGCTGTAAATATTAATCGCTGTGCCCGCGTTGGTTACGCGGAAGCAGTATGTCGTGCCGTTGCCCGCGCTGGTTGTTGGCTCAAAAGCGAATTCCACTTCTGTATATTGGCCTCCGGTAATTGTTATTGAATCGGCCGTGTCGTCTCCCCCTCCGCCGGAGTCAACGGCCTCGCCACTGACAAATGTGCCCGTGCCGGACAAACGGCTTGGAGTAATCGCGTCGCCATTGGTAATGTTCGCGCCGTCTATCATGGCGAACGCGTCGCTTGCCGTGTCCGTTCTTGTCCAGCTTTCGTCTCCGCTCGCGCAGGTGCCGGCGCCCTTTGCCGTCCATTCAAGGCGGTAAGTGTGGGCAACGCTTGAACCAACCCGCTCCACGGCAAAACGCAGGCGCATGTCGGTGCCTTTTGCTATATTGCCTATGCTATTTGAGTTTTCCGCGGCAAGCCACCCGCCGTCGGTGTTAAGCGCGGTGGAATCGTCGCGCCAGCGAAAATCGCTTTGGGTGGTGGAGACATTTACATCGGCGCGCCATTCAACCGATTCGTAATTGCAGGAACGCGCATTCGGTCCGCCGCCGTTTGGCGTGCAGTCAAGCAAAACCTCCGCGTCGGAACCGCTAGCGGCGCACGAAGTGGCGTTAAAAGTGAATGTGTCGGTAAAAATATCATAGGTATCGGTAAGCGTCTTGGCGGCGCCCGCCTCAACAAGAGAACCGTTGCAGTAGAAACTCGCGGCTACGGTCGGGGATCCGCCTCCGGTGGCGCTTTTTTTGGCGCGGAAGGCAAACACTTGCGCGTCCGTGGTGGTAAGGGGATTCGCAGTCGGGGTCGCGAAATTAAGGCGTATGTCGTGTTGGGAGCTACCGGCGTCCGCGGCGCACACGAGACCGTCCGGAGTGCCGTCAACATCTTCGTCTAAACGGGTGTGCGCGTTGGTTGTGTCACAGGTTCCGGCGGCCTCAGCGGCGGTCGCGTTCGGCCGCACATCCTCCACGACATCGTTTGCTATTTGCCATTGGCGAGCTTCGCTCCAGTAGGTAGTAGGTAGTAAGTAGTAGGTAGTAGGTAGTATGGACTCTTGGGTTGTATCGGATAAATCAGACGAATCGGTCGTATCGGTAGTACCGGTTGGGTCAACCGTATCAGTTGAATCATCTGACGACTCAGAATTTTCTAAATTTGAAACATTTTGGTCATTTGAATTTGTATCTTGGTTATTGTTTGTATCTTGTTTCTTGTTTCTTGTTTCTTGTTTTCTAAACTCCAGCGGTCCGAGCAAGTAAAAATCAGGTGAAATATCAGGCGCGTCAAATGTGTATATATATGTATATATAGTACCTGCCTCTAAAGACACGTTCCAGACAAGTTTATCGGAAGGGCCATCTATTTTGAAAAGCATAGGTTTTTGCGATTCTTCCCCTTCGGCGTTGCTCAGGGCAGGCTCACTGTTTTGCAAATCCAAAATCTTAAAACCGTCGGGAATAGTTTCTACAATTTGGCCTTCAAAATCCTCGTTCGCCTTTATTGTGAATTCCATATCATACGGCTCCACAGGATAAATACGTGTCGGGCCTTTTCTCTCCACATCAAAGGGAACATATTCGCGCACTTCAAACTGGTCGCGCATGGTGCGTGTGCCGTTTTCGGTTTCGGCGGTCAGTTCCACTTCGTAAATTCCTAATTCCGCCTGCCCCAAAGCAGGGACAGTCCCTACTTTAGTAAATGGGAATTCATAATAAACAAAATAGTCCGCGCCTTCTATTTTTGTATTTCCCGCGCAATCGGGATTTTTTTGTATTGAGCCGCCTGCCCCGCCACCATTTGCGGGGTCTTCGGTGGAAAATGTCACAGCGGCGCCCGACGGCGAAACCACACGCACATCCAGTTTAGCGTTACAAAGCGTGTGTCCTAAATCATCCAGAACACCCATTTGCAGATACGCTTGCGTGTCCCCGTTCAGGAGGGACAGACCCTCCTTTTGAGTTTGAGGGTCTGTCCCTCCTGAATTGGTCGTATAAATTGATTTGTTAAAGTTTAGCGCCAGAACTCCCCAAGTGAAATCCTGTTCAAAAACAAGGATTGCCTCTTCCGTTCCAAGTTCTATTTGCGCCGTGTATGTGCCCGGGCGGAAAGTATTGGGTCTTTCTATTTGTATTTGATATTCTTCCTGCGAGCCATTATAGACGCGGGTTATAGAAGCGTTCGCCTTTATTTTTTGATTACCCGCGTTTATAAGATACACAGACACATTGTCTGACGAATCAGGTAAATTGTCAGCCGAAGGCGAATCCGCCTCTGGCGTAGACGAAGTAAGGTTTAGATTTACCTCGGGTTTTATATATTCGGGTTCGGGCTCCGCCTGTTCTTCCTCCTGTTTCGTACTTTCGCCTGCCTGCGCCGAGGCTTCGGCAGGCAGGTATGTTTTCGTATTTTCGTATGTTTCATTGTCGCTTTCCTCCTGTTTCGTACTTTCGTATTTTTTCGTATTTTCGTATGTTTCAGTATTTTTAAACAACCCACCAAAAGCGCTTTTAAGTTTTTCGAAAGGCGACACATAGTTCTCGGGCTCTTGAGTTGCCGATGGTTCACCGGTCGGCTTTGAAAACGGAGATGTGTACCCTTCCGGTTCCGCCAGCCACGATGGCAGGTTTTCATCGTTAGGAGGGACAGACCCTCCTTGAGTCAGCGCGTTAATTAATTTTCCAAACGGCGATACATATCCCTCCGGTTCAACCTGCGCGGGGTTTATATAACCGCTGCCTGCGGTGAGCGAAGTCGAACCGTCGTCTTGGGCGCTCGAGTAAACCTCATCGTCAAAAACAATGTTTTTTGTACGCAACGCCCTTTTGCTGTCTTCTATAACCTCTACTTCTCCCCTTTCTTTCAGTTCTTTTAATTGTTCCAGAGTAAAGCCGGGATTGGCGATGGTAATGTTTGGAGTTTCTTTGGGGTCGTATTCTTCTTTATCGCTGGCTATGTTAAATCCTTTTTTAAATTTTACCTTGGGGCGGTCTTCGCTTACGGTGCGTTCCGCATAGTCAACCTCCAGCCAAACAGCGTCTATATATATGGGAGTAAATTGCGGGGTTTGGCTTAAAGCCATTACGCGCACCCGCAAACTTTCTATGTCGGCCTCTCTTACTTTGGCGCGCAAAGAGCTGAACAGCGCGTCCAGGGGAAATTTATAGTAACCCTCGTTAAGGCCGTTTGTGCGCACTTCGTTCTGGCTTAGCGTTGCGAGCGTATTCCAGCTATTTCCGCCCAAAGACCATTCCAGCAAAAGTTGTGAACCGCCGTCCGAAGATGCCGATGCAAGCGACAGCATTAAGGATGCGTCGTATATTTCCAAATAGTCGTCTCCGCTGTTGCTTTTAACGGCATCGTCTATATTAAACCCGTAAAGCTCTATGGATTTTTTGTATAAAAATATGGAAAGGTCGTCTTCATCTTCTTCGGCCTCAAATTCCAATTTATCATCTTCGGACCTCCCGGCACCGCCTTCCAAATTCGGCAAAACAACCTGTTCTTCGCCAACGGCTTTTGCCGGAAATCCCAGAGACGCGGTAAGTTTTTCCCAAAAATTGGCGTTATTTTTGTGCGAACCGGCGCTTGATTCTTCTATATATATGTAGGTCAGATCGTCTTGCGCCAAATCCTCTGCTGTCATGGCCGAATTTTGGGCATTGAAGTCGCTGAACACGGCTGTTTGTTCCAAATCCCGCTCCAGTATATTTTCGGGCGAGCGCCAGTCCGGCACTCCTTCGCTGGCGGACAGTTCATATTTTTGCGGGAACACCTCCAATGTTTGTGTTCCATTGTTTATAGCCCACGCCAAAAAACTCCCCGACGAAAGCAGTAATACCGTTGCGAGAGCAAAACCGAACGCGTATTTTGTCGCGCGCTCGCTGGTCCTAAAAAAAGTTTTTGCCGTTCTAATGAATTTTAATTCCAGCGCAAATCCCACAGATATAGAAGGCGGGGGGATAAGGCCCCGCATTCTTGTCATTCCGATTTCGCGCGGGGGAATAAGGTCTTTTATCGCATATGTCGATTTGTAATCCAGCCAATCATAACCCGCTTTAATCTTCTTACCTGCAAGCGCCAAAGCATCGGCAAATTTTTCCAAACCTATTCCGTACACCTCCGAACACCTCCGAAAAATCGGCAGCGAGAGAGGCGAGGCCGAGCGTAAACTTAAAAATTTACCGGCCGCCCAATTCGCGAATCTAAACGCGCGGCCCGTTCTTTTGAGCACGCTATGCTTCGCGAATCTATACGCGTCGGCGTATCCTTCGCCCAAAAGATATCCGAAAGTCGCGACAGCCCGAACAGTATGGATTTTTTTGAGATCCTCCGGACGAACCTTTTTTAATTCTTCGGCAAACTTTTGTAAATTTTGTACGAGTTCGTTTTTGGTTTCGGCGGGAGAGGATTCCTCCGACATAAGGCGGTAATAATTTTTTACCACCTCGGCTGTTGTGTGCCACTCGCCGTTTATTTTTTGCGCGGGCAGTTTGCCCTGCCTTGCGCGCAATGCCAGGTAGTCCTGGCTGTAGGGCACCAGTTCACTTGCCTGCCCCATTGTTATTTGTTCCCGGGATTTTTCAGAAATCAAAACCTCCGCCAGTTCTTCAGTCTTACCTTGCCCGCTTGTTATTTTTGAATACTCTAAAATTCCATCGTATGTAGAATACCAAACACCGCCAATATTTTTGGCGGGTATCTTTTTTTCTCTCGCGAGCTTGCTTAAATACTCCCGGTTGTATGAAAAAAACCGTGCAAGCTCGGAGAGTTTTTTATATTTAAATTTTTCGTCTTTTTCGGTTCCCATATTATCTCGCCGTAGCTTTAGCGAAGGCGGATTTTATCTCGCCGTAGCTTTAGCGAAGGCGGATTTTGTTGGCCAATAACATGGCCCGTCTCGCCCGAGGCTTCGCCCGTCTCGACGAGTGAGCGCGAGGTCGGACCGAGGCGGGCCGATACGATTTATCACGATACATTTGCAATGTATCGATATACTAATTTTACCACTAAAATAAAGGGTTTGCAGGCGTGTCAAGTGTGGATAAGTGGGGATAAACGCTCTTATCCATTTCCAACGACCGTGGTCGGTTTTTTTCCGGCAAAAATCATATCTGCCTGTCAAGGTCCGTCCTTGACAGGCAGATATTAGGAACTATGCATGCTCGAACTCCGAGAGATTCCAAACTGGACTTACTTTTGTTTGAGGGGGAGGTAAAATAAAATAAAAATACTCCCAAAAGGGAGTATTTTTATTAAGGTTTATAGATGCTTTGTTAGTAAGGTTTATATATGTTTAATAAAGATATGCTATAAAGGTAAAAACATACCCTAGATTAATTTTGGGCGCTTTATCGGCAAGTTTTCCGCCGGCGTAATATCCAAGCGCCAAAGCGGCAAGAGTTGAAGTTATTAAAGAAGACCACACATATATGGTAGAACCATAAAAAGGAGCCAGTATTCTTGCTCCAATTATTTCTATAACCAATATAACGGCTCCCGTTACAAATATGATTAGGTAGAAAAAGTATGTCTGCAGCTTATTTAGTTGCATAACAACATCGGTGTAGCACCGCGGATACCACATTGCAATAAGCTGTATATTAATGTATAATATGGAAGTATTGTGTTAATAATGGGCGTGTAGCTCAGTTGGTAAGAGCGTTGCTCTGATAAGGCAAAGGTCCCAGGTTCGAGTCCTGGCACGCCCACACATTATTTCCCGAAATTTTTAATTTCGTAAGAAATAGTAGTGCCCACTGTAGCAAAGCAAAGGCGGGCAATAAAAATGGATTTCTTTGTATACATATTAAAAAGTGAACGCGATGGCAAACGATATATTGGTAGTACTGAAAATATAGATATACGTCTGAAAGACCATAACAGAGGAAAAGTAAAATCGACTTTCAATCGTCGCCCACTAAAACTTTTATACCAAGAAAAATTTACAACTAGAGAAAAGGCAGAAAAACGAGAACGATATTTCAAATCGGGTGCAGGCAGAGATTGGTTAAATAGACGAGAAATAAGATGGCCCGCCTACATTTATTACGGCGGGCAAATGCAAAGCATTTGGGCCCGTAGCTCATCTGGTAGAGCGCCGCACTTGCACTGCGGAGGTGGCAGGTTCGAGTCCTGTCGGGTCCAC
>JBBDXP010000005.1:0-34290 GCA_040902285.1 Candidatus Spechtbacterales bacterium
TGCCGAGAGGGAGTGGCTTAATTCCGCTGGAGAATTAAGACCACGGTCGTTAAAAGCAATATGCCGGGTACCTGTAAACACATTACAAATTATCCAAAAATCGCCAGATTTCCACCATGGCGTAAGTGTCCATTTTACAATATTCAACAAGGTCGCTATATATTTTTTCTTTATCAATCCCCTCTTTATTTCTTATGGCCGCGTCCATCCACAACCGTTGCGCGGAGCCCCCCTCCTGTATGCCGAGTTCTTTATAACTTAAAGCCGGAACCAGCACAGGCAAAACATATTTTATTGAAGAAGAGCCCAAAAAATCCTTATCAACAAACCACGCGTTGCTGAACGGCTCCATTAAATCCACCGCTCTGCTGTTTACATTTTCCAAAAAAGGCGCAAATTCGGGAAACATTTCGGCCATTTCTTTGTTGCGGGTCATTTCAAAGTTTTTGTACCAAACTATAACGCTTCCTTCGGGTCCTATGTCCTGTTTTAATCTTGTCAAAAGTTCGTACACCGGATATTCGCCGTTTCTGTGAAGATATTCGGAATATTTTGGTTCCGCGTCGGGAGCGGAAACTGTGTAAAGAGAGTACTGAAAAGGAATCTGCTGATATGGACGGGTTCCGTCGTACAGGGGAATCGCGCTCATTGCGGTTTCATAATCCAAAAAATAAAGAGGATAAGTTAATCCGCCTAAAAATTCTCTGATTTTTTCCGTGTTTATTATTCTTTCGTTTCTTTTTACGGCCTCTGCCTGCGCCTGCTGTTTTACCGTAAGTTTAAAATCATCGGGAATATGTTCTATAAGATGAATGCCCATGTCTTCAAGTTCCGCTATGCGATTTACGCCGGGAGACGCAAGTTCATATATGCTGTACGGCTGGACTTCGCGCAGTCCTTTGTAAATATTCATCCATTCGACAAAAGAACCGAGTCCGGCATACCGCGGAGAAGGATCAGGCATTTCTGCGGAATTCGCTACCCCGAGAGCGCGATTTATATTATATTTGGTTTTTTCAATTTCCCCACGGACGTCTTCGGTAACATCCGAAACGAAAGACAACTCCGCAGGGTCTATATCGCCCTTTCTTACATACTCGCTGGCAACATGTATTACCGAAATATTGCGTACTTTTAATCCGTTGTTTTCTAAAATAATCGCCTGAAAAGCCAGGTCGGGTATGTGCTCGGGTTTCACTTTTGTGCTGGATTTTATTTCGTATAAATTAAAGGTGTTTCCATCCACCCTGTCCAAAATATCGCAAATACAAGTGAGGGTATCTGTTTCAAATCTGGCTTGAAATAAAGTTTTAGCCCCATCGCCCAAAGCTTTTTGGGTCCTTTCAATCATGCTTTTATATTCTTCAAATCCTCTGAACCCTATTTCCACTCCGCCGGGAAATCTTTTTGTGGCGTATTGTTCAAACTCAAATCCGGCATCAAAAAGTGCCTGTAAATTTTCATCCGGTTCCGGTAATTTTTTGGGGTCGTGTTTTTTAAGCCACAGCCACGCCGGGTGCTTAAGAAACATCATAAATTCGGATTTGGATAATTGCATATACGGACTCTATAATACCACACTTTTCCTATTTAGTAAAATTACCTATTAACAAAACTTCCACGACCGTGGAGGTTTTGTTAATAAATTTCGGATTTAGTAAAATCCCCCATTCTTTCTGCGAAAGAATGGGGGATTTTTCACAATATCAGTTATAAGGAGGCATGCCGGCCTTGGCCATCCTAAGCTCTGCTGTACCCGCAGACCACAGGAACCACGCTATAAATCCATACCAAAGGAGAGAAAAGAAGCCCATACCGTACAAAATAGCATTGGCTACAAGATAAAGCATCGCAACGACTATAAGAATTTTGCTCAAATACACAGCGAGATAAATCCCCTTTACCCTATCTTTGGTAAAAAACCAAAATACGGAATGGGCGACTCGCCCGCCGTCCGTCGGAAACAGCGGCAATATATTGAATATACCAAGTACGATATTAAGCAGAACCAGAACAGATAATATATTTGCCAGCGCGAATGGAATCGGCAAGCCGGATGCAAGCACAAGCAGGAAAAACGCGGCCAAGGCGAAACTGGTCAGAGGACCGGCAACGCCTATTAAAAACGCTTCTTTGGGACTTTTGCCCATACTGACAAGATGAGCTCCCATTCCGAAAAACCAAACTGTAATCCGCCGGCATGGTATCCCAAACATCCTGCCCGCAAGCACATGAGAAAATTCATGGATAAACAAACACAAAAAAGCCAGAATGGAAAAAATAATAACGCTCAAAACATCGCCCAAGAAGTTAAACCCGAACAGGGCAAATATTGCCAAAAGAAAAACCGCGCCCAAGCCCAAATAGATTTCTGTACCAAAAACGCGGAGCTTCAACTCAACGCCTCCTTCTTTTAAAGTTCTACGCTATGGATAACACCCCCGTAAGGATTAGTAAAGTCCCTCCAGAGGATCCGATATGCTCGGCTTTCCGCGGGCGGGCATCGCCGTTCTTCCGTACGCCTGGAAATAAAATTCAATACGCCCCCACTCTTTTTTGGGATAGAGCTTCATAAGGTCCTGTTCTATTTTTACGGGGTCTTTTTGATTTGTGAGTTTAAGATTGCGCGACACTCTCTTAACATGCGTGTCCACTGCTATGCCTTCGGTTTTACCATAAACTTGAAACTGTACGATGTTCGCGGTTTTGCGCGCAACGCCGGGCAGTTTAACCAGTTCATTAATATCATTGGGTAATTTTCCGTTGTATTCGTCTTTAATTTTTTTGGCGGAATTTATTATAAATTTTGCCTTGTTTTTATAAAAATTGACCGAGCTTACTTCTTTGGTAAATGTTTTTAAATTTGCCCCGGCAAAATCGTCCACCATCTTGTATTTTTTAAAAAGTTTTTCGGTGGTTTTATCAACCTGTTTATCGGTAGATTGCGCGGACAAAATAACCGCCGCCAAAAGCTGTATGGGCGTTTTATATTTTAGCGCGATACGGGCGTTCGGATACGTCTTTTTGAGCCGGCGCAAAATCTTGGCCGCCCGTTTCTTTTTTTCTTCCAATGTTTCTGCCATATTAAATTTCTTCTGAACACGCACATCGATGTGCGTGTTCAGGCGGTACGGTTATATTCAACTTCGGAACCCTTCGGAACTAGCATTGCGCGGGTATCCGAAAATTGTTTTTAACGATTCTCGGAGGTGTTTTCGGCTCGGTCCGAACGTAGTGAGGCGAAAACACCGAGAGGGAGTGGCCGGCTTTCGCTGGAAAAGACGGACCACGGTCGTTAAAAATAGTTTACGGATACCCGCGCCCAAAACAATTTATAAGTTCAAATACTCGTTCCAGTATTCGTAAAGTTTGCGGGTGGCTATCACATCGTCCATGCAGTATTCGGCAATCTCTTTGTACCGCTTATCGCGGAACGCTTTGGGCACCTGCGCCCCTTCTATTTCCCCTTTTTTGGGGCTTTCTATTCCGAATGCTTGCGCAACAAAATGCAGTTTAGGCCGCCTTTGCACCGCTCCGTAAAATCCTAATTGGTCCTGCAAATCCACATGCTGGACGCCTTTTTGTAAACTTAAATATCTGTTGCTCATCAAGTTTTGCGTTGGTTTAACCTTGTTCACGGCAGAGCGTATCATAAGATACGGAACATCAAATCCCCTGCCGTTAAATGTCGCAAAAACGCTGTAATGGCGCGCTATATCCCAAAACCTCTCCAGTATTTCATATTCGGTGCCCACGCGATATTTTATTTCGCCGTCTTCAAAATCAAGTATGTCCGAATCCGGCGCCTGAAAATAAACACCCCCTTCTTCCTGGCCGTTCATAACTGCTATGGCGACAATCTCTCCCAAAAAGGGAGAAAAGGGGAGGCCTTGTTTTATCTGCTCCAGCGAACGCTCCATTTCCTCGTCGGTTTTGGCCTCGCGGGAAGCCCATTCGCGAAATATCTCTCTTGATTTGTCGTCAAAATCTTCGTAAGATTTTCCAATTGTTTCTATATCAAAAACTAAGTAAGACATACTTGAATATTTTCATTTTTTATGATACTATATATCCAGCTTTTTACAAGCACAGGAGACAGGCAGAAAATGAAAAAACTTCTCGTTCTTAGCGTTTTCCTGCATATGATGGACTATGTCACCACATATATTGGCGTAGCCAAGATGGGCGCCAAAGAACTGAATCCCTTTGTAAAATCCATGATCGAAAAGGGGCAGTGGAACAGAGTGTTTGCGTTAAAGGTAGCTGCTATTGGGCAGGGAATCTTGATGTCCAGAACATCAAGAGGTAAAAGTTACCTTATTGTAAGCAACGCTCTCATGGGTGCCGTGGTGGCAAGCAACTCCATTCAGATCGCTATAAGATTCTGGATGGATATGGCGGACCGGAGAGAAATCCGAGAAGCGCGTTAAAAAAGAGGGGGCAGCCCCCCTCTTTTTCATTGTTTATCTTTATTTTGACTCCCTCAGGTATGTTTGTTTAAAAAATCTCCAAGCAGCCACGAACTGGATTGAGTTTTCCCTCCGCCGATATTAAAAATCATTTTAATATTTAATTTTTTTGCGACTTGGCCTTCGGGAGTGTTGCCCTTTTTCCTGTCGCCTCCATTAGCAAAAATATGAGGTCTTACTTTAGCAAGCGTTTCGGCAACACTCATATCCTTGGGGTCGGGGCCGTGTTCCGTAATTACCACTTCATCCACGCACCTTAACGCTTCCGTAAGCGTTTTTCTTTGTTCGGCGGGCATAAACACAAATCCTTTCTTTTTTATAAGCCAATTGTCGTTGTTTAAGATAACAACCAAATGGTCGCCCAATTTTTTGGCATGTTCAAACATCTCCAAATGCCCGACATGTATAGGGTCAAAACCTCCTGAAACCGCTACAATTATTTTGTCTTTTTTCATTTAACTTATAATAACAAAGATCGCGATTTTTAAATCTTGCCATAATTAAAAAACAATGATATAAAATCCGCAAACGGTTCTTTGGTGAGAAAGGAAAAAAGATGAAAACAGAAACAATTTATGTCCTCCTGCGGGGAATGATCCCCACCAAGGAGGCCATTGAGCGCTTGTCCGGGATTCCCGGCGTGGTAAAGATGAAAAAATTATTCCCCGGAAAAGCAGACCGGAATTTGCGTAGCTTGTACATTGTAAGAGCCGATCCTAAAAAAGATGTGCAGGTGCTCAGCCGCTTACTGGCGGAGGTGGAAGTGGAATACGCGGGATTTACCCCGCCCAGAAAGCTCGTTTAAAACAATCCCCCACCCTTTATAAAGGGTGGGGGATTTTATATTGAACTACGCTCCATGACACTTTTTATATTTCTTCCCGCTTCCGCACCAGCACGGCTCGTTTCTGCCTATTTTTTTGCTTGTATCCTCGCTCTTTCTTTCAATATCCGTTTGCCCCTGCCCCCTTGCTTCGTGCCTTTCAACAACATTTTCTGCAACCTTGTGCGGTATCGCATCAGCATGCACATGCACTTTAAAAATATTGTGGGCAATTTCTGCCTCAATTGTATCAAGCAGTTTGTTAAATAATTGAATACCTTCGTTTTTGTATTCTACAAGGGGATCCCTTTGGGCGTACGCCCGCAAGCGCACATTGTCGCGCAAGTGATTCATTCCTTCCAAATGGTCTGTCCACAACATATCTATAGTTCTTAAAAGTATCCATTTTTCCACGGCGCGCATTGCCTCGGCGCCGGATTCTTTTTCTCTTTTTTCATACGCTTCGGAAACAAAATCAAACACTAAATTTTTAATTTTTTGAACTGCCGCATCTCTGTCCGCGCCTTCTTTTCTTACAACTTCCAATTTTTCGTGCAAATCCCCCGCTTCAGGAACAATACTTTTTATGTCTTCGTAAAGTTCCTCCAAATTCCAGTCGCCCGGGTGATCCGACGCAATATAATGTCCGGACATTTTTTCAATATAAGATTCTAGGTAGCCCAGTATCATTTGTTCCCTGTCCTCGGGTTTTGCTTCCAGCACAGCGTCTCTTTTTTTGTATACCGCTTCTCTGTGTTTGTTTAAAACTTCGTCGTAATCCAGAAGGTGTTTTCTTGTATCAAAGTTCATTCCCTCTATTTTACTCTGCGCTGATTCTATAGCTCCCGACACCATTTTGCTTTCAATGGGCATGTCTTCGGGCATGTTGAGAGTATCCATTAAACGGTGAATGCGATCCCCTCCGAATACTTTTAATATCTCATCGTCTAAAGACAGGTGAAACTGCGAAGACCCCGGGTCTCCCTGCCTTCCGGCCCGGCCCCGAAGCTGGTTGTCTATACGGCGCGCCTCGTGCCTCTCGGTTCCAATAACATGAAGGCCGCCCACATTTTTAATTTTTTCGGCTTCTTTTGCGTCGGGGGGATTTCCTCCCAGTATAATATCTACCCCTCGGCCCGCCATGTTCGTGGCCACAGTCACGGCTCCTTTTCGACCCGCTTGCGCGATTATCTGCCCTTCTCTTTCGTGGTTTTTGGCGTTTAAAATTTCATGCTTAATCCCTTCTTTTTGCAAAAGAGCGCTAAGGTACTCATTTTTTTCTATGGAGGTAGTGCCCACAAGTACCGGCTGGCCGGCTTTATGCCTCTCCGCTATGTCCCGGGTAAGAGCTTTGTATTTCCCTTCTTTGGAACGAAACACAAGATCCGGCATTTCTTTTCGTACAAGGGGCTTATTCGTCGGAACAGCGACAATATCCAGTTTATAAACGCGGTCAAATTCCTCGGCGCTGGTTAAAGCGGTTCCCGTCATGCCGGAAAGCTTTTTATACATTCTGAAATAATTTTGAAATGTGATAGATGCCAGCGTCTTCGATTCTTCGCGTATTCTTACACCCTCCTTTGCTTCTATCGCCTGGTGCAAGCCCTGCGAATACCTTCGCCCCGGCATAAGGCGCCCCGTAAATTCGTCCACTATTATGACCTCTCCTTCTTTTACTACATAATCCTTATCCCGTGTAAAAAGTATTTGCGCTTTAAGCGCCTGCTCTAAATTATACGCGTATTTTATCTCCCCGCCCTCGGAAGGATCATAAAGGTTTTTAATGCCAAGCGCTCTTTCCACTTTTGTTATGCCCTCTTCCGTTATGCTTACCGCCTTTAGTTTGTAGTCCACATTGTAATCGGTGTTTTCTTTGAGGGCGGGGACTATTTTGGAGAATTTTTCGTACAACTCCGTTGATACTTTGTCCGGAGCCGAAATTATCAAAGGCGTCCTTGCCTCATCTATCAAAATACTGTCTATTTCGTCGACAACGGCAAAATTGTGTCCCCTTTGCACTTTATCCTCCGCCGTCCGCGTAAGATTGTCCCGTAAATAATCAAATCCGAATTCATTGTTTGTACCGTAAGTTATATCGGCCGCGTACGCTTCTTTTCTTTCAACCGGCCGTAAAAATTCATCTTCAACCTTGAACATACCCAGTGTATCCCTTGTCTCGTCCAGGTCTTGCCCGCCCGCCGAAGCTTCTGCCTGTTCCGTTGGCACGGCAGACAGGTCAGTGGAGGCGGATCGCTCTTTTGCGTATTTTTCGTCATAAACATACGCCGCATCATGAACGATACATCCCACCGAAATGCCAAGAGCGTTGTAAATCTGTCCCATCCATACGACATCCCTTTTGGCCAAATAATCGTTGACTGTTACCACATGCACGCCCTGCCCCGCAAGCGCGTTAAGATAAATGGGTGCTGTGGCGGAAAGAGTTTTTCCTTCTCCGGTTTTCATTTCCGATATTTTACCCTGATGCAAAACCATGCCGCCCAAAAGCTGGACATCGTAATGCCTCTGTCCCAAAGTGCGTTTCGCCGCCTCCCGCGCGGCCGCGAATGCTTGGGGCAAAATATCGTCAAGTGTCTCTTCTTTTTTAAGGCGCCCTTTAAGCTGAAGCGTTTTTTCTTTTAATTCCTCCTTTGATAATTTGGCAACATTCTTTTCTAAATCATTTACTTCATCCACGATTAAGCGGAGCTTGTTCAAAGCTCTTTCATTAGGATCGCCTAAAATTTTTTCCAGAAACGCCATAATTCCCTAATAATACTCGTAGTTGTAAGATAACGCAAATACTGATAAAATTAACTTATATGGAAGAATTTAAGATTACCAAATCACAGTTGCTGCAACTAATTAAATACCCGTATTTCGGGCCGCCATTTTTGCTTCTTATTGCCCTGCACATGCTTGGCGTGGTTTCCTTTTATTATACAACTTCCTGGTACGATTCCGTTTTGCATTTGGCGGGAGGTTTTTGGGTGGGGCTTGTATATCTTGAATGGGCAAAAATCAGGACCAAAAAATTGGTACTTTCAGAAATTGAAGTTTTTAAAACAGTAATTTTTGTTCTGATGATAGGAATAGCATGGGAAATTTTTGAGATTGTCTATGATTTCTCTGCAAATACTTCTTTTGAAGCTTCAAAATATCCTCCTTTAAGCGGAGGTACTATAGATACTTTTAAGGACTTGATTTTGGACATGGTTGGTGCTTTAATGGCCACGTTCAGTGTACATAGAGCCAACGGCTCAAAAAGCAAAAAATAGAAAGGAGGCAGGATGATTGCCGCGCTTGCACTTTCCGCGCTTCTTTTTGAAGGAGTGCGAATTTGGAAATTCGCGCAAAAGGCCTTTGCGATTACGGGAGTGGCGAGCATCCGCCTTTTTGCGGCAGACCTGTTGCTTGTCGCACTTATAGTTTTTCAGTTCTTTAATCCGGATGTGGGAAAAATGCCTATCCCAGAAACAATGGAAACTCCAATACAGCTTGTGGGATTGGTATTTGCCGTAACCGGCAGCGTTTTTGCCTCTTGGGCAAGAATTTATATGGGCGCAAACTGGCGTACGGTCTGGGACCGGCACCAGCAGGACAAACTTATAATAGGCGGGCCCTGGAAAATATGTCGGCATCCTATTTACGCGGGCACATGGCTGTTCGGCGTAGGATTTGAACTTGCGCTTCAGAACTGGTTATTCTTTGGAGCAATAGCAATGATAGTTATAATATCCAGAATAGCAAAAAGGGAAGACAAGTATTTAGAAAGCCGTTTTGGAGACGAGTGGCGCGAATACGCAGAACAAACCCCGGAACTTATTCCCGGAATACGCTAAAAACCCCGCGATATGCGGGGTTTTATTTTTCGTCATCCTTTTTCGCTAGGCGGGATAAATGCATAAATTTTTTCCAAACTCTTCTTCCTTTCTCAAATTTATCCGTACGCCTCGATTTGTAACCTTTCAAACGCCTTTGCATTTCATCTTTTGCTTTATCCACCGCAACATGCAAGTCCCATTGCTCGCTTTGAGTGCGCAAAATATGTTTTTCTCCGGGGAGGGATATATTTATCTCGGCTCTGTACACGCTGTCCCCTTTTCTGTGGTGCTGTGATGTTCTGCCTATTTCAACATCCGCCATTACAGAATCCCTCTGCCCTGTTTCAGAATAATTTTCCACGGACTGTATATATTTTTCAAGTTCGCCAACCTTGTTCGCGACATACCGGCGCATGGTGTTAGTCAACTCCATGTTTTTTGTTTTTATATTTATGTTCATCCCGTTAGTAATTACTGCTTACGCAGTTTTAGTTTATATGTATTTAAATAAATCAACTATCTATATTTACTGTACTTAGTTTGGCAGACCCGTTAGGGTAATTACTAACGGGATTCATTTGCTTAATCTAAAAATTCAATTTCCTCTTCTAGCGCCGCACCGAGTTCGCACATAACGCGCGACTTTACAATACTCTTTAGTATTATAACATCTTCGGCCCTGGCCGAACCAGTCCTGTTTATTAAAAAATTGGGATGCTTGCCGCTCACTTCCGCCCCGCCTATTCTTTTTAGTTTAAGCCCCGCTCGGTCAATAAAAAAGGCCGCAGCCACACGTCCGTCTCTTATCGCTCTTTTAAAATCCGGATATTCTTTTACCGCCATGGCCGGCAATTTTTCCAATTCAACTCCTTTAAACACACTGCCCGAGTTCCCGTACTCTATGGGGTGTTTCGTTCTGCGCCATTCCATATGCCCGTCCGCGACTTGGCGAAGTTCGTCCGCATTTCCTTTTTTTAAATTAAGTTTGGCCGATACAATTATATCTCCCGGATTTTCCTTAAAGACACTTGTCCTGTAAGTAAAATTGCACTGCGCTTTTGTAAAATCTTTTATTTCGCCGTCGGCAGAAACAACGCGTACGCTCTTTACTATATCTTTTATTTCTCCTCCAAAAGCCCCCGCGTTCCCGCGTAGAGCGCCGCCCAATTGTCCAGGCAACCCGCCGGCCCACTCTAGCCCTTTCATCCCGTTTTTTACGGAAAGGTCCACCAAATCTTCCATGGTTGTGCCGGCGCCCGCTTCAATTTCCATGCCGTCTTGCAAAATTCCAGCGTTAAAAATATGTATCACCAATCCCTTATACCCGCCGTCCGATACAAGAAGATTGCTTCCTCCCCCCAATACAAAATAAGGAAGTTCCTTTTCTTTCGCCCATTTTAGAGCATACAAAATATCCTTCTCGCTCTTACATTCGGCAAAATACTTGGCGGGCCCGCCTATTTTATAAGTCGTATAAGGCGCCAGTTTTATGTCTTTTTGCATTTTCATAAACTATGAAACTTTAGGCGGTATACTTGTATTCAACTTCAGAACCCTTCGGAGCCCGAGTGTATATGATGCCCGCAGGTTTCCAATGTTCTTATCCGCGAATCTCTCGGAAGCGCAAAAGCTTGGTTCCTGAGATTTGCCTGTCAAGGACGGACCTTGACAGGCAAATACGGTTTTCGAAGGATTTTGCGCTGAGAGGAAGCGGACGATTTCCGCCGGAGAAATCGGACCGCGGTTTGCGGGAAGAAGCATTGGAACCCTGCGGACTAGATCGTTGGATAAAAATTAAATTCCGAATCGTTTATTATATACACCATGTCGAACTTGTATCCAAGTGACAAAAATTCCGCTTCCGTTTGTATCCACCGTTTTTGCCCGGCAGAATTTACCCCATATACTCTGGGGTCGCCAAACAAGCGCACAACACCGGCCTCCTGGTAAGCATCCAGCTGTTCTTTGGGAACAACTATAACATCTTCCCATCTCAAATGGCCGTACATGTCTATAATTTCAGGCCTTTGCACCCAGCGCTTGTAAGCTTGTCCTGAGCCCGTCGAAGGATTTTTTATTATGTAAACTTTCTCATCCGCGTACGCCCGGACAAGAGATCCCTCCGGAAGCGGTGTAAACGAGGCCGCGGCAGTTGATTCCGTTGTGTCAGTAGGAATAGTTGTTCCGGTCTCTGCCGTCATTGTAAACGAGCTAAGAAAGTTATCGTCTACTCCCATATTTACCGGCATTACAACCACTTTGCTTACCTCGTATCCGAAATTTTCAACATAAAATTTACCTTTGCCGTTCACGATGCCCATGTAATAAACTTGAGGCAAGCCGTTAGTGGGATACACGACATAAGGCACGGTAAACTCGGAATTGGAATTATTGATAAATGTAAAAGTAAAAATATGGTCTGCCGGCTTGGGTTGTATATCTCTTTCGTAACTGTACCACTCGGGCTGCCAGGGATAGGTGCTCGCAAATTTGGTAAAGCTGTTTCCGCTTTCGGTTCCTCCGCTGAATTTAATATGCAGATTGTTAAAACCAAGGTCCGGGTCAAAATAACAAAATGTATTTTGCGGCAAAACATCGCAGTCATTAAGCAAAACGGCAACAACCCAATCGCGAAATACTTCCGAAAAAGTTTCAGATTTCCCCGTTGCCTCAATGACGCCGTTTATGGCCTTAAATCCCGTTTGCGGGCTTTGTTCCACACTTGTAAAAAATCCGGAACCGTAATGATCCAGCAAATAATGCCCGAACACGCTGACAATGCCGTAATCTTCCGAATTTCCGCTCCAGCGCGTAAGCGCATCGGACGCATTATCCAAAAAAACATTCACACGGCTTTGTAAGTTACTCCCCGAGTATGGTTTATTCAGCCCCGCCAAGGTTGGGGCAACCTCGCTCGCAAGCTCGTTAAGCCATAGTTTTTCTTTTACATTGCGTAGGCGGTCTTTTTGATTAAAATTTATAAGATGTTGAAATTCGTGAGCCGCGAACGCTTTAAGATGGCGAGAAAATCCTATAAAATCTGTATTTATATAAAACATTTCCCTTTCGTTGGAGCTGGACACGGCTGTTTTTAAATATTCGTCATCGTCCCTGAAATACCCTCCGAATCCGTTTTTTAAATCTGTCAGTAATATGGTAATTTTGGGGTTGCCGTCAATTCCCGGATTCCATTCGCTTCCTAACACAGCGGTAAGAGAAGGATAAATCTGGTTGTCGAAACTGGACGAAAGATCATCCAGCGCGCTAAGCGCGGAAGCCCTGTCAGCGCCTGAAAGCAAATCCCAATGCCGGTCTTCCACATAAAACTGCGCGTTTTGTCCGTCAATTCTTAAGGTGGCCGTTATATTTGTGCGGGAGAACTGGTCAAAACCCTGGTCAACAAAAAAAGAAGTGCCGGAGGCGCGAACACCGGAACCTGCGGCGAGCAAAAGCACCACGGACACAAAAACTATCTTAAAAATTACCTTCATACTCTCATTTTAACATAAAAAATAACCGGCTCACGGGCTTGAGACGATTAAAACAAAACAAGAAGCGCATGTCTTTTAAGGATTCTCAGAGGCGAAGCGAGCTCGGTCCCTGCTGGGCAGGGTCGCGAGCCGAGAGGAAGTGGTCGGTTTTCGCTGGAAAAACCGAACCGCGGTCGTTAAAAGATATGCGCTTCTTGTTTTGTTGACAACTTTTCGCTAGACGCGCATTGGATTGCCGGTGCTGTACCGGTCAAATTCATTCTGGTTTACCTCAAATATAGCGCTCCAGCTGCGGCCGCTCAAATCAAACTGCGCGGGAGTAATATCCAGCCACTGTTTTATTAACTCGGCATTTTCGGATATTTCATAAACTCTGTAATCTCCTATAAATTTTATAAGGCGGGATTCCGGTATGGCAGAAAGCACGGAGGGTTCAACATTTATAATATCGCTCCATCGCAAATGTCCGTAGCCGTTAAAAATTTCCGGAGACGGTATCCATCTTTTGCTTTCAGCGCCGCTGGCATCCTTTTTATACACATAAACCTTCGGGTCGCCGTTTGCGCGCAAAAGAACTCCGTCGGAAAAGGTTGATTCTCCCGCCACTTCGCCTGCTTCGGTATCTTCATCAGCCGCAGGAATATTCGACAAAGACGCTTTTAAATTAAAAAATCCTGAAGTAGAACCGTCTGTTTGTTTATAATTTACAGGTATAAGAACCACCGAGAGAATATCTGTACCGAATCCTTCAAAACTAACACTGCCTTTGTTTTGCGACAGCGAAAATTCGGCAATTGTAGTGTATCCGGCAACACCGGTTTTAATGTAGCGCACAGCGAACATGCCCTCGGAATTTTGGGCATCAAACTTTAAGTGCAGGGTGTTTGTGCTATCCTGTCCCAGTTGTCCGGGGAAAAATTTTATCCAAAGGGCGCTTGTATGCTGTACCGCAAGAGATGTGTCAACAAAACTATTGGTAAACATAGAATATTGAACAGAAGCCGGAACATGTAAATTACTAAACGACAACGGCTGGTCATAAGCGTATTCGGATCCTGGAATGCCGTTGGCGTAATTTGTTATATGCCATTTTATAAATATATCTTCAAAGCTTTCCGGTCGGCCCAGCTTGGCAACCGCATCGTTTACAGCGCCGCGGCCCGTGTGTGTACTTTGCATTATTTCTTTTAATATGCTTTCTCCGTACTGAGACACGAGATAGTGCGTAAACAACGAAGACGACGCCATGTCTATATCCTTTTCGCGCCATAATTCCAGGGAATCAGAAGGAAAACCGATAAAATCCTTCGCTCTTTTTTGCAAATAGCTTCCCTCATACGGAACATTATACCCAAGAAGGGTCGGCGCGTATTCGCTCATGCCTTCTGAAAGCCATGTTTGCTCGGTTGTTCCTTTTTGGTTATATTCTATAAGGTGGACAAACTCATGCGCAAGATAGCTTTTTGCGTAAGAGTTAAAAATTATGTCGCTGTTTAAATACAGCATTTCACGCTCGTTTGAAGCAGGCTCGCCGGAACGCGCCTCTTGGTTGCGCGGCATAAAATACCCTGTTATGCCGGGGCGCATTTTTGTTATAAGTATTGTTATCACCGAATCGTTGTCTATTCCCGGATTCGGCTCACTGCCGTAGGCCTGGGTTAATACAGGATATATTTCAGTATCAAAATTCTCGGCAAGTTCGCCCATTTTTTGAGATAACTGCCCCTTTTCGGACTGTGACAGCCGGGTATAATAATTATCCTCCACATAAAAATATGCCCGGAAAGATTCATGCCGGAGAGTTGAAGCCACCTTGCTTCGTCCTTCGTAATCCATGCCCGAGTCAACATAAAAATTATTCTGAATAGCCCCCTGCGCCGACACAGCAAAAGGCGCCGGGACAAAAATTGAAATCAGAAATATTAATAAAAATTTTCGCATTTTACGCCTTTAAAAAATTTTTTAAATACTTATTGGCTTCTTCGGATATTTCGGGGTTCTTTAAGCCCATTTCAAAATTTGCCTTCCAAAAATTAAATTTATTTCCGCAGTCGTACCAATCTCCTTCTATTTCGTATCCGTGCACTTCCCCTTCTTTTGCCAGTTCAGCGAGAGCCGATGCGAAATAAACTTCGCCGTTCTCTTTATCCAGTTTTTTAATGTATTCAAAAATATCGGGGCTTGCGACAAATCTTCCGACACTGGCGAGAGTGGAAGGAGCGGAATCGGCCGGCGGTTTTTCCACCACATCGTTTACTTTGTAAAGCCGTTCAGATATCTTTGAGCCGGCGATCGCGCCGTATTTGGATATGTCGTCGGAAGACACATTTATCAAGCCCATTACAAATCCTCCCACATTTTCGTAAACAGATATCAACTGTCCCAGCGCCGGTTTTCGGTCAGGACAGGAAATTATATCGTCGGCGTAAAAAATGGCAAACGGCTCCCCGCCCACAAAAGATTCTCCCTTTAAAATTGCGTCTCCGCTTCCCAGCGGATCGTCCTGATGAACATACATAAAATGCGCCAAATCATGTATATGCTTTATTTTATCCACCAGTTCTGTTTTGCCGCGCTCTTTAAGAAAATTCTCCAGATTCAAATCCCGCGCGAAATAATCGCCTATCGCGTGCTTGTTGGAATTGGTTATGAACAGTATTTCTTCAATGCCGCTTTCCACCGCTTCTTCCACAAGATAATGCACCACCGGCTTATCCACTATAGGAAGCATTTCCTTCGGCTGGACCTTGGTGGCGGGTAAAAAGCGTGTGCCGTATCCGGCCACAGGTATGATAGCTTTTCTAACTTTTGGCATAATAGAAGTTTACATTCCTGAGTATCGCATAAAATAGGGCTGTTGTAAATCAAACCCCCGCATGCGCGCATGCGGGGGTTTTTCACATTACTGTGTTTTATTACATGCCTTGCAGTTCTGTCTCCAGGTTGTTAATATCTTCTTCCAATTCTGAAAATTCCTTGTCAAAATCCTCTTCTCCAAAATCCTGATTCTCAAATTCCGATTCGATTTGCTGAAATTCGGCATCCTGCTCGGGAGCTTCAGCCGGACTTGTAAATATCCACCAAATAGCCAGTATAACTCCCGCCAAAGTGACGGTCACAAGCAATAGAGATAAAAATGATTGTTTTTTAAGTAAAGCCATAAAAATTAGTAATTAGTGGTTGGTAATTGGTAAATAGTAATTATGAAGTTTCTCCCGTATCTTCGTTTTCATCTTCGTCGTCTTCGTTTTCCTCGCGAGTTGCCTGTATGGCCGCCTTCAATTCGGCAAATACCGCCCTTACGGCATCCTTTGAGGGTCTTATCTCTTCGGCAAGCAAAGCTCTCAAATCCTCTCTAAGCTGTTGCGCCTGTGCCCTGAATGTTTCGCCCGCGGTATCAAGAGAATCAACCTCGACAGTATAAACTTTGTTTTTTTGCGCCAAAACCGCTTCTCTCGCCGCGTTTATCCTTGCGTAGGCATCCTCGGCGGCCGCTACGGTGGACGCCAAATCGGCCTCTGATGTTTCGGTCAAGCGGTCGATACGTGCCATTAAAGCATTTAAGTGGTTTTCCAGCGCGTTTAGATGATTTAGCATCGCGTCGGTTACATTGGCGTTAACCGAATTAAGGCGCTCCGCCGCTTTTTCGGCGAGGTTTTTCGCTCTTTCAGATAGGCGCTCTTCGAGTTCGGCTCTAAATTGAACCCTTCTTTCTTCCCGTTCCGCGATTCTCTCCTGCCTAATTTCATCAGCGCGTTCGAGTGTTTCCTGTCTTCTGGCTTCATATTCTTCTCTAAGCTCTCCGGCCCTCTCCAATAAACCCGCTCTCTCGGCCTCTTCTTCTTCCGTGTGTGCCAAAGCCGGCGCAAGCGAACCTGCGGCAAATATAAGCACTAATGATAATATGAATAATCTTTTCATAAATTGATAATATAATTATATTAATTTTAATTTATTTCATTGTAGCACGAAAAAGTGGTATTGGGTATTGGGTATTGGGTATTGGGTATTATGATTTTTACTTGTTGACCATATCTTTTCATGGTAATGTTGTTCTAGTTTTTAAAAAACCAAAGAAAGGAGGGTGGGATATGCGCAATAAAGCGAGTGCCGTATTTTTGCTTATTATTCTTGTTTTAACGTCTCCCGCTTCCGGCGCCGGAGTATTTTGGCCGGCGATACGGGGTTATGAATTTTCTGTTTTCAATTGGGAAATGGAAGCTCTGGCCGGTTTTGCAGGCGAAAATGTTTTGTTTTGGCAGGAACAGCCCGAATATTCCGATTCTGAAGCAAGCCACTTGGTAATGGATTATCTGGATGCCGCGCAAAAAGAAAGAAATCTTTTGAAGATTTCTATTCAAAGAGAACTGAACGGAGACGAAACGGACGAACTTGCCGGAGCACAAGCGATGCGCGAATCACTTGAGGATAATGCCAAAAGAATTCTTAGCCGCCAGGTGCAGTCCAAACTTGCCGAAAATGGAATAGATAACCCTTTCGGATGGTCCGATTTTTTCTTCCCTCCTATAAATTTTGAATTTTTCTATTTGCCAAAACTGCTTGTAATTTCCGAGAGGGGGGGATTTAAAGGAGGTTAAAAAAATATTTTTGAATCCCGGCCTGACCGCCGAAGAAATAAATAGAATAGAAGATGCGGTTGATAAAATGGGGTATTCTTCTTTGGTCGTTCCGCTTGGCGGACTAAGCACTTACCCCACAATGGTTTCTCCCGGAAGCAACCACAAGTGGGTAATAACCACTATCGCTCATGAATGGGTACATATATACATAACCTTTACGCCCCTAAGATGGGCCGAGCAATCGGGTTCAAGGCAGGCAATGGAAGAAACAACCGCTAATATAGTGGGCAAAGAAATAGCAAACGATGTTTGGGAAGAATATTACCAGCCATATCAGCCGCCAGCCCTAAGCCGTCAGCAACCAGCTAGAAGTTTTTCTGGACCCGTGTACGCGGCTCCCAGATTTGATTTTAATTCCGCCATGCAAGATATAAGAAAAAATGTGGAGGCAATGCTTGCCGACGGTAGAATTGATGATGCCGAAGCGTACATGCGCGAGAGGCGCGACTGGCTTGAGGCCAACGGGCACGATTTGCGCAAGCTTAACCAGGCATATTTTGTTTTTTACGGATACTATGCCGATTCTCCGGCGCATAGGGACGCCAACGGGGGTGTAGGGGCGAAGATGCTTGAATTAAGAGCCCTATCGCCTTCCCTGAAGGAGTTTCTGGGATATGTTTCAAACATGAAAGGTCCGGACGATCTGGATAAAGTTCTTGAAAGTTTAAAAAGCAAATAAGAATTTCCCGCCATTTTAAAATGGCGGGTTTTATTTTAATAAAAAGCCCCCCGCCAAAGCGAAGGGCAAAACAATTATCTATTACGGGCAACCGCTCTCTCAAGGTCTTGCAAAGATGTACAAGAAGTCGCGGTGTAAAGAAAATCCCTCAAAGATGTATTCTGGCGCAAAAGATGAAGCAAGTTTCCTACTCCGCCGTTGGCGCCGCGGAAAGCGGGCCCTGCCGCGTACTGTCCGAGGAACGCGAAGTATGCGCTATTCATTTTGCGGACAGGATATCCTTTGTGTTTCAGCAGGTTAAATCCCTCGCGCATATGTTCTTCGGCTTCTTTAAACCGGCCTTCATCCAGGCACGACTGCATTAAATAATATGTTTCTTTCATTATTTCTTCACACTCTTTTTCCCACCCATCCAAGGCGGAGCCCTTTTCTTCTTCAGGAATTTTGCCGTATTTGCTGTCCAAATACGGCTCGTAATATTTTTCCCATATCTTGTTTGAAATTTCTTCGCCCATATATTCGGAAACGGTCTCGTTCATTGCCGACAAAAACGTTTTGTCCTTAGCCGTATAAACGGGAGTAAACATCACAAACCCGTGTGTCCACTCATGGACAATAACATTAAAGCAACTTTTGGCCGTTGTGGGAGTTATAATGGCCGGATACACACTTGCGCATCCGCCGATATCGGAAATATACGCGGAATAGAGATTTTCACCGTCTTTAATCAACTCTACCCGGCTCTCCAATTTAATAATATCCGCCGATGTAATATATGGACTTACAAAAAGGTCGGCAATTCGTTTCACTCCGCCTTTGGGCGAAACAACAAGCAATTTAGGCGGGCGGGGATAAAACTTAAACCCCACCGGAGGGAATATGGATTTCGCGCCCGGCCATGGGCTTCGGGTGCGCTCTTCATATAAAGCTTCTTCAATTTGCCGGGATATTATTGTTTCGGCAGCCAATTCCAGCTTTTTAATGCGTGACCATGTGCGAACCCATCTTCTGTAAAAACCGTTACCCAAGGGATCCTCTTCGGGTTCAGCGGGATTGGTATGTTCATTTACGGGCAGGCCAAAGGCCTCCAGTATTACTTTGGCTCTCTCTCTATCGGCTTTAGTCACACTGAGCTTTCTGGCCATAAAATCGCTATATTCACGCAAATAACGCTTTTCATCTTCCAGAAGATTTAAATATCTTAGGGCAATCCTTACTTGTTTATCTTCTCCGTACGCAGTGATTCGCTTACGAACAAACAAAGAGCGGATTCCTTTTTCTAAAAATTCGGGAAATATTTCCTGTTGTAAGGCGGGTATTGAAAATTCATAACCTTCAGTAACGTTTGCAAAAATTTCGGGAATATTTTTTACATGACGCTTGTTGTCCTGGCGCACGCTGAACGCAACAACGTAAGAATAAAAAAGAAATCTAAAAATCTTACCGATGTTAACCACCGCGCACCTCCTTTCTTTTTACTCACTTAGATGTACAACTTTTTTGCTATAGCAAAAAAGTTGTACATCCTTGTTTGAGCGTTTTCAAAAAACTGCCTAAACCATACCACAAAAAGAGATAATAGACAAGATTTCTTGTAAAACAAATGCCTGCTAAGGACAGTCCTCGCCATTACAACAACGTCAACAAAACTCACGGCCGTGAGTTTTGTTGACGTTGTTGTGTGGGATAACCAGCGAACCGGCAAAAGAAATAAAAAACCCTCTGTCTTTGGACAGAGGGTAAAAACAACTATGCGATCTTGAGTAAACTGCGAAGGGTCGGCTCCACTACCAGATAGTGCGCGTAGAGCATATCGGCCATCTCCCAAAGTTCCCGTACTTCGAAGATAGAAACGTCCTCTCCCTCATCGCCTATTTTCTTAAGCGGAGGAAATTCGTCAATATACGCGATGTACGCGTACTTAACATGCGTTATTTTGTCTTCTTCATGGATAAGAGCAAGCGACTCAGGGCTTAAGGAAATTCCCGTTTCCTCTTCCAACTCACGAACAGCTGTCTTGACGGGCTCCTCTTTGCCCTCTCTTTTTCCGCCCGGAAGCTTCCAAAGGCACGGAGTGCCCTTCCTCGGATCGTGTACAAGAACCGTTTCCCAGACCCCGTCCGCTCTCTTGGCGATAACAAAAACAGAAACTGCATGGTCTCTCATCCGCGTACTCCTTGTGCTTAGGTACTACTGCGCAGATTATATCATCAAATTTATAAATAGTAAATAGGTGCTAGGGGCTAGGTATCAGGAGTTAGGGGTTAGGTATTGGGTGCAAGATTCCCTTACTTATATTTTTGATTAACGAAACAACGTCAATATAACTCACGACCGTGAGTTATATTGACGTTGTTGTAAAAAATAACCCCGCTTTAAAGCGGGGTTATTTTTATATATTCTGTTTCTGTTGGATTATTTTTCAGACAAGTCGCCTCTAAGGCGTTCTAAAAGATCTCTCGCGACACCCTGTCCTCCAAGCCCGAATGCAAGCCCTCCGGCAATCGCAAGCATAGCCACTAAACCCATAAACAAAGTTTCAACAAACGCGCTGGCAATTTTAAGCTGGCTTAAAGCGGCCAAGCCCGCAAATCCCCAAACGCTCCATCTTGTCATAGCGGATACGAATTTTTCGGGTCCTATGCCGGCGGCGCGGACGCTCGCTTTCATCAATCTGTCCAGAAAACTCGCAAGTACCGCGGCTACAAGCAAAATAAGAGCCGCTACCACTATATTTGGAATATAGAGAAGAATATCCCTTATGTACGCGGAAAGCTGTTGAAGCCCAAGAAGGTCAACAGCCGCAAGAAAGGCGACTATTATGAAGAACCATCGCACAAGACCCCCGAGGAAGCTTGAAACTTCCCACTCAAGGCCCATTTTATGCAATTGCTCCATAATGCCGGTCTTGGAGACAAATTTATCCACCTGCAGAGCGCGTGCAAGCCGTACCACGGCTTTTCCAAGGACAACGGCGAATACCCAACCCACGATAAGGACAGCCAAAGCTCCTAAAATCGTTGGCAGAAATTCCACAAGTTGAGTCCAAAGGTCCTGCATGGACAGAACAAAAACATCAGCCCAAGTTTGTAATAGCATATTTTTTTAAAATTTTAGTTTATAAAGACCTTTACTAATGTATTATAACAAATTTTTAACCCAAAATCATGTGGAAAACGAATTAATCGGTATGCTCCGCCCGTTCAACATCCCAAACCTCCTTGCCCACCTTGTGTTCTATTTCTCCCAAGTCATCCATCAGTTGTTTTTCGCGCGCTTTAAGCTCTCCGCTTAATTCCTTGCCCACTTTGGCTTTTTTGATGGTATCCAGCTCCGCCTGTATGTCGCTTCGCAAAACGGCAAATCCTCTGCGCACGCTTTCTTCGGCTTCGCGCACTTCTTTAAGGAATATATCATGCTTCCTTCTGGCATTCTTTCTGTGGTGCCATATAAACGCGACAAGCCCGGCGTTCGCAAGTATCATTATCAACGCCAAAGCGGAGAAAAGCGCCTCGTAGCTTATTCTGGAAGAGCCGAACTGAAGCGCGGTCGTGTGCACGGTAATCTGAACCTGCGGGCTCGGCGGGCTTGTCTGTTCACCCAGACGGCTTTGCCCCCACAAAAGGTATCTGCCCGCGGGCAAGAACGAATCATGCCTGTAGAACCATCCGCCTCTCTGGTCTGTCTCAACCGTTGCGCTTATTGTTTCTCCGGTTGTCATATTTTGCAGAAACAGCACCACATTCATTCCCGACGCTTCAACTTGCCCACCGGCATAAAACACCTCCTCGTTGCTTATGTTTTTGGATATTGTGGTAATTATAGGAGGAGCTATAAGCACATTCTCGGCCTGCGCCGCCGTTGAATCAAAAACGCTTTCTTCCTGCGCCAGCGCGGAAGAGCCAGGTAGAAGCAGAGACGCAAGAGCGAGCAATATCACCAGCACATTGCCGTATTTTTGCCTGTACTTGTTAAGCTCTTCCAGTTTTTTCTGCACATCGGCGGGCATTGCCCTTCCGGACAAATTGGCCTCCGCAATCTGGTGTTGTCTGTATATTATCCAGGCGACAAACCCGGTAATTCCCAAAAGAAGTAAAAGCAAAAGAAACAGCAGCCACCAAGGTATTATGAGCGTTCCTCTTATCTCCAGTCCTTTGTCCGAAACTATTTTGAAAAGCGGAGTTGTTATTTCCAGGCGCTGAACCACCTCCCTGTAATTTCCGGCCCTGTCGTACGCGCGCACTATTACATCGTATGTGCCAAGAAGCAGTTCCTCCGGCGCGTACGGGGAAGATACTTCTATAAAAAACTTTTGCGGATCTGTGTCTCCCTGCAGGGGAACTATTTTAATTTCGTAGCGCTCCACGCCCGAATGCGCGTCGGTTGTTGTAAAACTTATTATCGGGCGCGTAACAGTCGTTTTGGCTTCGGGAGTTATTTCTATAGGAAATTCAACCGGCGGAGTGGTGTCCACATTTACGGCAAAGTGCGTGGTTCCGCCCCATACACCCGCGCGCAGGGCTTTGATATGGAAAAAATAAGTGCCGTCCGCCACATTTTTATAAATTGCTCCGGTAGATGTTCCCTGTGAAATATTATCCGAAATGGTTACCGGCTCTCTGTCCAAAACATAACTGTAGCCCTGCACATCTTCCTCATGCGTCCATGTTAAAATAATAGAACCATTTATATACCATTTTGTCTGATCGGGATGAGTTTCGGAGGCGACAATGGGTCCGGCCGGAGGCGGAAGGATAAGAGTGTAAACGCCGTTTTGTGTCTGGCGCAAAGCAGATGTACCCTGCCCGTCATGCAAAAGAACATCCGAACTGTCCAAAAATTGCACAAAGGCGTTACCAGGCCTCTTTGCGCGGAAGGTTATTGTGGAAACAAGACCGTTTGTCGTGTTCAGCCCGCCCGGTATTCCTCCTGTAAGTTCTACCGTACCGTTTGCGTTGTCGTACCCGGGAGATGTTACCCATATCCCTATAACCGACTGGCCCGCGGAAGACGACACAACCTGTAAAGCATCCGGAGGGAACCGCAAATTCGCTGATATTGTATTAACGGTTTGGCCTTCGGTATTTATAAAAATATTAACATCAAAAGTGCTTCCAACCTCAAAAGTCCCGCTTGAAGGAGAAAGCGATAGTGTCGCGGCTTCGGCATCCGAAGCATTAAAAAAGCCAAAAATGCCCAGGCCTAAAGACACAAGCAGTAGAGATAATTTAATTTTAAATTTTTTCTCCATGTAAGCCCCCCCCCCTAACTTTTTTCCTTTTACCGCAAAATTCATAGGAAGTGCTGATTATTTAACTTCATTCCACGGGCCGGCAGAGTCCAACTGTGTGTATTTTTTGCGCTTTTTTGCGCGAATAACCCAAAATAACACAGCTGTGCCGGTTCCAATTATCATTATACCAACTATAATCGCCATATTGTATCCACTTTTCTCCCCAACCGCCGAAACCGTCGCTTCGCGCGTATTTCCGGCTTTATCGTAGGCAATTACCTTTATATCGCCTTTGTAATCCTGATTTTGCAAAATATAAGGACTTCTTGCCACATATCGCTGGTCGCCCTCATATACTTCCCAGTAATCCAAACCCGAAACCTTGTCTTCGGTGGCGAAACTTAAAAACTTTTTTCCGCCGAATACATCGTCTTCCTGCCCCAAGATGGGTTCAAAAGGTTCGGGCGGAGAATTGTCTTTCATTATTTTTCTTGAAGAAACGGGACCGCACACATTGTCTGCGCATTCTTTCAAGTTAAAGTAAAATATCCCCTCTTCGCCTGTTGTCAGTTTTATGTCGCCTACCGGTTCATCGGGCGCATCATCGGGCGCCTCGTTAGGATCGCGAGTTAGAATATAACTATATTGAACATTGGGATTGGCGTCCCAAAATATGCGGATGAAAGGATGGTTGTACCATCTATCCTCCATTGGGTGAGTTTCCGAATTAACTAAAACAAGCCCTTCCGGTTTTTCAACTATGCGGAAATTGCCGTTGGTAAATTCAAGAGAGGCCTGCGTGCCTTTGCCGTCGTTTAGTAAAACTTTTGAGTTTTCATCCACGCGCAAAGAGCCCTCCCCCGCGTTTCCCGCTCGCAGAGAGATTTTCCCGACAACACCCTCTCCGTTAAAACCCTGTGGTACGGCCGCGCGCAAAAACACGCTATTTTCGTCCGCGCGTATCTCGGGGCCCGTTATAAAAAACGAAAACACGGAACCGCCTGTTGAAAAATCGGTTATATCAAATCCTTCGCCCTCAAAATAAATTGTAGCTTCTATGGTGTTTACTTCTTCGTTTTCGGTGTTTAAGCGAAGCTCGGCGATTGTGGTGTCGCCTTCATAAACTTCGTTTTCTTGGGGGTAAATATATAAGGACGCCGCACTGGCCACAGCAGTAGGTAGTAAGTAGTAGGTAGTAAGTAGTAGTAAAAATATAAATAGTTTTCCCATATTTTATATTGACTTGTTAATAATCCGATTTAACATTCTCATAACTTCATCCAAAAGGTTGCTAATTTTGTTATATTCCTGTTGATTTATGTAATTTAGGTCCTTTGCGATATCAAATTGAGTTTCAAGCTCTGCTCCTGAACCAAATGCGATTCTTAAAAATTGCAATTTTTCTTTACGAGTTCCTCTCCGAAAACCTTCAGCTATATTAGATGGAATGGAAACCGCAGACCTTCGTATTTGACTCGTTAATCCATATAATTCATCTTTTGGAAATCCGGCTGTTGCTTTATATGTTAACAAAACAACTTCCCTTGATTTCTGCCACACTATTAAATCTTTATAAGAATAAATTTTTGACATAAATTTACTACTTACTACCTACTACTTACTACTTACTACCTAACTCCACCAATATAGAATTATAGACAAATCAACTATATCCACCGTGCCGTCATCGTTCTGGTCAGCGCACGAATCCGATGTGTTCAAATAAAATATCCAAATGCTTATATCAACAAGATTTACTATTCCATCGCGATTTAGATCTCCGTTGGGACACTGCAAATCGTCTCTGGGTTCAGGGGCGGGCGGAGAGGGCAATGGCGGCTTCACAGTTATTGTGAACTCCGCAGGCAAGCTGAACTCGCTTTGCTCGCCCTGGTCGGTTATCGCCTTTGCCCGCACTGTATAACTGCCTAATCCCAGCCCCGAAGTTGTCAGCGAATACTGCCAGTTTCCTTGCGAGTCCGCTTTTGTCTGTTTCACTATTCCGCCGGGTTCTATGAATAAAAATATATTGGCGTTGGGGAATGTGGAGCCCAAAAGTATTGCCGATTGTCCTTGCCCCACTTGCGAAGACGCCTCAATCGTGGGCGGCATAAATATGTTTCCTATCGTGGTGATATTTCCCGCAGTAATCGCTATTGTCACGTTTAACGTGGGGGATTTTCTGCCCGCATTGTCTTCCGCCGAAACTCCAAATGTATAAATGCCAGGGCTTATTCCCGAAAGAGTGTGGCTGAATGTTCCGTTAGAGTTTGCCAAAAAAGTTGCCGAGACCGCCCCATCTTTGTACATAACCATAAAAGCGCGCGGATACGCTTTGCCGGCCATTGTTACGGCACCCGTTGTGGGTCCGGACGCGGGAGGGCCGGGCGGGCTTTCCGCGCTTTCTATAGTTATGGAAACACCCACATTTTCGGTTTCCTGCGCAAAAGCAGTGCCGGAAAAGGCAAAAAACAAGAGACAAAAAACAAGAGACGAGATACAAGCGACCTGCCTACGCCGACCTGTCTGCCGTAGCTTCGGCACAGGCAGAGGCTCCCGCCTGCGCAGATGCTTCTGCGGGCAGGTCGGCAGGCAGGCAAGTAAAAGAGAAAAAAGGGCTGTTGTCAGCCCTATCACAACAAATATTCTGCTTTCAATTATGCTTTTATAGAGCATGCTATATTCTATATTCTTACTTCTGTTTTTTGAATTCCCTATATTCTATATTCTATTTTCGAGGATAGCGAGCGAAAAGAAAACTTGTTTTCTTTTCCGAGCGACGCAGAAAATATTGCGCAGCAATATATTCTTGTATTTAAACTTTATGCCCCTTCAGCAATATCTTAAACGCAAGAGCGAGGCGTTTTCGCATAATGTATAAGATGAAAAGTAAAACTAAAACCCCGGCGCCAACAGCGACGGTTGGTTTCCACGGAATAACCCAAAAACTGGTTGTGTAACTTAACGGCTCATTCTTTGAGCCATAAATAGCCGTCAGTGTTGCCGTATATTTTCCAAACAAAAATCCGCCGTCAAATTCGGTGTCAATTTTGCGTATGGAATCAGGCAGAACGTTTTTTTGTTCTAAATTAAGCTTGGCAACTTCATTTCCAAGTATGTTGGTAATGGTTATAAACCCGCGGGGCTTTAGATGCACACTTCCGGTGTTGCGAAACCTTGACGATATAACCACGGGGCCGTATTCAGAAAAATCGGGCGCATCCACGGATTCTATGTTCATTCTTTCGTCAACTTCGCCAGCCACCTGCAGTAACACAAGAGAGCCAACTTTCTGCACTACCGCCGAGCCGCCTGCCACCGGCTGGCCGCCTGAACTCGCTAAAATCGAAGCGTAGTGTCCTCCCGGTTCGGCATTTAGAGGAACATTAATAGTAAATTCCACCGGAACAAATTCATGCGGAGGAACCACAAACGTCGCGGGTTCAACAACAATCCATTGCGCCAGAGAAAAAGCGTTTGTTTCCTTGGAATCTATCGCAACCTTCCCCTCCTCTCCAGTAGCCACAAAGTTTTCAATATCCATTGTGACTAAAATCTGCTCATCTGTTGTGTTAAAAACTTTGACTAAATTAGAAACATTGTCTCCGGGGTTTGCTCCAAATTCAAAAGTAAGCGGAGAAACGCTTATTCCAGCCGATTCAGCCGTATTAGAAAATATAGGCGCAAAAAGCAGGCCTAAAACAAAAAATAAAGGTAAAATTCTCTTAAAATTCATTAATTTAATTATATCAGCTGTTTTTGGAGGGTCAACCTGAATTTGTAAGGAATATTTTCTAAAAATTTAAAAAACATTCCTCATAACCAAAATGGGGGTTAACCCCCATTTTGGTTAGGTCGGTTCTAGAATGTTCCAGTGGCTATATAAGTTACAGTGTTGCTGTACGTAATTCCCGTCGTCTGCGCTGGGTCAATGTTCAACTTGTAGTGAATCGTTCCGGTGCTTGATGAAGCAGTTCCGGCTTCCGTTAGTACTGTTACAGGAGCTTCCGCACCCGTTCTGGGGTTGCAATCCGCATCCGCGCCAGTACAAGCAAAGTTTCGGTATTCGGAAGTTGTATCGCCTGCATCGTCGCAGGGAGTGTTTGTTCCCTCTGCGCAATAATAGCCGAAACCGTTGTTTGTGTCGGTTGCCCATGTGTCTCCGGCAGATTGAGTACATCCGCCAGCAGTGCCGTCGCAATTTCCGCTGTCAATAGTGTTGGCTCCATTATCCAAGCTGGTATTCGATTCAGCCGTTACCGAATAGCCACCCACGGCGTTGGTTGAAACCGTCAACAGCTGACATCCCACATAGAACTGGTCCGTATTAATGATGGTTCCATACGGAACAGTTGTCGCGGTTGTAGTAACCGCAACCGGCGCTGTTCCTGTATCTCCCGTACAGCTACCGGCCGCAACGCCCGCGATAGAAAACGACAAGCTTTCTTCTACTGTTACGGAAACCGCGACTCCTTCAATTACCGCGACATAAGCAGAGCCGGAATCGTCGGCCAATGTGTCGGAGGTCGTTGTAATTTTGATGTCGTAAATGTCGGCCGTTCCTACTGCCGCAACTTTTGCGGGGTTGTTTATCTTATTTGTACCGTTCGCGGTAACAATAATCTCGCTACCTGCGTTCCAGTCGGTGTTTAGGGCTTCCGTGCAAACAGTGATCGTCAACTGATCTAAAGTGGTGTCTACCACCAGACCAACAAACTCTGCGCCGGTGCAGTCCGCCGCGGTTGTTTGAGCGTTTCCGCTTGCTGAAACCGTAAAGTCGCTTATGGTCACGCTGGCAAAAGCAAATTGGTCCGTGGTTCCCTTAGTGTCCCATTCCAAAAGCACGGTATCGTTATCTCCAATATCGTCTACACCGCTCGTAAGAGTAAAGGTTACGGTGTGGCCGGAATCAGACCCCGGTGTTGGGTTTGTGAGCACATCTTTTACGCTGGTTAAAGCGTCGGCGTTTGCTTTGTTCGCGGTGAATACAACATACGCTCCTGTGAGCATAAATATGGTGGATATCACAACCCAAAGCACAAATGGCGTTTTTAACCAGTGTTTTGTCGTGTAAGTAATTATTTGCATTTTATTTTGCTTCGCAAAAAACAGATATCACTGATAATGGCTGATTTCGCTGATAATTTTGACATTATCTGCATCTATCAGCTCAATCCGTATTAATCCGCGTTTTGAGAAGCTTTGTTGATGTACTTATACAATGAGCTCTATTGTACAAATACTTATACTATTTAAGAACTCGACCTTTTATTTCTGAAAGATACATTCGTATCTATTGTGCAATAAAAATTATATTGCTTAATATGTATTATAACGCAGTTGTCTATAACAACATTGTGGATAACCACAAAACCCAAAAGCAGGGACTGTCCCTGCTTTTGGGTCTGCTACTCTAATATTTTCTTGTCTAATTTAGCATTTTCAGCTTTGAAATTTATCCAATCTTCTACCACTTGCTGACATTCTTTTTCAGACCCAAAAATATCCAAATAAAAATTCTTCTGAAGCAAGTGAGGATATTTGGGTTGGCCTATGTAATCATGAAAACTGCTCCACTTATACGCATATAGATAATCTATCGCTTTTTTCTTATTTTTTACTTTTAGGTCTTTCCACCCCGACTCTATAAGTCCAATAGGATTTGTATGAACATAATTGAATATTGTCGTTAATTGGTTATCATTTTCAATCGTGACAGCTTTGTATCTTCCCTGAAACAATGGACCCACTCTTTCATTTTGTTTATTGAAGTATGTGGAATATCCCCCCATTTTTCTCATAAACAAAGAAGTTCCCCCATCTTGAATTTCTCTCAATATTAAATGATAATGGTTCGGCATTAATGCAAAAGCTAGTATTTCGATAATGGGTTTCGTATTTTTTTCTCGTTCTTTATTAAGTCTCTCACCCGCAGAAGCAGGGACTGTCCCTGCTTCTGCTATTAGCTCCCAAAGATTGTTGTAAGTATTCCTTCTATTAAAAAATTCCAGTCCTAAAATAAATCTGCTGTAGTCCTGGCTTTTGAGAAAAATATTACGTTTTTCTACACCTCTATTGATAATGTGGTATACACCACCAACTTTAAATTGTCTATTTTTTCTTGGCATCGCACACTATTGTATCATAAAAATTAATCAAGACAAAAGCAGGGACAGTCCCTGCTTTTGTGATTATTCCAGAAGTTCTATGAGACCTTCGGCGTAATTTGCCAGTTCGTCGGCCAGTTCTTGTTCCACCTTTTTGCCGGCTAATGCTTCAACTTCATTAACAAAAGAATTAAGCATATTCGCGGTCGGCTTCTGAAATCCCTTTTCAAGCGTCCTTAGCGCGTTTTCTAATTTTTTCAATAAACTTTGCTCAATCCCCTGTTCCAATTCCGCGCCGATTATTATTCCCGCAAGTTCCTCAATGCTGTTTTGCGTCATAAGCGCGAATTCCGACAGGCCGTTCGCTTCACCGCATATTATTTTGTTTTCCGTATCAAGAGAGATTGTTATATCAACCCATTCACCTTCCTTGAAATGCATTAATTTTAGATTGTCTTCGGTTATAAAATTCTCGTCATTATAGGGCAGGCAAATTTTTATAGAGCCGTTATATTCAGCCGTGGTCGTTATATTGTAATAAACGGGCGGGTCGCCCAACTGAAAGCCGCTCGGCGCGGGAGTACCCGAATCGCTTGTTTCAATTTCCGTATCTCCCGATTCCGTGATTTCTGAAAATGTTATAACCGCCCCGTCAAGTTCTACTTCAACATCCGTTCCGCGAGGTGTATTAAACGGCTCTCCGACATAAATTAAAACCTCATCGCGAGCGGGCGGATCGTACGGCACGTGATGATTTTGCGTCAGCTCAACCACTATTTTATATGTCCCTGTTTCAGTGGGCGCGAAAAGCTTGATGGGAGTAGTGCCTAAAATCGCGCGCGACGAGTCATGTTCCAAAGAGTCGGAGCTAACATCCTCCCGCACTACCCACACATGCGCGTGACCGGCGTTATCGTTGCCGGGAAACGGCACACTAAAGCTTTTGAAAATAACAAACACAAAATCTTCAACCTGAATAGAGAGAGTTATTTCCTCTTCCGGCTCAAAAACCTCGCCAATTTGAGGCGAAATTATCTCAACTGAAGGAGGCGACTGCGCATTAGCCGAAAAAATAAGAACTAAAGAATAGATAGTAAGAAGTAGAAACGCGAAAAAAGCAAAACTTTTTTTCCAAGCAAGCAAAGAATTGAAAGGTTTGAATAATTTCATGGTTTTCGCTTCGCAAAAACTCAGTGTAATCATTGAGCTCGCGAAGTGAACTTAATTTTTTCTTCCTATGTTTGTCTGATGGCCTTAATCGGACAACTGAATTAAAATATCGTAAAATTAAAAAACGCGCAAGAGGCGCGTCTCATAGCATACTATAAGACCATTGAAAAATGTCCACCCAAAAGCAGGGACTGTCCCTGCTTTTGGGTTATTTGAAGCGGCGTTTGGCAAAAATAAATGCCAACATTATTAACACGACAAACAACGCCAGTCCTCCATACACAAAATATGCAGACGAGGAAAATGGTTTTTTGACCGAAAAATCTGCCTGGGCAACCGCGGGCGGATCGTACGGCGCGTGATGGTTTTGCGTCAGTTCAACCACCATTTTATATTCCCCTCCTTTCTGGGGCGCCGTTATTTTTACAGGCGTCGTGCCCGCTAGTTGGCGCGCGTCATCGTGATTCAGCGCGCTTGTTTCGGTTTCTACCGGAACAACCCATAAATGCGCGTGGCCGGCGTTGTCGTTCCCGGGAAACGGCTCGCGATAATCTTTGAAATTAACAAACACAAAATCTTCAACCTGAATGGAAACGGTTATCTCCTCTTCCTCGGCGAATTGTTGTCCTTCGGTTGGAGAGATTATTACAACCGCCGGTTCTTGGGCATAGACATACGAAAATACGAAAACATACGAAAGTACGAACAAAAATAATACGATAAATTTTTTCATATATTTATTTTATCCCACATACGGCTTACGGCCTATGGCTTACGGCTGATAAGCACTCTTGCGGCAAGCCATACTCTTCTGTGAAATATAACTACAACAACTATCGCGAATAAACTTGCCAGTAATGCTTTCCATGGAAACGCCCAAAAGTGAATTGTCTCCACTATGGGACTTGCACTGTCAGGCACTTCCAGCACCATGGTTGCCGTATAGGGGCCCAAATTAAAATTACGCGCCAAAAATCCGCCTTCGTTTTGTACTGTAATGTCAAAGGCGCGGGTGCGGTTTGGAAGCATAATTTTTTTTGGCAATTCTCCTCTCGCCACCTCAACACCGAACATGTTGTGTATTGTAACAGTGCCAGATGCCGCAAAATGATAAATTCCCGTGTTGCGTACGCGGGCTGTCATTTCTTTTACGATATCTTCAAATACTCCCGCTTCGGCGGCAGGAAAAATTCTTGCCAAAAAATCTATGGACTCTTGCCCTTTCGGCGTTAGTTCGGAAATTTCGGCGTTGTAATCGTTTGTTGCGCCGTCCAAATTAAGATTAGGCACGCGTATAAAAAACAGGGCGGCAATTTCCGGATTCGCCCGCGGGCCCAGTTCGGTATAATAGTGCGGAGGTATTACCGCCGAAAAGCGCATTATCACAAAATAAGAACCGGGGGGAGTTTCGGCTGGAACATTTATTGTAAAATTAACCTGCCTGTCTTCTTCGGGCGTGTCTTTGGCGCCAAGCAGATAGCTTGAAACCCCGCCCACATCAAACCATTTTGTGGCGTTAAGAGCTTCTTCAGCGGTTACAAATTCAATATCGTCCGCCTGCGCCGAGGCTTCGGCGGACAAGTCCGAATTTTCCCTAATATTCCACAAATTCAACTTAAGGTTAACAGGCAAAGGCAAATTTTCGGACTGGTTAAAAACGGTAATTTGTCCCGAGTATGAATCGCCTGGGAGAACTTCTATATTGTATGTGGTTTGAGTGATTGCGATGCCAATTGCTTCCGCGGAAGCGGAATAAGTAGGTAGTAAGTAGTAGGTAGTAAGTAGTAGAACAGCAAAAGACAGGCAATAAGTTGTGAAAATTAAAACTTTCATTTTTAGAATTTCGGTACCAATATATAAACTATAGTTGTTAAATAATTACCGGCGGCTTGTATTGCATCAACCGAACTTTTGTATGTAATTGTGTGCACCACTTCGCTTCCCACGGTTACATCCACGGCGCTGTCCGCTACAATATCTCCGGGTGCGCTTGCGGCTGATGCAAATCGGGCATAATTGCTCCCAAATCCTATGCTTGTGTCGTCCGTGTTGTAGCCCCATCCGCAATCATTGGCGTCAGCCGTGCATGTTGAAACCCAATTTTCAGGAGCTGCATAAGTTCCCTGAAAATCCTGAATCGTTTCGCTTCCTCCATCTCTTGTAAGAAGTTGCGTTTCATAGGCATACATGTCGTATCCGAATTCGGATTGGCTGGCTACTGTAAGAGTACTTGTGTTTGTGGATGTAAATGTATTTCCGCTGTTTAAGTCCAAGCTAACCGAAACGGCGTTAAGAGTGAACGACGCGTCGGGGAACAGCCAGCAGGTGTTGTCCACATTTGTGCTTTCGGTTGATGAGTCGTCCAAAGATATGTTTGTCGTTGAACCTCCGCATCCGGAGTCCTGTATGTTGGTATACTGCACGCTTTCCGTGCCCTGATGGTCTATCAGCCACTGTACTCCGGCGGAACTAGAATCTATATTTATAAGGTTTCCGCTCGCGCCCTCCACGGTGAATTTGCCCTCAAACCTAATCTCGCCCCCCGTGCAGGTTCCGCCCGGAATTTCAAAATTAAGAGTTTTGCCTGCCGTTTCCTGAACCTTAAAGTTATTAAATACTATAAAATCGGTTTTTGTGCCCGCGTTGCAGTTTCCTCCTATTGCCGCGACGGAAGAGGTGTCCATGGTTACGGTACCTGCGTTGTGCACAAAACCGAGCGCCGTGTCATTATCGTCGTTTATGTTTCCGGCAATTGTAAGTGAAGCGGAGTTGGACGCCTGGAAAAACGCTCCGGCGGCCGCGATTAATAAATTGCCTCCAATGTCCAGAGTGTTGTCATTTGTGTTTACATCAAATGTGCCCGAGGCGTTCACGGTAAGGTTGCTGTTTACAGTTATAGTTCCGGCCACCACGACATATGTCTCGGCGGTAGCGCCTCCAACATTCAAGTTATTAAATGTCACATTTTCTATGTTCACGGTGGTGGCGTCGGAATCTCCGCTGAATGTGAATGTGGAGGTTTCGGGGGTAAGAACTCCGGCGTCGGCGCCCTGTCCGTCGTTTTCAAAGGGATTTTGCTGGTTCGCGCTTGTGAAGCTCCATGTTTTGTCTCCCGCCTGAAGGGTTACTCCAGCTCCGTCTAAGGATATTGAAAGGGCAAGCTGGTTTGTAACGGTAACATCACAATCACTGCAAAGGTTTGTGTCAATTACGGCTGTTCCGGCGCTTTGGGAAAATGTAAGATTGTAAAAGGTCCAGTCGGTGTTTGCCGTTGTGGAGCCGAACAGTTCCGTTTGTGCAACTCTTTGTTCTAATGTTGAGGTGCCGGTGAAGTTAATGACTCCGGCGGTACCCGTTACATCTTCCTGCACGGTTAATGTATCGGCTCCTGTTTCTGTAAGCGTTCCGGCGGTCATTGTGAGTATTCCTTCTATGGTGTCGCTTGCCGTAAATTCCCAGCCACCGCCCGTGCCGTTGAATGTAACATCGTCAAAGTTGCTCGCGCCCGTTGTTATGGCGTGGCCGGTGGAGGTTGCGGTAAATGTGGTTGTTTGCGGAGCGGTTTTTGAGAATGTGCCTTCGTTGTTAAAGTCGCCTCCCACGCTCAAAGCGTTGCTTGCCATTGTTAGAACCGCCGATGTTGCTATATGCACATCTCCGTCGGCTGAAGAAGAAGACGAAGAAGGAGAAGTGGTTACCGTGCCCCCCGGAGTAAATGTATCCCCTGTCCACACATGCAGTTCGCGGCCGTCGGCGACGGTGAGATTTCCTGTTGTAACATCAAAACCTATATCGGCGTCGTTACAGGCGGCCGGAGACGTGTCTTCGCAGGCGGCAAAGTCGGTGTTTGAGAC
>JBBDXP010000006.1:0-30150 GCA_040902285.1 Candidatus Spechtbacterales bacterium
GTCTTGTATAATCCACTCTTCAAACTTATCTTTTGGAAACATTGAGGGCACTAAACACCCGAAAGAAACTATAAAATCTACATTTTCAAGCATCTTATCGGTAATTTTTTGCGGAATACGCGGATTAAAGGGTATTCCACGCTCTTTAAGTACTTCCGCTACCATAGGATCTACAGAATCGGCCGGTATTGTACCTGCGCTTTCGGCTTTTGCGTTTTTAGCAAGATGATTAAAAATTGCCTCGGCTATCTGGCTTCGTTTTTTGTTTTGCGTGCAGGCAAATAGAACTTTTTTCATAGTTTTGTATGGTTTTAGACCTCTTGAGGTCAGGCGCACCATAACCTTGGTTGTTGACACTGAGCTTGTCGAAGTGTTGCCCCGCAAGGATTCGAACCTCAACTACTTGGATCAGAACCAAGCGTTCTACCATTAAACTACGGGGCAATATATTTGCTCGTATATTATAATATATTTTTGGTTTTATGAAAAGGTTGCTTAAAATAAAATCCCGCATTAATTATGCGGGATGAGGGGCAGAAATCTTAAGGGTATTAGTTCCCGTCTTTGTCTTTGCCATGGTCATCATGGCCAATTCCGTCAAAAGAACCTTTCATACCGGCTTCATAGTGGCCGGGCAAAAGACATGCGAATATAAGCTTTTCTCCACCTTTAAAGGTGTATGTTATTTCTCCGGTTTCACCAGGCTCAAGTACAAGCACATTTGCATCATTGTCCGCGCCGTTATGATCGCCGTGACCCGAACCCATGTGTTCTTCTATTTCATGCATGCTTGCGATTCTGAATTCATGCTTAACCACGCCATTATTTGTTATAACAAATTTGACCGTTTCGTTTTCGGAAACGTTAACTATTGCCGGATCAAAAGCAAAGTCAGTCATAGTCATTTTAACAACTTTTTGGCCTTGGTTCGGCTGGCTAGGCTCCGGTGGTTGGAGATTGCCATTTCCGCATGCTGTAGCAATAATAGCCACAACAGCGATAAGCGCCATTAATGCCCAAGCACGGTTTTTCATGGCTCTTTTGTACTCCTTTATTTCAATGTGCCCGCAAAGAATTTTTCCCTGCGTGGTTTTATATTAAGGCCGTTTTTAAGTATTTCAAAGAAAAATACAAAATACTTAAAAATGTTTTATTTCTGTTTTGCAGTGCAAAAGGAAAAACCCTTTATTTTTAAGCAAATTTAGGTCAATTTTATTGACAAAAAAGCGTTTTGGTATATCCTACTGTGTGATGACGAAATATCGTCACGGATTATGGACTTGAAAAGCGTATTACAAAAAGTGGGTTTTTCTGAAGAAGAAGCCAAAATTTATTTGGCCCTGCTTGAACTGGGCGAAGGCAATTTAAAAGAAATTTCTATAGTATCGGGCATTCCGCGCACAAGTTTGTATGGTTACATAGGCCGTCTTATTGATGATGGTACTGTGCAACAGTACATGAAAAGAGGGAAAAAGGTTTACATTCCCCTGTCTCCATCTGAGCTTATTAATATTACGGAAAAAAACACAGCTTTTTTAAAGGATAGTGCGCACCGTTTGAGCCAGTTGGCCGGCGCTTATCCGTCTAAGCCGAAAATAACATATTATGAAGGCTCGGCGGGTATCAAGAGGATATTTAAAGCTATACTGGATGAGAAACGGCCGTTTCTGGCTATAACCTCTATAGATGCTATGAACGATATTGTTGAATATTCCTTTGACGAATTTATAAACCAGAGAATAAAACAGCACCTTCCTGTAAAACTGATAACAACGAGGTCGTCTGCGGCTTTGCGTCTCCGCGAAACAGATGATGCACAATACAGGACAACGCGCTTTATTCCCCACGAGTATAATTTTCAAACCGCAAATTATATTTTTGGTGATAAAGTTGCAATAATATCTTTAAAACACTCCCGTGCTCTGGGAACGATAATTCAAGACAAGGCCATAGCGCATACTAACCAAGTTTATTTCGACCTCATCTGGAAAATGGCAAGTTCGCAATAAAATAGCCTGTCCAAGGGGGCTATTTTGTTTATAAAGTTTTATCTTCCTATTTTATAGATCTTTAAGGCCGCGCTCAGGAAAAATATAATACTGCTTGCCATAAAAATATGATGCATTTCCAGCGCGTCCAAAGTGCCGTTGCCAAATATCTCTGCGCCTATTACCCACGCAAATCCTGTGGTTATAAGTAGGACTCCAAGAATAAGCTGTGTTACAACAGGTTTTAGCGCCTCCGGACCCTTTTTGTATGTCTTTATAAAAACTCCAAGCGAGATTAATCCTAGTATGGCTCCTGTCAAGCTGAAAGGGACGCTAAAGAGTATTTCGTTTATAAAATTCATCATCAGCGCTACTATAATATATTTTTGGTTTTATGAAAAGATGTAGATAAAAACCGTTGCGATTCTAAAATTTTATTGAAAATATTCTAAATATATGATATTTTTCCCGCTCACGAGTTTCATTCTCTGTTGAATACTCTTCTGTATATATAACTTTCCAGGGTTTATATCTCTTGGTATATGAATGATATCCTGCGTTGTGCTCAGAAAGGCGTCGTTCGACATCATTAGTTGAACCTACATAGCTTTTTTGAGCTTTTTCACTTTTTAATACGTATACTTTAAACATGGCGTTCTATCCGCCTCGGCTCGCCTCGGGCGAGACGGGCCATTAAACTACGGGGCAATGTGCTTAATATTTTACTACAATTTGAAGGAAAAATCAATTTGTCGCGCCAAGTATATTTATGTGAGTTTTTGATTCAATTTGATTACCTGATATAATAAAAATGCGTATTTTTACTTACAGCGTTATAAAATGGACTATAAAATAACAATAAACAGAGAGTCAGATGAAGGTTTTGAGGTGCTGGTGGAGGGCGACGAGGGGACTGTGCACAATGTTAGCGTGGACCCCGAATATATGCGCCGCCTTGGATACGACGACCCAGAAGAATTGGTACGCAAATCGTTTGATTTTTTGCTGGAGCGCGAACCTAACACATCTATACTTCGGGAGTTTGACTTATCTGATATAGAAACATATTTTCCCGAATATCCTGAAAAAATTAAAAATATAAATAATTAAAAGTAAATTTACTTCAATATGGCTGACTTAAAAAACATATTGACAAAAGTGCTTAAGGAAAAATTAGATTCGCACGAAGATTTTTTACTGGTAAATGTGTTATCCAAAGAATCTTTTGAATTTATGCATATTCCCGGGTCTTTGAACGCGGATGTGCACCAAGATGATTTTTTGGAAAAAATGGAAGAACTGACTGGGGGAGATAAGGGCAAAGAAATAGTTGTTTATTGTTCGTCCGCAACATGCCAAGCGTCTCCTTCGGCGGCACGGAAATTGGCTGAGGCGGGTTATTCTAATGTGGCGCATTTTTCCGAGGGTTTAGCCGGCTGGAAAGAAGCGGGGTACGAGTTTGAGCGCGCGGAATAAATCTAACAAACAACATTACAAATTTATTTAATGGTAAAATAAATATTATGAAAAAAATTATTCTAGGTGCTGTTATAATCGCTGTTTCTGTTGCTCTTGGTCTTTTCCTTACAAGTGGAGAGAAATCCGCCACAACAAATACAACAGATGAAAAAGAGCAAACCGGGGAAGTCCACGAGTTTGTTATTTATGGCGGGAACTATTATTACACTGTTGAAGAAATACGCGTTAAAAAGGGGGACACGGTAAAAATAACATTCAGCAGTGAAGAAGGGTTCCACGATTTTGTGCTGGACGAGTTTAATGTCGCTACTCAAAGGTACCGTCCGGGTGAAGGGGAAGAGACGGTTGAATTTGTCGCGGACCAGGCCGGTGAGTTTGAATATTACTGCTCTGTGGGCGAACACAGGCAACTTGGGCAGGTGGGCACACTTATTGTTGAAGAATAAACCTCCATTTTTATATGCTGTATAAACTTATTGTAATCTTCGGGCTTGTTATCTTTTTTACCTCTTTATGGTTTATCGCGAGCATAATACGAAAAGAAATGTCAAAGGATAAAAAGAAGAAAGAATAATCCCCAACCATGGATTTTATTACAGAGTTTGCAATTGAATACAGGCGTTGGATAGTATTTGTGCACATAGCGGGGGCCATTATATCCATTGGCGCGGTAACCATGGCGGATTTGCTTTTGCTGTTGTTCAAATTTAATCCGCGCTCGCTCGGAACCGCCGTAGTCAGGGTGGCGCCCATACTATCTTTACAGGTCTGGATAGGGCTTTTACTTAGTTCTTTAAGCGGTATTTTGCTTTTATTGCCCCACCAAAGCGCGGCACAGTATAATATTTTCCAGTTTAAAATGCTTCTTGTGCTCGTAGTGTTTTTAAACGGAATATTTTTAAATATGTGGATAAATCCCAAGTTTGAAGAACTATTGCCTGAATGGGAACAAAAAACAAAGCACGTTAAAAAATTTATGCTTATTGCCGGACTCTCAACCGCAATATCATTTAGCGCTTGGTGGGGAATTATAATTCTTATGAAAGTGTTTTACTAATTGGGGGATAGTGTCGGCAATCTGGAATTTTTTAATCAAAATCTTAGATAAATTAAAATCCCCTGCCAAAAGCAGGGGATTTTAAGAACTAATGCATACAGGAGTGCATGCCTACATTATGTATTCCTTGAACTTGTCTTTTTTTGTTTTAAATATATTATAAAATTAGTTCCAATAGCGCACTTGGGAGGCAAGATTAAAATGGGCGGCGGCGTATACGTTGCTTCTATTCTTGCCTTCAAAAAGGTGGAAATGGAAGAAGACGGCATTATCAAAGTGAAAGCTCAGCCGGCGCATACTGTAAAATGTTTTGAAGCAGATACGAATGAAGACGCTGTACAGATTGCGCGCCAAAAAGCGCTTGATCTTTGGCCCGAAGAGTATGGATGGTTCGGCCATCACGTTGTTGTATCGGACATCGATCTTTTTCTTGATGATATATACGAAGATGATCCGAAAGAACATTAACCCCGCAAATGCGGGGTTTTAATTTGTTATAATCATAGTATGTTAAATTTCCCCAAAATAATTTTTTTAGCGGGAGCAATTGCCCTAATAACAACATCCTTTTTTGTTTATAAAGGGTTTGTGTCTCCAAAAGAAGAACAAGAGCCCGTTTTTTGCACGCAAGATGCCATGCTTTGTCCTGACGGCAAAACATATGTAGGAAGAGTCGCGCCCGACTGCGAGTTTGCCATCTGTCCGGAAACAGAGAACAAAACCATAACAGCTGATTCCATTTTTGGCGCGGCCGCGCAGTTTCATTTTTCAGCAAGCGTACCCTCAAATTGGCAAACCGAGGCCGTAACACAAATAGGAGCATTAAATTTTTATGACCCGGCAACCCCGGCAGATTCTGATTTAGAAAAATCCCAAATCTTTATGCGCTATTTTGAAGCGGGAACATTTTTAACCTTAACTACTGTAGATATTTTAGAGAGAACCGAAACTCAAATAAACGCCCGCCCGGCCGTAAGGTATGTTATAAAAAAGAAAGCGGGCGTTCCCGATTTTTCTAATCAGCCGGCTTGGCGCAACGGCGAACATGTCGTAACGGACATTCGCGTTAGCGATGACGATCCGTCCGTATTTTTAGTTATAGCTAAAAACCCCGCTCTGGATAGCGGAATCTATGCTCGTTTTCTTGAAAGCATACAATTTGAATGATTTAATATACAAATGGAAAATAAAATTAAATTATTGTCTATTTCGGGAGCTTCAGCCGTCATAATAGGTACCATTTTGGCGGGAGTTTTCTTTTTAGGTAATAAAAACGAACAATTTATGCCGGATACAAAACAACAAGACAATGTTTTGATAACTTTGCAAACAAACAAGGGCAACATAGTTTTGGAATTATTTACTCCCAAAATGCCCATTACCGCCGGAAACTTTATAAAACTTGCGGGGCAGGGATTTTACGACGGCACAAAATTCCACCGCGTCATAGAAGGTTTTATGATTCAGGGAGGAGATCCTAATTCCAAAGGAGACGATGCTTCAACTTATGGCACGGGAGGGCCGGGATATACAATTGCGGACGAATTTGTAAAAGGGTTTTCTAATGTGAGGGGGACTATTTCCATGGCCAATACCGGGCAGCCAAATTCGGGCGGAAGCCAGTTTTTTATAAACCTGGTTAATAACACAGGGCTTGATTATGACAAACAGCCCTTAACCAGTAAACATCCCGTTTTTGGCAAAGTGGTATCCGGCATGGATATTGTGGACGAAATAGGCGCGGTAGAAACAGGCCTAAGAGATGTTCCTGTGGAATCGGTTATAATAGAAAAAGTTATAGTGCATGAGGGATAATTAAGAATTCCCAACTATCTGTTTTCTAATTAATAGTTTGGTTATCATGAGGGTTAAATTAAATATGTCAAAACTGCTTCATCCGGTTGCTTTCAGTATTTACGGCATTGTGGTCATGCTGCTTGTGGTTGCGGTTTTGCCTCTGCAAAAAACGGCTTTTCAGTCGTTTTTTGCTAATGTTACTCAAACCGGCATAATTGCCGAGGTTAATCCCGCAAGGCAGGAAGCGGAGCTTTTACCTGTGGGAACAAGCGAAAAACTTACACAGGCGGCCCAAATGAAAGCCGAAGATATGATAGCGCGCGGATATTTTTCACATACGGGTCCCGGCGGTGAAACGCCGTGGAGCTGGCTTGATAAAGCGGGCTACAAATACGCTTTAGCCGGAGAAAATCTGGCAAAGAATTATTACGATTCCGAATTGCTGGTAAAAGCGTGGCTTAATTCGCCCTCTCATGCCAAAAATATTTTGGGAGGATATTATACGGACGTAGGCATAGGAGTCGCTACGGGTGAAGTAAACGGAGAAGAAACCACAATGGTTGTAATGTTTGTCGGCAGAGAAATAACACCCACGATTCAAACGCTTAGCAATTTGCCCCAAGCGCCTCCGCCCGCGCCCCAAGAGCCAAAATCCGCTCCTGAACCGCAAACTAATCTGGCGGTTGCTCCTCCCGAAGAGTTGGCAACCGTGCTGGTTGTGGAAGAAGAAGTTTTAGAAAAAGAAAAAGGACTTGTTTTGGCTTCAAGCCAGCCGCTGGACTTTAGGGGCCAAGATACGGGCCGGGCAATGGGGGCTCTGGCGTTTATTATAAACTTTCTGCCCGGTATCCTTAAGATTTCCTTAACGGTATTTTTCGCCTTTGTAAGCGGTCTCGCGGTATATGTGGCGCGCAAAAGACAGGCAAGTTATTTCGGTTTTACCGCTCCTCGCCTGCTTACATTAATTCTGTTTGTATCTGTGCTTTGGATGTAAATATGTCCGAAGGGTTCCAATGCTTCTTCCCGCAAACCGCGGATAAGAACATTGGAACCCTTCGGACGGAGTAAACCTGTCTGTATGCGTGCGCCGAGCACGCTTTTTTGATAAAATTAAGCAATGGAAAAAGCTACATTTGGGGGCGGATGTTTTTGGTGCCAAGATGCTGTTTTTCGCATGCTAAAGGGTGTTGAATCGGTCATGTCGGGATATTCGGGCGGAAATGTGGAAAACCCCACCTACGAACAGGTTTCCGGAGGCGGGACAGGGCATGTGGAGGCGATACAGATAGAATACGACCCCGAACAAGTTTCGTACAATGATCTGCTTGAGGTATTTTGGACGTCTCACGACCCGACCCAAGAAAACGGCCAAGGAAGCGATGTAGGTTCTCAATACCGTGCGGTAATTTTTTATCAAAACGAAAAACAAAAAGAACTTGCTGAAAATTCCAAAAAGGCGTTGGAAGAAGAAAAAATATACAACAAGCCCATAGCCACAAAAATATTGCCATTTAGCAATTTTTATCCGGCGGAAGATTATCATCAGGATTATTACCAAAAAAATCCGGAGGCGCCTTATTGCCAAGCTGTTATTAACCCGAAAGTGAAAAAAATAAAGCGGTTGTTTCATGAAAAACTCAAATAACAACAAGAAGTGGAAAGAAAAACTGACTCCCGAACAGTATAAAATAATGCGCGAAGGCGGAACTGAAGCTCCTTTTACAGGCGAATATCTTCACACAAGAGACAAAGGTATATATAAATGCGCCGCCTGCGGAAACGAACTTTTCGTATCTGATACCAAGTTTGATTCGGGAACAGGATGGCCCAGTTTTACGGAACCAAAGAATAAATTAAATGTGGAATTACGTTTGGATAAAAGTGCCGCAATAGAGCGGGTTGAGGTTGTGTGCAAAAAATGCGGAGCTCATCTGGGTCATGTTTTTGATGACGGCCCTGCCGAAAAGGGCGGTAAAAGATATTGTATAAACTCTGCTTGCTTGAAACTCCAAAAGCAAGATCAATAGTCCTTTCCCAAAAAAGGAGTTTATGTTATAAATACATCGATTAGCACCTAAACAAAAGGAGTCCATCGTGAACAGCGATACCGCAAACAATGTAGCCATTCCCCCGGTCTTTAGATACAAGCCCGGAAGTCCGAAGTCATGGGAACTGGACACCGAATGCGTGAATCCGCCCAACCCGGACGGATTTAATATTTTTAATGTTGAGCGGACCTCTCTTACCGAAGGGACCCCGGCTATAGTACTTGCCTCGGCAGCCGAAGTTGCCGAGAAAGTTTCCGGCATGGAACTGAACCTTGGCCAGCATACTGCCGAGTGGATATTGGGTCATCAGCATGACATAGCCATTCCGACTTTATGGCATAAAGGATTTACGCTTTTTCCCGCAACCAGATGGCGAAAGCTTACAGGAAAACTTGAAGGCACACTGTACGTCCCGGGTTTGTACTGGGAGGCAAAGGAGTGGCGCTTGGACTTTTTCACCTGGCTTCGTTTTTGCGTCGGAAAGAACACTTATGTCGCGTGGTATAACGCATAGGTTCCTTTAACAGGCCTTGTTTAAAACGAGGTCTGTTTTTATTTAATAAAATATGCGAAAATAAATAGAGTGTTTACTCGTAATAGGCGGCAGTTATTATCCAAAAAGCCAATTTTTTGTGGAGGATCACGCCGAAGGATGCGATGCTTCGCACTGGCATTCAAATTCAAGAGTGTTCGGTCTGCAAAATAAAACATCCACAACCATTGTCAATTCGGATGATCCGGGCGGATGCGGTTTTGGAAAAATTGCTGAGGTCCCTGTGGAGTTTGTGGATTTGACTTTGGAGCAATCAGCCGCTTTAATAGCTAATGTAACGCCGTAATTAATTTAAAAAATATGCCTGACAAAAAACATAAAAGTTTCCGTTTCTCCGGTGTGCGGGGAGAGCATGATTATTTTATGGTAGCTACGGGTATTTTTATACTTGTGGTATCTTTTCATTTTTTGCGCCTTTGGTACCGGATTGATGTCCGGGTAGGCGATTATGTCGTGCCTAATTTGATAAGTTGGATAGCCGTAGCGGTCGCCGGTTATATGGCTTGGGAAGGTTTCAAATATTCTAAAAAACAATAAAATTAATTTAATTTAATTTATCAATGAAAAACTTAAATAGAACAATATTTCTATTAGCTCTCGCGCTTATATTCGCGAGCGCGGCGGCTTATGCCGGCACAATGGTTCCGGGACACCAAAAACAGGTAGATAAAGGAATCACTGACACCGATTTAAACGGTTATCCGGACGAAGGTGTAACCGTAAACGGAAAATATACATCGCTTTATGCGTACGACGCGGCCGACTGGTACTGGGACTTGGGAGACGGCCGTGTACAGGGAACAGTGGATTCCGTTGAGAATTTAGACGAAGCAACATTAACGGTTTGCGACTATCAGGTTCAATACCGCGGTAATTTTGAAAATAATCCTTTTTTGGACAACGGGTGGATAATGAACAATATAAATTGCAGCGGATATGACGATAACAATAAATACAATTATCTGATAGTCCACGAAACAGATCCGAGGTACACGGGAAATCCCGACTTTGCCATTTGGGGAACCTGGGAATACAAAGCGCTTACTATATCGGGAATTGGTAATCTTGTTCGCCCCGAAACGCCTGTTGGACAGGAATAATCCTTGTTCAAACTAAACAAAAACACCCTTGGGGTGTTTTTGTTTAGTTTGCGGGTTGCACAAATATTTTTTTTGAATACAATAGAAGAGTGAAGGAACTTTACACTCCTAAAATAAATAATAAAAAAATGATAATCATATGTTCTTATTGAATAATCCGCTTTTAGTTTCTTTTACCGCCTCGGCTTTTTCGCTGTTTTACGCGGGCGCCCTTGCCTCCAAGGTTCTTTCGGAATCCAAAGGTTCCGATGCCATGCAATCCATAGCCAAGGCAATACAGGAGGGTTCGTCGGCTTTTCTTACAAAACAATACAAAACCGTTGCTGTTGTCGCGGTTTTTTTAGCGATAGCCATAGCGGTTTCTCCCCTTGGAATAAGTGCCGCCATTGCGTTTGTAATAGGTGCTACAGCATCCGCCCTTGCCGGAGTATTTGGTATGCTTATTGCTGTTCGGGCGAATGTTCGCGTGGCTCACTCGGCAAGCCGGGGGCTTTCGCCGGCTTTCGAACTTGCTTTTAAAGGGGGTGCCGTTACCGGCTTTGCGGTTGTTGGCCTCGCTCTTTTTTCTTTGGCCCTTATAATTTGGATGTTCGGAACGGATGATCTTACTCCTCTCATAGCCCTTGGCTTTGGAGGGTCGTTGATATCTGTTTTCGCCCGTCTTGGAGGAGGAATTTATACGAAAGCGGCCGATGTCGGCGCCGACTTGGTGGGCAAATTGGAAGCCGGCATTCCCGAAGACGACCCGCGTAATCCGGCTGTTATAGCGGACAATGTGGGAGACAATGTCGGAGACGACGCCGGAATGGCCGCAGACCTTTTTGAAACCTATGTTGTAACGGTTGTAGCCGCCATGCTTCTTACAACTGTTGCCAATCCCGCTTTAATTTTTGTTCCGTTGCTCTTGGGCGCTGTGGCTGCGTTTGCGTCCATAATCTCTTCTTTTGCGGTTCGCATATCTTCTTTTTCCAAAAAAATGCTTTCATGGCTTGCAGGAAAGGATGAGGCGGGCGAGATCATGAGCGCGCTTTACATGGGGCTTTTTTCATCCGCCATTTTAGCGTCTTTGGGATTTCTTTTTATTATTTCCGACCCGGGGCTTCGCTTGGCAGCTTTTATAGGAATAGGCGTTACAATAGCCATGGTGCTTATAACGGAATATTACACATCAAAGCGTTTCAGGCCTGTTAAGGCCATCGCAAACTCTTCTTCTTCTGGACACGGAACAAACATTATAACGGGTCTCGCCTTTGGAATGGAAGCGACAACTTTGCCTGTGCTTGTGATAATAGCCGGCATTTTGGGGTCTTTCTGGGCCGGGGGCCTTATGGGTGTCGCTCTCGCGGCCGCCGCAATGCTCTCTTTAGCCGGAATGATAATAGCTATAGACGCTTTCGGTCCCATAACGGACAACGCCGGTGGTATAGCCGAAATGGCCGAGTTACCTCAGGATGTACGCAACATAACGGACCATTTGGATGCGGTTGGAAATACCACTAAAGCTGTAACAAAGGGGTATGCCATTGCGTCGGCAGGGCTTGCAGCACTCGTGTTGTTTGTTTCTTATCTGGAGGAATTCAAGGGAGGTGAAGAGCTTAATTTTGTTCTTGATAATCCTAATGTGCTGGCTGGTATGCTTATTGGAGCCGCTGTTCCCTATCTTTTTGCCGCTTTCGCCATGCGTGCCGTTGGAAAGGCGGCGGGTGCCGTGGTGGAAGAGGTTCGCAGACAGTTTAGAGAAATACCCGGTATAATGGAGCGCACAGCGAAGCCGGATTATGGCCGCGCGGTTTCCATTGTTACAGAATCCGCTATTCGCGAAATGATAGTTCCCGCGCTTTTGCCTGTTTTAATTCCCATTGGTGTGTGGTTTATTTTGGGTCCCGAAGCGCTGGGGGGCGCGCTTATAGGAGTTATTGTGACCGGTCTTTTTGTGGCTATTTCCATGACATCGGGAGGAGCCGCATGGGACAATGCTAAAAAATATATAGAAGAAGGTAATCTTGGCGGAAAGGGCTCCGAGGCCCACAAAGCCGCTATTACCGGAGACACCGTAGGCGATCCGTATAAAGACACAGCCGGCCCTGCCATAAACCCTGTTATAAAGGTTATGAATGTGGTTGCACTACTTTTAGCAAGATTTTTCTAAAAATATGACTCATGGCTAGGAGTTAATTAAAAAAATACGACTCACGCGCGTGAGTCGTATTTTTAAAGTATGTACAAGATTATAAAAGTGTGCTACGCTTAGGGTGTTCGTTATAAGGTTCTCGTAGTTAAGGCCGAAGGGTCTATGTAACGCGAGAAGTAGCTCCTTTGGAGCTATCGGTCGCTTAGAACGAAAGTTACAAGTAATAAGAAATACTACGAGATAATGTCAAAGAAATTATTTGTCGGAGGTATTCCTTACCAAACCACGGAAGACGAGTTGAATGAGGCCTTCTCCAAAGCGGGGACAGTCGAATCAACTGCTATCATACAGGACAGAATGTCCGGCCGTTCAAAAGGTTTCGGATTTGTGGAAATGTCCACGGATGAAGAAGCCGAAGCAGCGGTTGAAATGTGGAATGGAAAGGATTTTGGCGGAAGAACCATAACGGTTAATCTGGCAAGGCCTAAAAGAGACGAAGAATAATAATTCTTAGTCCAAAAAACGCCCATACTGGGCGTTTTTTGTTGTGGAAAAGTGCGGATACAATAATAATTTTAAGATATATAATGAGTGTAGTACTTTATAACAGAAACCTGCCCCAACTTAAGTTGGGGCAGGTTTCTGTTATAATAATAAATGGATCCCGTACGAAGCCACAATCGCTTATATGGGATAAATTAAAACTTGCGGATCACGGTTAGATCGCGATCCGCTTCGTACGGGATGGACAAAGAAACGACACAAAAACAATTTTACCATATATCCTCGGATAAGGTTTTGGAAAATCTTAAAACTTCGCGACGCGGTCTTTCCGACAAAGAGGCACAGAAACGTTTGGAAGAAATTGGCCCCAATGTTCTTGAAGAAAAAGAGCGCATTACAAATTTACAAATACTTCTTAATCAATTCAAAAGCCCCCTGATCTTTATTCTGCTTGTGGCAGGATCCGTAACTTTATATTTGCGGGACTGGGTGGATTCCGGGGTTATTTTTCTGGCTGTAGCTGTTAATTCGGCGCTTGGATTTTATCAGGAAGCCAGGGCGGAAAAAGCTCTCGCGCATCTTAAAACATATTTAAAGGACAGAATAAGAGTGATACGCGATAACAACGAGCGAGAAATGGACACAAGCGAAGTAGTGCCGGGGGACATTGTGCATCTTACAACAGGAAACCGAGTACCCGCAGATGCCCGGCTGTTGTCTGTAAATAATTTAAGTATAGACGAAGCGATACTTACAGGAGAATCTCTTCCGGTGGAAAAAAACACGGAGGTACTGTCTCGCGGCACGGAAATGGCAGACAGAAAAAATATGGCTTTTGGCGGAACTCTTGTTGTCGCCGGTTCCGGCCTGGCTGTCGTTACGGCCACTCAAAAATTTACCGAAATCGGTAAAATAGCCGAATTAGTGGCCGGAGCGGAAAAAGAAGAAACTCCTCTGCAAAGAGCGATTAAAAGATTCGCCTGGATAGTCGCCGGTTTTTTGCTTTTTGTGGTGGCCGGAATATTCGCTTTGGGAATTGCCAGAGGTGAATCTGTTCTGGATATGTTTTTGGTTTCGGTGGCTGTGGCCGTGGGCTCTATTCCCGAAGGCCTGCCGATAGCGCTAACAGTTATTCTTGCCGTTGGTGTTGAGCGCTTGGCCAAAAAAAAGGGAGTTGTAAGAAAGCTTTTGGCCGCTGAAACTCTTGGTTCAACCACTCTTATATTAACGGATAAAACCGGAACTCTAACTCAGGCCAAAATGGAACTTTCCGATATAATACCTATGGAGGATTTATTTTCGGCGGGAAAAAACAGGCAAGGGCCCATGGCGGAAGTATCCGGAGAGCAAACAGAGGTACTGGAGCTGGCTTTGGTAAACTCAAATGTCCTGATTGAAAACCCCAAAGAAAAACCTTCGCAATGGCGGCTTGTGGGCGCTCATTTGGAACGCAACATAGTTAAGGCGGCCGCTAAGTTGGGTATTTTATATCCGGAATTTACCAAAGAGAGGGATTTTTTCTCTGTTATACCTTTTGACTCTAAAATAAAATTTTCCGCGTTTTTTGTTTCCGCCTCCAAAAAATTCAAGTGGGACCATCTTGCCAACAAGGATTTTCTCGTTTTTCTCGGCGCTCCGGATATTTTAATTGAGCGGTCGAATCTAAAAAAGGAGGAAAAAGAAAAGGCGTTAAAAGCCGTGGAAGATTTGTCGTATAAGGGAAACAGGGTATTGGGCGTTGCTATAAAAATAGGCCATGCCGAAGAATTAAAGGGCTTGCGCGAAGACAATCTAGCCGGGCTGCAAATGGCCGGCATTCTCGCTTTTCATGATCCGATAAGACCGGAGGTTGTCGAGGCAATGGCCAAAGTAAATTCTTTCGGCACAAAAGTTGCTATGGTAACGGGAGATTTGAAAGGCACGGCAATTTCGGTCGCCAAAGAACTGGGGTGGGTTGTCGAAGAAGACAATGTTATCGTGGGTGCCGAATTGCGCAAAATGTCGGATGCCGAACTTGCCGGAGAAATAGATGATATAAAAATATTTGCCCGGGTATCTCCCGAGGATAAAACAAGAATAACCAGAATATTCAAGGAAAAGGGTGAAATAGTGGCTGTCAGCGGGGATGGGGTCAACGACGCCCCGAGTTTAAAAACCGCCGACATTGGAATTGCCGTCGGTTCTGGCACCGATGTTACAAAGGATGTGGCTGATCTTGTTCTTTTGGACGATAATTTCAAGACAGTGGTTCTTGCGATAGAAGAGGGTAAAAAAATAATATCCAATATCAAAAAAGTCGTTGTATACCTTTTATCCGACTCTTTGAACGAGGTTCTTTTAATAGGCGGCAGTTTGCTATTCGGCCTGCCCCTGCCCCTAACCGCCCTTCAAATACTGTATGTAAACTTTTTTTCCGACAGTTTTCCGGCCTTGGCGTTCGCGTTTGAAGAGCAATACGAAAATACCAAGCCCAAAAAAAGAGGAGTAAAAGGCCATATTTTTGATAATGAAGTAAAATTCATGGTACTGGTTGTGGGTACGCTTTCAAGTGCGTTTCTATTTCTTATGTACTGGTTTTTATTAAAGCAGGGCTTTGCCGAAGACATAGTCAGGACATTTATCTTTTCGGTTTTTGGAATATATACTCTGCTTGTCGCTTTTTCTTTGCGAAGTTTAAAAAAGAGCATATTTGAATATAATCCGTTTTCAAACAGGTATCTTCTGGCCGGAGTGGCGTTTGGAATAGTTCTTATGGGTTTGGCCATTTATATGCCGTTCATGCAAAGTATTTTAGGGACCGCGTCGTTGCCCGCGCTCTGGCTTTCGGCGGTTGTAGCGGTATCTCTTGTCAATGTTTCTATGGTGGAGATTACAAAATTATTTTTTAGAAAAGTATCATGGTAGGCGAATCCCTGCTTATAAACACATTTTTGCTCGCATTGGGTATTATCTTGCTTGTACGCTCGGGTATTTATGTGGTGCATTCTTTAAACGCAATGGCGCGTTTCATGGGAGTTGCTCAATACACAATATCTTTTGTTTTAATGGCTTTTGCCACAAGTTTGCCGGAGTTGTCCGTGGGAATCAACGCCGCTATTTCAGGAGATTCTAATTTATCTCTTGGAAACGTACTGGGTACCAACATTGTCAATATAACTTTTATCCTTGGAGTGGTAGTTTTAATTGCGGGCAAAGTAATCCTTACCGATTACGCGGATTTCGTGAATACAAGAGTTTTTAATTTTCTTTTGATAATTTCTCCCATTGTATTTCTGATTGATGGAACGCTATCCCGTTTTGATGGGGTTGTATTGCTTTTCTTTTTCTTGTGGAATTTGTCAAGAATTCTTAAATTAAGAGAAAAATTTCTTGACAGGGATATAACGAGTATTTTTAAAAGAGAGCCCGCGCTGAAGTTGGGAGAAACAAAAAAAAGCGTCAGAAATTTTTCCAAAAATCTTTTTATATTCTCAGTGGGTGTTACGGTTTTGGTAGGTTCGTCTTATCTGGCCGTTTATAGTGCCTCCAATTTATCCTTAGCAATAGGCATTCCGAAACTGCTTATAGGTATCCTGATAATAGGGCTTGGCACCAGCTTGCCCGAACTCGCTTTTGGTATACGGAGCGCCATGGAAGGCAGGGGCGATATGGCGTTTGGCAATCTTTTGGGGGCTGCGGTTACAAATTCCACTCTTGTTCTGGGTGTTACTGCTGTTATCCGTCCCGTACATGTATTTGAGTCAAATATATTTTGGATAAGCGCGTTTTTTATGGCCATATCTATGCTTTTGGTTTATTATTTTTTACGCGTAAAGAATTTTTTGGTCCAAAGAGAGGGTTTGGTTCTTATCTTTACCTATGCGGTATTTATTCTTATACAAGGTTTTGCGAATATTGTTTGATATGTTTAAGATCACGGTGCATGCCGTTCCAAATTCCAAAGAACCCGGAATAAGTAAAATTGAAAACGGCGTTTATAGGGTAAAAATAAACGCGCCCTCCAAAGAGGGAAAAGCGAATACCCGCTTGCGCCAAATGCTCGCTGAGTATTTTAAAGTACCCCAAAGTAGTGTTAACATTAAAGATAGCAGTAAAAAACGAAAAATTAAGACAATAACTATAACATGACAAATCAAGCAAAAATACTTATAGCCGTAATTCTGCTTATTGTTGCAGGGGGTGCCGGCGCATATATTCTTATGGGTGGCAGCCCGGAGGAGGCGCCGAGAGAAGATCTTTTGGAAACTCCCGAACGGGAACAAATTATTCCGATAGATGAGCCCATGGAGGAGCCCGAGGAAGAATCGGCTTCTGAAGAGCCGCAGGAAGAACCCGTGGCGGAGGAACTGCAGATAATAGCTGTTGCTTATACAAATGCCGGTTTTTCTTTGTCCGCGGTGGACGGCGTGGCTGGACAAAGCGTATTATTTATCAATCAAAGTTCAGCGTCGCTTCAGGTATCTTCGGATCCTCATCCTACACACACGGATTGTCCGCAATATAATGCTAATACCATAGCTCCGGGAACTGAAATAGAAATAAAGCTGATCGAAGGGGCCTGCGGAATACACAATCACCTTAATCCTTCGCATACAACGACATTAATAGCGACTTAAAATTAAAAATAAATTTTATGAGTAAAAACTTACTTATCGCTTTAACCATCATTAACTCTATCTCCGTTGTCGCGATAGTAGGTGTTGTCGTTTGGGTGTCTTTGCCCGGCACGCCTTCCGCTGAAGAAATTATCAATGAAGTCGGAGATGAAATTACAGAAGAATCGGCTGAAACGGTAGAAGCGGAACGTATTGGAAGGGTAATTGAAATGTCCGGAGATGAATACAGTTTTAGTCAGGAGATTATAAATATAGAATCCGGAGAAAAGACGGTTATCATTAAATTTACAAATACAGGAAGTGTGCCTCACGATTTTTCTGTGGATGTTGTGGAAGGTATTACTCTGCAATCTTCTGTTGCACAGCCCGGTGAGTCGGTGGAGCTTGTTGTAGACATGCCAAGTGGTACGGCTGGCATTCCGTTTTATTGCAGTCTGGAAAACCATCGTGAGCTGGGCATGCAAGGAGAGTTTATTATCACGCAACAAAATTAATGCGGCTGGTTGAAAAACACAAAAACTCTTATATTCTTCGCCTTGATCCGGGCGAAGAATTCATTAGTGTTATTGAAAATTTTTGTGCCGAAAATAATATATTTTCGGGCTGGGTACAAGCGGTGGGATCCACCAAAGCATTAAACTTAGCTTTTTACGAACTGGGGGAAAAGAAATACAAAACCTCCGCGTTTAATGAATTTTTAGAGATACTTAGTGTAACCGGAAATATCGCTAAAAAAGAAGGAAAAATATTTGTACATGCCCATGGCGTTTTTGGGCGCTCCGATATGTCTGTTATAGGAGGACATATTAAAAAATGTGTTATTTCGGCAACCGGTGAAATTATGATACACGCCGGAAAAAACGAGATGCACAGGGAGCTTGATGAGGAAACAGGCCTGCACTTGCTCGGCTAACGACTCGCTAAAATTTTAAAACAACAACTCCTTGAGTTTAATCGATAATTATTTGTGAACAAAATGAACAAACAAGGAATATATCTGGACTATGCGGCTACAACTCCGGTATCAGAAGCCGTATTTAAAGAAATGCAGCCCTATTTTGGCGATGTTTTTGCCAATCCGTCGGCTCTGCACACAATGGGGCAGGAAGCGCAGGCCGCTTTGGATAACGCCCGGCATGAAATCGCGGATATTTTAGGTGCCGACTGGAGAGAAATAATTTTTACGGCCTCTGCCACAGAATCAATAAACTTGGCCATCAGGGGAGTCGTAAAAGACGCAAAGCGTTCCCTGGAAAACCCTCATATTGTAACCACTTCCATAGAACACAGTGCGGTACTGGAAACTTGCCGGGATTTGGAAAAAGAGGGTGTCGAAGTTTCGTATATTCCTGTCGATGGCGACGGTCTTGTTAATCCTGACGATGTTGCAAAGGCCATAAAAGACACCACGGTTCTGGCTTCGGTAATGTATGTTAACAATGAAATAGGAACCATACAGCCCATAAAGCAAATTTCGGATTTAATAAACTCTTACAACGAGAACTCGGATGTCAAAAAAGTTGTTTTCCACACTGACGCGGTTCAGGCAACCAATTATTTGGATATAAATCCGCACGATTTGGGTGTTGATCTGATGACCATATCCGGACACAAAATATACGGACCAAAAGGCACGGCCATTCTTTTTAAAAGCAGGGATGTATCTCTGGCTCCGGCAACAACAGGCGGAGGGCAGGAGAGAGGGTACCGCTCCGGCACCGAAAATATACCGGCCATAGTTGGATTTGCTAAAGCGTTGAAAGATGCGCAAAGTTTTAAAAATTCGGAAAGCGAACGGCTTACAGCTTTGCGCGACAAATTTATAAAAGATGTTTTAAGCGGGGCTAAAGGCGCCGGCTTGAACGGCTCCGCCGAAAAAAGAATTGCCAACAACGCCAGTTTTTGTTTTGAGAATTTCCCAAGCGAGGTTATGGTTCCCGCTTTGGATGCCAAAGGAGTATATGTTTCTTCGGGCTCCGCGTGCGCGGCGCGTGTTCCGGAGCCGTCTCATGTTATAAACGCCATCGGAAAAGAGGATTGTGCGCTAAACACCATACGCTGCACTCTGGGAAGGGAAACAACAGAAGAAGACCTAAAAAAAGCCACAGAAGCGATTATTGAAATTAGCAATCAAGCATAGGGATTGCTAAACGGCAAGTTTTTGTGTATAATAGTATGTATATTCTATAAAAATATGCAGAATTTTACCCAATACGCGCAAGAGGCGCTAAAAAAAGCACAGGAAATAAGCCAGGAAAAAAGCCATCAGCAGGTTTCGGATCTGCATCTTTTGGCCGCCTTATTGGAACAAGATGGTAGCATGGTTCGTACAATTTTGGATAAATTCGCTATAGATATGGATTCTCTCGAAGACGATGTGGACCATGAACTGGATAAAATTCCAAGGATAATAAATTCCGCGGGACCAATGGTGGGAACTATTCCCATGGGCCAGCTTTATGTTACCAAAGAACTTGCCAAGGTATTGGCGCGCGCTCAGGTGGAAGCCAATAAATTTTCGGACGAGTTTATAAGCGTAGAACATCTATTTTTGGCTATTATAGATTCCGACGCAAAATCGCACCTCATACTGCGCGAAGCCAATATGGTTGCCAACGCTTCTATAGGAGGCAATACCGCGAAAGAACTAAATTATGAAAATACTTTAAAAATCCTCCAGGAACTGCGTGGCGGTATCCGCATAACCGATAGAAATCCGGAGGACAAGTTCCAGGCGCTCGAAAAATACACTTACAACATGACCCAAATGGCGCGGGATGAAAAACTGGACCCAATAATCGGAAGAGAAGACGAAATACGGCGCGTTATGCAGGTTTTAACCAGAAGGACAAAAAACAATCCTGTCTTGCTGGGCGAGGCCGGAGTAGGCAAGACCGCCATAGTGGAAGGCCTCGCTCAGCGCATTGCCGCGGGCGATGTGCCCGAAAGCTTAAAAGATAAAGAACTTTTATCGCTGGATATAGGCGTGCTTATAGCCGGAACAAAATATCGTGGAGAATTTGAAGACCGCTTAAAAGCGGTGCTGAAAGAAATAGAAAGAACCTCCGGCAACACCATTCTTTTTTTCGATGAGCTTCATACCATAGTAGGCGCGGGAGCCGCGGAAGGTTCTATAGACGCGTCTAACCTTTTAAAACCGTCACTGGCGCGCGGGGAGCTTCATGCGATAGGCGCCACGACAACAAAAGAATACCAAAAATACATAGAAAAGGATCCGGCTCTTGAAAGGCGATTCCAGCCCGTTTATGTAAACGAACCGACCATAGAAGACACCATAGCCATATTGCGTGGAATAAAAGACAAATACGAGATACACCACGGAGTAAGAATAACCGATCCGTCTATAGTTGCTGCCGCCAAACTTTCTCATAGGTACATTTCCGGAAGATTTCTTCCCGATAAAGCCGTTGACCTGATAGACGAAGCCGCCTCGGCTTTGCGTTTAACCATAGAGAGCCAGCCCGAAGAGTTGGATAAAATGAACCGCGAAATAAGAAGAATGGAAATCGAAATCGAAGCCCTGAAAGCCGAAAAAGACAAAAAATCAAAACAACGGCAAAGACAGATTAAAAAAGACCTTGCTAATTTGAAAGAGCGTGCGAGGGTAATTGAAAGAAAGTGGAGAAACGAAAAGGATGTCATTTCATCTATACACGAATTAAGAAAACAAATAGACGAACACAAACAAAAAGCGGACATAGCGGAGCGTTCTGGAGATCTGGAAAAAGTTGCCGAGATTCGCTACAGCACACTACCGGAGCAGGAAAAAGAATTGCGGGAACATGAAGCCGAATTGGCGCGCCTTCAGAAAGACGAGCGCGTAATGCGCGAAGAAATTACGGAAGCTGACATAGCTCAAATAATAGCCCGCTGGACAGGTATTCCCGCGTCCCGCATGCTTCAGGAGGAAAGCGAACGGCTTGCCAAAATGGAAGATGAGCTTGCCAAAAGGGTTATCGGCCAGGCCAAAGCCATAATCGCGGTTTCAAATGCTATAAGAAGAAACCGCGCGGGAGTTGGCGACAGCAATCGCCCTATTGGCTCGTTTATGTTTTTAGGCCCGACTGGCGTCGGTAAAACCGAACTGGCGCGTACTCTGGCGGAATTTTTGTTTGATGACGAACACGCCGTTGTGCGTTTGGATATGTCCGAATATATGGAACGCCATTCAGCAAGCCGGATGATAGGTTCTCCCCCAGGATATGTAGGTTATGAAGAAGGAGGCCAGCTTACAGAAAAAATAAAAGTCCGGCCCTATAGCGTGGTGCTGTTTGACGAGGTGGAAAAAGCTCACCCGGAAGTGTTTAACACGCTTTTACAGATACTGGACGACGGCCGGCTTACGGACGGAAAAGGCCGAGTTGTTGATTTCAGGAATACAGTCATAATTTTAACCTCAAACATAGGTAGCGGTTATATTAAAGATCTTTCAAAGCTCGGCTTTGAAACAGAAGATAAAACAGGGCTTAAATCGGCCGAAAAGCAGATGCGTCAAAAGGTAATGACCGCCCTCCGCGACAGGTTTAAGCCGGAGTTTTTGAATCGTCTTGATGAAATAATAGTTTTCAGGACTTTAAGCAAAAAAATGCTACGCAATATAGTTGATATCCATCTGCAAAACACCATAGACCATTTAAAAGAAAGGGATATAACGGTGCGCGTGGGGAAGGGCGTAAAAGAATTTCTTGTTGACAAAGGATACGATCCTAACTTCGGGGCCCGGCCTCTAAAACGCGCGATTCAAAAACAAATTCTGGATCCTCTCGCCAAAAAACTTATTGAAGAAAAAGTACAAGGCGAAGCCGCGGTATCGCTTACCATGAAAGCCGGCAAACTCAATATAAAAATAACTAAGAAATAAAAACCCCACGGAATTCGCGGGGTTTTTGTATTATAGCTTGTAATAATTTAAATGTGTGTTATTATTGATCTGTGCTCGAGTACCTTAAAAGGAGGAACAAGATATGAAATGGGTGAGTTATCATCCATTAATATTTGAAATAAAAGATATACTGATTAAGTGTAGCAATGTGCTCAACTCTTTGAGCAATGGAGAAAAAATATTTTCCGCGGGTTCATCGTTTGGATCTTTATCTAAAGATACCGAACTGGTGGCGGACAAAGTGCTATCTGGGGTTGTCACAGAAAGTCTTTTAAGCCGGGCAGAGTGTTTAAATGTAGGGAGGATAAGCATAGAAGGCACCCCTGATATTTTTGTTTCCGGCGGCAATGACAGATTCTGGTGGTGTGTTGATCCTTTGGATGGATCTCTTAATTACAAAATGCGCCAAAACACCACGGGTCTTCCTTTTGCGGCCGTAATTACGGTGTTGGAAAAAGTCAGAGGTGCAAAATTTTCCGATGTTATAGCTGCGGGTGTCATAGACCTGCGCAATGGAGATATGTGGCTTGCATCACGTCTTGTAAAGGGAAAATATTATACTTTGGTAAACGGGCATAGGGCTGAATCTTCCAGATGCACAGAATTGGATATCGGATCTAATATTGTAATAGGGGAGATGTACTATCCTTCTAATAGGCAAATTGTTTCAGGAATATTTAAAAATAAAAAAGGGTGGCTCAGGAACACCGGGTCTGCGGCTTACGAGATGGCGCTTGTTGCTTCGGGAACCGCCGTGCTTTTCCTTTGCAATAGCCAGAAACAGCACGAGCTTGGTGCCGCATATGCGCTGGTTAAAGGTTCTGGAGGAGTGGTTGTTGATTTCGACGGCAATGATGTTGCTAATCGTGAATTTTTGTTTAATGCTCAAACTCCTGTCCTTGTAGCCGCCAATAATAAAATTGCTGAGCAGGTACTTGCAAAACTTAAAGTTTTGCGCGCTCCGGGTTTGCGCTGAAAATCCTCAAAAACAAAAAGGAGAAGGTGGTGGCCAAAGAATTCACCGGAGTTAATCCTGTGTTAGTACGTCCACTTACGGAAGAAGAAAAAGAGAAGCGTGGATGGCGTGTTGAAGTGAATGGAGAAGTTGTTTCAGGTGTTTCTTCCGCTCGCTTGGTCAACGAAAAAATGGGTATCGAAATTACCTACGGCATGCGTTCAGAGGGCTTTGATGGTGCTCTTATCCACGAGCCGGGAGGCGGTGGTTCGGTTATTGTGCCATGGTTTGTAAAGGATAAAGAGGTTTACATAGGGCTTCTTGAGCAGAATCGTCCTACACTGCAAGACAATCGTAATGTTCCAAGAGGTTTTCTTGATCCTGGAGAGAATCACTTCCAGACTGCGACACGCGAATTTGTGGAAGAGACCGGTTTTGTGGACTTGAAAGATCGCGTAGTTGAAATTCCGGGGCCTCCGATCAATTCAAACTCAACATGGTTTGATACTTCCCGTCCCGGAGAGGGCGTGAAATTCTATTAGTTCCAAGTTCCTCCTTCGGAAGTCAGCCCCGGCAACGAACTTGCCGGAACCTATATATTTAACAGCGATGTGATTGTTCCCGTATCAAAAACTGCCGAGGGTATCGCGAAGTGCACCTTTTTCAAATGGCGGGATGCCATTGTGTACGGTGATATGGTCACACGAGCTATTGTTGGCTCTTTGATCGCTTGGCTTGTTTCAGCTTCCGACAGTCCCTTTATGCCTAAATACGGCTCTTGTATGCCTAGTCACGAGTGTTGTTTTCAAACTTTTATGTAGAACATTCTGTTTTTAACAGTTTTATAACCCATCCCCGTCTTTAATGACGGGGTTTTATTTATGAGTTTTATCGCGGACTATTTTATGCCCCATATCTGGGGGTTTTGAGCCCGTGTTTTTTGAAATACTTCCAGGCGCTTGCCAAATGTATTCTTGAATATTTGTTAAACATCGCTTTGAAAACATTCTTGCTCCTGCTTGCTTTACCGTGGAAATGATACATTATAGAATGTGGATAATAAATAACTTTTAGGCCGTTTTCCCAAAATCTTCTGCATAAATCCACATCTTCCATATACATAAAAAATCTCTCGTCTAAATTGCCCACTTTTCCCAAATCTTTTTTTCTAAGCATAAACGCCGAACCCATAAGCCAGTCAACCTCTGTCGTTTTCTCGGTTATATCTGTCTGATGTTTAAGAACAAAATCATCCAATGCTTTTTTTCCGGATTTAAGTTTTCCCAGAGGGGTTCTGCGGTAAATTATGGTCATCGGAGTGTAAAACCTAAAGGCCGATGGCTGGTGTATGTTATCAAAATTCAAAAGGCGCGGGCCAACCATTCCCACATCCTTGTTTTCCTCCAAATATTTTAAAAGTTTGTCTATTTCTTCAGGGTGGGGAACTACAAGGTCGGCGTTCATTGTAAAGATATAATCTCCCTTAGCTATTTTCCATCCACGGTTAACTATTTTTCCAAACCCTATGTTTTTGGGTTCCTGTAAAAAAGTAACATCGCTGAAAAGATCCTCCATCATTTCTACCGTCGGCTTTATCGTTTCCGAATCGGTAACAATAATCTCGGCTTCTCCACCGTTTTTTTCGTAGTCCTTTTTCCACTTTTTTATATATCCCAATGCCAATTTAAGCACCTGAGGAGATTTATAATGGGTTATTACTACAGATACGCTTGGCATAGGTATTTAAATTACACGTTCGTTTTTTTGCATCCACACTTCAAAATAAGGCGCTTTTTCATCTTTTTCCGAAATATTAAGTTCATGGGGCTCTATGTTGTATTTTTCAATCAGTTCGTCAAATATGGGAAAACTTTGCCAGTGTATGCTTCTTTCTTTTTCTTTGTTATACGGCGCATCCACTTTGTATTCAAAAACCGTTCCGTCTTCAAGCGCTAAAAATCCGTGCGCGAATCCCTTGGGCACATAAAGCGCCGGATGGTTATGTGAATATGTAAAACTGTTTAAGTAATAGGCGTAAACAGGCAGATTATGCGGGTCGTTTTGCGCGTTGCGCAGGTCAACAACCACATCTATCACGGATCCGTGCAAAACGCGCACAAGCTTTGTTTGCGCGAAATCTTCTATTTGAAAATGCATTCCCCGTATCACACCGCGTTTGCTTGTTGATACATTCGCCTGTGTCCACGCTTTGTTTAGCGGGGTTGCCATAAATTTCCCTCTTCCGTCAAAGAATTGCCTGTCGTGCACCAGTTTAGGTTCTATTTTTTCGTACTCTTCGTTCATATGTTTTTTATATTACGTCTATTTTTTATCAGACAAACGCCCAAATTACAACTCTATTTCAGAATTGTCTCCAACAACTATTTTGTGTCCGCTTGGAGATGTTTTTACAGAATGAGCCACTCTAACTCCATGACCCAGTATGCTGTCCACTATTCTTTTAGGCGTATGTATATTCACATTATCCATTATTATAGAGTGTTCAACTTCTGCTTTTTGAATGGTTGTATTGTTTCCTATGGCGGTATAAGGGCCTATGTAAGAGTCGATTATTTTTGTGTTTTTGCCTATTGCTACGGGGCCCCGCACAAAACTTTTGCCTTTTATTTCGGAGCCCTCGCCCAAAATAACCTTTCCGCTTACATCGGCTTCTTTGTCTATATTTCCCTGTATATCTTCGTGTATTTGTTCAAGAAGAAGGCGATTCCCGTCTAGCAAATCCTTCGGTTTCCCGGTGTCTTTCCACCAGCCGGTTATCTCTTTCCATCCTATATTAAGCCCTTTATTAATAAGATAATTATGTGTATCCGATATTTCCAATTCGCCCCTTGCGCTTGGTTTTATGTTTTCCACCGCCTCCATTACGTTTTTGTCGTATATATATAGACCCGTTACAGCAAAATCGCTTGCGGGTTTTTCCGGTTTTTCTTCAACTCTTATTATTTTGTCCCCGTCTATTACAGGAACCCCAAATCTTTGCGGATCTTTTACCTTGGACAGTGCCAAAAAACAGCTTAGTTTTTTGGATAAAAATTCATCTATAAAGCCGTTAAGGTCTGCCGATATTATATTATCGCCCAGGTAAAAGATAAACGGGCTGTCTCCCAAAAAATCTTTTGCGTTTTTTATTACATGCGCCAGTCCAAGCGGACCGCCTTTTTGTTCTATGTATGTTATTTTTGTCCCAAAACGCTCGCCGTCCCCAAGTATTTTTTGCAGTTCTTTTTCTCCTTCGTTTATAGATATTCCTATGTCCCATATTCCCGCCGCGGCTACCTTTTCAATGGCGTGTTCTATCATTGGTTTATTTGCCAGCGGTATAACATGCTTGTTGCGGGTAAATGTTATGGGTTGAAGGCGCGTGCCTCTTCCGCCGGCTGTAATAAGTGCTTTCATTCCTTTTCTGCTTGGGGTTCCGTTGTTTTTTTGTTCGGCCGGATATTTAAGGGGTTTCCACCACTCGGCGTTTTGCCTGTACCAGTCAATAGTGCGCGCTATGCTTGCTTCAAAATTAAGTGCCGGTTCCCAACCCATAGTTCTTATTTTTGTGCTGTCTATGGCGTATCGCAGGTCGTGCCCTTTTCTGTCTTCAACAAATTCTATATGAGACGCGTCTTTTTCAAAGTTTTCCAATACAGCGTTAGTTATTTCAAGGTTTGTTTTTTCCTGGCCCGTACCTATGTTGAATACATCGCCCGCCTTGCCGTTTTTCATTATAAAATCCACGGCTCGCGAATGGTCGTGCACATCTATCCATTCGCGCACATTAAGCCCGTTTCCATAAACCGGCACCTTTTTGCCTTCCATTAAGTGGGTTATGAACAGGGGAATAAGTTTTTCGGGGTATTGAAAGGGGCCGAACACATTACAGCTGTGCGTGACTATAACATCCGTTCCGTGGGTTTCGTTGTATGCCCTGCATAGCATATCACCGCCGCTTTTTGCCGCCGAATACGGGCTGTTTGGTTTGTGTGGGTGTTCTTCCGTAAACGCTCCCTCGTCTATGGAGCCGTAAACTTCATCTGTGCTTATTTGCACAAGCCGTATATTGTTTTTTGTTACGGCCTCCAAAAGCGTCTGTACTCCAAGCACATTGCTTCTAACAAAATCCGACGAGTAGGCGATGGAGCGGTCAACATGCGTTTCGGCGGCGAAGTTTACTACCAGCTCTATATTTTCGTCTTTTATTACATTTTCCAGCGTTTCGGCGTCGACAATATCCGCTTTTACAAATTTATAGCGAGGGTCGTTTTCCACATCGCGCAAGTTTTCCAAATTTCCCGCGTATGTAAGTTTGTCATAATTTGCAATGTTGTAGCTGGGATATTTTTTTAAAAGGTAATGTATAAAATTGCTACCCATAAATCCGGCTCCTCCGCATACCAGTATTTTTTTGTAGGGCAATACTCCTTCTTCGGCGAATATGTGCTTTAAGTTTACGGGGTGTTCGCCCGTTATTTTTGCCGCGCCCTCCAGATCTACTTGGCCCTCGCTGAATAACCGCGAGGCAAGTTCCATTTTGGGCCTGCTCTTTATATTTTTGCCGGCAAAATTTGGTTTTAATTGTTCGTCGCTTTCCAGCGGAACAAGCTCAAATTCGTTATTCATATTTTGTTTTAATTTGAGGTGTTTTAAGGCGCGGAAGCAAACTGCGTAGAAGACATTAAGACTTGCGCCTGCAGGCCCGGAGCGGTCTTCGGCGGTTTGCTTCCGCGTCTCTCGTATCCCAAGCATTGTACACCAAAAACTTCAAATTATGTAAGATTGACGGCCACAATTTTTTGTTGTTAAAATTATAGAGATGGATAAAAAGAATAACAAAGTTCTAATAATAGGTGCCAAGGGGATGCTTGGCTCTGATTTGTCAAAAGTATTTTCCAATTTCAATCCTTATTTATACGATAGAGAACAATTGGATATAACCGACAAAGACGCGGTATTTGATGTTTTTGAACAAATAGAGCCCAATATTGTAATAAACGCCGCCGCTTATACCGATGTGGAGGGCGCAGAAGATAACAAAGAAACAGCCATGCTTATTAACGGAGAAGCTGTGGGCAATTTGGCCGAAGCCGCCAAAGCGCGCGGGGCTGTGCTGGTGCATTATTCAACGGATTATGTTTTTGACGGCACAAAAGAAGAAGGTTACGCGGAGGATGGCAAACCCGCGCGCGAACCTCTTAATGTGTACGGCGCTTCAAAACTTTTGGGTGAACAGATTTTACAGGATACTATGCGCAATTTTTATCTTATCCGCACCTCATGGTTGTTTGGCCATAACGGAAAAAACTTTGTGGAAACCGTTTTGCGCCTTGCCCAAAACGGCGAAATGAAAATAAAAAACGACGAGCACGGCAAACCAACTTTTACCAAAGACCTTGCGCAGGCGACCCGCGTGTTGGTGGAAGAGGGCATGCCGTTTGGTATTTATCATCTTACCAACGAGCAAGCGACAACCTGGTACGATTTTGCCCAAAAAATAGTGGAACTATGGGGGCAAAAGCAGAATTGGGCAAAAGCGGATTATCCCAAAATAATACCTATAACTTCTGCAGATTTTCCCACAAAAGCCGAACGGCCAAAGTATTCCGCTTTGCTCAACACTAAATTTGTGCAACTGCGCCCCTGGCCCGAAGCGTTAGATGAGTATCTTCAGACGAAAATACAAAATCTTGGGTCCTAAACTGAATAAGAAATCTTAAATCTCGCCTCCCCGGTTCTGGACACCAGGTCTTAAATCTCGGATTCTGGGTTCCGAATCCTAAATTTAAAATTCTTAGTACTAAGTGCTAAATCTTATTCTTAGTACCAAATCTTAATTTACCAAACGTCAATACAACTCACGGTCGTGAGTTGTATTGACGTTTCAGTGGGCGCAAGTTTATAATTACTTGTAATGAGTAGAAATAATATACAAAGAACCATTTTGCAAAATTTAGATGATTCTTCTTTATATCCATTTATCAATCGATCGGACATGATGTTGGTTAGGTGGATAATAAGCAAAAGTCCTTCTAAACAATTGACTGAGGAACAGGTAAGAAAAAGTTTACACAATATTAAAAAAAGAAAATATATAAAAATAGTTCCGGCATCTTCTAAAAAAGGCGAAACCAATTTCAATATAGAACTTACAAATAAAGGCAAAGAAATTTTAAAATCAGACCGATTCAGAGATCTTTCCATAAGTCGTCCGGAAACTTGGGACGGCAAATGGCGCTTTGTTATATTTGATGTGCCTGAAAAATATAGACGCGATAGGGACATATTGCGGGATAAATTAAAAAAACTTAATTTTTTCCAAATTCAGAAAAGTGTATGGGTGCATCCTTACGATTGTGAAAAGGAAATCGAATTATTGACGGAATACTTTGGAGTAACGCAACATGTGTTGTCTTTTGCTACCTCTATTAAGAGAGATGACCTGTTGAAAGAATATTTTGAAAAACAGGGATTTGGACTTTGATTTATCGTCTATAGAATTAACGTCAATATAACTCACGGTCGTGAGTTATATTGACGTTAGGATTTTTCTTTTTTGATTTTAATTTGTTACTTTTATTTTAATTTAATTTTAAAATATCTTTTTAATCTTAATTAATATTTCTTACGCAACAGGATGGTAGAATAATAGGTAAGGTTTGGATACGATTTTTTCATGAGGGGGTTGACACATTTTTTAACTTTAAGTTAGAGTAGACAACATGTCTGTTCTCCAAAACACAAAACAACACATAAAACAGGCGCCGCATTTTAAGCGCCGTCCGCACAAAGGCACGGATTGGCTCGGGGTTATTGTATTTTTTTCTTTAAGCGTGTTTGTGGTGCTTGGGCTTTTGCAGGCGGTAATTGCCGCGAATGTGTATGTGTTTTCCATGGACTTATACGCCCAGGAGGCGCAAGAGGCCGCGCAGTTTAAATATAACGCTGTGCATGGCGGTTCCACTCCCGAAAAAACTTACGAAGAAGCCCGCCTCGCGCTTTTGAACAACGATTTG
>JBBDXP010000007.1:0-123717 GCA_040902285.1 Candidatus Spechtbacterales bacterium
AAGCTACAAGGCCGTCGTTCTCAAGAATAAATTCGGTGTCTGTTTCGCCGTTTGTTATCTTGCAAAAAATGTCCTTTTCCTCATCCATAAAATTATTTGTTCCGCAGGCGCCTTGTAACTTCCTTTATAAGCTTGTCCTGAGGTATCGTTTCCTGCGTTCCGGTATCCATCTCTCTTATTATGGCCACTTTGTCCAGCGCTTCTTTCTGGCCTATTATAACAGCTACATCCGCTCTGAATTTATTTGCCAACTTGAGCTGTGAACTTATGGAATCCCTGCCAAAGGCCTCGCGCACGGGTATGCGGGCTTTTCTAAATTCTTCAAACAGAGAAAAAGCGCGCTTCTTGGCCATATCCCCCAGCTGTACTATAAACACTTTCGGTTCGGCGGGCTTGGCGGGCTGAACATGGTTCCTGGCAAGCGCGTCCATTATTCTTTCTATGCCCATTGCCCCGCCCACGGCGGGAGTATCCTTTCCTCCCAAAAATTTTACCAGATTATCATAGCGCCCTCCGCTCGCAATAGCAAGCCGTTTTGTTTCGGGTTCTTGTGGAGAATTTGAATCTTCTTTATCGTCTTTGGTATCTTTGACATCGCTGTTTGCCTGCTCTTCAAATATCTCAAACACGGTGCGGGTATAATATTCCAAACCGCGCACAAGGTAAGGATTTAAAAGATATGGAATTCCTATAGAATCCAGCATTTCCAATACTTTTTTAAAGTGGCTGTTGCAGTCCGCGCACAAATAATCCAAGATATGCGGAGTTTCGGTTTTTACGCGGCCGCATTTTTCGTCTTCGCAATCCAAGAGGTGAAGCGGGCTGTCTTTATATTTTCTCCTGCAATCCTTGCATACCTGTTTCAGACGGTAGCGATAATACTCTTTAAGGATTTTTATGTATTTGGGCCTGCAATCCGAACAACCTATGGAATTTATTTCCACTATTATATTTTTAAGGCGAAGTCTGTTGAGAACTATAAAAAATACATGCAGAATTTCCGCGTCCCTGGCCGGATCGTCTTCCCCTATTGTTTCAAGGCCGAACTGATAAAACTGGCGAAACCTGCCGCGCTGAGGGCGGTCGTGCCTGAACATTGAAGATATATAGTACAGTTTTACCGGCGATGTCCATTTTTTCATGCCGTGCTGTATGTACGAGCGGACTATCGGGGGCGTTCCTTCCGGGCGCAGGGTTAAAGCGTCTCCTCCCCTGGTTTTTAGGTTATACATTTCTTTTTCCACAATGTCTGTTCCCTGTCCCGTTCCTTTTCTAAAAAGATCCGTAAATTCCAAGGCGGGAGTATCTATCCTGCGGAAATTATAAAAAGACGCGAGTTCTTCAGCGATTTTGTAAAAATGCTGCCAGATGTGCTGTTCCGAAGGCAAAATATCATGCATTCCGCTGGGGGTTTGAAATTGTTTGTTTTTTGTTGCCATAAATTTATGATTTAGAATACGCGGGTCCGTCTATGATGCCCGCATTATAAAAGGGCCACGCCCGGAAAAACACTTTGCCTATTATAAAACGTTCGTCAAGAGAGCCCCATCTACGTGAATCGTGGCTGGCATTTCTGTTATCTCCCAGTACAAAATATTCGGTTTCTCCGAGAACAATCTCCATATCACCGAAAAACGATTCTTTTACATACTTTTCTTCGATTAAAAATCCTTCGGGGTAATCTGCGTTTTTTATAGTGACATTCCCGTTTCTTACTGTGACAGTTTCTCCGGGAAGCCCTATTATCCTTTTAATATAGAAAATGGAAGTGTTGCCCGGAAATTTAAATATTATCACATCGCCGCGGTTAGGTTCCGACAGGCGGTATGATATTTCGTCTACCAAAAGATAATCCCCCTGATGATATGACGGCTCCATACTGGCGCCGCGGACAAAAAAGGGTTGCACCAAAAAGTACCGTATCGGTACTATGATAAGCAGGGATATAATGATAATCTTAAATATATCCCACAAAAAATTTACAACACTACCAAGGGGTGATTTCTCAAGCATTAGCCGAATTCTAACACATAAAAATTGGTTGTGCAATCATCCGTTAAAACGCAAAAATGTTTGAATTTAAAGCAAAAACAGCGCTAATAACGGCAGGTATTATACTGGGCATGCTTGCTTTGGCGGCGGGAGCAAGCTGGATATCGGGTATAGCCAAAAATGCTTCCGAAAATATAAAAAATAGCCAAATGGAGGAAAATAACCAGTTCGGCCTCCCAAAAACAGAATTGAAAAAAGACAAAGAAAGAACAAATATGCTGCTTTTGGGAATAGGCGGACCGGACCATACTTCAGGAACACTGACCGATACGCTTATATTCGCGAGCGTGAAAACAGAAACTAAAGAGGCCAATTTTATATCCATTCCCCGCGACATGTGGGTTTTTTATGAATCCGAAGATTATCCCAAAGAAGGGGTTTCCCGATTCACATACCAGGATGGGTGGCAAAAGATAAATGAAATTTATCACTTATCCGGCGGGCAGGAAAAACCAAACATAGAAGCCGCGCGGCATGTAGCCAAAAAAGTATCTGAAGTTACCGGACAGCCCGTACACTACGCGGTAATTATAAACCTTAATGGCGTAGAAAAAATCGTGGATATACTCGGAGGCATTGAGGTTGACGGAGTACATATGACAGGTAATGACGCTGTAAAATACATAAGAGACCGGAGCGGGCCGGGAAGCGATTTTGACAGGATGAAACACCAGCAAGCCGTATTGCTGGCAATACAAAATAAATTGACAAAACAAGAGGAACTGGGCCTTTCAAAGTTATTGGAATTATATAATGCGGCACAGGAAAATATCGTGACAGACGCGGGTTCAGACGAATTCCTTGGATTTTACGAACTTATGGGAAAAATAGACCCGGAAAATACAAACATGCACACCATAGCAATAGCCGGCAACAATCTTTTGAGCGAAGAGTACATAGATCTTAACGGGCAAAACATATACACTCTGCGCCCGTCAGCCGGCAAGGAAAACTATGAAGAAATTCAAAAATTTATCGGCGAGATATTGGGGATGTGAGATTTGAGATTATGGAGAACTCTTTAGATAAGAAGTATCGGAACTTTCCTATTAAATTTTTATGAACAAAATTTTAATTGCGGGTCTGGGAAACCCCGGAAAACAATATAAGAATACTCCTCATAATATAGGTTTTGAGGTGCTGGACAGATTATTGGAGGCCTTCGAAAACGGTGGCGGCGCAATAAAAGAAACTCACGCCCGTGAAGCTGCTGTTTGGGAGCTGTCAACGGAAAACACAAAACTTATACTGGTAAAACCTTTACTTTACATGAATCTCTCCGGGATTCCCGTAAGCCGGGTGGCCAAAAGCCATGAAATAGATGAATCTAACTCTCTTTGGATAGTACACGATGATGTGGACCTGGACGCCGGAGTTATAAAAGTTAAAAAAGGCGGGCGAAGCGCCGGGCATAAGGGCGTGGAAAATATAATAAAAGCTCTTGGAAAAAATGATTTCTGGAGATTTAGAGCGGGCATAAGGCCGGCCGATTCTCCTGCAAAAAGGCCTCCGGGATTTATGGAAGAATTCGTGACAAAAAAACTTCTTGGCGAGGATTTAAAAACAATGCGCAAATCGGCGGATGTATGCGCCGAGATGGTATTGGAATCACTGGAAAATGGGATTAGGAATAAAAAAAGGATATTAGGAGTGTGAAATAAAAAACTTTACATATAAAAAATAAATGTTATAGAAATATAGCGTGGACACAAAACAGGTAAAATCCGCAGGAATAGTCCGCATATCCCCCCATATATTAAAAAGGGGGCAATTTTGGTTTGAAAAAAACGAAGGCAAAATAAAATCCGAGGCCAAAAAAATAACAAGCTGGTGGAACTCAAATTATAGAAGTATTCAGGTTGACGAAAAATTTCCGCTTGGCGCTATGCTAAGACAATTAGATGATTGGGGTTATATAAAAACCTCGTTTGTAAAAAGTCCCGGAGAATTCGCGTCAAGGGGCGGGATAGTTGATGTGTTTCCGGTTAACTTAAAAAACGCTGTTCGTTTTGAATACTTTGGAGACCTGATAACATCCATCAGTGTTTTGGAAAATGTCTTAAATAAAAATCCCCAAGAAGAACTTAGGAAAATAATTTATCGTTATCCCGAATCGGCAAAGAGCGGGAAGGCGGAAAATAAAATTCCGGCCAATTTTAAAATAGGCACATTTGTGGTGCACATAGACCACGGAATTGCGAGGTTTGCGGGTATGGAAAAAGAAGAATTGATGGTGCTTGAATACGCGAAAGGAGACCGTTTACTTGTGCCAATTTCTGTTTCTGAAAAAGTATCGCCATATTTGGGATTCGGAGAGCCCAAATTAACGCGCCTGGGCGGCAATATTTGGGAAAAAACAAAAAGAAAAGTTAAAGAAGACCTTGTAAAAACAGCGAAACATCTGGCAAAAATATATGCCAAGAGAGAAATGACGTTGAGGCCGGCGTATAACCCGGATATTGATGTTGCCGGCATAGGCGCGGAAACCTTTGAATACATGGAAACGCCGGGGCAAATCCAGGCCATAGAAGATATAAAAAAAGATTTTTCCAGAACAAGGCCCATGGACAGGATAATCTGCGGAGATGTGGGTTTTGGAAAAACAGAAGTTGCCATAAGAGCGGCCAGCTATGCGGTGGGGGCGGGATATCAAGTCGCTATAATAACGCCTACCACTGTTTTGGCGCATCAGCATTTTAAAACATTCCAAAAAAGATTAGAGCAATCTTCGTATCCGCTTAACGTCGAAAAATTAACCCGCATAGAAAAGCCCGCCGAACAAAAAACAATAAAAGAAGACATAAAAAATAACAAATGTGATATTGTTATAGGAACGCACCGGCTTTTACAGAAGGACATAGAATTCAACCGCTTGGGTTTGCTTATAATAGACGAGGAGCAGAAATTTGGCGTTAAACAGAAAGAATTTTTTAAAGAAAAAAGATCCGAACTGGATGTGCTTTCTTTATCCGCCACCCCCATTCCCCGGACTTTGTATTTTGCGCTTAACGGCATACGCGACCTGAGCATAATTTCGACACCTCCCGTGGGAAAAAGACCAATAAAAACTTTTGTAAGGCCCAAGAGTAAAAAAATAATCAAGCAGGCAATAGAGAAAGAACTTGGGCGAAACGGACAAATTTATTATCTTCATAACCGGATAGGTTCCATGCCGCTTGCCGCGGAAAATTTGAAGCAACTGGTACCCTCGGCTAAAATTGAATACTTGCACGCTAAAATGCCGGAGGAAAAGATTATAGAGATTATGGATAAGTTTGAAAGCGGAAAAATTGATGTATTAATGGCAACCACTATAATGGAAAACGGATTGGATTTCCAAAACGCGAATACCCTTATAGTGGAAAACGCGACCGGCCTAGGCCTTGCACAAGCCCACCAAATAAGAGGAAGAATAGGCCGGAAAAACAAACAGGCGTACGCGTATTTTCTGTATCCGGGAAAGAAAATGAAAGGCAAGGCGAAAAAACGTATGCTGGCGCTTGAAGAGGCCGACTACCTTGGAGCGGGGTATGAAGTAGCCATGAAAGACCTGGAAATAAGAGGAGCCGGAAATTTACTGGGCCGGGAACAAAGCGGAAATATTGCAAAGGTTGGCTTTAATTTGTATTGCCAGATGCTTGCTGAAGCATTAGAAGAATTACGCTCTGCGTAATTCTTCTAATGCTTCAAGTGAGTAGTAAGTAGTTGGTAGTAAGTAGTAAAAATAAAAAACACCCTTTTGGGGTTTATTCTTCATGGGGTCGCGAGTTAAAAATTACAATATGAAATTAAAATTAAAAATAAAACTCATTGCTTTTGATGTAAACGGAACGATATTGAACGACTTCGATATATTTAGCAACGCGCTAAATAGTATTTTTGATTATTTTAAAAAGCCCCGTATGAGTGAGGTGCAATTTCGCGATGAATTTACCCAGCCCTGGACCGATATTTACAGAAAAAGAGGTATTTTAGAAGATGTGGCATCGGAAAAATTTTTATATACTTTATATAATAAAGCATATCAAGCCCAAGATGATCCAAAACCATTTAGCGATTTGGAGCCAGTATTAAAACAAATACAAAAGCGTGGGTTAACCACTGCCATAATAACTACTCAGCAAAACATTATCACGGACGCGCTTTTGAATAAATATGATTTGGGTAAATATTTTGATTTTCACTTAGGGGGCGTGGCAGATAAAACCAAAGCATTGCAAAAATTAATAGAAAAGGTAAACATACAACCAAAGCAGACGATGTATATTGGCGACCAAGACAGCGACATGCGCTTTGCAAAAAACGCATCATGTATTGCTGTGGGTTTCACGGGCGGAACGCACTCAAAACAAAAACTGCAAAAAGCGGGCGCGGATTATATAATTGATAACTTTACAGAGCTTGTTAATTTATTAGATATATGAAAAACTCTATTTTTGAATTAAAAATTACCGACGCCGAATATCCAAAAATACTAAAGGAAATCCCCCACCCCCCAAAACTTTTATATTACAGGGGCGATTTGGACGCATTGAACAAGCAACCCGCAATCGCGGTAGTCGGAACAAGAAGATGTTCGGAATACGGAAAAGAAACAACTAAAAAAATTGTCTCGGGGCTGGCAAAAGCGGGAGTGTGCATAGTAAGCGGAATGGCCAGGGGCATAGATTCATACGCGCATAAAGAAGCTATAGAAAATGGCGCGCTTACCGTAGCGGTACTCGGCTCTCCGGTTGACGATGAAGAAATATATCCCCAATCAAATGTTAAGCTGGCACACAAAATAATAGAATCGGGGGGCATTGTTTTGAGCGAATATAAAAAAGGCGAACCCGGACACCCCGGACAGTTTCCGGCAAGGAATAGAATAGTTGCGGGGCTCTCTGGAGGCACGCTTGTAACGGAGGCACCCATAAAAAGCGGCGCCATGATAACGGCGCGCCTGGCGCTGGACAGCAACAGAGATGTGTATGCGGTTCCCGGAACGATATTTTCGTATCTTTCGGCGGGTTGTAATAAATTGATAGCAAGCGGAGCTAAATGCGTAATGAGCCCGGAAGATATACTGGAGGACCTGGGCTTAAATTATGAAATAAGCATAGACGGACTGAAAAATACGGATAATTTAGATGAAGCGGAATTAAAAATTTTAAATGTAATAAATAAATCGCCAAACGCCGTACATATTGACCAACTTACCAGAAGTGTTGGGCTTGATACAGAAAAGGTATCGCAAGCAGTAACATCGCTGATGCTGCAGGATTTGATAAAAGAATCAGGCGCAAATTCATACATTGCCTTATGAAAAATTTAGTAATAGTGGAATCGCCCACAAAAGCGAAGACGATAACAAAATTTCTTCCCGACAACTATACTGTCGTTTCTTCGTATGGCCATGTTCGCGATTTGCCAAAAACTGAACTGGGCGTGGACACAGAAAATAATTTTGAGCCCAAATATATTATTCCGACAAAGGCGAGGAAAAAAGTTGGTGAACTTAAAAAAGAATCCAAGGATAAGAATGTAATACTTGCCACCGATGGAGACCGCGAGGGAGAAGCCATAAGCTGGCACCTTGTTGAGGCGCTTGGATTGACGGAGGAAAAAACAAAAAGAATAGAATTTCACGAAATTACCAAAGAAGCGATTGAAAAAGCGCTAAAAAATCCGCGCAAAATAAATATGGATCTGGTAAACGCTCAGCAAGCGCGCCGGATATTAGACAGGCTCGTGGGGTATAAATTATCTCCTTTTCTTTGGAAAAAAGTCGTGAAGGGCCTTTCGGCGGGACGAGTGCAGTCGGTTGCGGTCCGGATAATAGTAGAGCGCGAAAGAGAAATACAAAAATTTAAACCGGAAGAATACTGGAGTATTGTCGCATTATTGAACAAAGACAAAGAAGATTTTGAAGCATCTTTAAACGCGGTTGACGGTAAAAATTTGGATAAACTGGAAATTAAAAACAAAAAAGAGGCGCAAGAAATATTAGAAAATCTAAATAATGCCGAATGGAAAGTATCAAATCTTGAACAAAAAGAACACCGGCGCAATCCCCTGCCCCCGTTTACAACAAGTTCCCTGCAACAAACCGCGTGGTCAAGATTGCATTACCCCGCAAAACGCACAATGATGTTGGCTCAAAATCTTTACGAAAGAGGTTTAATAACATACCACAGGACCGACTCTTTAAATGTATCGAGTATAGCGATTGGGGCGGCACGTGAATATATAGAGAATGAGTTTGGAAAAAATTATATACCGGACAAACCCCGTTTTTACAAAACAAGAAGCAAGGGCGCGCAGGAGGCGCACGAAGCAATAAGGCCCACTTCTCCCCAAAACAATCCTGAAAAGCTTAAACTGGAGGGCCCGCAAAAAAAATTATACACACTAATATGGCAACGTTTCGTGTCCAGCCAGATGGAGCCGGCTATATTTGATGCGGCAACTGTTGATGTGAAGGCAAAAAACCATGTTTTTCGCGCGAATGGACAACTTATGCGTTTTGACGGTTTCTTGAGGGTTTATCCTATAAAATTTGAAGAAGCCGAACTTCCGCTGTTAAAAGTAGGAGACAATTTGAATCTTAAGAAAATAACGCCAGGTCAGCATTTTACAAAACCGCCCGCCCGATACAATGAAGCAAGTTTGGTAAAGGCGCTTGAAAAGCATGAGATAGGAAGGCCTTCAACATACGCGTCTATAATATCTACCATACAAGAGAGAAACTATGTATTTAGAAATGACCAAAGGCAACTGGAACCCAATGAAATTGGTTTTGTTGTTAACGATATACTGGTGGAACATTTTCCGGATATAGTTGATATAGATTTTACGGCAAAAATGGAAAATCAACTGGACAGAGTAGCTCACGAAAAAGAAGATTGGACGCAACTTTTGCATGATTTTTACAAACCCTTTGAAAAAACGCTTAAAGAAAAATATGGGGAAGTAAAAAAGGCGAATATGGTAAAAGAAACCGATAAAAAATGTCCTAAGTGCGGTAAAAACTTGCTAAAACGCATGGGCAGATTCGGATGGTTTTACGGATGCAGCGGATTTCCGGAATGCAAACACACAGAACCCTTAAAAGAAAATCCTGATCTAAAGGTGCACTGCCCAAAGTGCGCGGAAGGAGAAGTCGTTGAAAAAAGAACGAGACGCAAAAAAATATTTTACGGATGTTCCAGATATCCTGATTGCGATTTCGCCCTGTGGGACAAACCCCATATAGAAAAAGTAAAAGGAACCACAAAAAACCATATATCAAAGTGCCCAAAATGCAGTTCTGTTTTGGTGGAAAAAAAGAACGGCATTAGTTGTTCTAACAGAGAATGTTCGTACGAGAAAAAAGATTAAAAAAAGGAGTGCTTACTCCTTTTTTTTATCCAGAAGGTTGGTTACATAAATACCTATCAGAACGACTATTAAAGTCACGATTACCGCATAAATAAACTTGGCGGATACGGAATTGCCGTCTTTTGGAAAAAAATATTCTATTAAAGATTTTATTGCGTCGTTCCACGCCAAACCGGCAACTAGCCCAAATCCTCCGATTATATATGTTGCGGTTCGTTTTCTTATATCTTTTTTAATTTCGGCAACTTCTTTCGCCACTCTGGCTCTTTTGTTTCTTTTTTTATTTAAATCATTATTTACCATATAATAAATTGTATCGTTGCCTGTTTTAATTTGCAAAGACAAATAACTTATAATACGATGTTTTATTAAAAACATGACAGCTAAAAACAAAACAAAAGCACACGGGGACATTGAAGAAATAAAAAACTTTTTTGCGAATAAGGATGATAAAGAGCTGATACAAAAGGCCTTCGAAAAAGCGCTTAGCGCGCATGAAGGGCAAAAAAGAGAATCGGGAGAAGCTTATATAATACACCCTCTTTACGCCGCGCAAACTTTGGCCGAACTAAAAATGGACGCGCAAACCATAGCGGCCGCGCTTCTGCACGATGTTGTGGACGACACCCACGTAACCCTAGACGATATAGAAAAAGAATTCGGAAAAGACATATCCTTTTTGGTATCGGGGGTAAGCAAACTTGGAAAATTGAAATACCGCGGAGTTGAAAGACATGCTGAAAATTTAAGGAAAATGATGGTAGCCATGGCTGAAGATGTAAGGGTCATACTTATTAAATTTGCGGACCGGCTGCACAATATGAAAACGCTTAACGCGCTACCTGAAAGAAAAAGAAAAAGGATAGCTCTTGAGACCCTGGAAATCTACGCGCCGATAGCAATAAGATTGGGAGTGGCGGATATTGGAAAAAAACTTGAAGACCTGGCTTTTCCGTATGTATACCCGGATAAATACGACTATGTAAAAAAAGAAAGCGGCAAAAGGTTGCTGAAGGCCGAGGATTATCTAAAAAGATTATCGCCCAAATTAAAACGGGAACTCGCGCGTGAAAACATCAAGCCGCTAAAAATAGAAATGCGAACTAAGCACCTATACAGTTTGTGGGTAAAACTGGAAAAAGATAACTATAATTGGGACCAAATAATGGATTTGATGGCCGTAAGAATAATAGTGGATTCGGTTGAAGAGTGCTACAAAACTTTGGGAATAATCCACAAACTCTGGCACCCGGTACCCGGAAGAATAAAAGATTATATAGCTCTTCCGAAACCAAACGGCTACCAAAGTTTGCACACGACAGTTTTTTGCATAGATGGAAAAAGAACCGAGTTTCAAATAAGGACGCTAAAAATGCACGAAAATGCCGAGTATGGAATAGCGGCGCACTGGAGATATAAGGCAGATGAAAAACAGTCCGATAAAAGATTAAATAAAACTTACGGCTGGGTGCGCCAGCTTCAAGAATGGAAAAAAGATACATCTCCAAGCGATGAGTTTTTGAATAGTTTAAAAATAGACGTGTTCAATGATCGCATATTCGTGTTTACTCCTTCCGGCGATGTTATAGATTTGCCGGCGGGAGCCACCCCCATAGATTTCGCTTACAACATACATTCTGATGTGGGCGATAAATGCTCAGCCGCGATACGAAACGGCAAGATGATATCCTTGGGAACAGAATTGCATAACGGAGATGTTTTGGAGATATTAACTTCCAAAAACAAGACCCCCTCGCAAGCATGGCTACATTTTGCAAAAACAAGAAGCGCGCGGGCGCATATAAAAAAATGGTTTCATAGCCAGAACAGAGAACAGCATGTGGAAGCCGGCTTAAGTATGCTCAATGAGGAATTGGAATCCATAGAAGGTAAAAATTGGGACGGGCTTCAAGAAAAAACACGCCGCAAAACCTTGGAAAGATTCTCTATGCACAACGCCGAATCACTCTTTGCGGCCATAGGCAGAGGGGATATTTCCATAACAAGAATAACAAATAGTTTGCTTGAAGAAGCACCGCAGCGGAAAAAGGTTGCTCCCAAAACTTCAAAAAAAACCTCGGTGAAATCGGTTTCTATAGCGGGAGTAAGCGGTTTGAAAATGCGCATGGCACAATGTTGCAGCCCCGCCTACCCCGAAAGCATAGTGGCATACATAACTGTAGATAAAGGCGCCAGCATACACAAAACCGCATGCCCGAATATTCACGAAAAAACATGGGCGGAAAAAATATTGCCCGCTTACTGGAGTAGTGCTGAAAGAAATTATAGTATTCCTCTGACAATAAAAACAACCAACAGGGTTGGTATGCTTCAAGACATAAGTAAAATTATTGCGGATTTTAACGCGAATATAGTATCTATAAACGCCGGGGTAAATAAAAATAAAACCTCATCCGCAAAAGACGGAGAGGTTGAGATAAAAGCGGATATAGAAATTGAAGATATTCAGCTTCTAAGAAAAATTATAGAAAAAATAAAAATGACCGACGGGGTCGTGGAAATAAAAAGGCGCGTTTAGTCCAGCAAACTTTCTATCCAGCGGCGAAGATCGTTTTTGGACGAAAAATGAACCGCGAGATTTGCTCTTTTATCCGTTGTTCTGGCTTTGGCATCCAGCACTTCAAAAGTTTCCTTGAACCTTCGTAAAAGCTCTGCCATTTCGTTATCTTTCATGCTTCTTGATCCGACTGCCGCGGGTTCTTTTTTCGGTTTCAATTCCCTGGCCCTCTCTTCCGCCTGCCTTACCGTATAATTACTTGCCAATATTTCTCCAAATAATTTTTCTTGTGCGCCTTGTTCCAAACTCAGAAGAGGCCGCGTGTGGCCTTCTGATATTTCTCCTCGCTTTAAAGCATCCGTTATACTTGAGGGCAAAGATAAAATTCTAATGGTATTTGCGACATAAGGGACAGACCTGGACACTCTGTTTGCGATCTCGCTTTGCTTCATGCCGAATTCTTCCTGGAGTTTTTTAAACGCCTCCGCCTCTTCAACAGCGTTTAAATCGTTTCTTTGTATGTTTTCTATGAGAGAAACTTCCAGTTTTTGCTTATCTGTTGAATGTCTTATTATAGCCGGCACCCTCGGCAATTTAGCCATTTTGGCGGCACGCAATCTTCTTTCTCCGGCTATCAGTTCGTAATCCACTTCCCTGCCTTCCGGCACGTATCTTTCCACCTTGCTTACGATTAAGGGCTGTAAAATCCCGTAAACTTTAATCGAGTCAGCAAGGTCTTTTAAAGCGTTGAGATCAAATTCGCGCCGCGGCTGGTACGGGTTCGGCTTTATTTGTTCAACATCTATAAGAAACACGCTCTCTTTTTTGTCTATTTCGGAGCGTTCTTCGGGTTTTCTTTGTGGTATTAATGATTCTAATCCGCGCATTTTTTTATTTTTAAAAAGAATTTATTCTTTGTATTGTTTCTTTTGCCAGTTTTCGGTATGCTTCGGCGCCGGTTGAATACGGATCATATTGGTAAATTGATTTTCCGTATCCTGGAGCTTCCGCCAAAGATATGTTTCTGGGTATCACAGAATCAAAAACATATCCGGGAAAATTATCTTTTACATTTTTGAGCACATTTCTGCTCAATTTATTTCTTTTATCGTACATGGTACACACCGCCCCCAAAATTTCAATATTCCTGCCCAGATTGTCTCTTATTAAGTATACAGTATTTAATAGTTGTCCCAAACCTTCCAGCGCGTAGTATTCGCATTGAACCGGAGTTAGAATATAATCGGCGGCAACAAGGCCATTAAGCGTGAGAAGACCCAAACTGGGCGGACAATCTATAATAACAAAATCGTAGTTGTGTTTGACCTGTGCTATGCTGTCCAACAACCTGTATTCCCGCTCTTTTTGGGAAACGAGCTCTATGTGCGCCCCCGACAAATCCGGATTGGAAGGCAAAATATCAAGAGAAAAAAGCCCGGTCGCGTGTATGGTATCACCAGCCAATACGCCGCCAATTAGTGTATGATACACGTTTGTAGACAGATTGCCGGGAGAACGGAAAGTCGAAGTTGCGTTGGCCTGCGGATCCATGTCCACAATCAATACTTTTTTGCCGTATGCAGCCAAATACACGGCCAAATTTACAGCCGTAGTGGTTTTACCGGTTCCTCCTTTTTGGTTGGCTATGGTTATAGCTACTCCCATATGGCTAAATCTTACCACAAATGGGCCGATTGACAAATGAATACACGATGCTATGTTGGGAATATGAAACATGCCCGGGTGGGTGAAATTGCGAGCAGTGCGCAGCAAGTTCACGGGTTCAAAAGAACCCCGGACCACCACCCGGAACAGTTTTTTGTCTAAGTCCTGCGGAGCAGGACGAGAAATATATGCCCGGGTGGTGGAACTGGCAGACACGCTGGACTCAAAATCCAGTGGTAGAAATACCGTGGAGGTTCAACTCCTCTCCCGGGCACCATTTAAGAAATTAAAATTTAATAAAAAAATATTTTAAATCATGCAAAATTTGAACAAAGCAATAATTGATTTTATTTTGCCGTGGCTTCTGGAACACGGCATCCGTATAGCCATTATAGTGGTTGGTCTTTGGATAGCGCATAAATTCGCGGAGGCAATACTAAGCAAGACCATAAGAAAAATGGTCAAAACAGACAGGTTTGCAAGCGAAGAAGAAGAAATAAAAAGAGAGGACACGATTATAAATATAATGGTTATATCTATACATGTGGCCATATGGGTCCTTGGCGGACTTATGATTCTGTCCGAAATAGGAATAAATATAACCCCGCTAATAGCCGCGGCCGGAATAGGAGGCCTTGCTTTCGGTTTTGGAGGACAATATCTTATAAGCGACCTTATAAGCGGTTTGTTTATAATACTTGAAAACCAATACAGGATTGGGGATGTGGTATGTTTTGACAAGACATGCGGATTGGTGGAAAAGATAACGCTTCGCAGAACAATTCTCAGGGACTTAGACGGCACAGTACACAATGTACCCAATGGCCAAATAAAGACCGCTTCCAATCTGTCTCATGAATACGCCCGTGTAAACTTGAACATAGGGGTTGATTATTCAACAAATTTGGAAAAAGTAATAAAAGTAATAAACAGAGTTGGTAATGAACTGACCGAAGATAAGAATTGGAAAGAAGACATAATAAAAACACCTCAATTTCTTCGGGTTGATGAGTTTGCGGATTCAGCGATAGTAATTAAAATACTCGGAGAAACAAAACCTCTCAGACAATGGGATGTAACCGGCGAATTAAGAAAACGGCTTAAGATCGCTTTTGATAACGAAGGTATTGTAATACCCTTCAATCAGCTTGTTTTGCATAAAGCTCCGGAGAACGGCTAGAATCTAAGAACCTTCGGGCACTGATCCGGCGGTTTCTTTGGCAATTTCCATGGGATCGATTTCCATCGGATCTTCTTTCATTAAAATAAATCCCAAAGAAAGAAATCCTGCCATTAAAAACACTATTGCCAAGTTGTCGGTAAACAAAAACACTAAAGCTAAAAATAAAAGAAAGACCCCGCGGGAAACATTTAAAGCTATCTCGCGCACTATTACGAGCCGGTCCCGGGTCGTTTTATATTTTCCGGCCCAGTCATAAAATATGGCGGCAAAAGGTATAAAGGCGGAATACGAACCGAAATTATGCAAAGTGTGAGCCAAAAAAGCATCGAAGGGTGTTCGTACAAACATTTTTATGGGCCAGAAAACGGCGTTCAGAATGGATCCTATGGTCAGCAATTTCTCCGGCCCCATTTTATCCGATGCCTTGCCTATGAAGTATATAAATATCATTCCTATTACAAGAGCGGAAGAAATAATGGCGCCCAATTCTTCAAAACTTATTGCCAGCATAAAAAGATATAGAGGCCATATATAAGCATGGACGGCAAATTCCGCGCCCGCAAACCCGAGAGCTGCAACTTTCGCCCTCCTGTTCTTTTTTAAAGTTTCTCTAAAGGCCTGCGTGAAATCATCCGGGTATTCTTCTTTTATTTCTTGGGATAAAAACAATGGTATTGTGGACGCAAATAATAAGGCAAGAACAATGGCGAAAAGTTCCGGAAATCCAAAAAATGTTATTACTAACCCCCCAACAAGCGGTCCAAAGGCCGAGGCAAGTGAAATAACGATATTGGCAACTCCCACTTCCTTGCCGCGCTTACCTTGTTCGGAAAATCTGGCAAAATCAATATGGAAAGCCGGCCAGTAGAGCAGGTTATGCATGACATGAAACGGAATAAGTATCAGAAAAAAGATACCTAATTTTTCTATTTGCCAAAGAGCCAGAAAATATAAAAACAGAAACGGAACACTCCAGAGCATTGCGTGTTTTATGCCTAGCCGTGTGAGCATTTTTCCTCCAAAAGGCGCAAGCACACCGAACAAAATGGATACAATCGCAAAATAAAGAAGAGTTAATGGAATAGATCTGTCAAAAAAAAGGAAGATATATATTGGTTCGAATATACCTACTAAAGAAATTGCAAACCCCCGTATAGCAGTAGAAGCATATAATTCTCCAAGTTCTTTATTGAAATGCGGCGATAGCCGGGCAAGATGCCCGTGCGTTAATAAAGCCATAACGAATTATAAATTTAGTTTTTTGCCGAATATATTTGACATTTTTTCGAGCGTTGTCTGGTTCATGCGCAGAACCAGGGGTTCATCTCTGGTTATATCCAAAACGGTCGAAGGTTCTGCGGCAGAAATATCTCCGGCATCCACAACAAGATCGGGCAGTACGGAATGTTCTTTAAATTGAGCCAGTATTTCGGAAATATTTCCCGTCGGCTGCATTCCCGATACATTCGCGGAAGAGCCCGTAACAGGTCCTCTAAATTCATTTAACAGAGCCCGGCAAAAATCGCTATCGGGAACACGCAAACCCACTTTTTGGGTGTTAGCCGACAGACGCAAGCTTATTTTGTTTTTTTTGAAAAGCACTAAAGTGAAAGGGCCCGGCCAAAATTTGTTCAATATGCTATCCTGTCGGCTGTCTATAAAAGCCAGCTCTTTCGCCATTTTGATACCTTTAACAAAAATTGGCACGGGTTTGTTCGCGGGCCTTTTTTTAAGATAAAACAATCTCTCTATCGCGTCTTTACGCAAGGCATCCGCTCCCAAGCCATATAAAGTATCGGTTGGGAAAATAATAACGCGCCCTTGCTTCAAAGCATTTGACGCTTTTTTAACCGTATCTAAAAAATTTTCTTCAGTTAATTTTATCCGCTCCATTTAATATTATAAGTTCATCAATTGTTTCATTATATCCGCCAATTTATCCGAATCGTGCCGTATAAGAGTTCTTCTTAAAGCATCGTTGGGATCGTGTTCCGGTATTTTACTGTCTAAAAGATCTGTTCCCGCGAATCTTTTATCTTTTTCTTCGTTTTTTATGACAAGCGGCTGGTCTGTTGTGTTAAGTTTTTCCAAAATTCTGCCGCTTATGTTTGCGGTATTGTATACAACATGATCAAAAACGTCTCCGCCAAAAAGTTTTTTAAAATGCAATAGGTAATCATTTATCGAATAATCCTTGGTGGATTTTTGCTGATTCATCAAATTTGCCGTATAGATCTTTTTAGCCCTGCTCTTTTTTATACCGGACCTGATGCCCCTTACCATTAATGGCGGCGTTAAACTGGCAAAAAGATTTCCCGGTCCTATTAATATAAAATCCGCTTCCTTTATAACTTTTTCGGTCTTTGGGTTGGCAGCTCCCCGCGGCGTCAATTCAAGTTTATCAAGCTTTTTATTCAATCCTTTTATTTTAGTTATGCGCGCCTCCCCTTTTATTTTCCTTCCGTCTTTCAAGTGGGCCCATATATCAGTGGGGTATGTTGTAACGGGAACGATGGAATGTTCGGACCCGAAAATTTTCTCTGCCTCTTCTATCGCTTTTTGAAAATCTCCGTGATGTTGCCACAATATTGCTAAAAATAAATTTCCAAATGTATGCCCCTTTAAACTCCCGCCGCCAAATCTGGTGTTGAAATGAGAGAGTATTGGATGATTGTGGTCATTAAGCGCGACAAAACATTGCCTGGCGTCTCCCGGAGGAACCATGCCTATTTCCTTTCTTAACCTACCGGAAGAACCTCCCGTATCAGCTGTTGTTATAACGGCCGATAATCTAAGCGGCAGTTTTTTAAGGCCGCGCAAAAGTATAGAGGTACCTGTACCTCCGCCTATAACTACGACTTTCTTTTTTCTGACATTTTCCATTTTGTTTAGTATAACATTGCTTCGTTTCACATGCTTATGTTATAAGTAAGCCAGTTGTTTTACAACAGGAGAATACGGTGAAATTATTCCTGCGACTTTTAATACACCGCGTTCGTGGCGTAAAATTCATAAGCACAACAGGCGTTTTTATAGGACCCAAAGTGCAAATATCAAAAGGTGCGATTATTTATCCCAATGTGTACATAAACGGTGATTCTTACATTGGAAAGGATACCGTTATATTGCCTAATGCCAAAATAGAGGACTCGTATATAATGGATAATTGCGTTATTGGCGCAGAGGTGATTCGTTCCATATTACACAATGATGTCAATGCAAAACATTCGTGCTATATAGGCGATGCGTCTATAGGGCAAGGATGCAACATCGGAGCCGGGGTCGTTTTTTGTAATTATAACGGTTATGAAAAAAATAGAATAATTGTGCAAAGAGATACTTTCATCGGCAGCGGCTCGATGCTAATAGCTCCTCTTTTGATAGGAAGAACGAGTTATATTGCGGCCGGGTCCGTTGTAAAATTAACAGTAAATCCCAATACGCTTGTTATTGCGCGTGGGCAACAGCACAAGCACGCGGCGCAAGATAGCGATGTAAAAAATGAGATTCATAAATCAAACTATGTGCGCAAAATTAAGGGCAAGTGGCACCTTGGAACCAGTTGATTGATATACAAAATCCGCTCATGTGAGCGGATTTTATTTATTCAACTGTAACTGATTTTGCCAAATTTCTTGGTTTATCAACATTTAATCCTCTAAATACTCCGACATAATAAGCGAAAAGCTGGAGCGGAATAACAGAAATAATCGGAGTTAGCATTTCCAATGTCTTTGGGATATATATTACATCTTTACTCAAGTGTCCAACGGATTTGTTGCCGCGGGTTGTTACAGCGATAATGGGCCCGCTTCTCGCTTTTAGTTCTTCGATATTGGATACCATTTTTTCATACACGCTGTCTTTGGGCATAATTGCCATAGTCGGAAAACTTTCTTCTATAAGAGCAATGGGGCCATGCTTCATTTCGCCCCCGGCATAACCTTCGGCATGCATGTATGATATTTCTTTTACCTTAAGCGCGCCTTCAAGAGCTATCGGATAGTTGTATTTTCTTCCAAGATAAAGCATGTTCGGATAATTTTTGTACTTGCGGGCAAACTTTTTTATTTTTTCTTTTTCGGCAAGAACGCTCTCCACTAATTTGGGTAATTTTTCTATTTCTTCAACTATTCTTTTTCCCATAGTGTGCGACATTTGCCTTTGCCTGCCCAAAAACACGGTTAACATCGCGAGTGCCGTAAGCTGGGATGTAAGCGCCTTGGTGGAAGCAACTCCGATCTCGGGTCCGGCGTGGTTGTAAACTCCCGCGTCCGTTTCTCTGGCAATGGTGGATCCTACAACATTAACTATGCCGAGCGTTAAAACACCCCTGTTTTTTGCTTCTTTTAGGGGAGCTATTGTATCTGCTGTCTCCCCTGACTGCGATATGCAAATAACGGCGCTGTCTTTTTTGTCAAAAATCGGCTTTCTGTATCTGAATTCCGAACCCAGTTCAACTTCGGTAGGTATTCCGGCATATTCTTCAAGCATGTATTTTCCCACCATGCCCGCATAGTAAGCTGTGCCGCAAGCTATTATGTGCAGTTTTTTGATTTGTTTTAATTTTTCCTGCACAAGCTCCAAACCGCCTAATTTCACATTGCCGTCCCGCAAAATCAATCTGCCTCTGAATGTCTCGCGAATAGAGGACGGTTGTTCCATTATTTCTTTGAGCATAAAATGCGGATATCCCCCTTTTTGGGCTTCTTCCAAATTCCATTCAATTTCTTCCACTTCGGGTTCTTTAAAAGTATTTTTGTTCAAAATATGCATTTCGTCCGCATTTAGTTTGGCTATCTCGCCGTCTTCCAAATAAACCACCTTTTTTGTGTGAGCCAATATTCCCGCCGGATCGCTTGCCACAAAATGCCCGTCTTTTGCCACTCCTATTAAGAGCGGGCTTCCAAGCCGCGCAGCTATAAGTTCTCCAGGCGCCTTGGACGAGATTACAGCAATACCGTATGTTCCCGTAACTCTCGCCAAACTGACTTTAACCGCGTTAAATAAATCACCCTTAAAGTTGTGTTCTATCAAATGTACCAGTACTTCCGTATCGGTTTCGGACTTAAAAGAATGCCCTTTGTTTTTTAGCCAATCTCTTAATTGCAAATAATTCTCTATGATACCGTTGTGTGCAAGATAAAAATTTCCCGTGCAATCGGCGTGAGGATGAGCATTTTTTTGAATCGGAGCCCCATGTGTCGCCCAGCGCGTATGATATATAAAAGGCGAACCTTCAAGTTTTTTTGCATTTAATTTATTTTCAAGAAATGAGATCCTGCCCACCGCTTTATTTGCCGTAATTTTTTTAGTTTTAGAATTATAGTACGCCATTCCAGCGGAATCATATCCCCTGTATTCAAGGCGCTTTAAAGCATCCAAGCCGATCCTTGGGTCGTTTTTATGCCCCACATAGCCGATTATTCCACACATATATTTAATCTAACATCATTATCTAAAAATACAACAAAAACGTAAATAGGATTAGATAACCAGATTAACGACTTTGTTTTTGACCGCTATAGTTTTTTTAGGTTTTTTATCTCCCAAAATTTCCTTTATTCTTTCGCTTTCCAAAGCGCTTTTAATTAAACGGCCTTCTTCCGTGTTGTTTTCCACTTCGATTTGAGCCCGTAGTTTTCCATTAATCTGCACGGGCACGGTTATAATTTCCTGCTTCGTAATTTTTGCGTCAAACTCAGGCCAGACAGCATCGTGCACGCTTCCTTTTTGGCCTAAGCGTTCCCATAGTTCCTCTGTAATATGCGGAGCGAAAGGCGCCAGCAAAACAAGCAGAGTTTCTATATCTTCGGGCGAGTGTTCATTTTCATAAAGCGCGTTCACATATGCCATCATAGCGGCAATAGCGGTGTTGTAATGCAAGCGTTCAATATCTTCCGTTACTTTTTTTATTGTCTGATGTTTTATCTTTTGTAAATTCTGTTTTGAGTTTGTCTCTTGCCTGCCTGCCGAAGCCTCTGCGGAGGCAGGTTGCTTGCCTGCCTGCCCCGTACTGGACTTGTCCTGGTACGGGGTTGTTTGTCTCTGAACGAGCCCCCATACTCTTCCTAAAAATCTATGAACTCCGCGTATGCCTTCGTCCTGCCAATCTCCCCCTTCGGCTAAAGGACTTAAAAACATAAGGTATGTGCGAAGAGTATCGGCGCCAAATGCTTCAAAAAGCTCATCGGGATTCACAATATTTCCTTTAGATTTGCTTATTTTTGACCCTTCTTTTACCAGAAGGCCATGCGCCCTAAATTTCTTAAAGGGCTCTTCGAAATTAAGAAGTTTTTGATCGCGCATAAACATAGTTATAAAGCGTGCATACATTAAATGAAGCACGGCATGTTCCTGGCCTCCAATATACATATCCACCGGCAGCCATCTTTCGGTTATTTTTTTATCCCATGCTATATTTTTTTCTCCGGAACTGGGATAGCGCAAAAAATACCATGAAGAATCCAGAAAAGTGTCCGAAACATCCGTTTCTCTTTTTGCCCTGCCCGCGCACTTGGGGCATTTTACATTTACAAATTCTTCAACGGCGGCAAGCGGAGATTTATCGGTGCCTGTCGGCTGGAAATTTTCCACATAAGGCAGCAGCACGGGCAAATCCTTTTCGGCTACGGGTACCGTGCCGCAATTGTCGCAATATATTATGGGTATTGGAGGCCCCCAATAGCGTTGGCGCGATATGAGCCAATCACGCAAATGATAGTTTACCTGAGGAATACCGCCTACGCTTTTTCCAATTTTTTCCCTAGCTTCTGATGAGGATATGCCATTGAATTTTTCCGAACCAACCAGATGGCCTTCTCCTTCATACGCTTTTTCCAAGACCGGGCATATTTTTTCCGGATAATTCTGGCATATTACCTGTTTTGAAGGCAAGCCGTATTTTTTCGCAAATTCAAAATCTCTCTGGTCATGCGCGGGAACCGCCATTACAGCACCTGTTCCATATTCAGCTACAACATAATCCGATATCCAAACCGGTATTTCTTCTTTATTGGCGGGATTTATGGCGCTGATACCCTTCAGCTCAATCCCCGTTTTTTCATTGTTCTTGGTCTGTTTTTTGCTTTCGGATTTGTTTATATATGTTTCAATCTCTTTTTTATTGGTGATTGGTAATTGGGAAATTAGTTCATGTTTTGGGGACAACACAATATATGTCGCTCCGAACAAAGTATCCGCTCGTGTTGTGAAGATTTCGATTGAAAATTGAGAATTGAAAATTGGAAATTTTATACGGTACCCCGTGCTTTTGCCTATCCAGTTGCGTTGCGCGATCTTTGTGTGTTCGGACCAGTCAATATTTTTAAGATTTTCCAATAATCTGTCCGCATAATCGGTTATTTTTAAAAACCATTGGTTTAAATTTTTGCTTTCAACAACCGAATCGCATCTTTCACATCTTCCCGATATCACCTGCTCGTTAGCGAGAACGGTTTTACAACTCGGGCACCACTGAACGGGAGCTTCTTTTTTGTACGCAAGACCTGCTTCGTAGAATTTTAAAAAAATCCACTGGGTCCACTTATAATATTCCGGATCAGTGGTGTTTATTATGTTATCCCAGGAATAGATGTTCCCGATGTATTCCAATTGTCTTCGAAAATTATCCGTACTTTTCTTTATTAGTTCCCTTGGGTGTATGCCTTTTTTTAGAGCAAAATTTTCGGAATGAATCCCGAACGCGTCAAATCCTATTGGTTCAAAAACATCGTATCCTTTCTGCCGCATATAGCGTCCGTGTATATCCGAACCCACAAACGCGTAAAGATTGCCTATATGCAAGCCCTCCGCCGAAGGATAGGGAAACATCATTAGGTTATAATAGGGCTTTTTGTCCCCTTTTATATCAACCTGCCACCTCGCGTCGCGTATCCATTTTTCCCGCCACTTTTTCTCTATTTTTTGCGGATTATATTGTTCCATCCCGTACGAAACAGGTCGCGGCCGCTATTAATAAAATAATGGCCAAACCTGGAATTTATAATTTATAATATTTTATTTTGTTCTGCCCCGTAAACCGTGACCGCTGTTTCGTACGGGACCATATTAACTATTCTACACTAAAATCCACCCCAAAAACTCTTTTCGAATTTTCAGTAGTTTGTTTTTCAATCTCCTGAAGGGCAATTCCTTTTAATTCAGCAACTCTTCGGGCTATATATTTTATGTTAACCGGTTCATTTCGCAAATCTCCAGCTTCCGGCGGGGTTAAATAGGGAGAGTCCGTTTCAAGTAGCATTCTTTCAAGCGGGACGGCCTTTACCGCATCGGCCATCAAATCCAGCTTAAAAACAAGACCGTTTATTCCTATGCAGTAGCCCATCTTTAAAAATTTATTTAATTGTTTAACGCTTCCGGTGTAAGAATGTATAACCCCCGGTCCTCCGGCTGGCGGATTATTTGTGATGGGGTGTTCCGCCAACAATCTCAACATATCCTTGTGAGCGACTCTGCAATGCAAAATAACCGGTTTTTTTAATTCCAACGCTAAATCAAGCTGCATTTTTAATGTTTCTATTTGTTTTTGAGCATAAATGCTCCCTTCTTCTTTGTTTTTGGGACGGTTCCAATAATCAAGACCCACTTCGCCCACGGCCACTGTTTGTGGAGATTTTGCCAATTCAAAATATTTATCTTTGTTAAACTCTTCTTTATAAAACGCCTGTGTTGTTTTTGTTTCGGAGCTGTCCGCTTCTCCGCTCTCTAAGTGTATGGGGTGCAATCCGACAGCGGCCCAGACGCGGCCGTCATTTAATTTTTCGGACAATTCCACTCCTTTTTTAGAACTCTCATATTGAGTGCCGGGCATTATAATGCCCATGTCGGAATTTAACGCGCTTTTAAGCACATCGGTAAAATCAGCTTCGAAGGCACTAAAATTCAAATGTGCGTGAGTGTCAATAAACATAATATGTTTTTAACATGCAGTTGAACAAAATACAAAGGCCCCCGATTTATATCAGGGGCCGAATGACCTACTGTGGACAGTGCTTGTCTACGGCGATGAACCAGCAAAGCGGGCCCCACTTGCCGGTGTGGCTTTGGGCCAGGCTAATCCTGCGTACGGCAAAGCTGTTGTAGGCGCTGACCGTATGGGGGGGCAGTACGGATCCCAGCATCACTACAGGCACCTCTGTCCTAAGTTCCGGATACGCGGCGACAAGTTCAAGATATTCATGTATCGTTCCAGGCCTAAGCCCCGTCTCATTCAGCGCGCCTCTGGCCTCGTCTGTAGAAATTTCCCGATCGAACCGCACCAGGCGTACTGACCGGCGCTGCTCCCAGGGGGAATGACAACTACAAATAGGTGCTCTCGCCATATTATAATCGTTAATCATGGGTTCAACTTCCGACAAATCGTACTCGGCCCTTGAAAGAAGTTCGGGCAAAGTTGCCAGGAAACCAATTTTTACCTGTCTCGACACGCTGTCCAGCGCGCTGATTACAGAATCTCTCACGGTGTCCTCCTGTGTAAGATTTAAAGAACAGCAGTTTACACTGCGCATACTCTATCACACTTATTTGAATTAGGCAAGATTAATTACTGTAATCTTGGGAAAAGAGATTCTCCCTTTTTCATTTTGAATTTCCAGTTATCTTTTGAGTTAGATTTAATACCCAATTGCCGGAATATTTTTTCCGAACTGGCGGGAATTGCAGGATAAAGCATCCAGGCAACATTGGCCAGAATGGTTGCGACATCGCTAAGTTCCGCTTCAAACTTTTTATTGTCGTTTTGCGCAAGCTCCCACAATTTAACGTCGTTTATCCTTTTGTCTCCGTAACTCATAAGAGAATATGCCTCTCTTATGGCATCCGAGAATTTCATTTCTTCCATATTTTTTGAATATGTTTTCCAAGATTTTTCAATTTTTGTTTTAGTTGCCGCGTTTGTAATGCTTTTTAAGGGCTTTTTCAGGTGTCTTTCGCCCAAACCGACAATTCTTGCCATAAAATTACCTAATCCCGAGGCCAAATCCCCGTTATATCTTGCTTCGAACTTTTCTTTAGAAAAGTCCCCGTCGCGAGTCGGCATAATTTCAGTTAAAAGATAGTGTCTAAAAGCATCAACGCCGTATTCATTCACAATATCTACAGGAGCGATTATATTTCCTAAGGATTTAGACATTTTTTTGCCGTCAACATTTATAAAACCATGCACAAATAGTTTCTTGGGCAAAGGCAGACCCAAACTTAAAAGCATCCCCGGCCAAATAGCGGCATGAAAGCGCAATATGTCTTTCCCTATCACATGCACATCCGCCGGCCAATATTTTTTAAATTTTCCGCTGTCTTTTTCCCCCCAACCCAACGCGGAAATATAATTCGTAAGAGCGTCGGCCCAAACATAAATGGTCTGAGTTTTATCTCCCGGCACCGGTATTCCCCATTTTAAATCCTTCCTCGGGCGCGAAAAACTAACATCCTCCAGACCCCCCTCCAAAAGGCGCAGTATCTCATTTTCTCTTTCTTTGGGAGTTATCTTCATTTCGCCCTTTTTTATGCTCGCCTTTATTTGTTTTGTATATTTTGAGAGTTTAAAAAAATAATTTTCTTCCTCTATTTGTTCCGGTTTTTGTCCGTGCATTTCGCATTCTCCGTTTTTATTAAGATCTTTGGTCGTCACAAATGCTTCGTGACCGTAGCAGTAAAGCCCTTTATATTTATTTTTATAAAGGTCGCCGTTTTTTTCCAAAACGCGCCATACTCTTTTTACAACAGGCCAATGGCGCGTTTTATTGGTAGTACGGATAAAATAATCGTAAGAGATATCCATGTCTCTCCATAAATTTTCGAATGCTTCCGCGTTTTTGTTCGTAAATTCGACTACGGACTTTTGCGCGTCTTTTGCCGCCTTTGCGTTTTTTGCCCCGTGTTCATCCGTTCCAGTCAGGAAAAAAACATCAAATCCGCCAAGACGTTTATACCTTGCCGTTATGTCCGCCTGCACTTTTTCCAAGACATGCCCAAGATGAGGTTTTCCGTTAACATAATCTATGGCTGTTGTTATATAAAACTTTTGCATGCTATTTTTTATTTACAATAATAACGAATTCTCCTTTTACATTGTCTTTTTCCAATTTTTCGGCGACCTCTTCCACGGTGCCTCTATACACAGTTTCAAATTTCTTGGTTAATTCACGGGCAACCATTATTTTGCGGTCCTTTTCCAACACATCTCGCAGATCCTTTAGAGAGCGTAATATTCTGTGGACGCTTTCGTATAATATAACGGGGGTGTTGCATTCGGAAACCCTCATAAAAAATTTGGCTCTTTTATTTTTAGAAGGAGGATATCCTAAAAACAAAAATTCATTCATGGGCATCCCCGATATGCTAGCGGCCGCGGCCAACGCCGTGGGCCCGGGTATGGGGACTATGTCCACCTGTTCCGGCAATTCTTCCAAGATGCGCGCTATAAGTTCGTTCCCGGGATCGGATATGCCGGGGGTTCCGGCATCTGTAACAAGAGCAAGGTGTTTTCCCTCTTTAATTAAGTTTATTATTTGCTCTTTTTTGGCAAGAGAAGAATGTTGGTGATAACTGACAAGCGGTCTTTTAATCTTATAATGCGCCAAAAGCTTGCTTGTAACGCGGGTATCTTCGCAAAGAATAAAATCCACTTCCTTGAGAGTACGAAGCGCTCTTGAAGATATATCTTCAAGATTTCCTATGGGAGTCGCTACTACATACAATACGGACATATAAGAATTAAAAAACCTTCCTACTTTTTAAGTCACGAGCAAATTCGGCCAGCGCCGCAGTAAGAGGAATGGCTAATATAACCCCCCAAAACCCGGCAAGCCTTGCTCCAATGAGAACAGCCACTAAAACTGCTACCGGACTTATGCCTATAGCGCGGGACATTACAGAAGGTATTATCAGTATTTGTTCAAGTTGTTGCAATAAAAGAAATAAAAGCACAGCCAAAAATCCAAGCGCCAATGATTCAGTAGAAGCAACCGAAAATATAAGCAATCCGGCTAAAAATGGTCCCACATACGGAACTATTTCCAAAAGGCCCGCTGCCAGCCCAAGAGTTAAAGCGAATTTGACTCCCAATAAATACATTATGGCAAAAGTGGAAACGCCCATTAGGGTAGCCAATATAAACATTGCCTGCAACCACCTACCCGTTCTTTTTTGCATACGCTTGAACAAATCGCTTACATATTCTCTGTGGCGCTCGGGAGTGATGAAAATAATAGCTTTTTCGGAATCATTTTTGCTGAGAGAAAAATAGAATGAAAACACAATAATAAGCAAAAATGAGATTAGACCTCCGAATATAGCTGTTATAAAATTGAATAGATTTGGAATTAATTGGCCCAGCTGGTCTTGCAAGCTGACAACAAGCTGATCTAGAGCAGGGATCAAAAAGCCAAGTCCATCGAATGCTCCCGAATGTATGAATTCTTGTACGAAATTTTCATATTGCCCCGGCAAACTTTGCGACAATAAATAAATTTCGTTAAACAAACTGGGTAAAATAGCGTAAAAAACGCCCAAAAACGCGCCCAAGGAAACAAGGTATAAAAATGGAACCGAAATTATACGGGGAATCTTTTTTCTTTCCAGCCAGTTTAGAGTCGGCTCGAGTGCTGCGGCTATTACTACCGCCATAAATAAACTGGCGACCACCTGCCATATTTTAAGAAAAAGAAAAACCGCAACAATAAGCCCTATGGCTTTTACTATGGTTCCGGTTGTAATTTCTGTTTTAAATAATTGCATTCTTGGCATAGAAATGTGAGATTCAGTATCTTAATATCATACCCGCAATAAACCTTCAAATTCAGCATCGTTTTCATGCGGACCTATGAGCGCTAAGTGTATATTGCCGTCTTTAAATATGTCTCCGGCAACCTCGACAATGTCTTGAGCATTAATTTCCTTAATCTTTTTTATGTACTCTATCGGGGTTATTATCTTTTTTAATAAAATTTCCGATACGCCAAGTTCGTGCGCAACCGCGTGGGAGGCCTCTATTTCCAAAAGCGTTGACCCTTCGATATGGTTTTTGGCTTTTTCAACTTCAGTTTTTGCAGGAGGGTTTTCCGCTATTTTTTTAAATTCTTCAATTACAACTTTTATGGCCTCCGGCGCTTTTTCGTTTGCAACTCCGGCTCTTGCCAAAAAATACCCAAAATCGGTTCCAAGATCGGCTCCGGCGTGTACATAATACGCCAGTCCCCTTCTTTCTCTCACTTCGTGGAAAAGCCGCGAACTCATTCCACCTCCAAGTATTGTCGCCAGTAAGTCCAGGGCGTATCTTCTTTCGTCGACAAGCCCAAAGGCCTTGGAGCCGACAACAATATGTGTTTGGTCTGTTTTTTTATTCTGAATCAATATTTTTTTCCCGTAATTCAAATCTTTTACCGGCGGTTTTTTATACGGTTTTCCTTCAGGAATGTCTCCTATATATTTTTCCGCCATTTTTCTTGCTTCTTCGTGGGAAATATTTCCCGCGAATACCGCCACTATATTTCCCCCTCCGTACTGCTTTTTAAAATAATCCTTTATGTCTTTGGGCATTATATTGGATACGGTTTTTTCTGTTCCTCCTATTTTTGCGCCTGCCTGTTGGTCTCCGTAAAGCACTTCTTTGAAAAGATCCAATACATGCCGTTTCGGCGTATCATAATACATTCTTAATTCTTCCAATATTACCCCTCTTTCTCTTTCTATTTCTTCTGTTTTGAAAAGAGGATTTTTCAAAAAATCACTCATTACATCCAATGCCACTTCTGTCTTGTCCTTTACCGTCTTTATGTAAAAACCTGTTATTTCATCATCCGTAAAAGCATTGTATTGGGCGCCCAATCCGTCTAATATGGTGCTTATTTTAAGAGCATTGGGATACTTTTTGGATCCCTTAAAAACAAGGTGCTCTAAAAAATGGGAAACGCCTCCGAGTTCCCTTTTTTCATAATGAGAACCGGTACCCACCAATATTAAAGCGGTAACGGCGGCGGTGCTCTCAAGACGCGCGCTTATAACACGCACGCCATTTTTTAAAGTTGAAGTTTTATAATCCAATTCCAGACCAGGCATACATTATTATTATAACATCCTTATTTAATAAATAGCCCCCCGGCTTAAGCTAGGGGGCGTAAAGTTCACAACAAGATTACTTCGTGTTCCTGCACAATGAGAACACTCCTTTGGGGAAACATCTCGGCCACCATAGAGCGGCGATTTCTCCCTGCGTGCACCGGAAGAATCTTTTGAGGATTGTTCAACTCAACGATCCTCTTGAGATCTTCTCTGTGCCCGTGTCCCGACACATGGAACATGCCGGACACAGCGCGTCCGCCTGCGTGTTCGGCGAGGCGGTGAGGCGAACCATCCGGCTCGGAAGCCAGATATATAGCGCACCCGGTTCTGGACAGTTTGTTCAACAGAGCTTCCACATCGGGCTCGTTGCCCGGAATGGTGCTTGCCGAAAATATCACCGCGTCCCTGGGGCCAAGCCGCAGAGGATGAGGCGAAATCTTTTCAAGGCGGTTCAGAACCGCGTTCGGTTCTCCCTGCGAGCCGGTAACAAATATTACCGCGTCGCGCGGCACGCTGTCATGCCAGGACTTTTTGGGATACCTTTTCAAATCAAGGCCGCTGATTCCCCTGCTACTGTGCATATACAGGGAGCGCCCGTTGATGAAAATAGGCCTGTCCGTATGTTCCTCGACCATGCGGGAGATTTCCCACACTCTCTCAACATGCGAAGCGAACAAAGCGACCAGAATCCTCTCGTGGTTGCTCTCGCGGATAGCGCGAGCCACCTCAAACGATGCTTCGTAGTCCGGAGGTGAAAACCCGTCCTTATCCGCACCTGTCGAATCCAGCAAAAGGACATCCGGAGACCTGACCTCGGGCCTTTGAAGATCCGCTTCAAAGGTTTCAGTCGCGGCGATGAACCCCCGCCACTCGGAGTTCCCCCACAACTTGCAATCTCCAAGATACACAATGCGCTTGCCGCCGAGTTTAACGGCACAGCCCATGGCGCCCGGAATGGAATGTATAACCGGAAAGAAGAAGAATTCGGCATCGCCCACGGTAAGGGTTTCGTACTCCCGGACAATTTCCAGAAAATCCTCAACTCTCTCGTGGACAGGAACCTCTTCCTTCTTCCAGCGCTCTATTGTCCTTATCACCCTTGCCGAATACTCGGAAACAAGAACTTTTGGCATGCGCTTTAGCGGGAAAGTTCTCTCATAAAACGCTCGGAATTTTCCAAGCGCTCCAATATGGTCCAAATGGGCATGGGAAATGAATATCGCCGCCACTTCTGTGGCTTTATCAATTATATGAGAAAAATCCGGCACATGTTGAGGACCGAACTCTTCATCCCCATCGGGTATCTCCTGCCCGCAGTCAAAAATATATGCCTTTCCATTAAGAATCAAGACCTTGCAGTTCTTGCAGCCAACATCAGATTGGCCACCCAAAGATATAAACCGGACTTCGTCGGGCATTTTCACCCTCCTTTCTTTGCCTTAGGCAAAAGCATTGCATACATCCTTTGTATGCACCGATGGACTTTCCTTTTAAGAAATGCCTATCGGCGCATACAAAAAATATTTTAAAAGTACTTAACTTGTGCCAAATTGTACCACATAAAACAAAAATACGCAATATTATTGCGTGTTTTTACGAATTTATAAGGGCAACCAATTTAAATGGGAAAACCTCTGTCCCGCAAAAATTCTTTAGGATTAGCAGTGGATGTGTCGGTATTTTGCGTCAAAATATCAACAAATAGTTCAAAACGCGCCAAAGCATCAGAAGGAATGCTGTTTCTCGGCATTTCCCGCATTTCTCTGTATGTTTTTTTGAATGGTTCCCAGCCAATTCTGTCTTTTAATTCCAATAAGTGGAATGTCTGCGGGTCTCCATGCCCGCCCGCCAGTTCGGCGGAGCCCTGAATATTTACCGTTTCCAATTCTCCCGATTCAATCGCTTTACTGCGATAATATTCTTTTATGTGCGGGTGCAGCGAAGAAGAACTATATTTGTTTCCACCCTGCCATACTATCATCTCTGGTATTACGTCCATTCCATATACCATTTTCCAGTTTGCAGACATTTCGGCATCCCATGTCCAAAAATAACCGTCCTGTCCGTCGCTATGCACGCTGTCAAAATTGTGCCCTATTTCGTGCAGAATTCCGAAAAGCCAATCCCCATTATTAACCTGATACAAAGCGTTTGGTATTCCATTGGGACTCCACTTTATAGGATTTCCTGCGATCGCCCAATATTGAGCGTACTCATCTGTTTCCAGAATAACATTTTTTTCTCCCCCATAAGGGACTCCTCCCACCAAGTCTGATAAAGTTTCATAATAACGATCCAGTTGTTCCAGCCATTTCCCGCTGTTTAAAAGCATCGCCTGGTGTTCCAAACTCAAATCAAGAATAAAATGCTCACTTTCTGTTGCATCTTTGGGTATTATTTGTGTGGCGGGTATTTCTTCCGGCTTTTGTTCCCGGGATGCCTGTTCATTGTTTGGATTGGCGGTTTCAAGGCCTTGCGGAAGCGAGTCCGGCTTATTCAGCCCGCTATATACACCAAAGACGATACCGACAACAAGGGGCACTGCCACCAAAGAAAGAACGCTGATAAGCGCCCACTTTTTACTAAACATTTTTGAATTTTTTGCTGCAAGTTCGCTATGACCTGATCCTTGTTCCAGCCATTTTTTATTAGTTCTTGGGCTATCTGCCCATCGGGCACATTTTGGCTACGCCTATCGTTTATATATTTTTGTAAGTTCGGGTCCATGGTTTTTATTTTAGCATGGAAAGAATTATGATTTACTTCTTATTTAAAATTTCTTCCAATGTTTTATCCGCACTTAATTTGACAGCCCATTTTTTTAAATATTCCATGTCAAGTTTTTCTCCCGAAATATCCAAAACAGATTCAATGTCTTCAGTGTGACGGGTTGAATGTGATTTCGCATGCCACAACAGTTTTATCAAGATTAAATCCTCAGGAGAAGTAAAATAAACCTTTTGCCCGTTTATATCTTTGGACATTCTTCTTGCCAAGCGAGATTTATCAAAAGGAGTATTTCGGGCGATCCAAAAATCAACCTTCATTCCTGTTTCCCCATCCACAAAATTAAATTCGCCATCGTTTCTTATAGCATCTCGCATTGCATCCTCACTAATATATCCATGTTCTCCCAATTCTCTTAACGCTTTTGCCAGCTTATCCACGTCTTTAGAATCCATTTCCACGACAGTATCAATATCCGCCGTATATCTTGGCCTCCCCCATACCACTACTGCCAACCCGCCGGTCACCATGTATTTCATATTCAATCTTTCAAAAATTTTGGCGATGTCTACCAGGATGTTTCTTGGGTCTGTTGTCTCTTTCATTTTTATTTAAATTTAATTCATCGGCCAAAAAGCGCATACCAAAGGCAAGCTCTATTTTTTTGTAAGCAGGCATGTTCATAAATATTTTATCCTGAATTTCTTGCGCTCTTTTTTGATGATATATTTTCATGTTGTTTTCATTTTAACAAAAAACTATTCAATAAACTTAAATGTGGAGAGAATTTGGTCCATATACGGATAGGTCTGTACCGAATCTGGATATGAAGCATAGCCCCCAAATATCATTTCCACCGTTTGATCTCCTGCCGGTATGCGAAATACATAATTAATAATTCCTTGCCCCGCATAAAGACAGACCGGAACTTCTATGCCAGCAACGGTAACCGAGGCTTGTGACAGAGAAGCAAACTCGCATTCTGAACTAGTTGCATCCAATACTTCAACGCTTAAACGTCCGCCGGGCATGTAAATTTCCAAATTATTAGAATGTATCTCTTCTGAAGCAGAAATAGATACAACGCCAGAGGAATCCTTCCCACTCCCTAAGGTCCAAAAATCAGGGTATTTAAACTCAAACCTCGCAGATTCGTCGATAAATATTTCCCAGTCCGAAACATTGGTTGCTCCAGTTTGTGCGTTGGGCTTAAACACGTTAATTGTAGATCTGATTTTGTCATATAAATCATGTGATGAATCCCCACTGACAAATTCTAGATACAAAGAATCATAACCCAATTTAAAATATGTTCTTATAAGATCATTATCAGCACCAACCAACGTGTATTCTATGACCTCCGTACCATTTATGGTGAATTCTTTTGGTTGGTATCTTTTGAGAAAGCCGTCATCACTTTGTGCTATTGACAATTGTTGTCCGCCAATAATAGATAGCGTAATGAGTTTTGTAGACAAAATTATTCCTCTTTCTGGAAATTTCACCTCAAACCCATACTCTTCATTGCGGTACTTCTGCCACCCGGCGAATTCATCGTTTTGCTCTTCCTGTTCCTGCGGCGCGACTTTAATCTCATTAAGCAAATAATTTTTAGCAAAAAGCGCGACCAAAAGCGCGCTTGCCGAAATGAGAAGCAGGGTTGTAAGAACTATTAATACTATTTTGTGCTTTAGCATTGCTTTTATCTTAGCACGGTTTAAATACCTAAATTATTTCCCCAAAGATGCAAAGTCCTCACCTTTGTAAAATTTGCCTAAAGTATCGCTTAGCATTTCGGCTTTAATGCGGATTTGTTCCATGGAGTCCCTGTCGCGAATTGTGACGGTATCGTCTTTTAAAGTATCGTGGTCAACGGTTATGCAAAGCGGAGTGCCTATTTCATCATGCCTTCTGTACCTTCTGCCTATCGCTCCCCCGTCATCGTATTGCACAACATAATCCGCTCTTAATTCTTCGGCGATTTTTTTTGCTTTTTCAACCAATTTTTCGTCATTGGACAGCAAAGGAAACACCGCTACCTTAACGGGCGACATCCAGCGCGGAAACTTTGCCACAACCCTTGTGCCATCTTTTACCTTTTCTTCTTGGTAAGATTCGAGCAAAGCCACAAGCAATGTTCTTTCCAGCCCGAAACTCGGCTCTATGACATGCGGTATAATTTTTTCGTTTGTTTCAGGATCGGTATAACTCAAATCCTGGCCAGAATGTTCCATATGCTGGCGCAAGTCATAATCCGTGCGGTACGCAAGGCCGTATAATTCCTTTTTTCCAAAAGGAAAATCGTACTCAATGTCTATCGTGCGCTTGGAATAGTGTGCCAAATCATCTTTCGGTGTTTCATAATCGTGCACGTGTTTTTTATCTATGCCGCAATGCTGGAGCCATTTATGCATTTCGTCCAGCCAATATTTAAAATGGTCTTCCCATTCATTTTCGCGGCAAAAATATTCTATTTCCATCTGCTCAAACTCCCTTGTGCGAAAAATAAAATTGCCCGGTGTAATTTCGTTCCTAAATGATTTGCCCACTTGCGCTATGCCGAACGGCAAACGCACCCTGTTTGTATCAAGTATGTTTTTAAAGTTTACAAACATCGCCTGGGCCGTTTCGGGCCTCAAATACACCGCGTTGTCTTCATCAGCCACGGGGCCCAAATGCGTTTTAAACATCATATTGAACATTTTGGGCTCCATCAGTTCGTTCCCTTTAGGGCTTTTTAGTTTCATTTCTTTCAATTTTGCCGTCATTTGCTCCAAACTCATTCCCCCTACATCGACGCCGGCCTCTTGGAGTAAATGGTCTAAACGATACCGTTCGTGCGTTTTTTTGTCCTCAACAAGCGGATCATTAAAGTCCTCCAAATGTCCGCTGGCTCCCCATACTTTGCTGTTCATTATTAAAGCCGCGTCAATTCCAAGCATGTCCGCACGCTGGCGCACAAACACACGCCACCATTCGGCGCGAATGTTGTTTTTTAATTCCGTTCCAAGAGGCCCAAAATCCCAAGAATTGGCAAGCCCGCCATAAATTTCGGAGCCGGAGTACACAAACCCTCTCCTTTTCGCCCACGATAATACTTTGTCCATTAAATCCATACTTATATTTTAATTTGATACCGTTGTTTCTCCTATATTTTGCTCCAGAAAAAGTCCCGTGTATGTGTCTATGCCCGTTAATTTTGTTTGAAGCAAAAGAACTGTATTCGCGCCCTTTGCGTTGGCAGGAGTCGGTTCTACGCCTATGCTGAATTCTATTTGCTCGGCGGGGTAAATGTAGCCCAACCCATTTGCGGCCGTGTCCAGAGTCCAAACAACGGTATTTGTTGACGGCACATATCTTATCTCGCCATTGGTGGCGCTGGACTCCCCCATCCACGAAGCGTATGCGGGCAAAGCGGCCTCTATTTTAAGAGACCTTGCCGGATTTATGGTATTTTTAACGATCCAGCGCACGGTATAGGTTGATAGTGTTCCGGCCTGAGGAGGATGCGGTCCCTGCTGGGAAAACTTCCCTCCCCTATACACATCCTGCTCTAATTCCAAATCCGTAGATATCTTTAAACTTACAGATTCCCGCGCCTGTAAAACCTTGCCGTCTAAAACAATTGAATCGAAAAAGGTTTCCATAAAAATATTCTTATTTTTATCAGATTCGCTTTTGGATATAAGACCCTCTGCAACATTGAACGAAACAAAAACGCCCCCGCTTTCGTCAATATCCACAAATTTAAGATCAGGCGTGTTTGCGACATTCCATTCAATAACGCTCTCGGCGGCGTTATAATCTCCGTTTGTGTACAAAGTAGAAAAATCTATCAAACCTTTTGGCAAAGAAGTTTTTATAATCGCATCCTTAACCAGAAATTCGGACTTGTTTATATAAAATATCCCCATTTCAACCCTGGTGCCCGCTTTTATTTCACCGTTAGGTGGAGATAATAACCGATGTTCCAAAATAATCGGCACGTCTGTAATTTCAACCGTAGCTTCAGCGGAATTAAGAGGAATAAATCTGACTCCGTTCAGTATGCCGAGCTGGACTCCGAATACCGGGTTTTCTGTTTTCGGTAAAAGCGTGCCTCTGAATTCTCTTTTTATGGTCTGCCCACTCTTTAAGCTGCCTAATTGCCACACGGTATCGTAATAAAAATCAGTGCTCCTATATGTTATATTAAACCCCTCGGGAACATTCAGTTTTAAGAATATGGGAGAAATCTCTATATCGGAATTAGCGGTTAGATTTATGGTTCCTTCGACCTCCTGACCCTTATACACCTTTTTGGGCATATCAAGAGATATGGACGCGTCAAAGCTTCCTATCACCACCTCCAAGGAAGCCGTCGTGACAAATCTTGCCGAAACGCCTCTTGGAGAATAATCAACGCGAGCATTGATTATTTCCGTGTTTTTTATGCTGGAAGCGGTCAAAGAAAACTCAATCGACTGTTCTTGACCCGGGGGCACATTGCCGAACCCCTCATCAAGTGCGTCCCTGCTCCCCGATATTTTAAGCGATTCGGGAACGTCAAACGACAAGTTTATCTCTTCCAACTCTTCGGGAGAATTATTTTTGACAACAATATGGAATTTTTCCGTTTTGCCGTTTTCTATTTGGGAAGGTCCTTCTATATGCAAGGACACATTGCGCGTAGAAAAGTCGCCCCTCTCCATCCACACAAAAACAGCCAGACCTAAAAGCGCAAGGAGAGATAGCGGCATTAAATGCCATGCTTTTAATTTAAATCCTATTTTCATTTTTTATATTCGGGGTACCGTTGTAATCCAAAAAAATTAACAGGGCGCTCAAATTTATCCTGCAACATCTTCTTAATGTATATGTCCAGACGAGAAGCGGAACTTATACTGTTCAATTTCAATTTATCCGGTTTTAATCCCATCACCGCCAAAAGTGTAAGTAGCCATGCTTTCTCCATACGCCATAAAATTTTCCCTGGGTCGCGGCGCTTTGCGGCGCCGGATGCTTCCTCTAAAACTCTCGTCAAAAGATTCCACAATTTTTCATCCCTTTGACCGTCCCGCAAAATTGAATCGCATATCCTAAAAAATGAAATAACAAACCCAAGAGCAAAAATATTGCCGGATATTTCACGATATTCCCTTACACTTTTTATACCAGAAAGTACATACCCTCCGCGAGTGGTAACAAACCCGCAGCGCACAATAGAAGGCGTATGCAAAAAATTGCCCTGCTTTGTTGTAATTTTTTTAGCTGCCCTGACTTTTAACAAAAGTTTTCCGAAATCTTTCGTATAAATGTTTATCAATTCGTCCGCTTCTCCGCTTTTTCTGGTATTTAAAATTATCGCGTCTGTTTCGTGCATATTATTTTTTTATTATGCCTATTTTCATGTTGCCTCTGCCGTAATCTTCCGCTGCCCAGGGAAATTCCGCGGTTGCGTCATATTTTTTGCCGTCTAAACTATATTCCATTATCTTGGATGTGTTTGTATCTGAAATTATCCTGCTTTCCATTTTATACAAAGTTCCGCGCAACTGTTCCGGTAAAGAATAATGCACTATTATTTTTTTATCGGGCTTTAGGCCTAAAGATTTTCTTAATTTTTGTATGTGCCTTATAATTTCTCGCACCTGTCCCTCGAGCACTAAATCGGGAGATAAAACCGTTTTTAGCGCTGTGTTTCCGGCGTTAGTTTTTTCATATGCCCAATCTTTTTTATTTTTTATATTTGGCGATAAAACAATCTCTCTTACATTCAGTTCTTCTTTTAGAAGAACTTGGTATTGTTTTTCCATACCTTTGGGCACGGCAAAAGATTCCAGGGGCTGACGAACTTTTATGGAATTTTCGGCTCTTAATTTTAATCCTGTTCCGGCCAGCTCTCTTACAAGTTCCATTTTATCCAACGCGCTCTTTTCCGCCTTTGATAATTTTTTGTAAACCGGAAATTTTTCCCAATGCACGCTCTTTGAATCGTCCGCGTTTACTTCCTGCCAAATATGTTCGGAAAGAAACGGGATAAAAGAGGCCGACATCTTGGATGTTTCGCCTAAAACAAATGCCAATGTTCCGGCGGCGTCTTTAAGCGAATTTTTATCTTCGGGCCTCTGTAATCTTTCGCGGGAACGCCTTATGTACCAATTTGAAAGGTCTTCCACAACAAAATTATCCAACCCACGAGCCGCGTCAAGCACATTATACGCATCCATATTGCCGGCTGTTTTTTCTCCAAGTTCCCTTAAGCGCAACAGTATCCATTTGTCCAAAATATGTTTTGAATTTATTTTATTAATCAATTTGGGCGCTTTTTGCTTTGGCGCGTATGTTTTGAGAAAAACAAGAGAATTGTACAGTGTGGAAATAAATTTCTGCATGCGCTCCCGGACATCTTTTTCACTGAAGCGTTTAACAAACCCGGGACCGTTAACCGTAAAAAAGTACCATCGGACAGAATCCATTCCGTATTTTTCGGCCAAATAAAAAGGATCTACTATATTACCTTTGCTTTTAGACATTTTTTGGCCTCTTTCGTCCAAAACATGTCCTAAAGATATAACATTTTTATAAGATGGCGCCTTTCCAAGAACCGCCGAAACGGCAAGCATTGTATAAAACCATCCCCTTGTCTGATCCACAGCTTCGGCTATATAATCGGCCGGATATATTTTTCCTTTTTCCAAATTTCTTTTATTTTCAAAAGGATAATGCGCCTGCGCAAAAGGCATCGCGCCCGAATCAAACCACACATCGGCCAAATCCTCCACCCTGCGCATTACGCCGTTTTCGGAATTGCAAGCGGTACAAGGAAAATTTATAGCGTCTATATACGGCCTGTGAAAATCCAATTCTCCGAACTTGTTGTAAGGAAACTTGCTGTATTTTATTTTACGCAGCCGGCCCACAAGCGGATAATTCTTGCTCCTTCTTGCAAATGCTTCTTTGGTTGTAAGACCCAAAAGCGCGCTTTCCAATAGCCATAAAGGGTCTCCATGGCTAATTATCAATATCTTTTTATTTTTATATTTGTTTTCCAGTTCGTTCGCGACTTTCAGCATGCGCGCCTGAACGCTTATAAGGTTTTCGCCTTTCGGCGGAGCTTTGGTAAACCTTTCTTCGGTAGAAGAAAAAATGCCAAGATAATCCTTTTCAGAGTGGCCTTCAAAAATTCCTACGCTCACATCGACAAGGCGTTGATCATAAATAACTTTTTTTCCAAGCTCTTTTGCCACAATTTCCGCAGTTTGACGAGTGCGGGTTAGTGGAGATGCAACGATAATATCAACGCCGCCCAGTTTTTTAAGCTCCTTTGTCGCGCGCCTTATATCATTTATGCCCTTTGGGATTAGGCCATATTTGAGCCCCTTTTCGGGATATCTGCTTGCCAGTATGTTTTTAACGTTTCTTTCCGACATGCCATGCCTTAAAAAATAGTATTTATTCGCGCTCTTTGTCATTTTTGCTATATCCGCGCGCGAACCTATAACTTCTGTGTGTGCGCATTCGGCGCATTTCCATATGGGAAGAGGGGTGCCCCAATATCGGGAGCGTGAAAAAGCCCAATCCTTAACATCGCGCAGCCACTCCCCGAATCGCCCCTGCTTTATATATTCGGGAAACCAATTTATTTTTTCATTTGCCGCAAGCAGCGTTTTTTTAAGGTCGCCCATGCGCACAAACCATGATTGCATCGCGTAGTAAAGAAGAGGCGTGCCGCATCTCCAGCAAAAAGGATACGAGTGTTTGTAAGGAGAGGATTTGTATAACAAATCTTTCGTTTTCAAATAATCTATTATTCCGGTCTCGGCGTTTTTTACGAATTGTCCCTTAAAATCTTTTACCCTGTCTGTAAAAAGGCCGTTTTCATCTACGGTGTGAATTTTTGGAAGGTCGAACTTTTCAGCCAATTTATAGTCGTCTTCTCCATACATAACGGCCGTGTGCACGATACCCGTACCGTCTTCCGTGCTGACAAAATCCGCATTCACAACTATGTGCTTGTTTACCGAATCAACGTCCTTAAGAGAATCGAACAGTGGCTCGTACTCAATATTCATGGCGGACAGTTCTTTTCCAGATATCTCCTTTACAAGCTCGTACTTTCCGTTCAAAACGCTCAGCAAATCTTTTGCCAAAATGTAATATTCATTCCCCTGCTTTGCTATAACATAAGTTATTTTAGAACCCACTGCCAAAGCCACATTTCCGGGCAATGTCCAGGGAGTTGTTGTCCAGGCCAAAAGATATGTCTTTGCCTTAAAATTATAAGAGGACGGATTTTTAACCCTGAATTTTACAAAAACCGATTCTTCCACAATGTCTTTATACCCCTGCGCCACCTCGTGAGAAGAAAGTCCCGTGCCGCATCTCGTGCACCTGGGGGTTACTTTGTGCCCCTCATAAAGAAGATTATTTTCCCAGGCATTTTTAATAACCCACCAAAGCGTTTCCATGTATAAAGGGTCATAAGTTATATACGGATCTTTCATATCTATCCAAAAACCCATTCTTTCGGTTAAAAATTCCCAATCGCTCTTATATTTCCAAACGGATTGGCGGCATTTTTCATTGAATCTCGCTACTCCGTATTTTTCTATGTCTTTTTTATTCTTTAATCCCAATGCCTTTTCCACTTCCAGTTCCACGGGCAATCCGTGCGTGTCCCAGCCGGCCCGCCTCTCAACTCTAAAACCGCGCATTGTTTTATAGCGGCATACTATGTCTTTAAAAGAACGTGCCAGAACATGGTGCAGTCCGGGCCTTCCATTCGCAGTCGGGGGACCTTCATAAAATATAAATTGCCTTTTTTTCGGCCTTCCCGAAACGCTTTTTTCAAATGCTCCGATGCGTTTCCAGTTTTCCAATATCCTGTTTTCGAGTTTGTTAAAATCCATAATTTCTTGTTTACATCTTTTCTGGAGCTTTAATGCCTAAAAGCGCAAGACACTGCCTCATTACAATTCCCGTAGCAACAGCCAGAGCATATCTGGCTTTTTTGTCGTTTTCGTCTTCTGTCAGCACTTTGAAATCTCTGTAAAATTGATTAAATTCCTGAGCCAGTTCCGTAACGTAACCCGATAGGCGATGCACCTGGTAATCCTCGGCTGTGTCTTTCGCAACATCGGGAAAAGCCGATATTTTGCGTACCAAATCAAACTCGCCCGCTTCTTTTAAAGCGCCGAGGTCAGATTTTTGTATTTCCTCTGTTATATTTATTTTTCTTAATATCCCGCATATTCTGGCATGCGTGTACTGTATGTAATAAACCGGATTTTTTTGAGATTGCTTTTGAGCAAATTTAATATCAAATTCCATTTGGCTATCCAGGGATTTGGTAAGATAAAAAAACCTAACAGCATCCAGACCTACGGTATTTATAAGATCCTCCACAGTAACGATTGTTCCTTTTCTTTTGGACAATTTACCGCCCCCTTTTAAAAGGACGACTTGCGCAATTAGCATAGTCACATTCTTTATGCCTAAAATTTTAAGAGCCGCTTTCATTCTGCCCACATGCCCGTGATGATCGGCGCCCCATATATCTATTATTTTTTTATATCCCCGTTTTGCTTTATTGCGATGATATGCTAAATCCGGCAAAAAATAGGTCGGTTCTCCACTGCTTCTTACAAGAACCTGGTCTTGTTTGTCTCCGTATTTTGAGGTTTTAAGCCAAAGCGCGCCTTCGTTTTTGTACACAACACCTTTTTTTTCGAGATCTTTTACGATTTTGTCCACTTCTTTCTTTTTGTATAAATCTTCTTCTTCATACCACACATCGAACTTTACCTCCGCCTTGTTATCGAGAATACTCTTTATGTCTTCTTGTATTTTATTGGCGATAAAGTGTCCGGCCGCCCCGTAATCTTTAAATCGTTTAAGAGATTTGGCGTACTGTTTCATTTTTTTGCTTAAATAAGGGCCTTTATATGAGCTGCCCTTCCCAAGAACGGTTTTTCCAAGTTCTTTTATCTGCGAACTTTGCCGCGCATTGTTCACATAATATTCTCTTATTACCTTAAAGCCGGCAAATTCCATCACAGACGCCATAACATCCCCGTAAAAAAACGTGCGCGCGTGTCCGACATGCAATTCTCCGGTAGGATTAACAGAGCCAAATTCAATATTCACGCTCTTTTTTTTTGCGTTAGAGCTTCCGTACTGCTTGTCTTTGAATACTTTATTCAATTCTTTGAGCAAATAATCTTCGGATAAATAAAAGTTTATAAACCCGGGAGGGGCAACGCGTATATCTTTTATGGCTTTGGCAAGCTTTTCATCTTTTAAAAGTTCCTCGCGCAGTATTTTGGCCACCGTTTTGGGTTTTCTGCCGGAAAAAGATGCTATTTGCATGGCAGTTGAAACCGAATAATCCCCGAAATCTCTTCTTTGAGGCCTTTCAACCCGCACATTAAAAGACGCGGGAGGGACATCTCCCTTGTTTTCCAGCTCCTGAATTGATTTTTTTACGCTTCTTTGTATAGTGTCACGTACAGCCATAAGATTGGTTAAACCACTAATTTACTTTATAACCCAATTTCGGCCACATAAAAAGAGCTTTCATTGTTATTTGCTAAGCCAATAGTTATTATATGAGTGTCACTCCTATGTCAGAAAAAGTTTACGCAAAAAATAAAAAGGCGTTTTTTGACTATAATATCCTTGATACTTATGAGGCAGGAATAAAGTTAAAGGGATATGAGGTCAAATCAATAAAAAAGGGGCTTGCGGATCTGCAGGGCAGTTTTGCAATTATACGGGGGCAGGAAGCATACATAACAAATATGGCCGTGCCACCTTACCAGAAAGAAAATATACCTCAAAATTATGACGCCGAGCGCACAAGACAGCTTCTTTTGCATAAAAAACAGATAAAAGAATTGGAAGAAACGCTCAAAAGAGGCGGGTTGACTTTAATACCCCTTAAATTGTATAATAAGAAAGGTCTTGTGAAGGTTGAATTGGCGCTTTCCCGTGGAAAAAGAAAATACGACAAAAGACAGACAATAAAGAAAAGGGAAGACGAAAGAAAGATACGAAGATCATTGAAAAGATCAGGAGTGTGAGATTCTGTTCGAATCTCACACTCCTATGGGAGCGGCTTACGCGGCTTCGATAAGTTCTTATTAGTATAAATTGCAGATCGAGTGCGCCTGAATCTCGCAAAACTTCGGGCAACCCTTTAAGTGCAAACAAACAACCAGCACTTGCTTACGCATAAATTCCGTAAGCCATCGCACTAAATGATTCCTGATAGTTTAGATGCGGTGTCATTCATCAGGATAGCCAAACGCTCGTCCGCGCGTTCGGTGAAAATTAGGGCTAGGATATTACGGTGTTTTGTTTATTTTTTAGCCGTTTTATCCGAACAATAAAAATAAACTATATCTGTAGACATTTATGCCGATACGGCTTACACAGGGGTTCGAATCCCCTCGCTTCCACATTAGTGTTAAAAATTTAAGTTAAAATTTGATACCCTATAGAAATTTCCAAAAAAATAATCAATCTCGCAAAAACGAGCAGATTAAGGCGCCTGAAGTACGCCTTTTAGATGAAAAGGGAAATAATTTAGGGATTGTAAAAACAATAGAAGCTATAAATAAAGCCCGCGAAAGTGGGCTTGATTTGATTGAAATATCCCCAAAAGCTAACCCTCCTGTGGCGCGTATAATGGACTTTGGAAAATATACATACCAACAGGAAAAAAAGCAAAAAGACGCCAAAAAGAAGCAGGAAATAGGAAATGTGATGAAAGGCGTTCGCATAGGTATGCAAACATCTGAACATGATACAGGCATAAAGGCCTCCAGAGTAGACAAGTTTTTAAAAAAAGGTTATAAAGTCAGGGTTGAATTGATAATGCGGGGCCGAGAAAAAGCTCTTGAAGACATGGCTAACACGAAGATAAATAATTTTTTATCCTCTCTCGGTGAAGAACATGAGGTTGAACAGGGTCCTAAAAAAAGCCCGCGTGGAATATACCTGATACTTAAAAAGAAATAATGGCACGAATTACAAAACAAAAACTTAAAACAAAAAAGGCCGTAGCAAAGCGTTTTAAAATAACGGCCAAAGGAAAAGTTATGCGCAGGCGTGCCGGCATAAGCCATTTAAACGCGAAACAGTCCGGAGCGCAAAGAAGAGAAAAAAGAAAATGGAGCCGAGTATCCAAAGCTGAAGAAAATAAATTAAAAAAACTTTTGCCTTATAGCTAACAAGTTCAGGCTTTAAAAAACTATGCCTAGATCAAAACGAGGAACATTAAGAACCAAAAAAAGAAAAAAAGTATTACAACATACCAAGGGCTTCAAATGGCGAAGGAAAAATGTTTTCCGTTTGGCTAAAGACGCGATGCGTCATGCCATGGCAAACGCGTTTGTTGGAAGAAAACAGAAAAAAAGAAATATGCGCCAGTTGTGGCAAATAAAGATAAACGCCGCATCCCGCAAAAATGACACTACATACAGCAAATTCATGCATGCTTTAAAGCAGAAAAATATCGAACTGGATAGAAAGGTTTTAGCCGATCTTGCCGAAAACGACCCCGAAGTATTCGCTAAGCTCGTCGAAAAAGTAAGGTAAAAACAAAAGCAGTCAATATTAAATCCCTCCTTGCAAGGAGGGATTTTAGTAAAATTTTCTATAAAATGAAAGAACTAATACGGACAACCAAAGAGGGAAAAAGAGCAACCATGCCATGTCGGTTGCGCGCAATACCTCGCTAGTTTGTATAACTTGATAGTCCGAGGACAGGGTGGAATTTATATAAGAAATTATTTCTTCCGATTGCTTATAGTTAAAGTATTGTCCTTCGGTTCCATCTGAAATTCTCGCTAAATTCTCTTCTTCCAATACCGAATTGAATACTCCGACATTCGTTAACTTAGCATATTCCCCGGTAAACACTCCGTTATCATCGAACAGGGGGATTTTCCATCCGTTCTCGGATCCTATTCCTACTGAAATTACCGAGAGGTTGGCCTGGCGAAGCAAACTAATCGCTTCACCAAATCCTTGCGACGGACTCTGGCCGTCAGCAAGAAGTATGACATGTGATACATTTGCCAATTCGGGAACCGACATCTTTTTTTTTGCAACCACCGCCAAAGCGTTGGGTAAAGTTGATCCTTCGTGCGATATAATGCCAACATGCAAGCTGTTTTTGACCGCATCCGTTAAACTTTCATAATCCGAAGTCAAATTAGTCAAAGAAAATGTTAATCCGGAAAATCCGTAAATCTGAAACCTTGCTGTTCCTGTTTCGTCTATGATTTTCTGAACCAACTGGCGCGCAAGCCCCATCTGGCTTTCTCCATCAGGTGTTGGTCTCGCATCCATACTGCGCGAAACATCCACCATGATTATGTAATCTCCCCGAGGAGTTGTTTCAGGAGGACCATATTCTACAATTTGAGGGCCTACTATCAGGGCGCTTAAGCTTCCGAGCAAAATGCCCCATGTAACTGCCAAAGCAACATATATTTTGAATGATCCCGCTCGCATCTTAAACGCTCTTAGGAAAGAATTATCAGCCCTGCGAGAATAAAAGAATATAAGCGTTGCAACAATGGGAATAAAGATTAACAGGACAAGAAATTCCGGGCGGGCGAATTCTATCTGCCCGCCCCTTGAAAGAGCTTTAATAACTTCGTTCATTGCCTTCATTCCTTCCCGGTTTTTCACCATCCCCGGGATACTGCTCATAAAACTCATCTATCATCTGCTGAGCATCCTCGGGATTTTCACCCCTCTTGGCAAGTTCTTTCTGCAATGTTTCAAGCAGAAGATTCTGCACCAATTCCAGATTTTTTCTTATATCCGTATCTTGAGGACTGCCCCTTAGAGCTTCCTCCAGAATGTTTCTGATTTGGAAAAGAGCATCGGAATCCAGATCATCTCGGTAAAGCATTGCCAGCGCAAGGTTGTACTTAGCGCTAACACTTATATCGGGTTCATCGGATGCGGAAATAATCGCTTCGGCGAATCTTTCCTGCGCCTTTTCTATCTCTTGTTTTTCCAAAAGCGCCACTCCGTCGTTGTAAACGGAGTGCGGGCCGGACTCGCCAAACATAATTGAAAAAGCGGCTGAAACAGCTAAAACCAATCCCAGAATGGCGAGAAGAATGATAGCAGCTTCTCTCCATAAATGTCTAAACAACTGTTTTGCCGAGCCGATCATTCTATCCACCTCCTCTCGCTCGCCTAAGTAACATTTCGCCAGCAATGGCAAAAATAAACAGGAATCCAAAAACTGCCAGTCCTGTCTGCAACCTCAAATCATTTTTCTCCGCGGGTACCACCTCTTTTATGATAAGAGGGGAAGATTCCAATTCGGAGATGCGCTCGTATGCCTCAGACATATCCGCTCCCAAACTCGCATTGAACACCCAAACCCTCGGGTTTTTTGCCATCCTTTGCCTAAACATATCAATCGTTTTTTCATTGCGGGAATTTGCCAAGACATACACTCGTATGCCGTTTTTGGTAAGAGAGTTAATTGCCTCCTCAACTTCTCCCAGGCGATCCTGCAGGTCCGTCAGAAGAATAACAGCTCCGTCCCTAAGGCCCTCTTCCACATATATGTCGTAGAATACTTGCCCCGCGGCATAAAGTGCCCTGGGCGTATGCGTGCCACCGGAAAAAATAGACAATTGCGATCCGCCAAATTCCCCGTAGGGTCCTCTCATCGGACGATTGATATTCATGTACGCCAACTCCCTTGCCAAATCTTTGGTTTCGAGCGTCGGGCGGCGCCATATGAGAGACCAATCGGAATAGAATATGAATCCGGCCCGTATATTTTCCTGCGACTCAAGAAAGTCAACTGCTTGATCTCTCGACATTTCAAAGACGGTTTGTTCCCCGGAGGGACTTTTTAACTTCATGCTCCCTGAGACGTCAAGCGCCACCATTATTGTGCGTACATTCTCTATGGTACGCGTTCTGGAAATCTCTCCAACATTCTGGCTGTAAGGCCCGGCTGTTGTCGCTCCAATACCTACAATCGCTAATGCCAAAAAGAACATGCGCATATAAGAGGCGGTTCTGGCTTTTCTGATTTGCTTCTTGTAAATATCCTTCAATTCAGCGAGGCCGATATCTCCCTTTTGGCGTTTTTTCATTTGGAGCAATTTTACTGTTACAAGCAAGCCGGCCAAGAAAATTCCCGCCAGTAAGAAAACTGGGGAGGCAAATTGAAGGTCTTTCAACTCAAGTAAAAGATCCATTTTTTACCTCCCCTCTTTCTGACGAACAGAATTGAGCAGTTTCTTGAGTCCCAGCACCGCTTGCGTTATGCTTGCGGAGTCGGGGCCCCTCTTGGTGTACGAAGTCCTCAAAAGATCGAGCACTTCCGACCATCTTGGGTCTCGATTCGCCCAAAAAGCTCTTGGAGAAACAACTCCGAACAAATCGTTTGCCATTTGAATAGCAAGTTCTTCCAATTCACGCATGCGAATTCTCAACTGTTCGGAATCAAGATTATCCCACTTTCTTTTTTCAAAGTGGGCAAGCTTGTCCGCAATACTTTCGTACGGAACCTTTTCGCGCACTATTTTCGGCTTGGGAGCTTCTTTCCAAATACGAACCAGCAGTCCGGTAAAAATAAAAGCAAGAATAGAACTTATCCCAAAAAGTATGCTCTTCAGTAGGATATTAGACGCAAACATTGTTTTTGGAGGCCTGAGATAGGCATTCTCGGTATTGTCTCCGTAATAACTCCCTACCTGAAGCGGCATCTGAGGCGCGATATCGGCTGATTCTATCTTGCCGCTCGATATTACCTCATACTTCAGAACTATCGGCTTTAGAGCGTATTCCTGTCCGGTCATAGCTCTTATTGCAACCAATTCAACCTTATATATGTATTCGGACACGTTGTCGTTCGTTCTACGGTGGTAAACTGTAGCACCTGTAAGATCAAACGGTTCAAAAGAAGCATTCTTGATAGATTCAATGTCGGGAATAATTTTGTCATCCCTATACTGAATCACGAAAGTGATGTTAAAGGCCTCTCCGAGCATGTGCGCGGAATCCCAGTCTATATATCTTACAGTCATAATCTTGTCAGAACCGATAAAAATTCCCTCGCGCTCCCCCGCTCTTTCTTTATCACCAAATATAGGCAAAAAGAAAGCGGAAAGCGCAAAAATACACAGCAGTACAGCCGTTAGTGACACGGCTATTCTGATGTTTGGCGTTCGCCTGATCATCTGCGCTCTCCTTTCTTTCCTAGTGTTTGCTTATGCGATGCAAAGTTCTCCTGAGAGTGCCTCTTATCTCCTCTAAATCCATAGAAGAGATATGCACCCAAAGAAGACGATTACGGAAAAAAGTGTCTTTAAGCTTAGAAAACCGCTGTTCGTGTTCCCGCCTGATGCTTTTGGCTTCAGTACGGCTTATGGATATGATGTCACAGCCACCGGTCTCAACTTCTAAGACATTCAGCGACACGCCCCCCCTTGGTACATCCACAGGAAAAGAATATTCCAAATCATCTTGAATGACGACCGGAACAACCTTGTATCCGTACAACCTTTCCTCAAACAGAGACGTGAGATTTTCGTCATCACTGCCGAGAAAGTCGGAAATAACGAATACAGCTGAGCCCTTGGGCAGGGTCTTTCGCCATGTTCTAAGGGCCAAATTACCCGATCGTTTTCTTTTAAGACCCTTAACCAAGCCGATCCCTTCGCAAATAGACACTTCCAGCGCTTCTTTAACACGATAGAGCTGTTTATCACCCAATCTTGGCATAAACTCTGCCGTTTGATACCTATCTGCAATGAACATGCCACACGGTATGCGCTGTCGAATAGCGTTTACAAATATCATAGCGGCCGTCAAATATGCCGTTTTCATTTTGTCCCTGAGAAACATGGAAGAAGATATATCCAAAATAACAAGGGCTCTATCTTCTCTCAATTCCTTTTTTTTGACAACTATCGGCTTTCCCGCCCGTATGCTTGCGCCCAAATGTATCCTTTTGGGATTGTCTCCGGGAACATATTCAGACAACTCCTCAAAATCAAATCCTTCTCCCGTATGCGGGCTGTCCCAGTCACCGAAAAATTGGCTTTTCGCAGACCGCGGCTTTAAAGCCAGGTGCGAAGAGCGGGCAGATTCGAAAAGCTCATCAAGTTCTGACCTTTCCATTACTCCCTTCCCATCCAAAGACCTGGCGGATTATCTCTTCCATCGCCTCGCTAAACACAGAATCGTACTCATCAGGCATAAATCTGTCTTCAAAAACAACTCTGTGACAAAGCACAGGTTTAGAAAGTTCTATCAGATCCTCCGGCAGGACATAATCCCTGCCGCGCAAAACAGCCAGCGCTTTTGCGCTTCGCACAAGGGCCATGGGCACCCGCGTTGAACCGCCTGTAGAAAAGTTCTCTTTCGAGACATCGGAATTTTCCGGGCGGGTCAGTTCAACCATTGTAACTGCCTTATCGACCAAAACCGGATCTATCCTAACTTCTTTTTCTATAAGTTTCTGAATGGAAAGGATATCAGAACCGTCCATGATCTTTTCGACCGGACCCGGTTCGGAAGACATGGTCGCTATTCTTACGGTTTCCTCATGGCTTGGATAGCCAACAAACACCTTCATAAGAAAGCGGTCTTCCTGGGCTTCCGAAAGAGGATAGGTACCCTCCTGTTCGATCGGGTTTTGTGTCGCAAAAACCAAAAATGGCCTGGAAAGCGCTTCGGTGCCTTTTTCCGATGTAACTTGCCTCTCCTGCATTGCTTCCAAAAGCGCGCTTTGCACTTTAGGACTCGTGCGATTAAGCTCGTCTGTCAGAAGAAAGTTGGTATAAATTGGACCGGGCAAAAAAGCGACTTTGCCGTCTTCTTTTATGTGTGGAACCGACCACAGGTCGCGAGGATATAGGTCAGGGGTCATCTGGATCCTTTTGAAGTCCACATTCGTGGCCTGCGCAAGGGTATTGATGAGATACGTCTTTCCGGTGCCGGGCACTCCTTCAAGAAGAACGTGCCCGTCGGCAAAGACCGCGACGAGAAGATGATCTATTACATCATCCATGCCCACAATTCTCCTGTGGACCTCATCCCTAACAGTACCCATCAATTCATGGGCTTTCTGTAGGCCTTTAATCATGTCTTTCTCCTTAAATTGTCAAGAAAACTGTGCTAACTATACCTAAAATAAAAAGAGGAGTCAATGTTTTATTGACTCCTCTTCAATTTTTACGGACTCGGTTCTTGTAAACTTTTTATACAGACGTTCGATTTGTTCTTGGCGTTCATCAACAGAAGAAAATTCCCGCCTTATCCGGGATTTTTCTTTGCGTATATGTTTCCTAATGCTGTAAGATAATTTGGCTTTCATTTTCTAAAGATATAATTTACTGAACTCTTCCCTTGCTACCTGCCTGTCATCCCACGGCACAGGCCCCTTAGCGGTCATCATTAAGGGCTCCGCACCCTTTCCGGTTATAATTACATTATCGCCTTCTTTGGCTTTTTTCAATGCTTCTCTTATTGCCTGTCGCCGATCTAAGATTTTTTCGTAGTTTATTTCTTGTTTCTTGTCTGCCTGCCGAAGCCCTGTCCGTCCGGCAGGCGGGCTCGGCGCAGATAGGTATCTTGTGTCTTCAGAAAGTCCCGATTCAATATCCTTTAGAATACTTTCGGGATTTTCTGTGTAGGGATCTTCGTCCGTTAAAATTATTTCATCGCAATGTTCGCTTGCGATTTCTCCAAGCTTGGGTCTTTTCCATTTGTCCCTGCCTCCGCCTGCGGCTCCCAGAACGCATATAGTTCTTCCACCCTTTTTTTGCCGTAATTGCTCCGATACCGTGTTGTAAACTTTCTCCAAAGCATCGGGTGTATGGGCATAATCAACAACAACATTAAATGGCTCGCCTATAACTACTTCAGCTCTGCCCGGCACGCCCGGAAAGCTTGATAATATATCGGCCATTTTATCCATGGGTATTCCCTGCGCTCTGCCTGCGCCTATCGCGGCTAAAACATTATACGCGTTAAATTTCCCGAGAATGGGAATTGAAAATTTATTATCCCTTATATAAAAATTTATGCCCCTGTCCTCCAGTTTTAATTTTTCGGCAAGTATTTCCTCTGTGCCAAGTGAAGCACTGCCGGGATTGAGCGTATATCCAATTTTTTCAATAGCCGGAAATTGCAGGAAATAATTGGCATTTTCATCGTCCAAGTTTACCACGGAAGCCCTGTGGCGCAAAGAAAAGAATTTGCCTTTCGCGTTTTTGTAATTTTCAAAAGAACCGTGGCTCTCTATATGTTCGGGGGTCAAATTAGTAAATACGGCGGTATCAAATTCAATAAATTTATGTCTGTTTTGCCTAACGCCCTCGCTTGTAACTTCTATTACCGCGAACTGGCAACCGGCATCCGCCGCCTTGCGCAAAAACAGATGCAGTTTCATCCTTCCCGGCATTGTCATTTTAAGCTTGTTGGGCCATTCTTCGTTGCCTATTTTAAATCGCAGCGAAGAAATAGAAGCAGTTTTATAACCGGCGTTTTCCAGCAAATAAGAACAAAGATGTGCTACGCTTGTTTTGCCGTTAGTGCCAGTGATACCGATAACTTTTATTTCTTTTGAAGGGTGTCCGTAAAGAAAAGCGCCCAAAGCGGGCCATGCGGAATGATACGCTTCCAATACTGAAGGTGGGATAAATTTTTTGATTAGTTCTTTCACAGGATATTTTTTATTCTATATAAAATATACCAAAAACGGCTAATAGGAAGATCGAAACTGCCCAAGTATTTTACTTCTTTTCCACCGAAACCTTTTTTAAAACGAGTTAAGCCGGGCCATTTTTTTTCATTAATTCCCCAAAGGTCATAATACCCCAGAGATTCTCTTTTTGCATCTCGGATTATTTTCCAGTGCATAAGATAAGGCGCCATATGCTTTCTTAATTTGTAATCGGACGCTCCATGCAAATATGTGGCTGTGTTTCCGGCAAATACGACTATCGCGGCGGATGCGAGCTTGCCGTCTTTATACGCGATATATAGGCGCGCAATATCCATATCCAAAAGCTTTTTGTAATAATCTTTTGTATGCGTACTGAATTTATCGCGAAGTGCTGTGTCCAAAATCAACGACCACCACATATTAAAATCGGTCTGTTTATTTTTTGATAAAACCGCTTCAACTCCCCGTTTTTGGGCCACGCGCAAATTGTATCTGGTCTTTTGTCCCATTTGCCCAAGAAGCTTTTCTTCGCTTTCTTTAAGATCTAAAACTATGGTTTTCTGCGGCTGGAGTTCTTTGCTCGATTTAACAAAACCAAGCCGGCTTAATCCTTGTCTCTTGCCTGCCTGCCGAAGCCCTGCCCGTCCGGCAGGCGGGCTCGGCGCAGGCAGGTTGTTTGTTGCTTGTTGTTGTACAAGTGGCTCCCACTTAAAAAATATCGCGCCCTCAGCGCGTCCGATATTTTTTATTTCCTCCAAATATTCAAGCGCGTCGGGATAATTGGAATACAGATAACTTTTTCCCAAAGGAACATCCAGCTTAATCATGTACCCCGCGCCTAAATCAAAACTCTTGCGCCCGGTGCTTTCCTGAAATTTTCTCCATTGTGGCAAGTTAAGAAAACTCATTATTTTTGGCCCAAAATTTTTAATGCCTCTTTTACTTTATCTTCCGTGCGTTCCAAGTCCTCGGGTATTTGTTTTAAAACACTTTGCGCCTGTTGCCTAGAATACCCCAAACTCTCCAGCGCTTCAACAACATCACTCTCTCCTCGTATGTCTCCGGCAAGAGCGCCCCATTCGGTTCCAAATTTGTCTTTTAGTTCAAGTATTATTTTTTGGGCTATTTTATTTCCTATGCCGGACACCCTGGTCAGTATGGAGGTATCGCCTTCGGCAATGGCCCTCTGAAGCATGTTTATGGGCGCCGCGTTCAGAATATTTAGAGCGCCTCTTGGGCCCACGCCTGAAATTTTAATTAGAATTTCGAACATATTGCGTTCTTCCTTCTCTAAAAATCCGTAAAGCTCGGCTGTGTTTTCGCGCAAATAATAATGTGTAAACACTTCTATGTCTTGTCCTGTTTTTTTAGATAAATCATCCGCTGTTCTTGCCGCGCATTGAATCTCATATCCTACGCCTCCAACCTCGACAACAGCCGAATTTTTACCCGTTTCTCTAATTGTGCCTTTTAACAAAGCTATCATGTTTTTATAGTCGAGGATACGAGCGAAAAGAAAAAGATTAAATCATAGAAAGCTTGCTTTCAAAGATTTAAGATTTTTCTTTTCCGAGCGCCGCAGACTATATAGTATTACTTAATAGTATTACTTATATTTTAACATCCGTAGGAACTTATTGAGAGGAAGCGTGTTTATAATATCACTTTTCTTTGCCCAGCCACGGCGCGCCTGCGCTATTCCGTATTCCAAAAACTTAAAATGCTCCTTCGCATGCGCGTCCGTGTTGATGCACATTTTTGCCCCGATTTTTACGGCCATGAGTATGTACTCGTCACGCAAATCAAGACGTTCCGGACTTCCATTTATCTCAAGAATGGTGCCGGTTCTTTTTGCCTCCCTTATTATTGCTTCCATATCCACATCGTAAGGGGGCCTTATATTTATACGCCTGCCTGTAGGATGAAACAACATATCCACATTCGGATTATTCATCGCCTTGATTATGCGCTCGGTCTGCTCTTTTCTGGATAAATTAAAATGGGAATGCACAGATACGCCGACAACATCCAGTTGTTTTAAGACCTTATCCTCTATATCCAAAGAGCCATCTTTTAAGATATCGCATTCTGTGCCGGCAAGAATAGTTATGCCCTTTAGTTTTTTGTTTAATTTTTTTATTTCAGCTTTTTGTTTCAATATCTTTTCTCCGTTAAGTCCATTTGTCATCGCAAGATTTTTGGTGTGGTCCGTTATGGCTATATATTCAAGGCCTTCATCTTTTGCGACTTTTGCCATTTCTTCTATGCTGTCTTTTCCGTCTGTCCAATTTGTCTGCACCTGCAAATCGCCCTTAATTTCGCCGTATTTAATTAGATTGGGCAATTTTTTCTTTTGCGCCAATTCTATTTCGCCAGAATCAGTGCGCAATTCGGGAGGCATACATTCCATGCCGAGTTTTTTGTAAATCAAGCATTCATCAGTACCCGGAGCCACATTTTCTCTACCTTTAAAAAGCCCGTATTCGTTCAGTTTGTATTTTTTTGATATGGCTATTTTTCTGAGTTTTACATTGTGGTCTTTGCTTCCCGTAAAATATTGCAATGCGGCCCCATAACTCTCTTTTGAAACAACGCGTATATCAATATCAAACCCCCGTTTTAAATGCACGGATATTTTGGTTTTCCCTCTCCCCCACACCTTAACAACGCTTGGCAGATTAGCCGCATAATCCAAAACCTTTTTGCTATCTGATGCTTGTCCTGAGCCCGCCGAACGGACGGCAACAAGTATATCCACATCTCCTATGGTTTCCTGTCTGCGTCTTAAAGAACCCGCTTCTGAAACTTCTATTACTCCCTTAATCTCTTTTATTTCTTCAATCAACTCGCGAGAATATGGCAAAATTCCTCCCAAGGGTATTCTGCCCCCGGAACTTTTTACAAACTCTATTCCTTGCGCTATATTCTCTTCCGTCTTTTTGCCCAATCCCTCCACCTTGCTAAGTTTTCCTTTTTTTACCGCATCTTCCAAATCTTTCAGAGTTTTTATGTTAAGTTCTTCATAAAGTTTTTTGGCCGTTTTAGGGCCTAGACCTTCAACGGAAGTAAGTTCTTCAAGATTAGCGGGCATTTCTTTTTTCAGCTTTTCATATTCTTTCACATGCCCTGTTTTTATATATTCCTCTATTTTTTCGGACATGCCTTTTCCAATGCCCGCCAAAGCATCCAGGCCTTTAAGTCCGTTTTCTTTGTAGATAAGTTTTAAATCTTGCGCCAAATCGCTTATGGTTTGTGCTCCTCTGTGTAGTGCGCGCTGGCGAAACCTGTCGTTTTTAATCTCATACAGCAAGGCCATTTCTTCAAATATATGGGCTATTTCTTTGTTTGTTTCAAGAGTCATACGAATTCAGTATAAATCAAAAAAGCCCGCCTATAAAGGCAGGGGCCAAAACTGCAAGAACAAGTTTTTTCGGTTCACAATAATTGCCCAGAAAGATCTTATCCTAAAACAATTCATCTTGAAAAACAAAATGCGGCCTCAAAATCCAAACATCCTAAAGTATAAATCCCAATCAGGATTATTGGCGAATATTCCTTCATTATAAGGATCTTGGTCGCTATAAGCAACCCTAATAGAAGCAAATCCCTCGGGTCTTATGGAAAGTTTGTATTGCATATTCGGAGTAAGCTCGGTTAATTCGGGAAAAGCAAGGGTAACATCTTCAAAAACATCCACGGCAATTAAAGAAGAACGAAAAAAGCGCGATTGCAGTATGTTGTTATTTTCATCCATTATGGCGACAGAGAAATTGCCGGTACTTAATGCTGTTCTTGATAATTTGAGTATTACTCTGTCAATAAAATGAATATCGTCAGGTAAAATAAATGTTTGTGTTCTGGAGCCCGTGAAATTGCTCACCGTTAAGTTTTGCATGTACTGTGTTTGACTGATAATTTCTTGCGGAAACGGGGGAGATGCGGGAGACGGCGAACTTGAATCTTTGGATATAAAATCAATGTAGCCCATATTATCTTCTCCGGAAATATTCGCCATTAGAAGTACTGTATCTAATGCTTCAAAGGGATCCACAAGATTCGTGCTGTTGTACGCCGACCAAGGATTATCATCTAAGCGGAATCTGCATGCCTGTAAATCCTTATCCCATTCAATGGATATTCTATACCAATGGTCGCGGATTAATGTTTCGCCTCCGGGCATTTCTACATCGCCAACCGGATTTGCCCCTCTTGTGTTTCCTATGATTCTGTTGTTTCCACCGTCTAAAATAGCTTCGCAATAAGGACTTACGCCAAATTTACCAATATCTTGAGATAGACGAAATGTAAGACGTAAATCACCCAACATTTTAGCCCAGTACTCAATATGACCCGATTCCACAGGAGATTCTAATCTTTTCGCGCTGGCCAAACTCCTTGGGACAAAAACACATTTATTGCCGTCTATGCACCCTGTGTCCACCACTTGCCATTTAAGAGGACCCGGGCCGGAAGAGGATTCCCATCCTCCTTGGCCGTGAAGATCCCCCACAAGATAATCTTCAAATGAATCTTCAAAAATAGTTGGAGAACAATTTAGAGCTTCTTGATGGCACACGGCGGAATGGGCATTTAGGCGCGGACCTATGGGTTGGTCTGTGCTTATTGGGTCCCCAGTTTCTATTAGGATTTGTTTAATTTCTGCTGGAGACAGGTCGGGGTTTATTGCCTTTAGCAGACCCGCCACTCCGGTGACGAAAGGAGCGGAGGCGGATGTGCCGGAGAAGCCACCAAAAGTTATCCCAAGCAATTCACTGGGTTTATCATAATCATTACCTGGCTTAGGGGCATATACGTGCTTCCCAGGAGCAGATATATTTACAGTAGCGCCAAAATTTGAAGAACCCAAAAGGCCTAAAAACCACTTAGCCCTTTCATCCTTTAAATCAGTAGCGCCAACGGTTATTAAATTATTTGCCTCAATTATTCTGCTGTCTGTATAAACGGCGCCTCCAGGTATATGATTTGACGCGTCAACTCCCTCGTTTCCCGCACTCATTACAAATAAAACTTGTGGAAAATTAGCAAAAACTCCTTGAAAATAACTTTTACCCTCATTAAAATCCTCATCAGAAATACAATTTATAGGTTCTTTGATAAAAAGAATTTTAAATGAGCATTTGGTCAGTCCTCCGCTAATATTGACTATTTCCATACCCTGTTCAAGGCCTCTCTCCAATTCAAACATATAATCAAAATCACTGTTATCTATAGCATAGCGAGAAGTTATTTTATAATTATCGGTAGCACCAGGTATAATACCGTTCATCTCTCTATTATCTTTAATGTTGGGTGCATTATTATTTGCACCAATAATTCCAAGCACTTGAGTCCCGTGCCCGCCGGTTTTATGGTCAACAAAGCTATCGGTATCTATAACCACTCTATCAAACTCTAAGTGCGAACTTTCAAACCCTGTATCTAAAATGCCGATGTTTACAGTTGTATTGCTCAATGACTCTCCGCTATCCAAAATCTCCTCCCAAGCATCTTGAACTTTAACTATATCATAAGCTCGTACAAGGAGAGGGTCTTGTTCTCTAAGATTTTCCAAATCAAATCTTATATCCTGCGCGTAAACTACGCTCGCAGTTAAAATAGCGAATGCAAAGACAATTATTAATAATGTGTATTTTTTATTAAACATTATGCCTTGGTCTAACTTTAATAAATATTTTTTCTGTCAAATACCAAAATATATACATTAAACCTGTCCAAAAAATACCGTTTAGCAAATATAGTGCTATAGAAATATAATTAGGTCCTCGATAAGGGATACATAGTGGAACTGGAGAAAGATTATTTTTAATTCTTTCATCTTGATCTAAGTGTTTCCAGGTGCCTGTATAAGCTATAGGAAAACCAGATGGATCTCCACAATCAATATATTTACCTTCTCCTAAAACTAAACCGTCAAAAGGCACATAATGAGCCCAAGCTGATGTTATGAAAATTGCTACAATAAATAATAAAGCTATTTTTAAAATTTTGTTACGCATATTTTTATGATTCATTAATTTTAAAATAATCCCATCATATAATCTTTTGTAATACTTTCTATTCTTGAATCATTCAGGTCTTCAAGTTTTTCTATAGCTTCTTCTAATTCTTCTATCGTTTCTGTGGTTATCTCTACCTTATACCTATTTATGGTTACAATATGGCCTATTATGGTACCGTCTATAACTTCGACCAATTCAATAGCATCCTGAGGTGTAGAGGTCTCAGAAAGCGCAAAAGTTATCTCATTTACTAAAAAACGCGCTCCATCATCTCCCTGAACTACCTTGGTTAAATCACTTTCTTTAACAAAACTAAACTCCCTACTCAGCACACTCCCCTCTCCAACATTAATATCGCCGGCGAGTATCTGGCCGCGGAATACGGTTTTGTTTCCGATTTGTACTCTTGAGTCGGGAGCGAGTATTTTTGCGGTAATAAAAGAGTTTTCTCCGATATTTGTGGGGGATTTTCCAATGTAGTTTATTTGAAATTCTGTTGTTGAGTTTGAGTTGGGATTGCTTGAGGCGATTAAGGTGTTGTTTTGGATTTGGAGCTGGTTTTTTATGTTTATCGTAGTTTCTCCGGAGTATATGAGTTTTGAGTTGTTTCTTAGAGTTAACCTATTTATATTGTATATTCCCGGATTTAGCGTAAGAATTGCGTTTTCTTTTACTTCAATTTCATTGTAGTTTCCGGGGTTCAGGGTTGTATCCTCCTGTATTATGTAGTTTATACTTCCTGTTTGAAAATCCGGTATTTGGGGCAATTCCACTACGTTTCTACTAATGTTTTTTGTTTCTTCTCCAAATACCTCTGCTGTTTCGGATTTTATAAGTTTGTTGAAAGTTGCGCTCCCGTTTATTAAGACGCCGTTTGCAAGTTGTATTCTGTCGGAAAACAGATTTCCGTTCACAATTGCATCTTCCGATATGCGTATGTCTTTGTTTGAAGCGATATCTCCGCTTGATATTTGGGTATCTGTTGCCAAATGTATGCTGTTTTGGGCCACTAAAACAAACGGCCCGGTATCTGTTATTGCGGGACCGTTGTTCCCCAGTGTTATTACAGCAAAAGAAAAAAGAGTCGCCACAAAAAGCGGTCCCGCAAGTGTCAGCTTTTTCCTGTGGGTTTTCAAAAACTGCTCCATGTTTTCATTTTAACCTTGATTTTAGATATACAGTAAGACAGCCTATCCACAATATTTAGCGGAGATAGTTTTAATTCGCAGCAAAGGTTACTTATTTTTATTAAGCCACAAATATATGTCTTCAAGAGCTTTTACACCGTCGCCCATGGAAATATTATTCTGTTTATAAGGCACATCTGACACATCTCCCGCCGCCCATATTCCCTCCTTAGAAGTTCGGGCATATTTGTGGTCTATAACAATTTCTCCATAATTATTTACATCCACCAAATCTTTGGCAAAACCGCTGTTTGGTATGGAACCTATTTCAACAAACACTCCCTGTAATTCCAATTCATGTCCTTTTCCTTCCTTGTCCCTGTAAATAAGCCCGCTTACAAACTTGTCTCCTTTTATTTCTGTAACCTCAACATTTTTAACGGCCTTAAATTTGTCGCTCTTTGAAACATTTTCTACCGTTATAGGATCTGCTTTAAATTTATCGCCCGCCTCCAGCAGTGTGACTTCCGTCGCATAATCCAAAAGCTGCTGAGCCGCCTCAAAGCCGGCGTTCCCCCCGCCTATCACAGCCACTTTCATATCTTTGAAAAGAGGTGCGTCGCAGGACGCGCAATAAGATATGCCTTTGTTGTCCAAACGTTCCGCCCCTTCAACTTTCAATTTTCTCCTGCTGCTTCCGGAACCAACCATAACAGCTCTTGCCTGATACTTATTCCCTTTATTGCTTTCGGCTTCAAAACCTCCTTCTATTTGTTTTAAAGAAGTTATTTTTTCTCCTTCAACAATATTTAAAACATCACTCGCATACGCCTGCAAATGTTCTTTGAAACGTTTTGTTAATTCTGTTCCCGGTAGCGATGTTATGCCTATAAAGTTCTGCACATCGGGAGATACCACCGATTGTCCGCCAAAATCGTATGTAACCAAAGCGCTTTTTATTTTTTTTCTGGCCGCGTATACTCCGGCCGCCACACCAGCGGGCCCGCCTCCTATAATTAGCAAATCATGCATAATTTATATTTTTTTATTATTATCTTTTTTCCCGTTAATTTGGTTTACATTCATCATATACAACGCTCCCGATGCCATCAAGCCAATGCCTTGGCGCAAAAGAATAATTACCCCCAAAGAAACAACAATTATATCGAAGGTTCTTATAATCAAACTTAAGGCAAGCCCCTGCTGGCCGCCCCATCCAAGAGCCGAAAACATAACACTTTGCACTCCTTCCTGTATGCCGAGGGCTCCGGGAACGGGCGTTATAAATCCCACGTACAGAGCCCCAAGCGACATGAGAGAAGCGGTTAACTGTATTCCTCTGCCAAGCAAATATATAAGCAATATGTGTCTTAGCAAAAACACGGCTTGTGTCAGCATGCTTGAAGCAAAGCTTTGCCACATAAACTTGGAACGAAAAGTAAAAAATTCTATAACATCATCCTCTGTTTTTTGTATAAAATATCCAAGCTTGGTTTTGTGTAAAAACAAGGCCTGCAAAGTATGTGTCATAAATTTCTTATTCTGAAAAACAAGCGCGTAAAAAAGAGCGAAAATTAAAAAGACAACGCCTATCACAGAAACGCTCCATATAACGGAACGGGTCAAATCCGACGGGCCTATATGATAGACAAAAACAGCGGCACCTATGACTACCATGAACAAAAAAGAAGTAAGGTCGATTATTTTATCTATAACTATAAATGAAGCTATTTTGTCTTTGGGAACGCCAAATTTGCGGCCAAGCAAATACGCCTTAACCCCTTCGCCCCCCAAATAGGCCATTGGGGTCATATAACTAAAAGCGTTTCCCGCCAGCCATATTCCGAAAAGCCGCCAGAAAGAAAAATTTATTCCTTGCGCGCGCAAAATTATCTGCCCGCGCAAGTTGGTTGCGAGCACTCCGGCAAAAGTAAGAAAAAACAAACCCAAAAACCCCGGCGGACTGATGCTGAAAACAGAAGACAGCACTTGGTTAAAATCTATTTTTACCGCAAGAACAACCGTAAGCACGGCCCCCGTTATAAATAGAACTGTTCCTATGGTAAATTTTCCCATACTATTTCCTTATATAACTATACCCCGCCCCCAGCAATATCCAGAACATAAGCCCGCCCTGCTGTATGGTCAGGTAAAAATGGTCAAAAAGCCCTCCAGTGATAATAAACACTGTTGCCGAAATGTAAAATAATCCCAATATGTCTTTTTGTGCCGAATATTTTTTTAAAAAATATCCAAACATTACCGTTATAAATAAAATAAAAACGATGAGCGCGAGTACTCCCGATTCGGCCGCCAAAAGCAAAAATATATTGTGTACCGGCTGATACAGGCGGTCGTGCAGACCTGAAAAAACATCGCGCAAATAAAGCGTGTAATTTCCCGCGCCAACGCCGAAAAAGTTCTGAGATATAACCTGCAGGGAAAGGTTATTAAAAAATAATCTTTCCCTGATGGCCAGGTCGCCACGGGCAAAAGCGGTCAAAACTCTGCTGTAAACTTCGGGCCAGAAAATTAAGGTGAACAAAAACGCCGCCGAAAACATTGGCGCCAGGGCAAAAAACATTTTTTTCTTTAAATGCCCAAATTGTCTTGAAAACAAGATCGCAAAAATATAAAAAATTACAACCAGTAAAAATGCAAAAATAACGGCTCTGGAAAAAGTAAGTATCAGTCCTATTCCGATTATCACCGTTCCCGTCCATGTAAAAAACAGTTGTTTGCGCACTGGTCCTTTTTTCCAAAAAAACCATGTGAGCAAGAAAAGAAACGAAATCCCCAAAAATGCCGCAAGAACATTGGGACTGCTAAATGTTCCATATGCACGCATAAAGCGGGCGCCAAAAGCGACAAATTCGGCAACTTCCTGCCGGCCGGCTACAAGGTGTGGCTCGCCTAAAAGATAAAAACCCAGAGATTTTTGGAATGCAAACTGGCCAATAGCTAAAATCCCCTGAAAAATTCCGGATAAAGAAAACGCAAGCGCAATTTTTAAAAACGACACGCGTTTTAGGATATCTGCGGTATAAAAGAACAAAAAAATAAATTCTATAAGTTTTATAAATCGATAAACCGCAACGCCTTTGTACCCTGCAAATAGTATGGAAATACCAACAAGAATTACAAAAAGAACTAACCAAAATATGGGCCTTTTAAAAATCCTAAATCCAAAATCTGGGTGCCGAGGATAGTGAGCGAAAAGAAAATTCATTTTCTTTTCCGAGCGACGCAGGCATAAACGCAAGTGCTCAATCCGAAACAAATTCCAATGACCAAGATTAAAAATTCCAGTTTTTTTTCTTGTAAACAAGGGCTTTAGTCGTCTGGATATCCAAAAACAAAAAAGCAGCGCAATCAGTATATCCGTTCCATACAAAAAAACGCTCTGCCACTCGTTAAACCCCTCAACCGCTCCCGCGCCCCACAAAAAAACCCTCGTTTGAAAAGGGATTGAAAAAACAAGCAATAAAAATACAAGTTTTTCTAATTTCAACATCTTATACTGATTTTAACATGTGCGAATGCACATACAAAAGAAAAAGCCGAGCCCCGCTTAAAGCGGAACCCGGCTTTGGTGACAAGATCACGCACGGTAGTGCATGATCTTGTCGAGCGAGTTGAACTTCTGGTCTGACCAGTAGAACATCAGCGTCCACCGGCCGTTCGTCCAGGCCAGATACGGAACTCGAAGCGAACCGGTCCGGTCGCGCCACAGAGTGGCGGGAAAGACCAGGTTGAACCTCTGCCGGTGTTCCGGGATCAGGTCCTGGTGATCCACAAACCATTCGGCCGTCATCATGCCGACGTTGGCGCCGAACCATATGGCTCTCTTGCGTAGCTCCTCCAGCCAGACGTATTGCTCGTCGGGAAGAAGGAAGCCGATGGGGGTGTAGTCACCAAAGCGGTGATCCGGACCTTCCTGAACAAGTTCCCAGCCCTTTTCGATGTAGATTTCGTCCGGGGCCAGGTCCTTATGTTCCGACACTATGCGTGCCATGGCAAACTCCTTCCTCAGAAATTGCAAAGTGCAATGCAGATTCTTTGTCTGCAATGTCTATATTATATCATAAATAAAAATAAAAAACAAGGTTTTAGCTTGCTTTTTGGGGAGATACGCGCAGTATTGTTTTTAACGACCGCGGTTCTGTTTTTCCTGCGAAAACAGACCGCTCCCTCTCGGCATTTTCGCCTCGCTACACTCGGACCAAGCCGAAAATGCCTCCGAGAATCGTTAAAAACAATACCGCGCGTATCCCTTTACTACTTGGGCCACCAAACACGCACCCGTGCCGTATCCTCCCCTTTCGAAAATTGTATATCCACCTCAGCACCCTTGTGTGCTTTTTCTATTTCTTTACCAATGGCCATTGCAAGCTGGTTCTCCGATGTTTTTATTTCAATTTTGTCGCCCAAATAATGAAAATCCAATATCCTGTCCAAAACATCTCTTTGGTGGGCGCGCTCGGCTATGTTGTTGACTTGATTCAGCACCTCTTTGCCAAGTCCCACTGGTATGTTTTCGATTATTACTTGCCCCTCAAATAATCCTTTCTTTTTCATATCATCCGCCGGACAAAGAACAAATTTTATTCGCTTATCCGGATTTGCGCGCCGATATTCTTCCAAACCGTGGTGCCAGCTTTTTTCAAAATACACGGCGTTGCACTCCGGACATATTAAAATATCCTGTTTGCCCGGGCCGAATTCCTGCTCTTCCTTTTTGGGGCGAGGAAATTCTCCGTGAAACGGTTGTGATGGTATTTTGTCTGTCATTTTAAATTTTAGAACTTGGGAATTTTCTTTTCAAAACCTTGGGGTGGTTGGGCGGGGTACATAACTTGCGGGCCGCAATTCGTTTTAGGTTTTTAAAAGAAAGATTCCTAAGGTCTGTATTATCTAAACACTATATTTATAATCTCATAAATTCCCCCTGCTATCAAAGCGAGAGATATTGCCCATATTGCCGGCTTTGGAATATTTAAAGAAAATGACGGCTTTCTGTCGCCCGCTTTTTTCACTTTGCCGAATAAAACAGCTATCATAACTCCCAATACCGCCCCCAAAACGGCACCCGTAACAGAAATAACCTGAATAAAACTTTGTATGCCGGCCAGTATAAGGACCATAGGCAAAGTCACTACTAAAAAATTGCTCCAAAAACGAGACAAATTTCTGTCGTACATAAAAGATTCTTTCAGATTAACGCCGATTACCAAGTACGATGTGGCAATAGCTAAAATTCCGAACAAAGCACCGGTAAACACTATCTCTTTGCCCATAAAGGGTATCAGGCCTCCTATCGCCTCCTCTGTGGAATTATTTCCGCTTATGCCAACAACAACAAACGCAAAAGCGAAAGTTAAAAAGGCGGCGGTCAAAACTCCCCAGATAACCGCTTTTTTAAATCCCCTTTTTTCTTTGCCGAATATTGCGTTCATTTCGGGTATCGCCTGAAATCCTCCCAAAGAAAAAAGTATAACGCCGTAAGGCACCAGCACGCTTGCCCAGTTCACCCCTTCAAAATTAGAACTGTCCACCAGCGGCAAGCCGCGCAAAATAATTATTCCCAAAACAGCTACCAGCAAAAACAGCATTGCAATTTCCAAACGGGATATTGTTTTTAATCCTTTGAGTATTCCGGTGCTCAAAAGTATCCAGAAAACAACCCCCCAGGCAAGTTCGTTTGAAAACAACGGACCAAAGAGTATGTTTAAAAATTGATTAGCGATAAGAATATACGCTATCAGTGCACCGTAAGCACCTACTACAACCGTCAACGCCACAAAATTTCCCGCATATTTACCCAGATACAAGCGCGCATATCCCATTTCTCTGTGCGATGCGGAAGTTCTTTCCACTATTTCGGCATACATAAGGTGCAAAGCAAGCATTATGGCCGTGAGTGAAACAAAAAGAGCAGTTCCGGCCCAAAAACCAGCTTGGGCAAAAACAAAGGGCACTCCAAATATGCCCGCTCCCACTATGGTGCCGACCAGGGCGGCAACAGCACCTACAAATCGCTTATCCATGTTAGAATCTCCTTCTTTTGTGTAACAGCCATTCTTCAATATCAAATTTACCCAAAAATTCCAAAACTCCAAAAACCAGAATTGTCGTAAATATGGCCAGACCATACATTTCGACTCCAACGGCCATTCCGATTCCGGCGGAAACCCATAGCCCCGCGGCCGTAGTAAGGCCCTCAACCCTAACACCTCTAAGAATAATTACTCCGGCTCCCAAAAAACCTATTCCCACAACAACATTGGAAGCAATGCGGGAAGGGTCATATCTGGAAGCATCTACTAAAAATTGGTTAAATCCGTTTATAGAAATAGTTGTGAAAAGAGCGGCACCCACGGCAACAAGAGAATATGTCCTCAAGCCGGCCGCTTTTCCCGTATATTCTCTTTGGGCGCCCAAAATAGAACCCAGCAAAAGGGCTAATAATATCTGCCAATAAGGTTGTGGTATTAATTCAAATATAAACATGGGATATTATCGTCACATCTCCGCCGCTTGTTTGTTGTTTTCCGCTTCTTTTTTGCGCGTGGGCAGTTCTATTACCTTTTCCTTTTTAACAAGCTCCAGAACTTTTTCCACTAGGCGTTTGGGGTCGGTGTCGTAAACTATTTTTCCTGAACCTCTGTGCAGTTTTGGCATAAGCTCGCGTATAAGATCCGCCGTTCCTCCCGTACCCTCAAGTATGCCTATCGGCTTATTGTCTTCAAAAGCGACTGTAAATTCGTTGAGCGTTCCCAATCGGCCGCATACTATGAATACCGCGTCGGCCGAGCGGGTTAAGAGCAAGTTGCGCCCGGAAAATTCAAACCCTGTGTAAATTATAATATCCAGATATTCGGTGGGCAGGTCAAACCTGTCTATATGTTCCTTTTCCGAATACGCGGGAGACAACCCTATAGATATCCCGCCTTCGCTTTTTGCTCCTTTTGCCGCCCAAAAAGGCGTGCCGGTAGTAGCACCCGTAACCAAAATGCTGTTGTGCTTTACAATTTCTCTTCCCAATTCTTCCGCTTTTTTTAGAGCGTCCTCGGAGCAATGGCTGGTCTCGGCAGCTCCCGATACGCATAATTTATAGTATTTCATCCCGTACGAAACAGGTCGCGGTCGCTATTAATAAAATAATGACCAAACCTGAAATTTATGATTTATAACAATATTTTATTTTATCCTGTCCCGCAAACCGTGACCGCGGTTTCGTACGGGATCATAATATTATTGTAGCTTTTACGGCCTTAAAACTCAAACACATCTCCTTGTTTTGGAACCACCGCGTCAACAGCCATGTTGTCGCGAACCCGTACCGAAAAAGCATTTGCGGCTTCTTCTTCACCCTGCACGCAGAACACTTTTTTTAACTTGCCCCCCTGGCGCATCACGTCAATCCATTCGTAAAGCCCTTCCTGGTCGGCGTGCGCCGAATATCCCCCGATGCTCCGTATATGGCACTTAACGGGAACTTCCGTTCCGTATATTTTAACAGATTTGGCCCCGTCGCGTATTCTTCTGCCAAGCGTCCCTCTCGCCTGATAACCTATAAATAAAATTGTGCTCGCCGGATCCTGCAAATAGCGCAATTCGTGATGTAAAATCCTCCCTCCGGTGGACATGCCGCTTCCGGCTATTATCACTTTTGGAGGAGGGACCTCGTTTATCGCCTTGGACTCGGCGACACTCATTGTAAAAGAAAGGTTTGGAAATTCAAATAACCTGTCTCCTTTTTTTACTAAGCCCATAGCTTTTCTGTTGAAGTATTTTGAATGTTTTTTGTAAACAGCGGTCGCTCTTATTGCCAAAGGACTGTCTATAAAAACAGGTACTTTGGGAATTCTGTTATTTTCCACCAGATTATTAAGCTCAAAAAGCATTTCCTGCGTTCTTTCCAAAGCAAAAGATGGAACCATAAGAGTGCCGCCGGCCGTTACGGTGTCTTCAATCACGTTTTCCAGGATGCCCTTTCTTTCCGCCTTGTCTTCGTGCAGGCGATCCCCGTATGTGGTTTCCACCAGTACATAATCGGCTTCATCAATAAATTCTGTCGGATTTAAAAGAGGCGTGGGAGGGTTGCCCAAATCGCCCGAAAAGACAAACTTGGTTTCTTTACCCTGAGCATCGCCGAAGGGTTTGCCGTTTTCTCGGACCCACAATTCTATAATGGCCGAACCCAAAATGTGTCCCGCGTCGCGAAACCTTACCCTTATATCCTCATTAACGCGTATTTCCTGCCTGTATTTAACGGGCTTAAACTGCGTTTTTGTTTTTTCCACATCCTTTTTCCCGTAAAGCGGGGGGTGCTTGCCTTCCGCCTCATGCTCTATAAGTCCTTGGCTATCTTGAAGCATTACATTCGCAAGCTCTACAGTCGGCTCTGTCGCGTACACAGGGCCTGCAAATCCGTCTTTTATAAGCTTGGGGAGCCGTCCGGTGTGGTCAATATGGGCATGCGTAATAAAAACAGCGTCCACTTTGGATGGGTCATAAGGAAAAGATTTATAGTTTTCTTCTTCCGCGTGCCTTGAGCCCTGCATCATTCCACAATCTACAAGTACTTTCGTTTTTTGGGTTTCTATAAGATAGTTGGCTCCTGTTACAGACAGAGCCCCTCCGTGAAATGTAAGTTTTGCCATTGGCTACATTGTATCATAAATAGATGTTATTATTGGAGTATATGTTTAACTTATCAGACAGTTTTTGGCTTCTTTTGTGGGCGGCGGCCGCGCTTTTTATATCATCGGTTTTGCTTGAATTGTATATAAGGCGCAGGGCGCAAAAAACAAAGACGCTGGAAAACCCCCACCCCGATAGGATTGAATTCGCCCTGCACCACATAAGGCATGAGGGCATAAAAGAAATAACAAACGACCTCTGGGAACAAATAACGGGAGTTAGCCATGCGACAGCGACCAGAGATTTATCCGCCCTTGTGGAAATGGGCATGCTAAAAAAGAGCGGTTCGTTAAAAGGCACAAAATATACCTTCGTAAAACACGGAAAGCTCTCAAATAAAATATAACTCACGGGTATGAGTTATAAAAAAAATACGACTCATGCTTATGAGTCGTATTTTTATAATTCTTTTAGGGCCAGTTTTACGGCGCCTTCCACCGGATCGGCCACGCATACTTTAAACCTGTCTTTTCCGTCTGTGAGCTGTTCTTTTATTTTTTCTTCAAACGGAAACGGCGACCTGAATTCTCCGCCCGCGGCCACTATGTCCCAGTCATCGTTTTGTAAATCCAGTTTTTTTATAAGCGTATTTATGGCAAGAGCTATTTCGCCCGCGGCTTCCGACAATATTTTTTCGGCAACAGCGTCTCCCTGCCTGTAAGCTATATCCACCAGCAGGGCAACTTCGGCAACTTCGTCCTTTCCAAAATTTTCGCTGTAAACCATGTCGGCAAAATCGCGTATTGTGTTTACCTTGAATTTTCCGATGATAAGGCCCTCTATGGATGTTTTTTCTCCCCTGCCGTCGTAACTTTTTGCCGCGGCGCTCATTCCTTTTTGGCCTATACGGTACGCGCCACCCTCGTCGCTTAACAAATAATCCAGTCCGCCCACCCTCTCTTCGTTGCCATGGCTATCTATACCGTAAAAATTGCTTCCCGTTCCCGCTATAACCGATATACCATACTTTTTATCCGAACACGCGGGCCTTACAAGCATTATATCGTTTACAACAAGGAGATTTTTTGCCGAGATAATTTGCGATGCCAGTTGTTTTGCTTTTTCTAAACTTTTTTCAGTATCGGTACCCGCTATTCCAAAACAAGCAGACGCAAAATCGACCCTCTCCACACCGGCATTTTTTAAAGCCGCTTCTGTGGCCTCGTTTAAATTTTTAGCGCAATCTGCGTTGTGTATATTGCCCGCTCCGCCAACACCTCGGCCCAGTATTTTCCCGGACTCGTCGGCCACGGCGGCAGCTGTTTTTGTTGAACCGGCATCAACGCCGAGTATGTATTTCATCCCGTTAGTGGCAGGTCGCGGCCTATTTGCAAGCCGTTTCCTGCGATTTTATTTTTATAACAATTTGTCTGAATGCCCGTTAATAATACTATGCCGTGACCGCGGCCACTAACGGGATGCATATTTTTATTCTAACATTTATTCAGCAAATAATTTTTGGGCCTCGTTCCATATTTCGGTTTCTCCCTGTTCGCGCAGCCAAACAAACCATTCTGCTCCCCAGAGGTAAAACTCGTCAAAACCGGTGCGCCTGGCAAATTCCATATTCGCGCGGAATTGCTCCGGATTTAATGTTTTATATTGTTCTTCCAAAGAATTTTTTGATATTGGGGGATCCGCTACCCAGGGCTCCGCCTGGAGTTCAGATATCAAAACCCTTACATTCGGTCGCCAAAAGTGCAAAATTTCCGCCTTTCTTGCGTAAAAAGTGGGATTAAGAAAATCATAACGCACAAAGCCGACCAAGGGATCATGGATTACTCTATATAAAGTGCTGCCCAGAATATCAGCCCTTTTTCCCGCCTCATACCAAACCGACCATTCACCAGTATCTGTGATTATAATCGGACGCGAAGGATCCAGTGTACGAACGAGTTTTATTTCTGCATCTAACAATGAAGGGTCTTCCTTGGGGCAAACCCCGAATTTAAGCAGCGGCTCATTTTCGACCTGCCAAGCCCAAACAACCGGATTATCTCTGTAGTATGCCACAACATTCCTTATCATTTGAAAAAGCCAAGCGTCTTTTTCGAGCTGGGAAGCATCGTGATTATACCAATCCGGAAACCGGCATTCGGGCCATCTTGGTTGCTTAAAACCAACAACCAATATTGCCTTCCCTCCTCTCTTTTCAAGTTCCCGCAATTGCCAGTCCCATTTTGAAAAATCAAATTGTCCCCGCTCTTTTTCCAATTCATCCCAATATATAGGTATCCTGAAATTTCTTACGCCCATATCGTCCAAAAGCGCGGTGTAAGTTTCCTGCCAGTTCAGACCCAGATCATCCGCCTGAGAATGGCCGAATGTTACCCCCCATGTTATTTCGCTGGCAGGTTCAACAGAACCTAAAAAAAAGAATCCATACAGCAAAACCAGAACAGTGTACGTAAAAAGAAGTATTCCAAAAAATATTTTTATAATTTTTCTTTTTACAGGTTTCATATTCTATTTCTATGTAAGTAAAAGCCAAAATCCGACTGCGATTCCCGCAATACCTAAAATCCGAATAACAAGAGCTTTTTTTGTCAGTTCTTCTTTTAAAATACTAGGACGGCGAATAGCCAAAATACCCACAAATAACAAAACGAAAAAATATTGCACACCCGCCAAAGCGTTAATAAAAGCGAGTTGACCGGACGCCACCTGCCATATCGCCAGTTTCTGCATAATGGAACCGCCTCCTCCGGCACTCTTTTGAAGCAAAATAGCGCCCCACACTTTTTTTTGTTTAATAGGATTCTCTTTAAATACCACTTCGCGTGTATGTCGGGAAAATAAAAGCAAAAGAGAAAACAATACAGATCCCGCCTGTATCCATATCAGACCGTTTATAAGACCCTGATCTTCAAATACCAATTTAGTGCCCACAAACGCCGCGCCCAAAATAACAGAAGCAGGCAACACACGAAAAAATTCATGTCCCGTAGTTCTGTTTTTATCAAAATAAAAAAACATGGAGCCCGTTAGCATTAAAACAAAAGCAAATATTATCTGAGGACTTAACATGATTCCTTCTCTAAAAAAAACAAAGGCAAACAAGAGCGTAAAAATTGCCGCGAGAGAACCTATCATGGGGAGCGTTGTTGTGGCATGGCCAAATTTCAGAGCATTGTAAAGCGCCCACAGCCAAGCAACTCCCAAAAATCCGGTCAGCAGCGCAATAAAAATGATACCGATTGAAGGTATTTCAAAACCGAAAGGAACCAGAACCACAGCCCAAACTCCCGTGATACCGCCATAAAATGCCGCTGTTCTTCTGTGTTGTAAAGGTCCGGCCAAAAGATACCGATCAGAAATTGAAGCCAGCGCGAAAAGAAAATAAGAAGCAATTGTAAAATATAACCAAAGCATATTATTCATTCTCTAACTTATTAGATTCACAAATTTCTTTATATTTATAAAAGGATCCTCTGGATTTTCTTTCTAACGTCTCAAAATTTATCTCTACCAATCCAAATTTCATTCGATATCCTTCAGCCCACTCAAAATTATCCAAAAGAGACCAGTGAAAATAACCCCGCACATCCGCCCCTTCCTCTATGGCTTTATGCAGCCATGTTAAATGTTCTTTGATAAAATCGGGCCGAAATCTATCGGTCGCGTCGGCAATGCCGTTTTCAAAAATATAAATAGGTTTTTTATATGACGAGGCCTGGCGCACCACATGATAAATACCTTCCGGATAAAGCTCCCATCCGAAATCGGAAACAATTTTGTTTTCATTTTGATTCATCCAATTTTTGGGATGCGACAATCGTACATGTATTCTGTTGTGGTTGTAATAATTTATACCGACAAAATCCTGATGCTTATTTATTTTATTCAAAAACCATTTGTTCCATACATAATCTATAAAACCTGCAAAAATTTTTGAAAGAATCCTGTTTTGATATGCCTCAACATAATTGTTATTTTTTGCTATTCCTATTTGTAGATCCTTTTTGTTTCGCTTTAGGGCTGAGTAGGCGGCATTGTGAGCCCTGTATAAATTGCGTACCGTTTTTAAAAATCCCGCTTTATTTTTTTTAAAAGGAGGCCATGCTCCCTCCGCGTATCCTTTGCCGGCCATAACAAGGGGCTCATTTATTGTTATCCAATATTTAACTTCGGGCAGATTTTTAGCAACATATTCGGCATATCTTTTAAAATAAAAAGGGGCCTTTGAATTTTCCCATCCGCCCTGTTTTGAAAACCAGACGGGATTTGTAAAATGGTGAAGCGTTACAAACGGCTCAAGGCCTCTCTCGCGCAGAGCCCTTACAACATTTTTGTAATGCTCTATTTCTTTTTCGGAAAACTCGCCCTCTTCAGGCTCTACTCGGCTCCATTCCAGAGAAAAACGATGGGCATTATTTGCCATATCCTTTGCCAAATCGAAGTCCGTTTCATAAAGATTATAAGAATCGCACGCATTTGCGGACTTGTGCGGAACTTTCCCGGCTTGTTCCGCCTCCCACCAGTCGTTATTTTGGTTATTACCCTCTATCTGATGTGACGAAGTGGCACACCCCCAGTAGAACCCTTTTGGGAATTTCAATTCCATTAATATTATTTTAACACTAGCGACAACAAAAAACCGCCCTTTGGCGGTTTTTAAATTATTTTGCCGGAACAAAATTCCTGGGCGGAAGGGCAAATCTATCGGCAACATTACTTGCGGCGTATGATTCGGGCTTGATGGCAACCTGGAATCCCGAACCCTTTACCATACCCACGACTTCCTTAATCATATCCTTTGTGTCCCCGTTTTGGCCGATATCTATATGTATCATAAAATTATTGTGGACAAAATCCTCGCCCAAATGCTCTGTTAGAACGGGTACTATCTGCTGAGCTAAAAGCAGAGATAGGGTCGCTTCGTTATAAATTTTCTGCCTTAGAGAAGAATGGGTAAAAACGATATTTTTGCAGATAAAAGCGCGCCCTCCCGCGCCAACGCGATGCACCACAATGGCCGAAGCGTACGGTATGTCTCCATACCCCTCCGAATCAGTGCCTATTATTATTCTGTAATCTTTTTCTGTGTCTTCGCGGGTATAAGCGACGATTTCGGCGATAACACCCTTAAAATTCGTCTGCCTGTGCGTAAGGGTTATAAATTTTTCGAAGTTGTAATCTATCTTATCCATCCCGTTAGTAATTACTGCTTGCGCAGTTTTAATTTATGTATATTTAAACAAATTAACTACTTGTATTTGTTGCACTTGGTTTAGTGAACCCGTTAGGGTAATTACTAACGGGAATCATCCCCAGCACTATACCATAAATTTTATAAAACACAAGTTTAAATATATGCAGAGCACAGCCACGCGGGTATTCCTTTTTCACAACACACCGTCAGAATCCCCAGCGAGGATTCTGCGCTCTCTCTCGCCCTCGCTCGCCCGAAGGGTTCCAATGTTCTTATCCGCGAATCTCTCGGAAGCGCAAAAGCTTGGTTCCTGAGATTTGCCTGTCAAGGACGGACCTTGACAGGCAAATACGGTTTTCGAAGGATTTTGCGCTGAGAGGAAGCGGACGATTTCCGCCGGAGAAATCGGACCGCGGTTTGCGGGAAGAAGCATTGGAACCCTTTGGGCACCATGCCCGCTCGGGCTCCGAGGGGTTGTGAAAAAGGAATACCCGCGTGGCTGTACTAACAAAAAGCGGCTCAATGCGTGAGCCGCTTTAAAGAACTTTTTATACAACCGGTTTTGGTGGGATCGGAACCGAAGAAACAAGTTTCTTGGTGTACGGGTGTTCGGGATTTCCGAACACAAGCTCGGGCGGGCCCATCTCGACCACTTTACCTTCTTTCATCACCGCAACCCTGTCGCAGACAGAGGCGATGGTGGAAAGTTCATGCGAAATAATAATAAGAGCGAGGCCCATTTCGTCATGCAAACGCACCAGAAGTTCCATTATGATATTTTTACGCGAAGCGTCTAAGGACGCTGTCGGCTCGTCCAAAATCAGGAGCTGTGGATTTGTCGCGAGAGCTCTTGCTATGGCTATTCTCTGCTGTTCGCCACCGCTAAGGCGGGCCGGGTAATCCCACATCCGCTCGAGAGGACTTCCGACAGACAGAAGAAGTTCCGCGACCCGTTCCGTTTTTTCTCTGTCTCTGCCTTTAGCAGAGGTACTCTCGTAGAGGTTCTGGATATCCAAGCCCTCAGCGATCAAATCTCTTATCCGCATGCGCGGAGTTAAGCTTTGGCGCGATGCCTGAGGCACGCCTCCCAAAAACCTTCTGGCGATGGAATCGTCGGCCAAAGGAATGTTTATATTGCCCGAGAGCTCTGCGTTGGGAGGAAGAACATCCAAAATTGCGCGCATAAGGGTTGTTTTCCCGCTTCCCGATTCGCCCACAATGCCGAATATCTCTCGACGACCTACCGAAAATGAAACTCCGTCCACTGCTTTAAGAGAACCGGAACGCCTCTGGAACAGTCCCTTTCTTTTGTACACAGGGTAATCAACGCGCACATTCTCAAGAACAAGCGCGTTGGAAGTACCGGCCTCGGGAATTCTCTTTTCCCTGAGAGGCCTGTCCATGCGCGGAAGATCCCGCAGGACATTGCGCACAAATTCGGATTTGGGTCTGGAGAAAACATCTTTGGCATTTCCGTATTCTGCCACTTCGCCGTCTTTGAGAACGACAACATTGTCTGCGTACCGAGAAACGAGACCGAAATCATGAGTAATAAGAATAAGAGATATATTGTTTTCACGAACCTTGGCGACCATGAAATCAAGAACCTGCGCCTGAACAGTGGCGTCCAGAGCCGTTGTTGCTTCATCGGCAATCAGAATATCGGGCTTTGTAGCAAGAGCCATCATGGCAATGCTCGCCCTTTGTGCCTGGCCTCCGCTCAAGAAAGCGGCGATGCTTTTATACTTTTCCGAATAATCAGAAATGTACGCCTGCTCAAGAAGCTTTTCCGCTTCCTCTCTAAGACGCTTGCGCGGAATGGATGAATGGAGAGTAAGCATTTCTTCTATTTGTTTGCCGACCGGCACAACAGGGTTGAAGGTGCCCACCGCATCCTGAAAGACCATTGATATGCGCTTGCCCCGGTAATTATTCCGCATATCCTTTTCGGATATATAAAGAAGATTGGTATCTTCAAAAATAACCAACCCGGCACGCACCCGCGCTTTTTCAGGGAGCAGACGGCATATAGCTGAAGCTGTCATGCTTTTTCCGCTTCCCGATTCGCCCACAAGCCCCAGAATCTCGCCGCGCTCAAGATTAAATGAAACATCTTTAAGCACTGTTTTTTCGCCGAAAGCGACTGTAAGGCCGCGCACTTTCAAGAGAGCGTCCTTGCCCATGGTTTTTTACCTCCTTTCTTTCGGTTTTTGCCTGTCTCGCCAAGGCGGGCGTTTAGTATTCAATGGCAGTGGCGAACTTCGCCGCTGCCATTGACCTATCTCTTCAAACTGATTCTCGGATCGGCCAAAAAGTATAGTATATCCACAACAAGGATGATGAAAATACTCAGCATTGAACCGATAATGCCAACCGCCAGAATAACGGGGTAATCCCTGCCGAAAACAGAGTCGATGGTAAAGCGGGCAAGACCCGGGATACCGTATATCTGTTCAACAAAGAATGAGCCCTCAAAGAATGTGAAGAATATGGGAACCAAAACCGTCATTAGCGGGAGCCACGCATTGCGCAAGACATACCTGGTGGCGATTTTGGAAGGATGCAGTCCTTTGGCTTTTGCCGTGCGGACATATTGTTCATCCATAATGCCAAGGGTAATGGTGCGCACGAAGCGCGCCATGCCGATAACGCCGACAAGGGAAAGGGTAAGTATGGGAATTATCGCCGAAGTGGTGAATATCCCCTCCCATCCTCCCTGCCATCCGGCGGGAAGCCATCCCAGTTTAAGCGAAAATAAAAGAATGAAAAACTGAATCAAAAGCAGTGACGGAATTGCTGCAAAGACCAGGAATCCCGAAAGCAGAAGTGTATCAATCCAGGTTCCTCTCTTGAATGTAGCAAAAAGTCCGACTAATATTCCCAGGAATACCCCTATAACCGACGCAACAAGCCCCAGAGGAGCCGAAACCTGTATTCGCTCCCACAAAAGCTCCGCTACCGGCCTGTCCTGGAAACGCAAACTATCGCCAAAATCGCCTTGCAAAAAATCTCCCATATAACTGAAGTACTGCTCATAAAGAGGCCTGTCAAATCCGTACTGTTCGCGTATAAGCTGTCTGGTCTCTTCAGAGGCCGTGGGACCCGCGATAATATCTATAGGATCGCCCGGAGCGTACATAACGACAAAGAATATCAGCAATGAAAATACGAGAAAGTAAACAGGAAAAACAGCCAAACGCCGAAGCGCGTAAAAGGCAACTTCGCTACGCATTATTCGCCCTCTCTTTCATGTTCGCTCGCCAGTATCCTTGTAAGCCGAAGCTCAAGGAAAAGAATGGCGAATAGGAACAGCCCCACTATGAGTCCCGGAATTATTACCAGGTGCGGCATAGCGTTAAGTATCCTACTTGAAGCCGTTTCAGAGAACATTGCTCCGAATGACGGGTGCGGGGGTCTGATGCCGATGCCGAAAAACGACAGGGCAATTTCAGTGCCGATAACACCGGCGAACATAAGAAGCGCGGAGTGCGCTATGTATGTGTAAAGCTGGGGCAGAATATGCCTGAAGATAATCCGCTTATTGCTGGCACCCAGCATTTTGGCGCTTTCCACAAACGCGCTGTCGCGCAGGGAAAGAACCTGCGAACGATACATGCGGGCCGGTCCGACCCAGAAAATCATGGATGTAACCAGGAAAATAAGAGCCAGATCGGCTACTCCCGTTTTAATGATCCATTCCCCCACAGGCCCGAGATTAAAAATGAAATCGTCGTACCTTGGGCGCGCAATCGCAGTGAAAAGCAAAATAAACAGAAGAGCGGGCACGCCGATGAAAATCTCACCAACGCGCATTATGATCGCCTCTGCCTTGCCGCCAAAATATCCGGCAACAACGCCAAGAATAATCGCAAGTGGCATACCTCCAAGAAATGCTGTCATTACGATTAAGACATCCGTGACACGGGCCGCGTAAAGCACGCGCGTAAACATATCGCGGCCGAGCATATCCGTCCCAAACCAATGCTCGGCAGAAGGACCCTGGCGGGCTTCCGCCAAATTTTGGGCGGCGTAGTCACCAGGCCAGAAAAACGAAAGAATGCCAAGCGCCAAAAAGAAGGCGATATAAATCAAAGCGGGGCGCGCAAACTTGTCCTTCCACATCAAAAACAGCAGTTCGGACAGTGTGCCTCTCCGCTTTTTAGACATCTCTACTATTGCGGAAACCAACTCGATCCTCCTTTCTTTTTTGTACTGAGTTGTCAATGAACTGATGCTTTAAAATATAACGAAATATCCGTTAAGTCAAGACAAAGCATCTTGACCAAAGTTAACTTTTTATATATTGTATGCGTATCATTGTACCTAAACAAAAGGAGGAAGAACATGAGAAAGCTCTCAGGTTTTCTTGTTATCCTGGCGCTGGTAGTTTCCGCTTGTTCCGCCGCCCCTTCGGGCAGCCCAAGCGCCACAAACCAGCCGAGCCAGAATGCCGATCCGCTTTGCAAAGCGGTTGAACGCACAAGGATTGATTTTGCGGTTCTTAACGACGTTGCTTTTCTGCTGGACAAGTATTCTGTGTTTCAGGATACAGCAACCAATCCCCGACTTTTGCTGAATCGGACTCACGAGGCGATCTGGAACTATCTGGGCGTTCCCACAGCCAGCATTCCGCAGTGGTCCCGGGACATTGTGGACGCTGAGGTGGCACGAAGCAACGGCCATACGGATTTTTCCATCTTTAACCGGGTGTACCAGGAGCTAATCAAAGACCCGAATTATTCGGATCTTAAAGATTCATCCCGGCTGGAAGAGCTTGTCCAGGCCTCCATAAAAGGTGTAATTGACGCTATCGGAGACCCATTCGCTTCTTACATGTCCGCTGATCTTTACCTTAGCGGGGCCGCGGATAACTCAGGTTCCTACAGGGGCCTTGGGGTGACCCTACGCACCAATTCAAGGGGTGAGATAACCTTTGATTCCATAACAGAAGGCAGTCCCGCGGAAAAAGCGGGAATCAAAACAGGCGATGCACTTCTCGAGGTAAACGGCCTTTCCACTTTGAGTTGTTCCGTGAGACAGTTCTCCCTGCTTATCAAATCGCTTTCAGACCCGCGGCTTAAGCTGACCATTGCCAGAGAAATTCCGCTTTCTACAGAGAGGGAAACTTTGACAATAGATGTGACGATGGAAACTATTCAACAGGTTCATCTCTCTACTTATCCCGCGGTTGCGCTTCCCGGTGGCAGGGGCGACACACACGAGGGCGTCCCTTACCGATGCGGGGCTGAAGGGTCTTACGGAATTCCGTGTCCGTTCGTTGACGACGGCGGCAATGGATATCCGGATGTGTTTTACATACGCATACATCAGTTTTCCGGACAAATGGCACAGGACCTTGAATATGTAATGTCAACCACGGACTGGTCGCTGTATAAAGGCGTCGTTGTGGATGTTAGGGATAATCCAGGCGGATGGGTGTCGGCAACGCTTGACGCGATAGATTTCTTCCTGCCAAGCAACGACGTTATATTCATACAGCAGGATGCCAACGGAACCGTCACAAAGACCCGGCAAAACAGGGTCACGTATGTTCCAGAAGATATGCCCGTTGTTATCCTTATGAATAACAACAGCTATTCGGGCGCCGAGCTTTTTGCCGCGGCGCTGCGCGATCACGGGCGGGCTGTTATTGTTAACAGCTACGAAAGCAGCGGCGGAAAAGGAAGCGTTAACCGCTGGTTTACTCTTCGCAACGGGGAGTACGGAGCTGTTTATATTTCCTTCGCTCTTTGGCTTACGCCCAATGGTGAAATGATTGAAAAGCAAGACCTGGACAACGACGGCCACTATGAGGTGGGGGGGCTTAGTCCGGATATCTATATTCCTTGGTCAGATGACGACTTTGCCAAAAACAATAGAGACGTCAACTATGACCCCACTATTGAGATGGCCCTGGATTACATACAGGAACACCTTAGTAAATAAAAAATGTTGCCCCCGATTTAATCGGGGGCTTTTATTTTATTGGCGTATTAAATAAAAACCCCCATCCTTTTGTGTAAAAGGATGGGGGTGTCTGCGGCCTACCGGTCGCAGAAGCTTACATATCTGAGAATAGATATTCCCATCGGAGTGGGATAATACCCGCAAACAAAGGGCTTAATTAAAATAGAATCCTTGGGGTGGAATAGGGTAATCCAGGGGGCATCAGCGACGACAATGTCCTCGATTTGGCGGTAAAGCTGAATTCGCTTTTGAGGATCCGGCTCCACTCGAGCTTCGCGAATGAGGTCGTCGACCTCGTCATTAGAATAACGGGTTTCGTTATTCGCGGACGAACGCCAGCTCTCAAATTTCATAAAGAAGTTGTCCGGGTCCGGATAGTCGGCAATCCAGCCAAGGGAATACATCTGGAACGTCCCCTTCTTGAGCTCCTCAAGGAAGGTCGCGTAGTCCACCTGTTCAATCTCAACCTCTACCCCGAGATTGCTCTTCCAGAACTGGACGATGCTCTGCAGAACAACGCTGGGCGCCGACCCGCTTCCCGAAATAGTGATTTTAACGCGCGGCATATTGCCGGCGTACTTGCTCTGAGCCAGAAGTTCTCTGGCGGCCGCCGGATTGTACTCCAGACCCTTATAGTCCGCGCGGTACCCGGGCATTCCGGGAGGCAAAACTCCGTTTGCCGGAACAGCTAGATCCTGTAAAACATCTCTCGCGATGGACGCCTTGTCAACAGACATAGCAAATGCCTGCCGGACAAGAGGATCATCGAACGGAGGGGTGCGGGTATTAAAGCCAATATAGGAAGTGGACATCTCGGTCATTTCAAAGTACTGCTTGGAAAGCTCTGAATTACGATCGCGAACCTGCTTGAGCAGATCCAGATCGGCAACGCCTATACCCGTAAAGTAAAGTTCGTCATTCTCGTATCGCAGGTAAGTGGATCCTCCGGAAATATAGAAGACGATCCGCTGTATCTGGGGCTTATGCCCGAAATAGTTCGGATTCGGCTCCATTACGATTTCGGCGACATCTTTCTTTACGATAACCCATGGTCCGGTCGAATTGGGCCTGTCGGTCCAGCGGGCCGGCCCTTCGGTCTGAACTTTGTCCACGACGGAAGCGACCTCGTAAGTCATCTTCATCATGAAAAGTTCCGGACTTACCGAATCAGCAAGCGTTGTGATTCGGATAGTTCTTTCGTCTAAAACTTCCACGCCGGTCAGATCGATGAAGACCTCGTCCTGGCGGGGAGAAACGCGGTTGATAATGCGCCCTCTCTGCATGTCGAGAACACCCACGATATCCCCCAAGTATAGTTCAGCAGTCGAAGAACGCGTACGCGGATCCGCCGCCCGGTCAAGCGAGTAAGCCATATCCCGCGCGGTAACAACCCGCCCATTAGCAAACTTTGCGTTCTCCCGTATAACAAATGTATAAGAAACCGTTCCGTCGCCGTTAACGACCGGAGTGGGAATCTCTTCGGCAAGGTCCGGAACAACAATAGCTGACGCCGTAAGCTCGCCGCTCTGGTAGCGCTTTATCATAGCTTCGTCCGTGGTATCGATGCCCACAGCGACAAGATTTCCGTTCTTGTCATAAAAAGCGGGTTCCAAACGAACAAGCTTGGCATACAACATGCCTGTGTATCCGTGCGAACCGGCATCTGTCACCAGATGCGGATCCAGGGTAAGCGGCTCTCCGGCCGGAATCAGAAGAACATCATGTCTCTGATTGCCGGCGCTGCTGCTTGGCTCCGGCGAGGAACTGCAGGCCGTAACAATAAAAGCAAGTGCCAAAAACACGACGCCGTACTTCCTCATTTCCTTCTCCTTTTCTTCCCCTCTTGTTTTGGGTCCGCCTTGGCTGTCGCCAGACGAGACAGGTCCGCTCTGTTAAGTCAGGCGGGACAGTTTTTCTGTTGATGCAAAACAGCCGCATCCTACACTTTGAAACAAGGTGCAGGATGCGGCTTCCGTCGTATCGGATATATTTAAGAGCCGAGAACAGAAGCGACGCGGTTCTTTATCGTCTGTGTAGAAACCACAACGCCCATTCCCGAGCCCGAGGAAACCAGAATTCCCGCCCACTGGGGCTTGCCGTCTCTGAGAACAAAGACAGGCGCGCCCAGATCCTGCGCAAGGAAGTTTCCGGAAAGTAAGACGAGGCCCCGGTCCGCGATAACTCCCTGGACGGAGGCGTTGCCCAAAACAACAACACCGCCTATTGTCCTAGGGAATATGGCCGCGTTCAGTGGCCGGACATCGTCAAGAGATGCCTGCGTGTAGGGATATCCGTTTGGCTCGGCAATGACCCTATCGACCGGACGCTTAAGGAAAAGCAATCCGTATTCGGGATCGGGGTATATGCCGTCCGCCGCTACGAACTCTTCCACAGTTCCCTTAAAGAGGGTTTCCTGCTTCCACTGGTCCTCGACGCGCTGATCGGGAAGGAGAACAATCTCCAGTTGCACGCGCGAAGCGGCTTCAGCCGGAACATTAAGAGAAACCAGAGAAATGGGAACGATCGTGAAATCGTTCACCAAAACGGAAGAGAGCGCTGTTTGCGCGATGGTCTGAGGAAGCAAGCCGTCCGAATTGAACAGAGCGCGGATATTGTCGGGAACCTCTTCGATTGTTTCCACACCAAGAATGGCAAGGACCTCTTCCTCGGTGTAATAGCGCACAGCCGTAAGAGAGACAAGGCGAACGTATTCACTTGTGCTCAAAACATCTGTGCCCGCAAGTTCTGCCTGCAAAAAGTTCGAATCAAACTCTCCATCGCTTAAAAGATTTACAAGATCCCGATGGCGGGCCTCCGCATTCGGGGGCTCATACTGGTTAAAACCGCCCAAAGCGCCAACCGCGCCAAGGGTAAGCGAGAAAGTAAGAACCATAAGAAGCAAAACGATTCCGGGCGTACGAAGCCGGCCGGCAATCTCTCCGAACTTCAGCATTTCTTCTCCTTTTGTTTGTGCAAGGTACGATGCATGAAAAATACCACAACAAAAACACCCAGTCAATATGCTTAGCGCGTTTTAGCTCATTGGACAAATATTACTGTTCCGGGCTATAATGCACCGTTATGAATTTTGAATTAAACGCTAATTTTAAACCGCGCGGAGATCAAATTAAGGCAATAAAGGAGCTTGGTAACAGCATTAAAAACGGCGCGAAAGACCAGGTTCTTTACGGTGTTACCGGTTCTGGAAAAACATATACTGCCGCCAACATAATAGCTCAAAGAAACAAGTCGGTGCTTGTAATAAGCCATAACAAAATGCTGGCTTGGCAGTTGTATCAGGAGTTTAAAGAATTTTTTCCCAAAAATTCCGTACATTATTTTGTAAGTTATTATGATTATTATCAGCCGGAGGCCTACATCCCTCAAACAGACACATACATAGCTAAAGACGCGAGCATAAATAAAAAAATAGATAAAATGCGCCACGCGGCGGTGCAAAGCTTATTAACCCGAAATGACACGATAATAGTGGCCTCTGTTTCGTGCATTTATAACATAGGATCGCCTGAGACCTATCAAAAAGTAATTTTGAACATAAAAAAAGGGCAAAAAATTACAAGAAAAAAATTGCTTTCTTGCATAACGGGGCTTGGTTTTGCGCGTAATGATTTTGCGCCGGAAGCCGGAAACTTCCGAGCCAAGGGGGGCGCAGTGGAAATACACCCTGCAACCGGAGAAAATCCCGTAGTGGTGGAACTTGAAAAAGATGCCGTGGAAAAAATAAGCCGAAACGGAGTTGAGATAAATTCGGTTGATCTCTATCCGGCGAATTTCTGGGTCGCTCCGCAGGATAAATTAAAAATAGCTACAGAAAATATCCGTACTGAATTGCAAAAACGATTGGAGGAATTAAAAAAACAAAAAAAAGAAATAGAAGCATACCGCCTAGAAAAGAAAACCAATTACGACTTGGAGATGATGGAACAAATGGGGTATTGTCCCGGAATAGAAAATTACTCGCGGCATATTGATTTCCGCGAGCCCGATGACCCCCCATTCACGCTATTGGATTACATGCCAAAAGAATTTCTTACGATAATTGATGAATCTCACATGACAATTCCTCAGATAAGAGGCATGTACGCGGGAGATCGCGCCAGGAAAGAGACACTTATAAACCATGGGTTCCGCTTGCCTTCCGCGCTGGATAACCGGCCTTTTACATTTGAGGAGTTTGAAAACAGAAGAGGGCAAACTCTTTATATGTCAGCAACGCCCAATCCTTACGAGATAGAAAAATCCAAGGGAAGAGTTTACAAACAGATAGTCCGGCCCACGGGACTTCTTGATCCCAAAATAGAAATTCGCAAAACCAATTCGCCATCCGGCGGACAAATGACTGATGTGTTGAGGGAAATACAGAGCGCAACCAAAAAAGGGCACCGCGCCATTGTTGTAACTATAACCAAGCGCCTAGCCGAACATATAGCCGAGTACATGGAAGAAAAAGGACTGAAAGTAAATTACATACACTCTGAAGTGCCCACGCTTAAAAGACCGCTTATAATACAAAAATTGCGCGAGGGTAAATATGATGTCCTTGTGGGAGTAAATCTGTTGAGAGAGGGTTTGGATTTTCCTGAAGTTTCTCTGGTTGTGATACTGGACGCGGATAAAGAAGGTTTTTTAAGAAACGAGACCACTCTTTTGCAAACCGTGGGCCGCGCGGCACGGCATGTTGACGGCAGAGCCATCATGTACGCCGATAAAATAACCGGTTCAATGAAAAAAACTATTCTGGAAACAAATAGGCGCAGGAGTATACAAATGAAATATAACGAAGAACACGGAATAAAACCCTCGAGCATAAATAAAAAAATATATCCGATACCGCGGGAACTCTTGCAAGATGAGGACGAAGAAATAGAAATGGATAAATACAAAAATATGGCAAAAAAAGAGCTTGAAAAAGAAATGGAAAAAGCCGCCAAGGAACTTAATTTTGAAAAAGCGGTGAAATTAAGAGATGAAATTAAAAAATTGTAGTAGAAATAACCATGCTTTTGATAAATAAAAAACCAGGGCCCACATCTCACGACATAGTTGATGAAATTAGAAAACTAACCAAAGAAAAAAGAGTGGGCCACGCGGGAACACTGGACCCGTTTGCCGAAGGGCTTCTTATTGTGCTTGTGGGCAGAGAGGAAACGCGTAAACAGGCGGAGTTTTTAAATATGGATAAAACATACGAAGCGGTATTTATTTTGGGTGAAGAGCGGGATACAGATGATATTACCGGCAGGGTTCGGGATGCAGGCACCTCGGAAACTTCGTCCCGAGTATCACAGTCGGATTTTTCCAGCGAAAATCCGCCGCTGCCTCTCAGCGGAAAATCCCGCAAAAGCGGGAACCAAGCTTTTCCGCTTCCGAGAGCTACTCGGGACAAAGTTTCCGAGGTGCTCGCCTTAAAAGAAATTAAAAATGCCCTGAAAAGGTTTGAAGGAGAAATTGAACAAATGCCTCCAGCGTATTCGGCAAAAAAAATAAAGGGTAAAAAAGCGTATGAACTTGCGCGCAGAGGCAAAGAGCCGAAGTTGCATGCGAAAAGGGTGAAAATTTATGAAATAAAACTGTTAAACTACACATGGCCGGAGTTAAAAATTCGTACAACGGTTAGTTCGGGAACGTATATACGCGCGCTTGCCCGAGACATAGGAAGAGAGCTTGGCGTGGGAGCTTATGTTAAAGAATTAAAAAGAACACACATTGGGAAATATTCTTTAGATGAAGCCAAAACACTTGAAGAATTAAAAAAATAGTGGTAACGTGGGAGTGTAAAATACGAACAAAAATATGCCTAATTTGCAAAATGCGAAAAAAGCGCTGCGACAGACAAAGAAAAAAACAGCGCTGAACCGCCAGTATAAAAACAGGATAAAAAAAGTTTCCCGAATGATTGACGATGCCGTTAAATCGGGAAACCAAAAAGAGGCGGAAAAAATGCTTCCGATTTATTTTAAAGCGATTGATAAAGCGGCCAAGCACAACATCATCCACAAAAACACGGCTTCACGAAGAAAATCCTCATATTCTAAGAAGGCGGGTGTAAGCGCAAACAAGCAATCTCAGGATAAAATAGCCACCGCTAATAATTCGCAAGACAAATAGGGGTCTAACTCGCCCCTCTTACTTTTTATATCCAAGCTCTCTACTCTTTCGTAGAGATTTTTTATTTTAGGCCAGGAAAATCCACCCGAAAGGCGCAATGTTTTTTGAACAACAAAAGGATGAAGGCCAAGCGTCTTTGCTAATGAACTTTTGGAAATTTCTCCTTCCGCGTTAACAAGCGCTAATAATTTTAACTGGCGTTCTATCATAAAAAACAGATATTCAGGTGCTTCTCCGCGGTACCAGTGCACAAGCATGTTTCGAAGCGCTTTGTCTTTATTGCCTCCAAAAATAGCGTCTATAGTGGAAAATATTTGCGCCTCGCCGGCGCCTACGCCCAAAACTTGCAAATACGATTTCTTAACATCTTTTCCGTTTCCATATGTAAATAACTTGTTTAACTCATTGTGTATTTGCCACATATCTCCCCCGGATAATCCGACAACTTCCCTCACAATTTCTTTATTTATTTCCTCTCGAGGATAGATATTGGAAACAAACCATTCAACCTGTCCGGCGGGAGGAAGTTTTTTAAATTCATATTCTTTGAAAGCTTTTTTAATAACGATTTTGTACTGTTTGTCCTTGGCCACGGATTGAGGCTCATAAAAAATAACGAGCAGATTCGCGTCCGCGGAAATTGCTTTTAATTCTTCCCATTCCACTACTTCTTTTTTAAGACCGGGATTTTGTGAAAGATCTTCCAAAACAACAAGCTTGCGGTCATCAAAAAGCGATTGGGAACGTGTGGTATTTTTAAAATCCTTAAATGTTGTTTCGGCTGCGTCGAATTTTTTAAATAAAAAACCGCCCGCGTACTTTTTCTGATACGCGGTTTTTAATTCCGCCAGCTTGTGGCGGCTCCTAAAACTGTCTTCGCCGTGTAAAACAATTATCATATCGTCTTATTATTGTGCCCTAATTTTAACATAAAAGCCGTTCCGGGCGGAACGGCTGCTGATTTACCTTTTGATGTTTCTTTTGTCTTCTATTTCCTTATCGGAAAGGTTTCTCGGATCTATGGATTTTTCCGGCTCATCAATGGGCCAGATGTGGAACAGTTCACGGGGCATATCGCAATCTTCCCAGCTTAAAACTTTGGAAATTGAAACACAAATACGATTTCCCAAAGGAGGTTCGGGGTAGTAAGCGGATATGGTTATATCGCCCGGTTTCAGATTAGCCATCGCGACTATGCGCGCGGCCTCGCTTTCAGGTATACTTCCAACCTTCTGGCCCTCGCCAGATGAATATATAAGCAATACCGGACCCGCGTTTTTCCACGGTTCCGACACAGTCATAAGAACAAATCTTAAATTGTCATAAACCTCTCGTAGAGATTTTTTCTTACCTGAAAGGTGCATCTCTATGGCTCTGAAAAGTTCTTCACTCGCTTCCGACATTCTGCCTCCTTTTGCTGTCTAAAAAACTGAAATTAAAGTACCACAAAATTCACATATTTGCAATATCTATTCAGCAATTTTTTCGCCCCACAAAACATTTGTGTAAGTATCTGTTACATGTATCCAAATCTTTCCCGGAACGAACGGTACTTCGTTTCCGTTGCTATCAAAAAAACCTAGCTTGCTCTCTGTGGGATTTTGAGCTTTTTTCCATTTAACTTTTTCCATGCGCCCATTTTGGAATATAAACGCCTCACCTTCCCCCGTAACATCTACATCGTTATACTCGCCTTCCAAATTGCGGGTCTGTGTCTTCATAACTACCAGCACACTCGCACTCGCCTGGGAACCGTCGATTTTATCATATTCGGGAGTTCCGCCCCGCCAACGATAATAAATATTCTTATCCCGATTATAAATATAGCTTACATTCACCGGGTATGGATATTCCACGGATATTGTGACGGAGTTTCCGCTGTCGTCGGGATTGTTTTGCGCCCTGGGATATCCCTCGAACAGAGTATTTGTTCTGTATCCTAGTTTTTCCGCGGTACTTCGTAATTTTTCGTAAGATGTAAAACCGTTATGCGGAGCGGCTATGGTATTTTTTCTAAAAAATACGCTGAAAGGATTTATAAGAGCGTCTATATTGTCTACCGCCCCGCCGTTAAGCCGGTCTAGGGCAAAATGGCTTCCTCCCCAATGTGCATATATCGCGTCGAATGACGCGGCTAAGGGGATAAAATCGTCCCGGGAAGAACGCACAGATCCTATTTCTTCGGGTTCTTCGCAGACAAAAACAGCCATAATGCGCGTAATTCCATCTTTTACAACCGGCATTTCCACAACCAAATCCGCCTTGGAAATGCCTGACAAAGGACGCGTCACAGGATCTTCCGCCAGCATTACGGCTATCGGCCTTGATTTAGCATTTTCGCATGTCCGGCCGGTCAAAGGATGTGTGTCGAATTTAACAACTTCGCCTTTTTCGATATTGGTTTCTATATCTATTGTTCTGCCGAATAAGTTTGGATATGGTCCGTGCGCAAAATAAAGCACGCCAAAACCGGACAGTGCGCAAAAAGAAGCAATAAAAATAATTGCCCGGCGTTTGTGTATCTTCAAAAAATTCGGGATTTTAAATTTTTTAATTTTTTTTGCCATGGTTGATTGGTGAACAATGAGCCCATGGGTGAATAGTGAACTTAGCAACCATGAGCCCCGCCGTAGCTTTACTTGTCCGCCGTAGCTTTAGCGTAGGCGGAGCGTAGGAGGTTAGCGGAGGCGGGTCACCTAAGAATAAGAGGGCTCTTTAATTGCTGTTTTTTCTATAAGCAAGTTGGCAACGACGGCGCCGGCTATCACAAATATGTATATTGAGAAAAATTGCCAGAGCGCGAAAGTAAAATCGAAAAAATCTAAAAAGGTTATTGTTATCCAAGAAACAATTGAGACAGAACCGGAAACCTGTATTATTGCCGTCCATTTGCGGCTAATGGAATCCTCTATCCCCGTGGCAAATTTTATAAGCTTATCATTTATTCTGACCGAAAGCATGGCACCATTAAGTATTATTATAACAACCACCATTTGATTAAATATAAATTGAACGGTCTCTGGAAAACCCTGTTGCGACGCTATAATGGAGGTCACAAAATCCATACCAAGGCCTGTCCATATAGCAATACTCATTAAAGGATACATGGGGTACAAAAGCGCCTTGAGTTTTGGTTTGGCAAGCGTGTAAATGTACATTAAATCAACGGCGATAACCGTTCCTACTGTGAAAATAGAATGCCAGTTATGCAAACTTAAAACCGCTTGTTCGATATCCGCTTTTCCCGAAAACAACGAAAGGCATATAATCACGCTTAACAACAAAAACCCTGTTATAAAAAATGCCGGTGCGTGGTCTCTGAATAAATTCGGGGATCTCCTTTTTTTTATCAGATATATAAGCATGCTAAGAACAAAAAACATGCTGAAAGAAGAAACCCAGAAAAAATTCGCGTTAAAGCCGTTTTGTATGTAGCTTGCAGGATATTCAGTAGCATGCACAACGCCTTCATGCGCTTCGGCGTTTATAGGAAAAACGAACAGAGCCAGTGCCCACCAACCGATTAAAAAAAGTGTGCCGGCGGATAAAAATACGTACATGGCTCCTTTCGCTAATTTGTAAAATCCCGTCTTTTTGTCCGTATTTTTTTCTTTTTGCGCCTTAATGGCAAAAACCGCGCCCCACAAAGAGGCGGACGCGGCAACAACGGCAAAGATTTGAACGAAAAACCTTAAAAAAGGTATTAACTCAAAACCGTACATTATGATTTTTTAAAAATAAAATTATATAAAAAATAAGCAAGCCCCGCAAAATATAAAACTTTCGCAAGAATCCAAAACCCAAATCCCAAAGAATTGCCCAAAAGAGGCAATGAAAAAAGCATTACGAGCCCCGCCGTTAAAAATATGATTTCGTTCGTTTTAAGTTTCATCCCGTTAGTAATTGCTGCTATGCAGTTCTATCGCAATAAAATGCTACAGCGGTAATTATTATGAATTTTGGTATTGTTTAAACGGATGACCCGTTAGGGTTATTACTAACGGGATTCATCCGATTTTAAATTTCCCCAATTGTCCCCCACTTTGCAGTCCACCTTAAGAGGTACCGATAAGCTTGCGGCATTTTCCAAAATATCTTTGGCTTTGGAAATATTCTCTTTTATTTTATCATCAGGCCCTTCCCATAACAATTCATCGTGTATTTGCAGTAAAAGATCCACGCCACGCAGTTCTTTGTCAGCTTTCACCATTGCCATTTTAACGATATCCGCGGCCGTGCCCTGCACCGGCATATTTATTGCGGCGCGTTCGGCCATTGCTCTTAGCATGGGGTTTGGGGAACTAAGATCGCTGATAAACCTTTTTCTGCCGAAAAGCGTTTCAACGTATCCCAGCTCATGGGCCCTTCGTTTAGTTTCTTCCATGTAACGCGCTATGTTTTGAAAAATCTCCATATACCTTTGTATGAATTTTTTGGCCTCGTCAAAACTTATTTCCGCTGATTCGGAAAACGCCTTGGGCCCTATTCCATATATAATTCCAAAATTGAGGGCTTTAGCCCTATATCTCATTTTTGGAGTAACATCTTTTTCTTTTATACCGAAAACCAGGGCGGCCGTATGCGCATGCACGTCCTCATCGCGGCGAAATACATCTATCATGTTTTTATCTTGCGCCAGATGCGCAATCACGCGCAATTCCATCTGAGAATAATCGCACGCCATAAACTTTTTACCTTCTTCGGGAATAAAACTGCTCCTTATGTCTTCGGCGAATTCCCCTCTTATGGGAATATTTTGTAAATTAGGATCCTTGCTTGATATTCTTCCGGTGGAAGCTCCGAGAGAATTAAAAACGGTATGAATTCTGCTATTTTCGTCTGCCAATTTGGGGAGAGGCACCACATAGGTAGAAAGCAATTTTTGTATTTCTCTTTGTTCGAATATCAGGTCTACTATCGGGTGTTGTCCCCGCAATTTTTCCAGCTCGCTCGCGGCAATGGATATTTTTTTACCCGGGGTCTTTCTAAGACCCTTGGGGTCTATTTTTAATCTTTCAAACAAAATATCCGAAAGTTGTTGCGATGAATTAATGTTGAATTTAATGCCCGCTTTTTTGTATATTTTTCTTTCTATGTCTTGAAGTTTCTTTTTGAGTTTTTTACTCAAGGCGGATAATTTGTCTTTATCTATTTTTATTCCTTTTTGTTCCATTTTTAAAAGCACGGGAATAAGTTCCTTTTCCAAATTATATATTTCATCGGATAATATTCCCGCTTCACGCGCACTATCGACCTCGCGCAATATATCTTTTTCCCGGGATAACCCGTTAGACGCGCTGTCGGGCTCTATACTCTTAAAACCTTCCAGCTCATTTAATCCGGATAAAAGCCGGTTAAATTCAAGTTCTTGAAACAATTGGCGCGCCTTTTCAGGATCAAATCCTCCCCATTCAGCATCGCTAAGCTTAAAGTTAAGCTTTACATCCCTGCGAATAGTAGCCAGCATTCTTGAAAAAAGCGCCTGCTCTTTGTTCTCTTTTAAAATTATCCAAATGCGCTCACTTATAATATCGGGTTTCTCAACTTCGACGGAGCGATACATATCATCCAGGTTCCCGTATTTTTTCAAAAGCACGGCCGCGGTTTTTTCTCCTACCCCCGGAACCCCCACTATATTGTCTGAGGGGTCTCCGCGGAGACCCTTGTAATCAACCATTTGCTCCGGCCTTAAACCAAAACGCGCTTTTACAGCTTCCTCATTATACAACACGGTATCCTGGACGCTCTTTTTCATCGTATAAACCCTGGTATGCGCGCTTACAAGCTGCAGGGTGTCCAGGTCTCCACTTGCTATGATTATTTTTATGTCCTCCTTTTTCTGTTCCACCAATTTCGACACAGTGCCTATTATATCATCGGCTTCGAAACCCTGTTTTTCATATACAGGTACATTAAACGCCGTCAGTACCTCTTTTATGCGGGGAATTTGCTCATACAGTTCATCGGGCGCTTTTTGTCGGGTTGCTTTATAATCTTCGTATTCCTCGTCTCTGAATGTGGGACCCTCAACATCAAAAGCGGCCGCAACGTACGCGGGTTTTAATTCTTTCAGAGCTTTAATCAATATCGAAGAAAAACCGTAAACGGCGTTGGTAAGTTCTCCCTTTTTCGTTTTAAAGCGCGGCAGGGCATGGTATGCGCGATGAAAAATCGAATTAGCATCTATAAGTAAAAATATTTTTTCGCTATTATTCATCCCGTTAGTAATTACTGCTTGCGCAGTTTTAATTTATGTATATTTAAACGAATTAACTATTTATATTTATTGCACTTGGTTTAGCAGACCCGTCAGGGTGATTACTAACGGGATTCATTACTTTACCGTTATTTCCCTAGTGTTTTCTCCTGTTTCTTTTATGCTCACCCGGATAGTATTTTGGGGCAAAATATCTTCTATTTTTTCCGCCCATTCCACAAGTATTATATTTCCGGGATCGGATACAACATCCTCCCACCCGATATCCTGTATCTCTTTGCTTGAATTTACCCTGTAACAATCCAGATGATAAAATTTCCTGATTTTCTTTTCAAAAACCCTATCGCGCACATCATATTTTTTCATCAACACAAATGTAGGGCTCGTAATCTTTCTGCCTATTTGCAAAAATTCCGCCACACCTTGCGCGAATCTTGTTTTACCGGCCCCCAATTCTCCATTCAACGCAATAGTAATGGAGGTATTCCTGTTTTTTTTTGCCGCATTTTCTAATATTGCCCGGGCTATTAGTTTGGTTTCTGCCTCCGAAGATGAAATCAAACGGATGTCTCCGGTGCTTAACCTTTGTTCTTTTGACATACTTGTTCTTTTGACATATATTTAAATATCGCAAAAAATTATAAAGCAATGACTTCCTTACACGCCAACACCTTAGAGCAATTCATAAAAAAAAGCAAAGGCATACTTATTGTTCCAGCGAAAGATAAAATAAAAGACACTTTCCCGGCGGCAATTGCCCTGTCTTATGTTTGTAAAAAGCTGGGATCAAACAGTGGTGTATATTTACTAAAAGAATCTCCCGAACAGCTCAAATTTTTAATAAACAATAAAACTGATTCGAGTGGCTTGGCTTTAGTCGAGGGTATAATTTTTCTGGGATCGGAACCCCACGATCTAAAAATTGATACCAACGAAATGGTGTTTGTAAAAAACCCTTTCCGTACGTTTATTTTAAACTCTCGAGCCGCACATAACAAATCTTCCGACAGTCCAAAAAACTACATTTTGGATATTAGCGCCAGTTCTGTTTCTGAAATACTTGCCCGTACGATAAAATCCATGGATGAAGAATTAATAACACGCGAAATGGCAACAGCTCTTCTTACGGGATTAATAGCTTCGACTCAAAATTTTCGGTTAGCCGTGCGCCCGCAAACTCTGTTTATCGCGGCTTATTTGATTTCCAAGGGAGCGGATAATGAAAAAATAGCAAAGCAATTGTACAAAACCAGGCCATTAAATTCCGTAAAACTATGGGGGCATGCCCTTTCGCGATTTTCTTATGACAATAATAAAAAAATAGGGTGGAGTTTTATAAAAAAAGACGACCTTAAAAACAAAAACGAAAATCGTTCCCAAATATCTTTTATATTAAACGAATTCAAAAATAATTTCACAGAAGCAAACATCTTTGTTTTGGGCATAAGCCACTTCGATTATTATTTAGCCGTAGTACATGCGAAAAATGACGATTATTTAAAGACATTCGCGCGAAAACATAAATTATCAATAAAAAATTCTTCTGTACTCGTTCGTGCGTCAAAAAACGGCAATCCGGAATCTTTAACTCAAAAAATAGTTGAAGCACTAAAAAAAACACTTTAGAAGTGTGTCAAGATTGTACAGATATCCAAATGCGTATAGGATGGGTATATGGATGTCCAAGACCCTCAAAATCAACTGGAAAAGATACGGAGACAACAGGAAGAAAATTTGGCTAAACAGAGAGCGGAATCGCATGGTATGCCTTATTTAAATTTATCCGCCGTACCCCTGCACCCCGAGTCGATTTCCACTTTAGATGAACAAACCGCCAAAGAAGCGCATGTGACGGTTATACAAAAGAAGGAAGCAAGCGTAAGCGTGGGAGTTGAAAATCCGAATAATCCAAAAACTCAAGAAGTGCTGGGAAAATTAAAAAAGGCGGCAAAAGAGATTAATGTATTTTTGGTTTCTCATAGCAGTTTGGAGGCCGCATGGAGCCACTACTCAGCCAAAAAAATAGATAAAGAAGAAATTACAGGAGCAGTAAAGCTGTCCGAGGCCGTTGTTGAGAGTTTTCGCAAAAAAATATCTTCGATAGCCGACATAGGAAAATTACTTGGCGAGGTTTCCAAAAAAAATGCTTCCGGCGCTTTTGAGGCCTTGCTCGGCGCGACGCTCGCACTGGACGGAACCGACATACACATAGAACCGTTGAAAGAAGGGGCCGTGGTCAGGGTAAAAATAGACGGAATACTTTATGAATCCGCAAATTTGGACCAGCACATATACAACTTGATACTGTCCCGCGTAAAGCTTCTGTCCAAGCTGAAACTTAATATAAAAAATCAGCCGCAGGAAGGAAGATTTTCGGCCGTATTCGAAGACAGACAGGTGGAGATTAGGACATCAATACTTCCGGCAGAATACAATGAAGATATCGCGCTGCGGCTACTGGATCCTAAATTCCTTTTATCTATGAAGGAACTAGGGCTTAGAAAAGATCTTGAAGAAACTCTTATAAAATCTCTAAAAAAACCGCAGGGTCTGATACTTGTAACCGGAGCCACGGGATCCGGAAAAACAACCACACTTTACGCGTGCATAAAATATTTAAAAACCCCTGGAGTCAAAATAATCACAATAGAAGACCCCATAGAATATCACCTTGCGGGAATAACTCAAACACAGGTCAGAGAAAAAGAGGGTTACATATTTGAAACGGGTCTCAAAGCGATTTTAAGACAAGACCCCGACATAATACTCATAAGCGAATTGCGCAGTGTTGACGCCGCCGAGGCCGCGATACAAGCGGCGCTTGCCGGGCGCCAGGTTCTTTCCACCCTGCATACAATTGACGCAGCGGGAACCGCCCCCCGCTTGGCGGATATGGGCATAGATTCTTCGGCCGTGTCTTCGGCTTTATCTATGTCCATAGCGCAAAGATTAATCAGAAAATTATGCGAAAACTGCAAGGTTAAAAAACGCTTAAACGATATGGAATATAAAGCTATTAAAAACGCCTTCACGGGAATTTCGGAAAATGTTCAGGTTCCTGAAATAAAAAAAGATTCCTATATATGGGAATCGAAAAAAAACGGCTGTTCGGAATGCTTTAATACCGGTTATAAGGGCAGAACCGGAATTTTTGAGATTATGGAAATTACAAGAGAGATAGAAGAAAAAATACTTGTACGCCCCGCGGAAGATGAATTGAGAGATTTTGCCCGCAAAAACGGTATGACCAGCTTAAAACAAGACGGGCTTTTAAAAGTATTGAGCGGCATTACATCCATAGAAGAAATCGAAAGAAATCTGGGGACAATAGGAGAAATATAACTTAAAACGCCTGCGAGATGCAGATATGCACAAATCTTGGTATGGGAACCGAGTAAAAGACAATTTTCGAGGTATTGTTCAGCTATGCAGCCGCACAATCCATTCACTAAAAAATAATCCGTACCTTGCAAAAAGCAAGGCATGTGCATACCTGCATTCCGCAGGCGTTTTCAAAAAGCTTTCAAATTCGATAGAACCGTACCATTGAACATGGTATACTAACAAAAGGATAAACTCTTGTCAAGTATTTTGGCCAATAAAATGCAAAAAACAGCCCCCGAACAAAAAAAGGAAGATTTGTTGTTAGATACGGCTCTCAGGCCACATAAATGGGATGAATATATAGGCCAGGAGAAAACCAAAGAAAAACTCAAGATTTTTATTGACGCCGCTAAAAAAAGAGGTGATGCGCTAGATCATACGCTTTTATACGGACCGCCTGGCTTGGGAAAAACAACTTTGGCATATTTGATGGCAAAAGAATTGGGAGTTGATATAAAAATAACATCCGGACCTGCCATTGAAAAAGTTGGAGACATGGCCTCAATACTTACAAACCTAAATCCTCATGATGTTTTGTTTATAGATGAATCTCATCGTTTAAACAAAGTTATAGAAGAGGTCTTGTACCCGGCAATGGAACAGCGCACTCTGGATATAATTTTGGGGAAAGGGCCTTCAGCGCGCACCATACAGCTAGATTTACCGCCTTTTACTCTTATCGCGGCTACCACAAGAATAGGACTTATGTCAGCACCGATGCGCTCCAGATTCGGAATAACGACGCGCCTTAATTTTTATGAACCCGAAGAACTCGAAAATATTCTGCAAAGATCGGCCAATCTTTTAAACATCGGGGCCGACCGGGATGCTCTGTCCTTTATTTCAGATTGCTCCAGAAAAACTCCGCGAGTGGCAAATCGCTTACTAAAACGTATACGCGATTATGCCGAGGTAAAGCATTCGGGCAGAATCACAAAGAGCGCGGCGCAAGACGCGCTAAAAATGCTTGAAGTAGATGAACTCGGACTTGAACCAACAGACAGGCAAATATTAAAAATTATGATAGACAGATTTAACGGAGGCCCCGTGGGCCTCCAGGCGCTAGCCGCGGGAACCTTTGAAGAAACCGAAACCATAGAAGAGGTTTACGAACCATATTTGATGCAAATAGGGTTTATTGAAAGAACACCCAGGGGCAGAACAGCAACTCCCGCCGCCTATAAGCATTTAGGGTTGGAAATACCAGAAAATAAGTTGTTATAAAATTTTCAGATTTGTACGCAGTACAAGGAAGATGCGAGGAGCAGAGTAAGCGGTACATAATCGGTACCGCGTCGAGCACCGCAACATCTAACGCCGTAATGCGTACAAAGATAAAATTTAATGAGCGGACACTCTAAATGGAGCACAATTAAACACAAAAAGGCCGCTAATGATGCTAAGCGGTCCGCTGTTTTTAATAAAATAGCAAGAGCTATAACCATAGAGGCCCGCCAGGGAGGTGGCGATATAAACGCTAATTATGCTCTGCGGACTTTGGTTGAAAAAGCCAAAGGACTTAATATGCCGAAAGATAAGATAGAAACCGCCACAAAGAAAGGTACGGGTGAACTCAAGGACAACGCCCGATTGGAAGAACTTTTAATAGAAGGGTTCGGGCCCGGTGGCGTCGCACTCCTTATAAAAGCAATTACTGATAATCGAAATCGCACCGTATCGGAAATAAAACATCTCTTAGACCAAACTGGAGCTAAGTTTACTGGAGAAAACAGCGTGCGCTGGATGTTTAAACAAGAACTCCGCGAAAACGAAGAAGGACACAAGGCCATGGAATGGATTCCTCAAAATACCATTAAATCCTCTGATGCAGATGCGCAAAAACTTGAAAAACTATACGAAGCCCTGGATGACCAGGATGATGTCCAAGAAGTTTATTCAAATGAGGAATACTGAAAAAATTATACTGGGCATAGATCCCGGCACAGCAACAATGGGATACGGCATAATAAAAAAAACCGGATCCGATATAAAATGTCTGAGCTATGGAACATTAACCACCGACGCGGGGATTCCCGAACACATACGGCTTAAAAATCTTTACGCTGGCATTAACAAACTATTGAAAAAACACAAACCGGATATAATAGCGGTTGAAAACATATTCTACTTCAAAAATCAAAAAACGGTAATCCATGTGAGTCAGGCCAGAGGCGTGGCTCTTCTTATAGCTGCTCAGAGGGCTAAAGAATATTTCTCATTCACTCCTTTGCAAATAAAACAAGCCGTAACAGGATATGGGCGAGCAGATAAAAAACAGGTGCAAACCATGGTAAAAACCCTGCTACGCCTAGACGAAGTGCCAAAACCGGATGATGCCGCCGACGCTCTGGCCGTGGCTATATGCTGCGCCAATTCTTTGAACGTATTGCAAATTTTAAAAAAATAGTATAGGAGTCAGGAGTGTGAAATAAGAACAGAATCAACTTTAGAAGCAAAAGAATGAACCGGATGCGATGAATGATGACGAAGGAGTAGTTTTAACTACTTTGAGGAGGAATGAAGAAGCAGACGGTTTATTCTTTTGCTTCCCGCATGGCGGGCGAATATTGAACATATTCTTCGTTTGAACGCTACGCGTTATGCCTGCGACGCTCGGAAAAGAAAGCTTGCTTTCTTTTCACTCGCTATCCTCGGCATCCCGTCGCTCACGCACAGGCAGTGCGTTTCGACACCTGGGGCCTTGTGGCTAAAAAATATACGCTCCGCTAAATTGATTCTGTTCGTATCTCACACTCCCCAAATAATCATATGAACCACGAAAACATCAATATTATCGAGGGTAAATCCCCCATACTGATATCGGCGCCGCACGCAGTGCCCATAAGAAAAAATGTAGAAGGCAGGATTTACACGCGGAAAGCGGAAAAAAGAGTAAGCGAAATAGTGGATGTTTTAACGCGAAATACGGGCGCCTGGGGAATACATACGGTTTCAAGAGGAACTCTAGAGGGCTGGAGGCAGGAAATATACGGGATATATAAAAAAAATGTTAAGAACATAGTAAAATTAAGCGGAGTAAACCTTGTAATAGATATACACGCGGCAAAAAGCGGGCGGCCTTTTTATGTAGATTATGATTTTGTGCTCCCAAACAAGCACCCGCACGATAGCATGGTTGAAGAAATATTTTGCCACCACTACCTGCAATACTTTCCTTCACATAAATTGAGTAGAGGATATTTTAGAGAAGAAAAAGGTTCGGGAAAGAACACTCTTACTTTTTATGTAAGAAATTATCTTAAGATTCCCGCTTTGCAAATAGAGATAAATAAAGCCCTAAAACAAGATGAGGCGGGTTTCCGTGATATATTAAAAATGCTATATTCGTTTATGAAAGATTATGAAAATACTATTACTCGGGTTTAGCAAAAAAAAGAGATCCTATACGGTAAAGCGCCTTGTGGCAGAACTTAAAAAAAAGGACCACACGGTAAATTATCTTTCCTGGCACGCCATCGTTTTTATGTTTACCCGCAAAGGAACGGACATAAAACGCGCCAAGGGAACGGATTTAAAATATTATGACTTTATAATACCAAAAGCTCCTTTTTCGCGAGGCAAGGTACGCAAAGGCATGTATTTAAGCCATTTATACCGCCACTATCTGCTTATTATCGATTATATAAATCAGCACCACAAGCATGTGCTAAACGAGAAAACAGCTAAAAAAATACCCTTCTATGACAAACTCTTTCAGTATTATTTAATGAATAAAAAAGGCCTTCCGATTGTGCCGTCTATATTATATACCGGAGCTCAAACACCCAATCTTGTATACAAGAAATTCAAAAAGCCCTATATAGCAAAAAACATAGAAGGATTTGGTGGGAAACAGGTATTGCTTATACACAAAATAAAGGAGGTTAAAAAATTCATTAATAAATTCGGCATAGGAAAGCTCTTGGTTCAAAAATACCTCCCCGTAAAATATGATTACAGGGTTTTAATAATAGGCAGCAAAGTTGTGGGAGCCATGAAACGCACTGCCAAAGAAGGAGAGTTCCGTTCCAATGTATCTATGGGAGGAGGCGTCGAAAAAGCAGACATATCGAATGAAATGAAAAAGATAGCGTTAAAGGCGGCAGCTGTTTTTAACGCTGAATTTACCGGTGTGGATATAATAAAACATAAAGGAAAATATTACATTCTTGAAGTAAACATATTCCCCGGATTTGAAGGATTTGAAAGAGCCACAAAAATCAATGTAGCCGAAAAACTCGCTTCTTACATAGAAAAAAAATATCTTTGGAGCTTGCAGACAGAATTTACCAAAAAAGAAAAAAGAGAAATGTTTGAAGATTTATACAAGATAGAAAAAGAAAATCTGGAAAAACCCCTGTCCAAAAAAGGATTTTTGGACACAATATTAAAAAGAGATCTTATTGTTATCAAAAAAGAAGAAAAACCCATTGCTTATCTCACCCACTATCGCGAAGATGGAACGCGCAGAATTACCAGATATGGCATATCTCCAAAACACCGCGGGCAGCGCATGGGGCGGAGAATACTTAGAGCCCTTATAAGAATAACAGAATCCGACAACGATGAAACAGCAAACGCCGTAATTCCGGCAATGAACAAAAAAAGGCAGAGAACCTTTAAGAGAATCGGTTTTTCCAAGATTGAAGCGCTGAAAAAATATTATCCGGACGGTTCGGACGCTTTTATTTTTGAATATAAAACCCATCCTTCAAAAAAAATACGCGGGCCGGGGCTTACAAAAACAAAGAAGGAGACGAAAAATAAAATTAACAAAAACAAAGGAGGTAATAAATAAAAAACAGGGTCTGCGCCCTGTTTTTTATTTTAGAATGATTTTCATAATCCTTTTTTTACCGACACGAAGCGTAAAAGGTTTGCGGGGTATATCTTGGTTGTAATCCCCCACCCTCTTGCCATCTATGTATACCCCACCCTGGTTTACCAAACGGCGAGCCTCGCTTTTAGAAACCTTCAAAACCTCGGTTAAAACGGGGCCCGTGTTCTTTGTGCTTTTCGGAATGCTTTTTTCTTCAATGGCTCTTGTGACATCCTTTTCCTGGAAAACTTTTTTAAACCGTTCTCCAGCTTTTTGGGCCGCGTCTTTGCCCCAATATAAAGATGTTATGGTTTCGGCAAGATTGAGTTTGAGATTACGCGCCGTTGTGCCGGATATTTTTTCTTTTTTTATTTTATTGATTTCGCCAAGCGGAATAGGTGTTACTAATTCAAAATATTTGACTATTTCGCTGTCAGGAATGCTCATTATTTTACCGAACATATTATGAGATTTATCCGACAGAGCTATATAATTATCAAAACTCTTCCCCATTTTGCGCACCCCGTCAGTACCCAAAAGAAGCGGGAATGTTAATATATCCTGCGGTTTTTGCCCGTATTTGCGCTGAATCTGCCTGCCCATAAGAAGATTAAATTTTTGATCCGTGCCGCCAATTTCAACATCCGCTTTTATTTTTACCGAATCATACGCCTGAAGCAAGGGATAAAAAAGCTCAATAAAAGTAATATCTTCTCCTTTTTTAATCCGTTCTTTAAAATCAGAGCGTTTAGTGAGTTGCAAAAGAGTTGCTGTTCTGGCAAGCTGGAGAGCCGCATTAAGCCCTTCTTTTTCATGCCACTCGCTGTTGTGGCGTATTTCTGTTTTTTTCATATCTAGTATTTTGGCAATTTGTTGAAGATAGGTCTTCATATTGTTTTTGACTTCTTTTTTTGTAAGCATCTTTCTTTCTTTGCTCTGTTCGCTTGGATCCCCTATGGTTGCTGTAAAATCCCCTATTATTAAAACCGCCTTGTGGCCCGCGTCTTGAAATTGGCGCAGTTTCCACAAAGCAACCGTATGTCCCAGGTGTATATCTGGACCCGTAGGATCAATGCCAAACTTAACGCGTAATTTACCTCCAGACGACAGGCGCTTGGCTAAGCTTTTTTTCTCTATAATCTCCTCTACACCTCTGGTTAAGATATCTGTCCGTGTGAAAGTTGATTTTTTTATAGGAATATGCATAATATATGAAGTTATTGCGAACAAAAATATGTTAAAATTGCATTGAGGGTGTATTGAGGGTGTTTTTAATTATCCTAACACAATGGGCAAAATTCTGAAACGGACCGCGATTTATTTTCTGAAACAGATCGGAAAATATACTAAAAAATCAATAGCTTTTATTTTTAAAAATCCGGTAAAACTGTTAAAGGTAGCCGGGCTTTCGGCTTTTTTGGGTTCTGTGGCGGTTGCCGCTCTTTTCATATACTACAGCAAAGACCTTCCGTCTCCAGCGGCTCTGCGCGAAGTGTTCGTCCCAGAATCCACAAAAATATTAGACAGAACCGGAACAACCGTTCTGTACGATATTTATGGGGAGGAAAAAAGAACGATAATAGCTTACTCCGAAATGCCCGAGTATGTTCGCAACGCCACTATTGTGGCCGAAGATGACAGTTTTTATCACCACATAGGAGTTGATATTAAAGCCATAGCAAGGGCATTTCTCGCCAACATGCGCGGGAGAGAAATAAGACAAGGAGGATCCACCATAACTCAGCAATTTATAAAAAATGCGCTTTTAACTTCCGAAAAAACCTTACCCCGAAAGATAAAAGAGGCAATTCTTGCCATTGAATTGGAGTGGAAATATTCAAAAGATGAAATATTGGAACTTTACCTAAACCAGGTCCCCTACGGCTATAATGCCTACGGAATTGAAGCGGCGGCACAAACCTATTTTAATAAACACGCCAAAGACTTAACACTGGCCCAGTCCGCGACCCTCGCAGCCCTTCCGCAGGCAACCACATATTACACAAGCAATTTGGGTGAGCTGGAGAAAAGAAAAACATACATATTAAATAAAATGCTTGAATTCGGCTATATTAATAAGGATGAGTATCTGGCGGCCCTTACAGAAGAAGTAGAGATGGAAGCTATATATATCGAAATGCAAGCACCCCATTTTATAATTGAAGTCAAAAAATACCTCGAAGAAAAATATGGAACTTCTCTTGTAAAACAAAGCGGGTTAAGAGTTGTTACAACCCTTGATACAACACTTCAAAAAGCGGCTGAAGACGCGGTAAGCGAATATGCGCAAAAGAATATTGCAAACTTCAACGCCAATAACGCCGCGCTTGTGGCAATAGATCCAAAGACCGGCCAAGTTCTAGCAATGGTGGGGTCAAGAGATTATTTTGGAGAATCAAGCCCGGAAAATTGCGCGACAGGCAAGACCTGTAAATTTGACCCTAATGTAAATGTCGCCCTTACCCCACAGCAGCCCGGTTCGTCATTTAAACCCCTTGCTTATGCTGAAGCGTTTTCAAAAGGATACACACCCGATACTGTCGTTTTTGATTTGCCGACCGAGTTTAACTCTTCTTGTCCCTGGACCGCCAATAAAGAAACGGGAGAGGGTGGAACCAAGTGCTACAATCCGGGCAACTATGATCTTTCTTATTTTGGGCCAATAACCCTCAAGGAAGCCCTGGCGCAATCAAGAAACGTGCCTGCCGTAAAGGTTCTTTACCTTGCCGGGGTTCAGGACACGATAGAATTAGCACGAAGAATGGGGATTGAGTCCCTTGCCGATAGTTCGCGGTATGGCCTGTCTCTTGTTCTTGGCGGAGGAGATGTAACCCTGCTTGAAGAAACATCGGCTTTTGGTGTATTTGCCACCAGGGGAAAGAAAAATCCGCCCGCATACATACTTAGAATAGAAGACAGGGAGGGAAGGGTTCTGGAAGAATTTCGCAAAGAAACCGAAGAAGTGCTTGATAAAAATGTCGCCGATCAAATAAATTATGCGCTTAGCACTGACTCTTTCCGCGAAAGAGTTTTTGGCGAAAACAATTATCTCAACATAGCGGGTCTTCCGATAGCAGTCAAAACCGGAACCACGCAGGAATATAGGGACGCCTGGACTGTGGGATACACCCCAAGCTTGACTGCCGGTGTTTGGGTGGGAAACAACAACAACGCAAAGATGTACAATGCTCCCGGATCCGCGGCGGCGGCCCCTATATGGAACAGGTTTTTTAGAGAGGCGTATGCCAGAAAACAGCAGGAATCGGACGAAATGAAAAACAAAGAATTTTATTTTGCCCTACCCCCTATCGGCAACGAAGAACCCTTTGTAAGCCCTGATATTCCAAAAACCGGAAAAGCCGTGCTCGACGGAACCGTGCTTCCCCACTCTATCCTGCGCTTTGTCGACAAAGAAGATCCTTTGGGCCCGTACCCCAAAAACCCGCAAAATGATCCTTTGTATCTTAATTGGGAATTACCCGTCCAGCGATGGGGCGGACAAGTTAGTATTACAAACAAAAACTCCGAAAATATAAGCATTGTTTTTACAAGTCCCCAAAACAATACTTTCTCAAAAAACGATACGGTTAATCTGCGGGCCGAGGTACAATCCAGCGAGCCCTTAAGCTTGGTAAGAATACTGCTCGACGGAAAATTAACAAAACAATTTAAATACGACAAAGATTCGTCTGTACTGGCGTTAAATATTAACGAGAATTTGTCGTTAAGCTCTTTGGAGGACGACAAAAACCCCCACGAAATCATAGTGGAGGCAGAAAATTTCGGAAACGTTGCTGAGAAAAACAGCTTTGTTTTTTCTTTAACTTAGAAACCTAGAGTAAACTTTATTGTTTGTACGGGGTTTTTCCTTTTGTCGTTAATTGATTGTTTAAGATTTTCTTTATAAAACTCCAGTTCCCCCGCCCATATAGCATCTTCTACTCTTATGTACAGGGTGTTTTTTTTAAAATCTTTATAGTGTGTGTATGGGGCTGCTTTGGGGTGGATATTTTTTATTGTGTCGTTCCAAACAGAAGACAGTTGAGCATCTTCTATTTTTTCTCCAAAAAGTTCCCGTTTTTTATTTAATAGGTTTCCTAAACCAACCCACATATTAATTATTTTTTATGGGCATTAATATATAAAAATAATCTTTGTGTTTTGTTGATTCAAGAACCACTGGGCTGTCCGGATTATTCATTTTTATAACAATCTCGTCTCCCTCTGTGTTGTTAAGCCCATCCAACAGATATTCACAATTAAACACGGTTTCTTTGTTTTCTCCTTCTGTTGAGGCGTCTATAGAAGATTCAAACTTGCCCACATCGCGATTTTCAGTCCTTATGTCTATTGTTTTTTCTTTAATTATAAGTTTCACATCATTAATTCTGCTCGCAAATAGTCCTGCTGATTTTACTTGTTTTAAAAAATCTTCTTTTAAAACAATTGTCTTGGTTTGGTACTTAGATGGAATAATCCTGGCATACTCCGGATAATCCCCTTCTATAATTTTTGAAACAATCAATAAGTTAAAATTTTTATTGTCCGTGTTTTCTACTACTATTTGGTTGTTGTCAAGATAAAAATATAAAACTTCTCCCGGATCCGGGTAGCTTCTTATTATTTCGTTTACGGTCTTTGCGGGCACTATTAAATTTTCATTTCCTGTTTGTATGGCTTTTTCCGGTATCCTTTTTTCAGACAACCTAAAAGAATCCGTGGATGCCAGTTTGAGTTCTCCTTGAGAAAGAGAAAATAAAACCCCCGTCAATTCCGGTTTTATATCAGAAACCGCCACGGAATTTATGGTTTGTTGTAATCCTTTTATAAGATCTCCTGAAGAAATAGTAAAATATTTTCTTTTGTTCAGTTTTGGTAAAAGAGGAAACTCTCTGTCTCCTTCTCCTTTTATTGCGGTTTTATAGCTACCTTGTTCTATCAGCAAACTATTATCTTTTATTTCGAGGCGGGTATTTCCCTCCGGTATATTGTTTAGAAAACTGCTTATTATTTTAGGAGGAACCACAATACTTCCCTCTCTTTCTATTTTTGCTGGCACGGAAACAGAAACAGCAAGTTCCAGATCCGTTGAAACAAAGTTAAGAGTATCTTTTTGGGTTCTTATTAATATATTACTAAGAACAGGCAAGGTTAAATTTCTTCCGATATTCTTTTCTACAGACTGTATGCTCTTTAATAATAACTCTTTTTTAATAATTAATTTCATTGTTGTTTTAGATAAGGAGTATTTTAGGGGATAACTTGATTTAAGGTCTAAACTAAAACGATTTATATATTTAAAACTCGTGTAAAAACAAGGGAACAATTTTGTGGATGAAGTGTGGAATAATTTGTTGTTTAAAAAACTTTATTTTTTATACACAAATCTTCGGTCCGTGTTTCAACAAGTTTACCCCAGGTTTAATCGGAATACAGTTGCTGTTTTATAAAGTCGAGCTCTTCTTCCCTGTCGTTATTTTCTCTCATTTCCTTTTCTATTTTTTCACACGCATGAATTACTGTTGTATGGTCTTTTCCTCCAAACCTTTCCCCGATGAAGGGATAAGAGCTTTTCATTTCTTTTCTCATTAAAAACATTGCGACCTGCCGAGGAACGACGATCTCTCTTTTGCGATTTTTTCCCAGAAGCTCTTTTTCTTTTATCTCATAAAAATTAGATACGGTTTGGACTATTTTTTTATAAGTGATGGGTTTTTGGGGCTTGTGGGTCAGATGAGAAAGAATCTTTTTCGCTCTCTCAAGATCCATTTCGTTATTATTTAATTTGGAAGAGGCTATTATCAGGTTAAGAGCCCCCTCCAATTCTCTTATGTTGCGTTGTACGCTGGTGGCTATGTAATTAATAACGTCCTCCTCCAAAGAAACGTTTTTGTTTTTTATTTTTGTTTTAAGAATGGCGACTCGAGTTTCGTAATCCGGATAACCTATGTCTACAAGCATTCCGCCCTCAAAACGGGATCTAAGGCGTTCCTCAAGAGTGGGTATGGCTTTGGGGGGTCTGTCTGAACTTAATATAACTTGTTTGTTTTGTTCATGAAGAGCGTTAAAGGTGTGAAAAAATTCTTCCTGGGTTTGTTCTTTTCCTGCAATAAACTGTATGTCGTCAATTATTAAAACATTTATTTTTCTATACTTGTCTTTAAAACCCTCTATTCCTTGGTGTTGTATTGCCGATATAAATTCACTCGTAAATCTCTCTGAGGTTAAATAAACAACACTCTTGTCTTTAGAGGCGAATTTGTTGCCCACCGCCTGCAGAAGATGTGTTTTTCCGAGGCCCACTCCCCCATATATAAACAAGGGGTTATACATAAGCCCGGGCTTTTTTGAAACGGAAACCGCGGCGGCATGCGCCAACTCATTAGAGGGGCCCACAACAAAAGATTCAAAAGTATATTTGGGATTAAGGTTGGTTTCTTTGTCTATTTGCAGCTCTTCAAATTGGAGTTGTGTTTCTTCCACCTCCTCTTGTTTGTATTCAGAAACCGCTGTCTGAGCCACCGGCTTTTTGTTTTCGATAATATATTTTATTTCTTTTATGTTGCCGTCTTTGTCTCGGAGGGCTTTGAATATATATTTATTGTATTTATTTTCAAGCCATTCTCTGCTGAACGCGTTGGGAACAGCAACATGAACGACACCTCCTTTTTTCGAAGCAATATATGTGTTTTTAAACCACGTAATAAAATTAGCTTTGGAAAGCTGTAATTCTATTTCGTTTAGTGCTGATTGCCAGAGCTTTTGTTCGTTCATTGTAATGTTTAAAGAGTGCCTATATAACCTGTGTACATGATAACACGAAGCCGGGGGTGCTCGTAAATCTTGATTTTTAGGAAATTATGTGTAGAAGCTGTGGATTGGGTGTGGATTTTATTTTAGATCCGCACATGGCCTTGAATAGGCGCAAAAAAACTGATAAGGTGTTAAAGGTATGAAATCACCCACGTATAGTCCGAGCAAAAAAAGAAGAGTAAAAACCCATGGCTTTAGAAAACGCATGTCCACAAAAGCCGGGACTAGGGTTTTAAAAAGAAGAAGGACCAAAAACCGCAAGAAACTCGCAGTATAGTTCTTAGTATGTTTTCAAAAAAAAACCGGCTTAGCTCCGCAGAGTTTTCGAGAACAATCAAAAAAGGAAAGGGATACAGCAGTCCCGCTTTGCATGTAAAGCTAATTAAAAATTCCACGGGCTATATAAGGATTGGTGTGGGCGTATCAAAACAACTGGCAACAAGGCCCACAAAAAGAAACTATTATAAGAGAATTTTAAAAAACACCTTATTCGCTGTTTTGCCGGAGAAAGACACCCCATACGATGTTGTGATAATAGCCAGAGAAAGTGCGGGCGATAAAAGTTTTGAAGAACTAAAAAAAGATGCAAAAGATCTCTTACAAAAAACCCCAATATTTTCAAAATAAAATATCAATATCCCTGTATCAGCTAGGACGTATTCCTAGTTTTTTCTTTTTAACAACCATTACGGTTTACCAGTGGACTTTTTCTCCGGATCACGGAATAATAAGTTTTTTTGTGCTGGGCCAATGCAAATTCAGGCCGACCTGCTCTGAGTTTACCAAACAACAAATTGTGGAGTTAGGGGCTTTAAAGGGGCTTAAGCGGGGGTTTGAACAAATAAAACAATGCCATTAACCATATGGATTTTTTAATAGGATTATTCAACAGTTTAATATTTGAGCCCCTGCTAAACTTTTTAATAGTGGTAGTTAATTTTGTGCCGGGACACGCCTTGGGCCCGGCCATTGTGCTTGTTACGGTCATTATTCGTTTAATCCTTTATCCCCTTTCCCACAAAGCGCTTATTTCCCAAAGAAAGCTTTTTGCACTACAGCCCGAAGTTAAAAAAATTCAAGAAAAGCTTAAAGATAACAAGCAGGAGCAATCAAAGGTAATAATGGAGCTTTATAAAAAGGAGAAAATAAACCCTCTTGCCGGGTGTGTGCCTTTTCTTATACAAATCCCTTTTATATTCGGTCTCTACAGGGTATTTCTTTTTGAGTTGACGCCTGACAACCTGCCTCCTCTTTATTCCCTTGTCAGCATGCCCGAAAGCATAAGCACTGTATTTTTGGGAATATCATTATCTCAGCCATCTGTTATTTTGGCGCTTTTGGCCGCCGTGTCACAGTTTTTTCTTTCTAAATTCATGTTTTCTCGCCGAAAGAATATGGGGCTTTCAAGTGGGAAAAAAAATGACCTCCAAAGCATGATGGGAAAACAAATGACATATGTTTTGCCCGTTGTGACTTTTTTTATCGCCCAAAGTTTTCCGGCGGGACTTGCTCTTTACTGGGTTACGACCACCCTCTTTTCTTTTGGCGAACAATATATTATAAATAGAAAGATATCTTAACAAGATTGCAACGCGGATTGATGCGGATTTTGCTGATTTATACGGATAAGCCCAATTAAAAAAATCAGTATAAATTTGTTTAATCAGTATTCATCTGCGTTATTGCAAGCGTAGCGAGCAAAAAACATGAGTGAAGTAATAAAAATAAAAAACGACATAAAAGAACTGCTTGAAGGGATGAATCTTATTCTTTTATATCCGCCTGAGGTCCACAATAATGATGAAAGAACAACCGTAAGTGTTTTTGTTGATGACCCCAGGGCCCTTATAGGTGAAGGAGGCGCCAGCTTGAGGGCTTTTCAGCACATAATCCGACTTATGGCGGTTAAAAAATATGGCCCCGATATAAAAGTAGACGTTGATGTAAACGGATATAAACAAAAACGGGCCGAGTTTTTGCGTGAAATGGCGCTTTCTGCCAGGCGAAGAGCCATTGAAAAAGGAGGATCTGTGGAGCTTGAGCCAATGAACGCCTTTGACAGACGGGTTATACATACGACCTTATCTGAATTTAAAGACGTAGAAACCGAAAGTACCGGTGAATATCCCCAAAGAAGAGTAACCATAGGCCTCGTTTAATACTCGGGGCCTATTTTTAATGAATCCCGTTAGAAGTCGCGATCGCAACAGATGGGACAAGTAATTTAAAACAATAATAATTCAAATAAATAATTAAGAGTTGCGGGTTGTGGCTTAATCGCGATCTGTTTCTAACGGGATGAAGGGCATTTTTAAAAATATTACCCTAAATACTATTGCGTTTTCCGCCGGCAGGATTACCGGAGGACTAATGGGACTTCTTGTTATAGGTATTATAGCCAGATCTTTGGGTGCCCGAGGTTTTGGAGAATATGCCACCATTATTGCTTACCTCGGAACATTTCAAATCTTAGCTGATCTTGGCCTTTACTCTCTTTTAACAAGAGAAATATCTCAAAACCCCGAAAAGGAAAAAGAGATTATAGGTTCATTTTTAACGCTGCGTCTTTTTGTCGCCGCGTTTTTTCTTTTAATCGCTTCGGCTCTGGTTTTTGTGTTTCCTTATTCCATGGAGGTTAAAATAGGTGTTGTGTATGCCGCCTCCGGATTTTTGTTTCTTTCACTTTCCCAGATATTTTTGGGTGTTTTTCAAAAGTATATGCAAATCTACAAGGCCGCCATATCCGAAGTTATTGGGCGCGGAATACAGCTTGGCATAGTTTGGTTTCTTTTTTCCGCGGGTGGGACCTTGTTTTCTTATATAGGGGCTATGGTAGCCGGGGCTTTCGTTATGTTCGCGCTTAATATTTTTTTTGCAACAAGAATCGTGTCTTTTAGGCCCAGCATATCTTTGCATAAATGGAAAAACATATTAAAACAGACCTATCCGATTGCTGTTTCTTTGATTTTTACCCTTCTTTATTTTAAAGCGGATACAATATTGTTATCTGTTCTTAAATCCCCCGAAGATGTGGGTCTCTATAACGCCTCTTATAAAGTTTTGGAAACACTTATATTCTTTCCGGCGGCTTTCGTCGGGCTTATGCTGCCTATAATGTCCAAGTATGCTAAAGAAAACAGAGAAAAATTGTCTAAATTGCTGTCTGCCCTATCTGATATAATTACGGTATTTGCTTTGCCCATTGTCGCGGGCGGTGTTATTTTGTCCGCCACATTTGTGTACATTATAGGCGGACAGGAGTTTTTGGCCGCGGCGCCCGCAATGATGGTATTGTTTCTTGCTGTTGGAATAATTTTTTACGGCACGCTGTGGGGCAACTCTGTAATCGCCCTAAATTTGCAAAAGAAAGCAATGAAAATATACTTTGCCGGATTTGTTTTTAATTTTATCGCAAACCTGCTTTTTATACCGGCATATTCATATATGGGGGCCGCTTGGACTACGGTTGTTACCGAACTTTTAGTTACAGCGTGGCTCTTTTTGCTTGTAAAAAAGGAAATTTCTTTTAGTATTTCTTTGAACGCAATAACAAAGGCGGTCGCGGGGACCGCCTTAATGAGTGTTGTTGTTTTTTACATCGCGGGCTCTCTTTACGAGCCGGTTTCTGTAATAAGATTTATAATGGCAATACTTGGCGGCATTGTTTTGTATTCTATGTTCGGGTTAAAAATTCTTAAAAATTTGTTCCAAAAAGAGGTTTTGCGCTAAGGTTTGCTATTTTCATTCTGCAACACACTCTTTACCGTTCCAGTCACAACCTTCCACATCGCACTCTTTTTCGCTTTTCATGAGATTGCAGTCGGGTTCGTCGGGAACACCTATGGGTTCTATTTTGTCTACACACTTGCTGTTTTTCCATTCACACTCAGGATGGCTGGGGCATTGGGAAAAATTCCATTGCGCGCAACCCGCGGGTTTTACGGAAGGGTCCTGCAGATTTGTTATTTGCGGATTTATAATATTTAAAATTATTACAGACAACAACAATATAAATATACCCCACACCACATTTTTTAATCTTTCCCTCGCGGCGGCTCTAACCGCGGGGCTTTCTCCTCCGACTATAAACTGGATACCCGTGTATATTAAAGAAGTAAACGCGACCAGTCCCCCTATCCATATAGAGGCGACAAAAAGGAATAATATTATGTTGCCTATGGTCGGGTTGCAGGTTCCGTCTTCTATGCAGTTTAGATCAAAAAATCCGCCGGGAACAGGCGCGGGTATTTTTGGGTAGTTTACATTCAAATCTATGCCCGCCGCGTTTGCGTTTACGGCAAGCGTCAAAACAAGGATGCTAAAAACAGCAAGAGGTATTATTTTTTTAAAAATGTTCTTTTTCATCCCGTTAGTAATTACTGCTTACGCAGTTTTAATTTATATGTATTTAACTAAATCAACTACCTATATTTACTGTACTTAGCTTAGCAGACCCGTTAGGGTAATTACTAACGGGATTCATTCTATTGCTCTTCCGGTGACGCAAAATCTTCTGTGTATGGCTCTTCATGCTGTTCCAATTGCTGTTCCAATGCCAGGGTATCCAGTCCCGGGGAACTCGCGATTCTATAATAAAAGCTGGCCTCTGATTGCGGGACAAAATATAAAACTCCGGTTATATCCTGCAAATTGCTTGATTCTACGGCTACGCCCTCTTCCAGAAAAATATGCCACGGCCACTCGCTCTCATTGCTCCAGTAAACAAGATCCGGCTCACCATACTTATCTGTGTAGTCCGAAAAAGCTCCTCTGTAGTCGGAGTAAACATATTCCAGCGCGTAATAAACGGTTTCGCCTCTAAGCGCCACAACATTTTCAAAAAACTCTATGGGTGTTTTATAATACATATAAGTAAACACATCGTGCGTGGACACGGTGTAGGGCCGGCCAATAATCTTTTCCACATCCTCGCGTGTGCTTTCCCCCGGGATTATCTCGTTAATCCTGCTGTAATCGGCTTCAAGGTCCATTGTCGGAGGAGCTTGATCGGGATCAACTACCTCTCTTTCAAGTACCGCGCTTTCGTCCTCCCCGCTTGTCAATGTCAGTATAATCGCAACAACACCTATGACAAGAAATAAAGATATGGCTAAAAGAAAAATATGTTTTTTGATAAAATCTATCATGATGTTAAAGAATTAAGGATTATAAACATTCGTATTCATCCACCTGTTGGTGTCATCGCACTGCGTAGGTATGCTTGATATGTTTTGTGAGCATAAAAACCTTCCCCCGCGGTTAGTATACAGATAGTTAGCCATGCCTTCGGCGAAAGATTCTGAAAAGGCGCGAATTTTGGTGATACAGGAACTGCCGCCGTAAGACGGGCAGTAATAACGTAAGGCGTATGTTTTGACAAAGTGACGATCAGAATACGACGGGAAACAACTTGAACTATCGCGCTGATAGCAGTCGGGGTCCAGGGTAGCCAAACCGGACAGGGCCGAGGTGAACTGAGTGCTTAAGCGTGGGTTTCTGCCGGTTATTATGTGCCCGCTTTCATGTTGTACTAGGCCGACTATTGCCGGATTGGTAAGCGTTAAGCATCCGAGGGTTTTGAATAATATGGTGTTGGCGTCGGATGCGTACCCGAAACAATAGGACGGGTCAGAAGATGTGGGGGCGTATCTTACATAAAGTATGTTTCCTCCATAAATTAAATTTGTTCTGTATCCCGGCCCCCCACTTGTGGTGGCTTGATACATTGCGTCCCATACCTTTTTTATAAAATTAGAATTACTTGTTCCGGTAACAACAACATTGAATTCTTGTTTTAGACAAGTTGCGTATCCTGAAAGGAAGGGATCGCATGAGAATGTCATTCCACATTCAAACCTGCAAACTCCCGGCGCCCCGCCAAGTTCTATGCATTTGTTGTAACAACTAAGAACAGGGGCGTTGGTTTCGTCATCGTCATCCGGAGATTCGCACCCTCCGTCCACGGGATAGTCGATAAAAGTATCATCGTCATTATCTATTCCGTCCGAACACTGCGGTGCCGATTCAGTATCGTCGTCTCTTGACTCACACTGCGGGTCTTCCGGATAGTCAACAAAACCGTCATTGTCATTATCTTCCAAGTCCCAGCATTCGGGCGGGGGCGGAATACAAGGAACATCTTTGGATGTTCTTGCGTCTATGCATTCTGAGTGTCTTACAAGGTAACACCAACGAAGGTCGGGCACATATCCGCTCTGGCAATTATCTTCAGCAACCTCGCACTTCTCTTCGTCTTCATTCCATCCGCACGAAAAAACCCCCGTTATCGCCTCCGGTTCGGGTATTTTAAGGTTGGAGATAGTTCCCTTGTCTGCACCTTGCAGAAGCGGGTCTCGTAGATTTGTTATGTCGGGATTTATTATATTTAAAATAACAACAGTGGATAAGAGTATGGCTATTCCCCACATAACTTTCTGCAATCTGTCTTTGGCCGCCAATCTTACTTGAGCATCGCTTCCGGCAAGTATAAATTGTACCCCCGTGTACAAAAGAGAAATAAGCGCGACAATGCCCCCGACCCATATAGCGGATATAAACAGGAAAAAAATTATGTTGCTTATTGACGGGTCGGGTATGTAGGAAGAGTAGCACCCGGACAAATCATTCCAAAATACATCAATGCAGTTTAAATCAAAATATCCTCCAGGAACGGGTGCTGGAATAGCGGGATAGTCGATACTAAAGGCAAAACTCTGCGCTGGGACGAATAGCGCCGCAAAAACCACTATACCTGTAATTATTTTAACTACCGCATGCATGTTTATATTATAATATGTTTTTATGGATTATCATGATAAAATCGTATTTCTTGAAAAAATTATCTATATTCCGGTCCGCAGTCATCGCCAAAAATCCACCATCCTCCCCCCCAGTCGCATCCGGTTTTTTCTTCGCAGTCCTTTTCGTTTTCCATAAGACCGCATGCGTCTATTCTTAAGCAAGATATGCCTATGAATGACGGACTTCCACAATCGCTACCCGCGTCGTTACATATTTCCTGTCTGGCCTCGTAGCCATAGGGGCATACATCATTCGCTACTATGCACTTCCCGCTCGAACGTATGCAATCAAATGTGCCCAGTTCGCACTCAAGATTTATTGGAAGATTACTCGGATCTTCACAGGGAGGCCATGCTTCCCTGCACAGCCCTGGGGCACCTCCCTCTGCCACACATCTTTCATAACACATTTTACAGTCGGTTGTGTCGGCGCTACACGCGCCATCGGGGACAAAATATCCTTGTGTACATTCACTTATTGCTCCGCAGCCGGTGCCTGTACCGGGGTCATAACAGGAGTATGTTCCGGGCTTGTCCAGAGGGTCGTCTTCACCGCTGGGTACACCCAGGGAATCTGTGGTTTCTGTATCTACATTGTCAAGGTTTAAGCCAAGTCGTGTAAGATCGGGATTTATGGTATTCAAAACGACGGTTGTGGACAAAAGTATCAGCATGCCCAATATAACATTTTGCAACCTTTTTTTCGCTTCAGCTCTTATCGGCGGGCTTTGTCCCGAGAATACAAATTGTCCTCCCGTATAAATTAAAGATACCAAAGCTATAAATCCCCCTGCCCAAAGAGCCATGGCAAATACGAACAGCACCAAAGTGCCTATAGTTGCCGGCGGTCTGTAAGAGGATGTGCATCCGGAAGCGTTTTTTAATCCTCCGTTGGGAAGCTGGAGGCAATCCAAGTCCAAACTCCCTCCCGGAACAGGCGCCGGCACAGCCGGATAATCTATTGCCTGTGCTGACGCGGGCATTATAATCGCGGCAGCTATAACTATTAATAGTATGCAAACTCTTCTCATTATTTTGTCAGGTCCATTAGCGCTTTTTTTGTCCAATAACCGGGTATCCATCCGAAAAAGAAGTTTTTTAACCAAGTTTTTATTTTTTGCCCCAAGGATTTATCTTTATTAATTTCCACATGCTGGAAAATATTTAAGGTTATCATTCCCAAAAAAGGAGGTATGCCTTGCAGGGGCGCCGTAAAGCCCAGTGTTACAAGGGTGAAAAGCCAGAATATAACAGTCATCATATCAAGCATCATGGCCCAAAAAATTAATACAAAGCCCATGGCGCTGAATCTGCTTACTCTTCTGTCGCGTTTTTTTAGGTTTTTGATTGCGAACTTTGGCATAATTATTCTTCCTCCTTGGCTTTTTGTATCTGCAAAAGCTGTTCAGGATCCGAGGTTATTATTTGGTCCTCCACATAGGAGGCAACCACTTTTATGGCAACATGCTTTGTGCCGGCAAAAAACAGGCCTTCTCCTACATTATTTTCAAGCAGAAGATATTTTTCTTCGTCCGTTAAGTTGAATATCTGCTGAAGTTTGTCTATGGTGGCGGCATGCTGTTTCATTAATATTTGCAGAGACGAGTTCGTGATTATGGCTCTTCCGTAATCGGAGTTCATAAAATCCTCTATGTCTTGGGTTATGGTTGTAACTCCCAGATAGTATTTTCTGGCTCTTTTGGCTATACCGAACAAAAAGGCCGCGCTTTCGGGGTGCTGCAATAGCCACCACGCCTCATCTATGACCAGTATTCTTCTTTTTAGTTCTTTGCGTATATTGGTCCAAATGTAATTTATTATTATGTACATTGCCACCGGCCTTAATTCGTCTTCCATGTCTCGGATATTAAATACGACAAGCCGGCTTTTAAGCTGAATATTGGTCTGTTTATTTAAAAATCCGGAATATACCCCCGTTGTGTATTTTTCCAAACGCTGCGCCAAGCTTTCCCCTCCCTCCATGCTGCTCAATACTGTGTGCAAGTCCTGCATAAGAGGTGGAGTTATTTCCCAAAAATTCGGAGTTGCCGGAGTTATGTCTTTGGATGCATATGTCTGGTTTATTGCTTCGTTCAATATGCTTTCTTCTTCGGGGGTCATGGATCCCAGCATTATTTTTAAAAGCCCTATAAGGGTTATTATATTAGCCCGCAAAACTTCTTTTGGGTCTTCGTCCTTTTGAGGCGCGGGCAGGTCGAACGGGTTGATATGGTCCCCGCTTGTAAGAGAAACTTTAAAAAAACTGCCCCCGGTTGTTTCGGCTAGGTATTGGTATTCATTTTCCGGATCTATAACTATTACATCTGTTCCCATCATTAAGGAGCGCAGAACTTCAAGTTTTATGGCATAGCTTTTGCCGCCACCGCTCTTGCCGAGTATTACAGTGTTGGCGTTTTCCAGAGAAAACCTGTCAAAAAGTATTAAGCTGGAATTATGCCTGTTTATTCCGTAAAGAATGCCCTTATCGTCTGTAAGGTCAAAAGATACAAAAGGAAAAGTCGAAGAAAGCGGAGAAGTGTTTAAGCTTCTTGTCACCTTTAACTCGTCCAGGTTTACGGGTATGCCCGAGCGCAGGCCTTCTCCCTGCTGGTATACAGCTTGCTTTAAGTAGACAAGACGGCTTTCCAATATAGAGCGTATTTCATTTTCTATTTTATCCAGCTCCTCTTTTGTTTTTCCGTATATCAAGACATACAGGCCGAACTGGAACATTTTTTCTTCCGCTGTCTGCATTTTGTCCCGCAAATCTTCTATGTTGCGGTACGCGGTATCCAGGACCGGGTCGCGTATCATGCCCTTCTCTTCTCTTTCCATCATTTCCGCTTCAATTCCGGTAAGCCGGCTTTGTAGCTGTTTTAATATCTTTTCCGTGCTTACGGGTTGTATAAACATGGAAATATCAACCGTCTGATCCATATTTATAATGGGACTCATCCAGTTTTGCGCCAAATATCTGGGATAACTGAATACAAAAAGCGTGCGTACCAAAGTATTACCCAGTTTTACATGGTCCAGCTCCACTTCTATGGCGGGGGGTGCTATCACATCAAGAAGTTTTTGGCGTTTTTGTTCGTTTATTTCCTTTTGGGTCTGTCCCTGCCACCGATAGCCCTGTATTGTTGCCGGCTGTTTGCCTGCCTGTCCGGTAGGCGGGCCCGGCTGCCGTGGGTTGTAATTGGGTTGTTGAGGCATATTAATCAAAAATGGATTTAACAAGCCCCCTTTTTCTAAGATCTCCGGGATTATAAAGTATCCAGAACAAAGAAATAAGCTCTTCGGTTGTAAGAGTTCTTGCGGTAAGGCCGAGGCGGTGCAATCCGCTGGAAACAAAATCAACTCTTTGCATAAGCTGGCCTTTATAAAAAGAAAATTTTTCGGGATCTATCGTGGCCAATTCTCCGCTCTTTCCCACCACACTTTTGAATCTCTCTCCGGCCCCTCCCTGCATTGTGGCGGTTTCTACCAAACTGAATGGTACAACCACATAAAAATCTGTGGCCACTATGTTTGCTTCTTTTACGAATTGCCCGATAAAGTTTATATATTCGTTTGTCTGCATTTGCAAAAGATCAGAAGTTTCCTGGGTTAATCTTTGTTGCAAACTTTCTATGTATCTGTCGATATTCATTAAACGGGAATTTATAAATATTTGTATTGAAAAATCCAGAGAATTTAAAAAGTTTTGATATTCGTAAATTATCGCCTCTTGCTCCTGTTGGCTTTTTAACGCTAAGTTTATACTTGAAACCTGCAAAATGGCGCGCATGTGCCCGCCCTTAGCAACCACAACATCGCTTCTTATATTGTCTATTTTTACAAAATCTTGTGTGCTTGTTTCTGGCATTTTATTGGTTTAAAATATCCGCTAAGTTTTTAATATCGCGCAATTTTTCTTCTTCGGTCGGTTCCGCTCGTTCCGCGGGAGCGGTTTTTTGATTACCGGAATATTGAGGCGCCCACTTGGTGCCCTTGGGCATTTTAGCTTCTGTTTTGCGCCAAGTGTATTTTCTGGGTTGGAAAAAATAATTTATAAAATACATTACGAAATCTATAAGCGGGCGCCCGTTAACCTGTACAAAAGCCATTGTCAGGGCAACACCGGACACTATAACGGCAAGCAGCGTAAACACAAAAAAGTTCTTAAATAAAAGATAAAGCACGAATATTATCGCGCCCGCCCCCAGAAGTATTACTGTTTGCCGCACGGTTAGCGGTCCCAGCAACCTATCCTCTCTTTCAACAAATTGTGGTACGGGATATTGCATATTTTTTGCTTCGCAAAACCGCAGATTTATGCTGATTTAGCGGATTTATACTGATGATTTTAAATGCGTTATCTGTATCTATCAGCCCAATCTGCATTGATCCGCGTTTGAGTGAACGAAGTGAACTCACTCTATTATTTTTCTCGTTACCGATTCGTCTTTGTGGTGCGATTCCGGTTTTTTTTCGTCTTTTACATCATTATCTTTTTCTCCCCTTGATGTTTCAGTTTCTTTCTTGGCTTCTTGAGCGGCTTTTTGCCAGTTTTCTTCCGCTTTTTCCTGCATGTCTGCCAGTTCTTTGGCAACCGGAGCAAAAATTTCGGCCCGCACATCATGCGCCACATTCCTTGCGGTTTCCGCATCAAGGCCAGCTTCACTTTGCAGGGCGTCAATAAATCTTTTTATTGGCACAAGGCCGACCATCGCGTAGCCTATGATGGCCGACACGTCAAAAATCTTATCTGCCTCGACATTATATCTTTGTGTCAAATTTTCCACGGCTTCAGCGGTATTTTCGGATAGAAGCATATCGTTGACACCCTCAGGTATTTCATTGAATGCTTGTAAATATTCTTCTCGGGCAAAGTTTAACATAAATTTATTTGAAAATATTTGTATTTACTTTTTTCTATGAATCCTTATTCTTATCTTTATCTGTATCTTTATCCGTACCTCCGCTTTTTGCTGAATCTAACGCTTCCCTTATTTCTTCTCCAATATCTTTTTTTCTGGCAGTTTTGAGTAATGCGGCAATATTTGGACTGGTGCTAATATTGTTCGCGAAAGAAGAGCCCGTGCGGCGTTTTATTACATCTTCCACCGCGCCCCCGACTAAGCCATAAGCAGCCGATATTCCTGCCTCCAATGCTTTTGTTTTTTCAATGTCTTTACCTATATCGGCAACAAAGCTCTTGGTAAACTTATCCTGTTTGATCAATTCATCTACTATACCCGGATCTTTTAAAACTCCAGGGGACCAGTTTCTCATCGATTTTTCTGTTGCTTTAGCTATAACTTCCCCAATATCTTTACCGAGCTGTTTTGCAATGTCCGGCCTGATTTCGAGTACGCTCTTTTCACTGCCCGGCATTGTTATACTTCGGGCGTTCATCTCTTTTGCGAACTTCTCAAATTTCTTTGTTCCATTTGCCTTATCATCTGTTTTGAGTTTGTCCACATGCTCATTAAATTTGTCGGGATGCTTATTTACCAGTAAGTCGGTTATCTTTGCCCTTTCTTTTGAATTTGAGGTATAATTAAGGGCTTGAAGCAGGGCTGTTGGAGAATAATTATCATAACCCTTAACTTTTTTCCATTCTTGTTGGTATGTTTCTTTTCCGGCCCCGTATCCTTTTCTAATGGGTGCAACCAATTGTTTTATTCCCGGTAGTTGAAGCACGGTTTTAATCGGTTTTCCAACGCTACTCGTTACCCCTTTTGCTTTTTCGGGTGTTACATCCTTATACAACGTGGATCCGCCTACGTCTCTTATTTGTCTTGACACCCACCTTCCGCTCGCGTTTACACCTCCTTGATACAGCCGTCTTGCCCCTTTTATTATTGCCTGTGAACCCTCCGCGCTGAATGACATACTCATCATTATTCCTATAACCAAGGCCCCAAGAGCAAATACCATCTGTGACGCCTCACATATATTCAATTCTGCTTGCAAATCGTTAATCTCGGTTGGATTGCTTGTTATGACGGTGGGACAAGGCACTTCAAGGAACCACCCGGCCAGCCACAGGGAGAAAAGAAGCGGAACTATTATTATGGACCACTGTATGAAATTGCTCCACCAGCGGTCGTATAATCTTGCCATCATATACTTAACGTTTAAAAATTAATCCTATAAAAGCTATTGGAGAAAGTATAACCAGTATTGTCAGCATAAGCGTTCTTCCGAAGAGTAGCAGGGATAAAAGCAAATATACAAATATTAAAAACAAGTTGATTAAAATAGAAACAACCGCTTTTACAAGTATTGCTATAGCTTCTGATATGTCCGCACTGAATATACTGCCCAACACGGCAATTATATCTCCAAACACATCCCCTAAATAGTCGAAGCCCCCGAACGGATTACTGTTTATCAACGCGCTGCTGCTTCTTTTGGCGCTTTCCCAAAAAACATAACCCGCTATATTTGATAGATCTATAATTATACCGGTTATTATCGGCGTAAAGTTTATCAGAAGCGCTACAACAAAAAATCTTCCCAGCATACGCTTGTTTATTGTCTGCAGATTGAGCATTGTTCCCACGCCTATAGCCACAAAAACAATAACAAGCGACATATTAGCTAAATCACGCATTACGGGCCAACCTACATCAAATATTGTTCCGGATGTGTAAGTATGTGTGAGTGTTAGCTCTAAGAAAAATTCCATGAACATCCGCGCTATCCACGCAACAAATATAAGCAACAGGTTTACTATTGCGGCTAGTATGACAACAACGGCTATTAAAAAGGCCATTACTATTCTGAAAAAGAACTCAAATACAGCCGTTGCAACATCTTCAAAGAAACCGGCATTGGCTGGCTCTGGCATTAACATGAGGGTTCCTGCTATCAAAACAACAGCCACAATCAAAACAGTCCTCGCAACAGGCGCCTTTTCGTTAAAAATATTCTTAGGGTTTAAAATGCCCCTCATCCCGTTAGAAGCAGATTGCGATTAAACCACAACCTGCAGTTCTTAATTATTTATTTGAATTATTATTGTTTTAAATTACTCATCCCGTATATTGCGATCGCGACTTCTAACGGGACTTATTGACTTAATTATACAACAGGGCGTTTGTAGTAGCCAATCTACTTTTCCACTAATTTAAATTATTTGCGCGCAATAGTTCAGCGAGTTTAAGCCAATCTTTGGGGTGCAGGGCTTCTGCCCTTATCGATATATCCAACCCTGCGGTTTTAAGCGTGTTTTCGATGTCGGCCCGGGGTATTTTAAATTGTTTAGACAAATTTTTTGCCAGTTGTTTGCGCGGAGAAGAAAAACCCGCTTTAACCGCGCGAAAAAGCTCTTCCTCATTTGTTTTTGGCTTTTCTATATTTTTAACGGTTAAAATAGCCGAGTTTATTTTTGGTTTTGGCCAAAAAGCGCTGCTCGGTATTTGTTTTTCCAGTTTTGTTTTGCCGTATATTTGTACGGAAATCGCCAGAAGGTTGGTTTTGGGAGGACGGGCTGTAATTTTTTCAGCTATTTTCTTCGGAATAATAACCGCTATTAATTTGGGAGGGTTCTCTGTGTTTTCAAGAAATTTTCTGAACAATCTAGCTGTTAGGTAGTATGGAATCGCGCCCACTAGTTTATAGGATCTTGCTTGAGAGTTTGTCCGCCAGTTGGCGGATTGTAAATTGTAAATTGAAAATTTTAATATATCATCTTCTACAATCTCAACATTTTTATGATTTGCGAATTCATCTTTAAGCAATTTCACAAGCCGAGGATCTTTTTCTACAGCTATTACTTTTTTAGCTTTTTTTGCCAGTTCTTGCGTTATCCCCCCTGTCCCGGGGCCAACTTCAATCACGACATCTTTTGAGGATATTTCAGCCGAGGCAATTAAATCAATTATATATTTTTTATCAATTAAAAAATTCTGCCCTAATACTTTGTTCGGCGTTATGTTGTATTTTTCTAACAGGATTTTTATTTTATTTGACACTTGTTTTGTTTATGACTTTATTCTAGAAGTGTCCGGCATTGTTTTTAGCGATTCTCGGAGGCATTTTTGGCTTGGTCCGAGTGCAGCGAGGCGAAAATGCCGAGAGGGAGCGGTGGTTTTCCGCTGGAGAAAACCAACCACGGTCGCTAAAAACAATGCCGGACACTTCTACCCCAAACTAATTATATCGTCATCATCGGTTAGATAATCAGTTTCATCTTCGGGCGGTTCATATAATTCTACATCTTTATATTTGGGCGGTATTTCGTAAAGAAAACTGCTTGGCGGATTGTGTGCAATCGCCCCCCAAACTATCCGAGTCCCCGCCACAAGGCACCACACCTCCTTTTTGGCTCTTGTAATCCCGACATAAAACAGCCGGCGTTCTTCCTCAAGTTCTTTTTGCGAAAACATGCTGTTTGCGTGCGGTAAAATGCCTTCCTCGCATCCGGCTATAAATACAATCGGAAATTCAAGCCCCTTTGCCATGTGCAGAGTCATAATATGGACAAGGTCTGAGTTTTTATCAACGCGGTCTGCCTCTTGCATCAATGTTATATCCTCAAGAAATTTTAAAACCGCGTCTTTGGGGGCAATATTTGAATATTCATCAGCGGAAGAAAAAAGTTCCAGCACATTTTGCCATCTTTCTTCACCCTGCTCTGTGCCGTCTTTGAGCATTTGTTCAAAATTAGTTTTACGGGCTATGTACTCCATTAATTTTCTAAGATTTAAGTTTTCTTTAACTTTCAAAGCAAATTCTTCGCTCAAAATTTGTATGGCCTCATTTTTGGTGGAAACCGGAACAAGCATCCTTGTCTTTAATGCCGAAAGAGGAAGATCTCTCAATCTTTCGCGGGATGTATCATCCTTTTTGTTAATCGCAAGACGAATCCAGGCAACCATGTCTTTGATTTCTTTTCGCTGATAGAATTTTATTCCTCCGACTATTTTGTAGGGCATCCCTGCGCGCAAAAGCACTTCTTCAATAGCGCGTGACTGAACGTTTGTCCTGTAAAGAACTACAAAATCTTTTAATCTGTATTTTTTTTCTGAAACAAGAGCATTTATTTTGTTTAAAATAAATTCCGCTTCCGAATGCGCGTCGGGAAGGCCTCTTATGTACACAGGTTTCCCCTTTTTATTGTCTGTCCACAGTTTTTTTGGATATCCTTGGGAATTATTTTTTATCAGTTCTGACGCGGCCTTTATTATATTTTTGCTTGAACGATAATTTTGCTCCAGTTTAATTATCTTTGCTGACGGCCAATCCTTTTTAAAGTTCAATATGTTTGTGAAATCAGCGTTGCGCCAGCTGTATATGGCCTGCGCGTCGTCTCCTACCACGCATAAATTTTTTGATTCGCGCGCCAACAGGTTCAACAGAGAGTACTGGGCGGTGTTTGTGTCCTGGTACTCATCTACCAATATGTACGCGTATTTCTTTTGGTATTTTTTGAGTACTAAGGGATTGTTTTCAAAAAGTAAAACAACTTTAAATATAAGATCTCCAAAATCCAGAGCGTCTTGGGCGTTTAGTTTTTCTTCGTATAATTCGTATATTTTAGATATTTCTTTTCCGGGGTAGTTATTACCGTTTTCTGCTTTGTATGATTGAGGGTTTATCAATCTGTCTTTTGCCCCGGATATAGCCGAGCGCGCTTTTTGCGGAGACAATTGTTTCGGATCAATACCCAGTTCCTTTATTGCCTTTTTAATTACAGATAATTGGTCCGCGTCGTCATATATCGCGAAATTTCGGCTTATCCCAAGCCCCGGCCCGCCTGCGCCGAGGCTTCGGCGGGCAGGCGCTTCCCGCCTTAGTATTTGCGCGCAAACGGCATGAAAAGTGCCGACCGTCGGCGCAGGCGGGCCTGCCTGCCGAAGCTCCTGTTCACCAGTCGGCATAGGCGGGGAATGCGATAATCCCGGATTTATTTTCAACAAACCCAGAATCCTGTCCTTCATCTCACCAGCCGCCTTATTTGTGAATGTAAGAGCCAGGATATTTTGCGGATGTATGCCCGAAGATATTAAATAGGCCACCCTATGGACGAGCGTCTTTGTTTTACCGGAACCCGGACCGGCCAGTATTAAAAGTGGACCGCTCGGTGCGGTTACGGCGCGTTTTTGTTTTTTATTTAGCGAAGAAAGCAAATTCATGGTAAGCGGGATGTGTTTATAACGTGTGGACAGTATTCTATTGACATCGGCAATGTAGATGCTATCCTTAAATAGATGGTGCTTCGGCACCATTTTTGTATATCATAATTTTGTCTTTAGTATCTAACTCTTTTAGACTATTAGTGACAACTCACAAGACCCTTCCTCATCGCCTTCACGGGTCATGAGGATGCGTGACATATTTATGCGTATTAAAAACCTTTTGCTTTTATCCAAGGATAAGGGCTCGGGGGTTTTTTACGGATTAAAGAAAACCGACGCCAATTCTCTTTTTTCTTTTGCGTGGAAGAGTTTGGCGATTTTTATTTTTGGGGGAATTCTTGTTGCCGGGTTTCGCGCAACTGAGATAAGTACTATTTTGCCTTTGCATGCCGCCGCCGAGAAATCAATACCTGCTGAAAAAAATACGCGCATAGACCCTACCCTCGGATCTCAGCCGTTTTTAAACGGCCGGTTAATAGCGTCTATTGAAATTCCTGCGGTACAGGACCAGGAATCAGGCACCGGAGGAGCTGTTTATCCTTCAATATCAACAGTGCAGGGGGTTGCTTTGTTGCCTACAACAGCCCCAATTATACCAGAACCGCCTTCTAAAGACAGAGCACAAATAATTGAATACATAGTAAAACCATATGACACGCCTTCCGGCATTGCAGCGGCATATGGCTTGAAGCTGAACACTCTTTTGTGGAGCAACCATATAGATAATCCAAATCTTATACACCCGGGAGACAAGCTTTTCATACTTCCTGTGGACGGACTTACATACCAGGTAAGCAACGGAGATACGCTTTCAAGGATAGCATCCAAATTCAAAGCGGATATGGGTGATATTCTAAAATATAACGATATAGAATCCGCACAACATATATTTCCCGGACAGTTGCTCATAATCCCCGGAGGCGTGGAACCGCCGGCATCTTCATCAAGTTCGGGCCGTTCATCATCATCTTCTTCCCAATACGCGTATTCATCTTTGCCCAATTTAGACGGATATTTCGCGATGCCTGTTCACGGAAGAATAACTCAGGGTCTGCACTTAAAAAGTGGAGTTGATATTGGAAACAAGCGCGGAACGCCTATTATGCCCCGGCAAGCGGAGCAGTGGGCATAGCCGTAAATAACGGGCGGTGGAACGGAGGGT
>JBBDXP010000008.1:0-3488 GCA_040902285.1 Candidatus Spechtbacterales bacterium
CCGCCTTTGGTCGCCATAGCGACCTTCGGCGGACGCAGTCCGCTTAGAGGGTTGCGAAGGAGACGTTAATACATGAATCATTTTGTTTATATTCTAACGTGATAGGACTTGATATATTTTTAATGAGCATTACAATTCTCCTTTTTGTTGGAGAAGTTGTTTTGTTTTATTTGTTTTTTAGATTTTTTAGGAAAATGAACTCTATTTTTCGCAATGCGCGGGGAAGAGAGATATTAAAAATAGTCACAGAGTCCATAAAACGCTCGGACGAATTAGAGAAGGATGTAAAAAGATTGTTTTTGGAAGATAAAAAGGACAAGAATATCGCGCAAACTATGTTCCGCAAAATGGGCTTTGTAAGATTCAATCCCTTTGGAGACATGGGAGGGGAGCAAAGTTTTGTTGTCGCTATTTTAGATTCAAGCGACGACGGTGTAATTATAACCAGCATGCACGGAAAAGAAGGTACCCGTGTGTACGCCAAAAATATTAAAAAAGGAGAAGGTTCGCAGCAATTGTCGCAGGAAGAAGAAAAAGCTCTGCGGCAAGCTCAAAATAAGCGCTAAACAGATTTATATGAACAAAGAGAAATTAATAAAACCTCCGGTGGTAGTTATACTGGGCCATGTAGACCACGGCAAAACTTCTATTTTGGACTATATACGCAAATCTAAAGTGGCCGAAGGCGAGACGGGTGGAATTACACAGCATACAGGAGCGTATCAAGTGGAACAGGATGGCAAGACAATAACATTTATAGATACTCCCGGACACGAGGCCTTTAGCGCAATGCGCTCGCGCGGGGTTAATGTTGCCGATGTCGCTGTTCTTGTTGTTGCCGCGGACGACGGCATTATGCCGCAAACGAAAGAAGCGCTTTCCATAGTACAAAAAGCCGGATTACCATTCGTAGTGGCGATAAATAAAATTGACAGGCCGGAAGCGGATATACAAAAAGTAAAAAATCAGTTACTGGAAAACAATGTTCTTTTGGAAGGTTATGGAGGGCAAATTCCTAACGTTGAAATTTCTGCAAAAACCGGGCAGGGGGTGGACGATCTTTTGGATATCATAAATCTTGTCGCGGAATTAGAGGAACTCGTGGAGGACAGGGAAGGAAATATGGAAGCAGTGGTGATAGAATCGTCCATGGATCCAAAAAGCGGACCCACGGCTACGCTCATAGTAAAAAAGGGAGTTTTAAAAAATAATGCCATTATAGCCGGAACATCCGCTTGGGCTAAGGTAAAAACGATGAAAGATTTTAAAAATGACACAATAGAACAGGCAGAGCCCTCGACGCCGACTGTGATTATCGGTCTTAATAAAGTTCCCAGGGTGGGGGAAAAATTTATTGAAGTTCAAAGCATTGAGGAAGCCGAGGAACGCATAATAAAAAAACAAAGAAAAGAAAAAGAAGCGCATGTGCTTGAATCTCATGAGGGCCAAACCATAATAAACATGATAGTTAAATCGGATGTGGACGGTACCTTGGAAGCGGTACACAGCGTTTTGAAATCTATTGAGAATGAAAATATAAAAATAAGAATTTTATACGAAGGTGTTGGGGAAATAACCGATTCGGATTTGCGTCTCGCTGAAGGCGGAAACGCGCTTGTTGTCGGTTTTAGGGTAGCGCCCAATTCGGTTGCCAAAAGCATGCTTCAGCAAAAAGAAATAAAAATTATTTCTTTTAACACTATTTATGATCTTGTAGAAGGCGTACGCAAAGCAATGCTCGGATTTTTGAAGCCGACAGTAACAGAAGAGATAACGGGAAAAATAAAAGTTTTAAAAATATTTAGGAGCGAAAAGGGCCGTATGATAATAGGTGGAAAGATAATAGAGGGCGTGGCGCGCCGCGGAACAGTGCTTAATGTTATCAGAGGTGAAAAAAAAGAAGGCCAGGGGAAACTTAATCAACTAAAGAGCGTAGATAAGGTAATAGAAGAAGCTAAAAAAGGAGAAGAAATAGGCATGTTGTTTGAAGGCGCGGTTAAAATTGAAGAAGGGGATATATTGGAGGCCGTGGAAAAACAAAAACAAAAGGTTTCTCTGTAGTATGCCCGAAACTCTTAAAGAAAAATTTTATAGAACCGCAGAAACGATAAAATCCTCGAATCATATACTAATTGCGGGCCACACAAACCCCGACGGAGATTCCATTGGTTCAATGCTGGGTTTGTACGGCGCAATTAAAGAAAGTATGGGCAAAGAAGTCCTGCTTTACTCGGCTGATCCCGTTCCGGCGTCTTTAAGGTTTCTTCCCGGTGCCGATGTTATAACCCCAAAAATTAAATGGTATCCCGACCTTATAATAGGAGTGGATTACGGCGATTTTCACCGTCTTTCCATTCCACACGAAATGACCGATGGCGCGCAAATTATAACCTTTGACCACCATCCGTTTAATAAGCAAAGAGGCGATATAAAAATAATAGAAACCGGATTTTCTTCTACTGCTGAATTGATATTCGCGTTTTTAAGAACAGTAGAGTGGAAAATATCAGAAGAAACGGCCACCTGTCTTTTAACCGGAATTTTTACCGATACCGGAGGATTTGTTCATGCTACTTCGCCTAATACTCTGGAAGCGGCAGCGGAACTTATGAAATTGGGCGCGCCCATACAAAAGATATATTCTGAAACCTTCGCGGGAAAGACGCAAAAAATACTGAATGTGTGGGGAGAATTTTTGGGAAAAATAGAAATATTTCCCGAATACGGATTGGGGGCGATATTCATTCCTTTTGACGAATTTAAAAAATCTGGTATAATATTGGAAGATTTTACAGGACTGATAAGTATGTTAAACCTTATTGAAGAAACCAAATTTTCAATTTTTGCGATAGAATACGAGAGTGGTAAAATTAAGGGTAGTTTGAGAAGCGATAAGTTTAAAGAGGTGGATGTTTCTAAAATAGCAAAGCTTCTTGGCGGAGGCGGACATAAATACGCGGCAGGGTTTGATATTGAAGCGAGTGGAATGACTGAAGGCAGAGAGAAGATATTGAATGCTGTAAAAAAAGAATTTCGGCAGGAAGAGTAAAATACGGCACGTTGGCGGAGTGGTTACGCAGGGGTCTGCAAAACCCCGTACACCGGTTCGAATCCGGTACGTGCCTCTATCAATTTTATCCAAATCTCTGATTTGGTTGTAAAATTGAGTACCCGCCGAAGCCGTAAAGCGTAGGTGGGAAAAAGTCCGCCTATGTTCGGCGAACTACGGCGGACGCTGAATTTTCTTACAAAATTAAAATTTTGATAAAATTCGCGCGTGTAGCTCAGTTGGTTAGAGCGTCTCGGTGACATCGAGAAGGTCCCTGGTTCAAATCCAGGTACGCGCACCATGCCCAGGTGCTGAAATCGGTAGACAGGCAGCGTTGAGGTCGCTGTGGGGATTATCCCCGTGGAGGTTCAAGTCCTCTCCTGGGCACCAAATGTAACTTGTTCGGAAATGACTGCTCCGCGCGGCGAGTACGCCGCGC
>JBBDXP010000009.1:0-39986 GCA_040902285.1 Candidatus Spechtbacterales bacterium
ACAAATTCCGTCGGCGCAAAACGCGAGGGTGCGGCGGAAGGGGGGCGTGGGGGGAATTCCGCCGCGCCCGAGCGAATAGAAAAAGAGGCCAGCCCCGCCGCCCTGCTCGGTCAGAGCAGAACACCACAAAAAAGTTTTCTTTTCCTTTTAGAAGAAAAAATCGGGCGCGCGCACATCAGGAAAAGCAGAGAAAACTTTTTTGTGGGGTGGCGAGCGTCAGTTCGCGGCGGCGGGGCGGCTTCCTTAGTTCCGTTCAAAAAAGGTTCGCGCAAAGTGTATAATTACAGCACATGCAGCCGGAGGTTATATATGAATCCGAAGATTTGGTTGTGATTAACAAGCCGGCAGGCATGTTGACTCACAAAACTCCAACCAGCAACGAACGCACGCTGGTTGATTTTATTTTGGAAAAATATCCGGAGATAAAAGGTGTTGGAGAAGATACAAATCGTCCCGGAATTGTGCATCGCTTAGACAGAGATACCTCCGGATTGATCGTTGTTGCTAAAACGCAAGGGGCATATAAAAAACTGAAACAACTTTTTCATGACAGAAAAATAGAAAAAAGCTACTGGGCGCTTGTTTGGGGCATTATCAAAGAAAATAATGGTATTATTGAAAAAGAAATCAAAACGATCGCGGGCAAAAAATATACAAAAGAACAGTTTAGTCAAAAAGAATCAGGCAAAAGCAGGCCGGCTGTAACCTACTGGGAGACGAAAAAAAGATTTAACGATACGACATTTTTAAGCGTAAGCCCAAAAACAGGTAGAACACATCAAATAAGGGTGCATTTGGCCTCAATCGGCCATCCGATAGTATGCGACAAGCTGTATGCGGGCAAAAAAGAATGTCCTGATGCGCTTGGCAGAATGTTTTTACACTCGTATTTTTTAAAAATTCCTCTAAATCAAGGCACTGTACTGGAATTTGAAATAGAATTGCCAGGGGAGTTGAAAAAATTTTTAGAAAGCGTTAAGATTGCCAAGCAATAGGTTTTATGATAAAATAACCCGCATGGATACCAAGATTTTGTTAAAAAGCCAATTAAAAAATAACATCCCCGATATAAGGCCGGGACAGGTTATTCGCGTACATGAAAAAATACAAGAAGGAGACAAGTCCAGAACACAGGTTTTTGAGGGCCTAGTAATAGCCACAAAGCATGGCAGAGGGTTGGACGGCACATTTACCGTAAGAAAAATAGGCGCCGGAGGTGTAGGCGTAGAGAGAACATTTCCTATTCATATGCCGGCACTTGAAAAAATAGAAGTTTTAAGGAAAGAAAATGTAAGGCGTGCTAAACTATATTATGTAAGGGAGCAAATCGGCAAAAAGACAAAGAAGCGAAAGACAAAACTACAGGAACTGGTGTTTGATATGGGAGGAACCCAAGAAGAGATAAGCGACGAGCAACAAGAGACAGGCGACAAGGCGGAGGAGCAGACCACAGAGGAAAGCACAACCGAAACTAATGAAAGCGCGGCTGAGAAAGAATCCGCGGAGGCCGATAAGGAAATAAAAGAAGAAAGTTCTAAAACAAAAGAACCGGTTTCGTCCGAGGATAGCCAAGGTGAAATCAAGGTGGAAACAAAAGAAGAAGAGAAAAGTTTTAAAGAAAAAACAGAAGAATCTGTTGTGCCTGATGACAACCAGGGCGAACTCAAAAAAGGGGGATAAAAAATAAACTTTTTATTTTTGACAAATATATGCCGCGGTGGTGGAATTGGTTTACACAGCTGACTTAAAATCAGTGCCCGAAAGGGTTGAGGGTTCGAGTCCCTCCCGCGGCACCACGATCACGCTTGTGCGTGGTCGAAATTGAACGAAGTGAAATTTTGTGACGGGGGAAGCAAAGCAATCTGTTTTGCTTTGCGCGGGACTCGAAAGGCGGACTGACCCCGCCGCAGACGGGGGAGGGAGCCCGGGCAGGAAGTGCTTAGCGATGACGAGCGAAGCGAGGCAGAGCTTAGCAACTTGACGCCGAGTCCCTCCCGCGGCACCACGGCCACGCCTGGGCGTGGCCGAATCATGCGCTCGTAGCTCAACTGGTTAGAGCACACGGCTTATACACGAGGATAGTGAGCGAAAAGAAAGGTTTACTTTCTTTTCCGAACGACGCAGTGTATATAAAATATAAATGGCAGCGAGGAAGAAATAGGAGTGTGCGCGTATATGCGCGTGTAGCTCAGTTGGTTAGAGCACGGAGCTTATACCTCCGCGGTCCTTGGTTCGAGTCCAAGCACGCGCACACTCCTATTTCGACCGAGTGAACCATTTATATAAAATATATCCGTGCGGTTCCAGGTTCAAGTCCTGGCGGGCGCACAGTAATATAATTACCATATGCCTGGGTAGCTCAGTGGTAGAGCAGTGGCCTGAAGAGCCTCGTGTCGGGTGTTCAATTCACCCCCCAGGCACCACACATGGGCGCTTAGCTCAGTTGGCTAGAGCGACTCGTTTACACCGAGTAGGTCGGGGGTTCGAGCCCCTCAGCGCCCACAAATCACATAGTGATTTTGGGCGTGGGGGCGAGAACCCAAGAAAGGGGTCGGGAAAACATTTGTTTTCCCGCCTGCGTGGCCGAAGCCACTTCGTCGAGGCGAAGGCCCGTGGCGGAACAATTAAAACCGAGGGGCTTCGGCCGTGAGCTCAGCCGAACGGTTTTAAGGAGCGAAGCGACGGGTTCTACGAACGCAGTGAGGGAGCCCCTCAGCGCCCACAGCAAAATCGCGGGTGTAGTATAGTGGTAATACACCACCTTGCCATGGTGGAGCCGAGGGTTCGATTCCCTTCACCCGCTCAAAATTATGAAATAATTTTGAGCGAGGCTCGCTCATCTTCGATGAGCGGCCCGCTCAAATTGCAAAATAGCACATTGTGTGCTATTTTATTATTAGCACATTCAAAGGAGTAAATAGGTGGAAGAAAAAGCAAAAGACGGCTGCTCGCATGCATGTACTTGCGAATGTCACAAGAACGATAGTGGAGCCAAACATATAGTTTCGTGTTGCTTTGAATGTGAAAGATGTCACCAGCAGATATCTGAAATGTCTGCTAGCAAACACTTTGCCCTTTGCCACCGTTTGTTCTTTGTTTTTCCACCGTACTAGAAAGGAGGAGCCGTGGATAATACGCAGCTAAAACAAAAAGCCGGATAAAACCGGCTTTTATCGTATCTTGATTTTATTGTGTTGTTGGGATATTATTATGCTCAGTTATTTTGTTGCGGGAGAGGTAAATGACAAAGGAAGAATTGGACCAAATTGTAAAAAGGGATATGCCCGGATGGTCTTTGGCGGAAGATTTTCAGCTTAACCACAGGACCATAGGAGATGATTATATATTCATTGTGCGGAAAGGGTCAGATAGAAAGGTTGCCACCATTTCTAATGGTGCAATTAAAAAAGCCGGATAAAACATCTAGCTCTGCTTACAAGCAGGGCTATTTTTTGATAATATGAATGAAATGGCAAAACAAACTATATTAACAGGAGACAGGCCCACGGGGCCTTTGCATTTGGGTCACTATGTGGGCTCTTTGCGCGCGCGCGTTGAACTGCAGAATAAATACAAAACATACGTTTTAATAGCCGACCTGCAGGCGCTTACAGACAACGCAAAAAATCCCAAGTTAGTGCGGCAAAATGTAATGGAAGTGGCTTTGGATTATCTTGCTGTAGGCATAGATCCCAAAAAATCCACCATAATGATACAGTCGCTCATTCCTGAATTACCCGAGCTGACGATGTATTATTTAAACTTGGTAAGCGTGGCGCGCCTGAATCGCAATCCAACCGTAAAAGAAGAAATGAAACAAAAAGGTTTTGGTGCCAATGTGCCTGCCGGATTTTTTGTGTATCCGGTAAGCCAGGCAGCAGACATAACCGCATTCAACGCCAACCTTGTGCCCGTGGGAGAAGAACAACTGCCCATGCTGGAGCAGACAAAGGAAATTGTCCGCGTGTTTAATCGTGTATATAAAAAGGTACTTACCGAACCCGAAGCGCTTGTTCCAAAAAATAAATTTGAAAGACGTCTTCCCGGAATAGACGGCAAAACGAAAATGAGCAAATCCCTTGGAAACGCGATTTATCTTAAGGACAGCCCCAAAGAGGTTGAAAGAAAAGTAATGCAAATGTACACCGACCCCGGGCATATACACAAAGAAGACCCCGGCAAGGTGGAGGGCAACACGGTATTTGCCTATCTTGACGCGTTTGATCCAGATAAAAAAACGGTTGCCAGATTAAAAAAACAGTATCAAAAGGGCGGCCTTGGAGATGTTGAATTAAAAAGACGCCTTATAAGTGTTTTGGATGAATTTTTAAGCCCCATAAGAAAAAGAAGGGCACAGTATGCCAAAGACCCCAAAAAGGTTTTAAAAATACTTATGGACGGCAGTAAAAAAGGGAGAAAAGAGGCGCAAAAAACATTAGGAAAGGTGCGTTCGGCAATGAACCTGGATTATTGAAAATTACATTGACACAAAACATAAAATATGATATAAACAACAGGTCTTCTTTGCGGAAGACTTTTTGTTTATATGGTTAGCAAACTCGGCCCTCTTCTTGTAAAGAAGGGGGTAAATACAATTAAAAAGATAAAAACCAGAAGCGTAAAAATACGCTTTGTTATCGGTTTAAGAAAATTTAAAACCTTGCGTATTTTGCCCAAGGTTTTGGTTGTTTTGGCCGGTATGGCCTTTATACTTTCTGCCCAGTATTCTTTGGCTTATTACAATATTAATGCACTAGATTTAATATACGGCAGGTCTGTGTTTGTGAATGTTCCGGATTTTTCCGAAAATAGTGTGGATACGGCCATACAAAAACCAAGTCCGGCTTCTTATCTTGTCGGCGGAAACGCTTTTCTTGCGATATCTCCGCCTCCTATTGTAGTGCTTGAACCCACATATTCGGTCGAGAGAACCGTACTTATACCCATTACCGCTTATTCATCTACTACGGACCAAACAGACGCAAATCCGTTCATTACGGCTTCGGGAAGTCATGTGCGGGACGGCATAGTGGCTGCAAATTTTTTGCCCATTGGGACTAAAGTAAAAATACCGGAATTATATGGAGATAAAGTGTTTGTGGTGGAGGATAGGATGAATAAACGCTATTGGAACAAAATGGATATTTGGATGTCCACTAGGGCAGAGGCAAAAGCATTCGGGTTAAAGTATGTAAATGTGGATGTGATTCAGGAAGTGTAACGCGGATTTATATAGATAAACAAAGAGCCAGATCCCATAAGGATCTGGCTCTTTGTTTTAATCAGTATTAATCCAATAAAATCCGTATCTATCAAAGTTTACGCCGAGGCCATTAATTTTTCAAACTCCTTTTTTTCTATGGTTTCTTTTTCCATAAGGTGCTTTGCCAGTTTCTCTAACTTGCTTCTATTTTTTTGAATGGTAACTTTTGCTATTCTTTGGGCTTCTTTTATGAATTTAGATACTTCCTTATCTATGGTGTAGGCAATTTCTTCCGAATAGTTTCTTTGTCCGGCCAATTCTTTTCCCAAAAATACCATTTCTTCGGTGTCGCCAAACACAACAGGGCCTAGCTTGTTGCTCATTCCATATTTGGATACAAGGCGCCTTGCCAAGTCAGATGCTCTTTTTAAATCATCCGATGCGCCGGTTGATATGTCATTCAACACCATTTTTTCGGAAATATATCCTCCCAAAAGTACCGCAAGTTCGGCTTCAAACTGCGCCTTGGTTCTGAAGCTTCTTTCTTCCGTGGGAACTTTTAACGTATAACCCCCGGCCTGTCCGCGGGATATTATGGACACTTTGTGTACAGGGTCGCTTTCGGGCAGGGCGTTTGCAACAACTGCGTGTCCCGCTTCATGGTACGCGGCGGTTTCTTTATCTCTTTGCGTGTAAACCCTGCTCTTTTTCTCCGGTCCAAGCATAACTTTTTCTATTGAATCAAGAAGGTCAACTTGTTCTACACTTTTTTTATTTCTCCGTGTGGCGTATATAGCCGCTTCATTCATTAAGTTTTCCAAATCAGCCCCGGAAAAACCGGGAGTTCTTGCCGCTATTTCTTTTATATCCGTGTTTCTGGCAAGCGGTTTTCCTTTTGCGTGCAGTTTAAGTATGGCCTCTCTCGCTCTAAGATCCGGCAGGCCTATTATCACGCGGCGGTCAAACCGGCCTGGGCGCAAAAGCGCTGGATCCAGCACATCGGGACGATTTGTGGCCGCCATAACTATTATGCTTGCTCCTTGCTCGAAACCGTCCATTTCGTTGAGTATCTGGTTGAGAGTTTGTTCGCGTTCATCATTTCCTCCGCCCATACCCGCGCCCCGGAGCCGTCCGACGGCGTCAATTTCATCTATAAATACAATGGCGGGGGAGTTTTTCTTGGCGGTTTCAAAAAGGTCTCGCACACGGCTCGCTCCAACGCCCACGAACATTTCTACGAATTCTGACCCGCTTATGGAATAAAAGGGAACACCCGCTTCTCCCGATATAGCCCTTGCCAAAAGTGTTTTTCCGGTTCCCGGGGGGCCCATAAGCATAAGCCCTTTTGGTATGCGCGCGCCCATTTTAAGAAATTTGCGGGGAGTTTTTAAAAATTCTACTATCTCTTTTAGTTCTTCTTTTTCTTCATCTTCTCCTGCCACATCTTTAAAGGTTATCCCTTGTTTTTTACCTTGCGCCCCTCCGAATAATTTTGCTTTGGCCTTGCCGAATGTGAATGCCTGCGAAGCGCCTCTTTGCATTCCGCCAAGCATAAACCAAAGAAAAAGTCCTATTATTATAAATGGAATTAATATGGGTATTGCTATACCGATCCAGAAAAGTAATCCGCTCTCACCTTTTAATTCAAGATTAACTTGCGCTAAATTGTCCTCTCGTACGCCGTAATTTCGCAATGTTTCGGTAAGCGACGCTTCAGCTTCTTTTTGTGATTTTTGTTTTTCGCCATTTTTAAGGGTTATTTCCAGTTCAGAGCCGGATACAACGATACTTTCCACTTCTCCTTCGTTTATTTTGGTGGCCAAAGTGTTTAAAGAAATTTTTTCGGCTTCTTGTCCGGGAGAATAAAAAAACGTGGCGAAACTGATAATTGCTATAAAAACCAATGCAACTATCATTATGTTTTTTGTTAGAGATTTCATGCGATATTAAAATTTTACTTTTATTTATTGTAGCACAGGGGAATTTTATATCACATACCCAACAAAAATTCAATAAAATAAAAAAGTGCCCCGCTCGCGTTAAGCGAACGGGGCACACGGGGCCCGGACTAGCTGTCCGAACTCTCCTCTGAGACCTCGGCGGCCTCAGTTGTCTCCGGAGCGGTCTCCGCCGAGGCCTCCGAAGAGGTCTCATTGGCATGCCGCGCCTGTCGGAGAAGGCGCTTCTCGTCGCGGACGCTGAAGTACTCCATGAGCACTCGGGCGCCCTTCACTCGGCCCTCATTCCGCATCTGCTCGGCAGCTGCGGAAACGAGGTCGTTTCCGAGGTTGACGTGCAGCCACTCCTTGCCGTTCTCGGACTTCGGCACGATGATCTTGCGATCCTCGGTGCCGTAGTTGGCAAGAGCGGTGTGGTTCAGCCCTTCGACCTCCAGCGCTTGCCGGAGCTTGGCGGACTTGAAGCCCACATCGAGGAGGTTCTGTCCGGATGTCCGGGCGGCCGCGAACAGCGACTGCACCGGAACTCGTCCGCTCAGAACTGGAACCACGAGACGGAAGACCACCTGCGCGCGGGACTGCTCGTTGAGCTGGTCCATGCGGTTCTGGAGATCCTCGAACTCCTCCGGCTGCTCTTCGTGCGGACGGCGCGTCGTGATGCGCTTTGCCGCGTTCAGGGCAGCGAAGAAGGGATTCTCGGAACCCTGTCCCGAAGGAGCACGGTTGCCGATGCTGGCGCGCGGGGCCCTGGCTGGTGCCTTGGCCTCGCTCTCGCTCGAACCAGAGATCTGGTTCTCCTGCATCTGCGTCTGCAGGTTCTCGATCTGCTCCGGAGTGATCTCCTTGGGGGAGACACTTCTCTTGCTAGCCATAATTACCTCCTTCAAGGTTGGCTATCTGACCGATGTCGGCGCTTTTGCGCCTTAAGTTCACTGGGAACTGCAGTAATATTAGCATATTTACTAAAAAATGTCAACATTAGTTGACATTTTTTAAAGTTCTCAATTCTATTTTTTTATGAAGCCAGTTTTAAAGAAATTTTGTATTCCTCTGTGTCTATCGAAAGTATTTCAAACTCGTATTCTTTTCCTTCTTCTAATTTGCTTCTCATAATTTCTTCGTTTTCTTCGGCAGAGACGGATTCATCTTTAGCGGAAAATTCTGACACATGAACAAGGCCCTGTATTTTGTCTTCTATGCGGACCAGTGCGCCGTAAGGGTTTATGGTGGCTACAATACCTTTTAGTTTATCACCAACTTTATATTTTTTATCAATTCCTTCCCATGGGTTTTCTTTAAGCGCTTTTAGGGAAAGCGAAACTTTATTTTCGGATATGTCAACTATTTTTGCCTTGACTTTGTCCCCGACCTTAATCATGTCCTTGGGGTCGCCAACCAAACTCCAATCAAGCTCGGAAATATGAATAAGACCCTCCAATATCTCGTCAAATTTTATAAACGCGCCAAAATCGACAACTCCGGTGATTTCTCCTTCAACCACATCTCCAACTTTGTATTTTTTGAGCGCTTTTTCAATAGCTTCGCCCTCGGCGGCTTTTTGAGAGAATATCAACTTTTCTTCCTCCGGATTAACATCCAGTACCTGCACTTCCATTGTTTCGTCAATGAATTTTCTTAATTCATCCAATATCTTGTTTTTATCTCCACCTTCAACCCGCGGATAATTCGCTGGCGCCAGCTGTGATACGGGAAGAAATCCGGTAAGATTTCCTATTTTTCCCAAAAGTCCGCCCTTGTTCGCGTCAATTATTTTTATCTCTACGATTTCCTGGTTTTTCTTTTTTTCTTCCAGGTACTGCCAGCTTTTTTCCTCCTCCGCTTTTTTAAGGGAAAGTTCTCTGTATCCGTCTTCGTTTTCAAGTTCAACCAATTTAGCCGAGATTTTATCTCCGAGTTTAAGGTTTTTTATTATATCCTGTGCTCTGAAGTATTCCACTCCGTAAACAACGCCGGTTCCGATCATTCCCAAATCAATAAAAAGCATTCCTCTTTCTCTTCCCAATACTTCTCCTTCTACTATGTCTCCTCGTTTTGGGAGTTGAAAATAGGATTTTTGCGCCTGAAGTACCTCTTTTGTAAGAGGTGTTTCGTTTGTTTTTGTTGTCGCTGTCATACGAAATATAATCTATCACAAGGTCTTAAATTGAGCAAGTTTTAGCGTTGCTTGAAGCGTTATAAAGTGTTAAAATGAATTACGCTGGGTGTTGTTGTATCTACTATCTACTATCTACTAGCCTACTATCTACTAAATTTATGGTAATTACTTGGTATGGACAATCTTGTTTCAGGGTACAAAGCGGCGCAGCCGTTTTAGTTTTCGACCCTTTTGAAAAGACAATAGGGCTTTCGCCACCCATGGGAGAATCCCAAATTGTTCTTATATCTCACGCCCATTCCGATCATAATAATATAAAAAGCTTGAAAGGAGACCCCTTTATTGTTGACAGTCCCGGGGAGTATGAATATCAAGGTATCCGTATTCGCGGAGCACGCTCGTTTCACGATTCCGAAAAGGGCAAAAAAGAGGGTCTGAATACAATGTACTCTGTGGTGTTGGAGGGGATAAATTTAGTTCATCTAGGAGATTTGGGACAGAAGGGATTAACGGATAAGCAGATAGACGCTCTGGGTGGAGTCGATATTTTGCTTGTGCCTGTCGGCGGAAAAACAACGCTTGATGCCAAAGGGGCGGTTGAGGTGATAAATCAGATAGAACCTAAAATAACCATACCCATGCATTACGCTATAAAGGGGCTTAAGTCCAAAATTGAGAAAGTAGAACCTTTTTTGAACGAAATAGGCCAAAAAGAGGTCAAGCCCCAGGAAAAGCTTGTGATAAAACAAAAGGATTTGCCCCAAGAAAGAATGGAAGTTTTTGTTCTGAAAGTGTAAATTTATCGAAGAAAAATGTCTTATCAAAAAAGATTAATGATTTTTTTGGCGATAATTTCTCTTACCCTTCTGGGTATGCTGGTGTATTTTTTCTCTAGCGTGCGCAACGCTGTAAACGATCTTGAGGGCAACGATGTTGAATTTATTCCCGAAAATATAATAGAACAAAAATAATATTTTATGGCTGAACCAAATAAGCCCGACCAAAACATAAAAGAGAGGATGCTTACCACAGAAATGAAGGAATCCTATCTGGATTACGCGATGAGCGTGATTGTTTCACGCGCTTTGCCGGATGTGCGCGACGGTTTGAAGCCGGTCCACAGGAGAATTTTACACACCATGAATGAAATGGGACTTAGTTCATCCTCCAGATTCAGAAAATCCGCGGCAATAGTGGGTGAAGTTTTGGGAAAATATCATCCCCACGGAGACGCGGCTGTTTACGAATCAATGGCGCGCTTGGCGCAGGATTTCAGCGTGCGTTACATGCTTGTGGACGGGCAGGGAAACTTTGGCTCCATAGACGGAGATTCTCCGGCGGCCATGCGTTACACGGAAGCGAAAATGACAAAACTTGCCGGAGCAATGCTGGCCGATATAGAAAAAGACACGGTTGACTGGCGCGACAACTATGACGGAACCCGGCAGGAGCCGATTGTTCTGCCGGCCGCGGCGCCCCAGCTTCTTTTGAATGGAACTCTGGGTATTGCTGTTGGTATGGCCACCAATATACCCCCGCACAATCTTGGGGAGGTTATAGACGCGTCGGTGCATCTTATAGGGAATAAAAAAGCCACCGTCGAAGACCTTGTGGAATTCATAAAGGGTCCGGATTTTCCTACCGGAGGAATAATTTACAGCAAAAGGGCGATAATAGAGGCCTACGGACAGGGAAGAGGTCCAATCGTTGCGCGCGGAAAAGCGGAAATAAAAGAAGGGACAAAAAAAGACCATATAAAAGGCGAGTATATAGAGATTTCCGAGATTCCGTTCCAGGTTAATAAATCAGCCCTTATAGAGCGCATGGCCGCACTTGTGCAGGATGGCAAACTGGACGGCATAAAAGATATCCGCGATGAAAGCGACAGGACAGGCATGCGTATTATTATAGAACTAAAAAGGGATGCTCAGGGCAAAAAAATATTGAACAAGCTTTACAAATATACTGATTTGCAAAAAACATTCCACCTAAACATGGTTGCCTTGGTGGATGGAATACAGCCAAGAGTGCTTAATTTAAAAGAGGTTCTTGAAAAACATCTGGAGCATAGGCACGAGGTGGTAACCCGCCGTACAAAATACGATTTACGTCAGGCAAAGGACAGAGCGCACATTCTGGAAGGACTTAAAAAAGCGCTGGATATTATAGACAAAATAATAGCAACGATTAAAAAATCAAAAGACAGACAAGATGCTCATAAAAATCTTAGAGCTAAATTCAAGTTTACCGACAGGCAGACAACGGCTATTTTGGACATGCGGCTGCACAATCTTGCCAATCTTGAACGCAAAAAAATAGAAGAAGAACTAAAGGAGCTTAAAAAATTAATAAAACAATACGAAGAACTCCTAAAAAGCCCCGCCAAAATGTGGAAAAAAATTAAGGAAGAGCTTTTAGAGGTAAAAGCCAAATTTGCCGACGAGCGCAGAACTAAAGTAAATGTAACTTCGGCCGGACAGTTTAGCGAAGAAGACCTTATTCCCAAAGAAGAAACAATAATTTCTATGACCAAGGATGGCTATATAAAGCGCGTTCTGCCCTCCTTATACAAAGTCCAGCACAGGGGAGGAAAGGGCATAATAGGCATGGAAACAAGGGGAGAGGATCTGGTCGCACACTTTTTATCCGCTTCAACGCACGACCGCTTATTATTTTTTACAAATCAGGGCAGGGTTTTTCAAACTTTGGCCTACGAAATACCATCGTCAACAAGAACAGGCAGAGGCAAGGCGCTTGCGAACTTTTTGGATTTGCAAAAAGAGGAATTTGTAACAGTTGTCATTCCTCTTACGCGCGGAGGCGAAAACAAGGCGAAAGAAGGCCTGCCTGCCGTAGCCTCTGCCCGCGAGTCGGTGCAGGCAGGAAAGTTTTTGGCTATGGTCACAAAAAACGGTATAATAAAAAAGACAGAAGCGAAAGATTTTGAAAATGTCCGAAGGAGCGGTTTATTGGCCATACGGCTTAAAAAAGGAGACACGCTTGGCTGGCTGGGAGTTTCCGGAGGAGATGACGATATAATGATAGCTACAAAGAATGGCCAGGCCATAAGGTTTTCTGAAAAAGACGCGCGCCCCATGGGAAGAAGCGCCTCGGGTGTAAAGGCGATAAACCTTAAGGACGGGGATGAGGTTGTGGGAATAGGAATAATGCAAAAAGCGGATGTGAAAAGGGATCTCCTTGTTGTAATGGCGAACGGACACGGCAAAAGAACTTCACTGGAATTGTTCAAAAGGCAAAAAAGGGGAGGCGCGGGAGTAAAAGCCGCCAACATCAGCAAAAAAACGGGAGATATAGTAAGTATAAGAGTTTTGAGGGAAGAAGAGGAGTTGATAGTAATATCAGCCAGGGGGCAGGTAATCCGTACCAAAATAGATAAAATATCCAGATTGGGCAGAGCCACGCAGGGTGTCAAAATAATGTCTCTAAAGCGGGGCGATCAAGTTGCTTCCGTAGCGGTTCAAACTAAAAATGAATATTACTAAAGAAAACAATCAGGCCTTATTTTTAAATCCGTATGCGGTTGTTGGTGAGCTTGATATAAAAGACGGAATGAGCGTTGCCGAATTCGGTAGCGGGGCGGGGCATTTTGCGCTTTCGTTAGCTAGCAGAGTTAGCAAAAGCGGAAGAGTTTACGCCATTGATCTTCGCCAAAGCGTGTTGGAAGTTTTGGAAGGCCACATAAAGCTTAAGGGGCTTTTGCAAATCAGGCCCATAAAGTCCGATTTAGAGGAGGCGAACGGCTCAACCCTTAAAGAAGGTTCGCAGGATATGGTTTTGTGCGCGAATATATTGCACCAGGTAGACCATCCTTTCAATCTTATAAAAGAAGCGGGGCGTATTTTAAGGGAGGCAGGACGGCTTGTCGTTATCGACTGGCTTGAGGGTTCTGTGCTTGGTCCTCCCGACAGAATACCCAAAAAGAAGGTGGAAGAACTGGCCTTAGAAGCCGGATTTAAAAAAGACAAGGAGTTTGAAACGGGAAATCAGCATTATGGATTAATTTTTAAAAAGTAAAGCAGTTGCTTGGCGAATAGAGCGACTGACAAAGTCGGACGCTCTAAGAGCTTAGAAACGCTTTATCCTGCACCTTGGTGCCAAGGTGCAGGATGCTCAATTTTCTATATAAAATTAAAATTTTAACAAAATCGGCATGTCATTTTTTTCTGATTTTTCATACAACTGGCAGGTAATGCCGCCTTACAAGAAAAACCGAATTATTGTTGGCATAGTTGTGGCTATGGTATTGGCTGTTGTCGTTTTCGGAGTTTTGTCCGGATTTTTTAAACAAAAGGTAAGTGAATCTCAGCCCGTAACAATTGAGTTTTGGGATAGTTTTGACACCGGCGATGATTATCTTGAGGTATTCTCCAGATTTACCGATGAAAACCCAAATGTCTCAGTGCAATACAGAAAAATACCGCCCGAATTGTACCGACAGACCGTTACGGATGCATTGGCCGAAGGAGAAGGCCCTGACGTTTACGTTATACACAACACATGGCTTACTCAGGGGATAAGGCGTCTGGCTCCGATGAATGAATTTGTGGAAACAAATCCGGCGCTTATCTTGAATGAATTTCCCGATGTTGTTAGGTTTGATTTTACACGCGAGGGTTCAGCCGCTGTGCCTTTTATTTACGCACTGCCCATTTCCATAGATACGTTGGCGCTTTATTATAATGCAGATTATCTCAATAGCGAGGGCATCGTTGAGCCACCCGCGACGCTCGAACAGCTTGTCGAATATTCAAACCGCCTGCGAAAAATAGATGAAGCGGGCAACATACAGTTAGCCGGCTTAGCCGTGGGCGCTGCGGACAATGTTGACCATGCGACGGATATTCTATCTCTTTTGATGTTGCAGGGAGGGGCGCAAATGAATTCAACCTTCGATGAGTCGGTGACTTTTGACCAGCCGATTAAAGTAGGAGAGGACATTTTTTTCCCGGCCAGAGACGCAATGAACTTTTACACTTCTTTTTCGGACCCCGCCGCCGAAAATTATACCTGGAGCCCCGCTTCGGAAAATTCTCTAGAGGCGTTTATAAAAGGAAAGGTGGCGATGATGATAAATTATTCGGATGCAGAAAATATTATACGTAGAGAGAATCCGGCTTTGAATTTTAAAGTCGCGCCGATGCCTCAGCCGGCCGGCCGTTTTGATAAAATAACTTATGCTAATTATTGGGGCCTTGCAGTGGCAAAAAACTCTAAAAACGCGCAATTGGCATGGGAACTTATCCACTATTTGACCCAGCCGGAGAATGCTACACTGTATTTGAGGGCTTCAGGGAGGCCTCCGGCGTTAAAATCGTTGATAGGCGAACCGATGTTTGACGAAGAGGGAGGGGAAATATTGGATCCTGATTATGACATGTTTTCCACCCAGATATTGACTGCCCGGTCGTGGATACAGCCGGATCCGGTCCGAGTGGATAGTATTCTCAAAAATGCTATAAACTATGTTCTAAACGGCGAAAAAAGCGCGGCTTTGGCAATAGGTGATGCCGTTCAACAGATAAATTCAATAATTAATTTTTAATATGCTGAACATAAAAAATTTATTTTATACAGTTCTGTTGCTTGTTTTAGTTGTTTCGGCCAATTCCGCGGATGCCGTTGTAGAAATGAACGGCGGAGGAGGAGGATCGGGGGGAACCACAATAAGATTGCCCAATCCTCTTAAGGCCTCTAATTTTAACCAGCTTTTGGAGTCGGTGCTGAACCTGCTTTTGGTTTTTGCCATTCCTCTGTATGCCCTTATGGTGGTTATAGCGGGCTATTATTTTCTTTTCGGGGGGCAAAATCCGGCAAACAGAGTCAAATCATTGACTATATTTAAATATGCGACCATAGGCCTTGTATTTTTGCTTTTTTCCAGAGCTATTGTTGCACTTATACAAGGTTCGTTATAAAATAAGATTAGGAGATGGGGGTGTGAGATACAAACATCCCTAATTTAAAAAGGTCGTTTTTATTCAAAAAATAAAAACAAAATATTTATGAAAACAAAAACATTAACCAATGTATCAAGAATAGCGACGGTTGCATTTTTGTTGGCAGCGTTTTCCTTAATGCTTGCCGGAAATGTGTTGGCGCACGGAAACCACAGCGCCACAACAGACAAGTGTTCCTTAAGGGCGACTGTAAGCGCAACCGAGGCGAATGATTTGACCGGAAAGACCGTGGGAACGCACGCACCAAGCACAACGGGAGGCCTTGACCTCGTGGACCCGAATGTTGCCGGGGATCATGCCCTTATTTGCACATACGGACTTATTAAGTTCGTTACAAATGTTTTGCTTGTAACGGTGCTTGTGGTTGCGACATTGCTTATCGCTTACGCCGCATTTCTGTTTGTTACAGCGGGCCAGAGCCCGGAAAAAAGAGGCAAAGCACGAGATTTTCTTATCTTTGCCATTGTCGGTTTGGTTATAGCAGCGGTAGCAAGCTTGATACCCACCATAGTTCGTGGAATTATCGGAGTGTAATTGCTTTAAGCGATTCAATCCCAAAAACACCCCTTAGCGGGGTGTTTTTGTTATAGGGGTGAAAACGGGGTTGTATTGCAATCAATATTTGTGTAAAATAAAATTATCATTGATTTTATCGATTTTAAAATACTTATAAGTAAAATAATTATGATAAAAATATTAAAAGCGCCAAAAGCCATTATTGTAACATTTGTTTTAGCGGGAATACTTTTTGGTACGGTTCCCGGTGTGTTGGCTCATGGAACACACACAACGTCGTTAGCAGGCAGCGGGTATTGTCTGTTAAGAGTTACCGTTTCTGCCGGTGACGCGCAACAACTTACGGGCAGATCTGTGGGTACGCACCCCGCCGGTTACAGGCTTAGTTTAACTGAGCCAACCATAGGTGGAGAACACGCGCTGATATGCGCCTACGGCCTTATCGGATTTATAACAAATGTGCTCCTTATATTTATACTTGTGGTTGCTGCGGCGTTTATCGCTTATGCCGCGTTTCTGTTTGTTACAGCGGGCGCCAATCCGGCCACCCGGACGAAAGCCAGGGACTTTTTCCTGTATGCCGTTATAGGTTTGATTGTGGCTCTTTTGGCAAGCCAGATCCCCACCCTTGTCAGGGGAATTCTCGGAGTATAAAAATTAATTATTAAATAAAAATTAACATGACAAAAATTACGAAAATATCAAGAATTGTCATTGTTGCCTTCGCACTTGCCGGTCTTCTTGTGGCACCAAGCGTGTTGGCGCACGGAAGCCACACCGCTACAACAAACAAGTGTTCCTTAAGGGCGACTGTAAGCGCAACCGAGGCGAATGATTTGACCGGAAAGACCGTGGGAACGCACGCACCAAGCACAACGGGAGGCCTTGACCTCGTGGATCCGAATGTTGCCGGGGATCATGCCCTTATTTGCACATACGGATTTATTAAGTTCGTTACAAATGTTTTGCTTGTAGTTATTCTTGTTGTGGCATCTCTGCTTATCGCTTATGCCGCATTTCTGTTTGTTACAGCCGGCGGGAATCCGGCCAATAGAGAGAAAGCGCGTTCCTATCTTATATTTGCGGTTATAGGCCTTGTTGTTGCTGTTGTGGCAGCGCTTATTCCAACCATTGTCAGAGGAATCATCGGGGTATAAGTTTTTGCGTTCACAAATGATAAAAATCCCCCGCGCTAAGCAGGGGATTTTTATAAAAAAGCCCCGCATTATGCGGGGCAGAGTTTGTACTATCGAAGCAACCTTACGGTTATTGTAATGGTAGTATTTTCTCCATTGAGAGAGCGCACGCGGAAAATTCCTGTGCTTTCTCCAAGCCAAACAGGTGCGCGATTTGTGTTATCCACAATCTCAGTTCCGTCAATGAACTGAATTTTAATGATAGAGCCCTTTTCGGCAAATATCCAAAATTGGTCCGTTGTGACAGGAACGGTTATCCATCCGCTCCAGCATCCGGGCCTTGCGGTTACAACCATTCTGCGCTGGTCATCGTCCATTTGGGTATGTCTGTATCCGTGACACCAGATATTCGCTTCTGCTTGCGAAGAATTTCCCGTTAAACTGTCTAAACCGCCGTTATCGGCTATTTCCTGGCGCCCCAGCGCGAGGAACACAATAACGGCTCCCGTGAGCAGATACCACCAAAACTTGCCTATTCCGTTGCCGTTAGCTTTCATCAGGCGCATCTTTCTTTAGCATGTGGACAACCGCTTCCGCCAGCTCCAGAAGAACGCTCCTGGTTTTAGGTTCTATGCCAAAGCTGCTCTCGTTCCTGTTGACTTCCTTTTTGATTTTTCCGGCTTCCACTTGGGTAGCTTCCAGAGCTGCCTCTCCAGAAATTCCAAGTTGTTCCTGCATTTCCTTAGAGAGTTGGGTGCGCGTTCTGGTTTCGGTCCTCTCTGAACTGCGCTGGAGTTTTTCGATAGCGTTTTTCTTGTCCGCTTCGAATATTCTGTCTATAACTTCGGCTGTTTTGCCGATTGCCTGTATTCCTCCAATGTTAAGGAAGGTAAGCACAATACCAAGTTCCCTGTGGGCTCTTGTGCCTTTTCCTCGTTTCAATTCGCGGATTATTTCGCGCCTGCATTCCACAGATTCTCTGAGAGCGTCCATTTCATCTTGGGTGGGCTGTTCCTGCTTGAGAATACTCTCAACTTTGGTCCAGTCCCTGCCCCAATTTTTTATCTGCGGCTTAGCGGGAGGTTTGCCTTCAAAATATCGCAGAAGTACCGGTGTCGGCACTGATGACGGAATATGGTCCATTTCGGAGCCAAGGATGCTTTTTGCCAAAACGGCAACAGCTTCATCGGATGCCATCATGCCTTCCTGCACGGTTCTCGGTTCATGTTCGTCGGAGAAAGCCCAGGTACGCAAAGATTGGTGGACTATGTTTTGCAGAATATCTTTGACACCCTTTTCCCCGCCACTGTTCAGGTAGTTTATGATATATTTGCGCGAAGGGTGGAACACTATACCGACCGGAATTTCCAGTTCTCCGAAATCGGGAGTTCGGACTTTTTGATGCGGAAGGTCAAAATCAATACGCGTAATTTCAACCGCAATATACCCGTAAAAATAAGGATAAAGCGGGAAAAATCTCCAACCCTCCTCTTTTGTGTCCCCGGTTCTCTGTCCCAAAATAGTTACCGCGGCCACATGCGGGGGATCGGCTTCTATCCGCCTCATACCGCTAAAGATATACCATCCCATTACCAGCATAAAAACAGCTATCCCGATATTATTGTTGGTAAGATCGGCAACAGTGAGCGCCGCGAAAGCGGACGCCGCAAGCATATATAGGGTAATGGATATTTCACTGAGAAATACCTTTCGCAGTGCTTTAAGAGCCATTCGACTCTCCTTTCTTTGTAAGAGTACTGGACTGATTATACTTTTTATTGTATACTAAGTCAACAGGAGTATCAGATTCTGTTCGTATCTCACACCCCTACTAACATGCCCTCGTGGTGGAACTGGCAGACACGCCAGCTTTAGGAGCTGGTGCCGCAAGGTGTGCAGGTTCGAATCCTGCCGAGGGCACCAATAATCGCCTCATCGTTATGAGGCGATTATAAAAAAACGGCTCATATGCGTGAGCCGTTTTTTTGTTTATTCCAAGGGATTTCTGTTTACCGGATACAACGCAGGCGACTTATAGTTTGAATAAAATGTCTTATCTATCATTGTGTTTCCGTTTTTATCCAACACTGTTTGATTAAGCCAAGCTTTAACTGCGCCATTGGACTGCCTATCGTATGTGTATGGGCCATCTAAAGTCACCTGCCTGCCATCATCCTGCCCATAAATTTCGAATATAAGTTTTGTTCCAACTATTTGGTGCTGTATAAGAATATAGCCGGGAGTATTGTTTATAAATTTAAGATCCGGATTAGGCGGGTATATTGTCGCGTCAAATCCGGGTATTCCGTAGTAAACAACAGGGTATGAGTGATTGTACCTTTCGCTAATTTTGAGTCCGCTGTAGAGTGCCGCCCTAAAAAGCGTTGTTGATACCTGGCACAATCCGCCTCCGTATTCGGGTACAGTGCTGTTTTGTTTTATTACCAATTCCGGCAAATATCCCGTAGCCGCGTTTACCGGTCCCAAATTTTCATTAAAAGAAAACTCTTCCCCGGGAGCTATAAGCAGACCTTGGTATTTATCCGAGCCAACACTTATATTGTGTTTTCTTGAGGAAGGCGAGCCGGCAAAATCGCTCTCACCTCTTCCAATAAGCGTGTTTATGCCCAAATTATCGATACTATCGCTTGTTATCTGGGGAAGCGTTTCTTCAAACACAAGAACGCTTGTAAAAACACCTTTGTCTAAGTTTTCTTTTATAAGTTCCGCGCTTTTTTCCACATTAAGCGATTGTCCCGCTTTCGCCAAAGAGAATGCTTCCACTTTTTCATTTTTTAATGAAAATCTGGCGTTAACCGGCTCTGTTTGCAGTCCGGGAGCAAATTGCAAAAGATAATCTTCTATGTTTTTTATTGAAAGAAACGCCCTTAGGATATATTTTTGTGTGACATTATCCCGTTCAGGCCTGAAACCTATCCACGAGGCAATATCGTCTTTTTCCACTTCCCATTTTTTATCAAGCGCTTCTATCATATACGGACCGCCTTCAATAATATTTTCAGCCGAACTTTTTGCCTCAAATGCGTCTTTACTCCGGAGCAGAGGAATATCTTCGCGCTGGGACACGACAATGTCTTTATTCGACATATTTTGAGAGCGCGAAATAACATTATTAAAAAATTCTTCCAATACCACAACTCTTCCCTCTGTGGCTTCAACTTGTTCAAACTCTTTCGTGGTAGGGTTGTATTTAAAGTTAAAATTCTGCGCGGGTCTGTGTATGGGAGATAAAGTGTTTGTGACAAAAGAGGAAAAGCGTTCTTTATCCATTTCTATATGCATGGGTTCTTTAATTCCTAAAAACAATGCCCGTGTTTGTTCGGCAAGCTTTTTCGGCAAACTTCCGCGCCTTCCGTGTTTGTAAGCATTATCTAAAGTTTTTTCTATGTTGAAGCTGATCCCCATTTGTTGTGGAGTTGTTTTTATTTCATATCCATCGGTTGTTTTTATACTTATTTCGCTGTTTTTAAATTCTTCCACTTTTTGTTCCAGCAGGGTGAAAGCGTTTTCGTAAGGCATTTTGCCCACATCAACAGACGCTACAAAGATTCCCTGTATTGCTTTGTCTTCACTGTTCAATAAAGCCGGCGCGGTAAATAAAACAGACCCCGCGAGAAAAACAGGAACAGATATCATTAAAAAGCGTTCCATGTTACGCGTTAAAGGTATGTGAAACTCTATATGCATTGTATCGGCACTTTATTAATTAGTAAGTTCTTGGTTTGCCGGAAAATTATCTTATCCTACGCCGGTTTAACTTTTAGTTTTTTCTCGAAAGTTTTTGATATTTTGGGCAACCGTATTGTCAGTACCCCGTTTTTCAAAGTCGCATCAGCTTTGTCGGCATCTATTTCTGTGGGAAGTATTATTGAGCGGGCGAATGCCCCCCAGTATAATTCCTGATAAAAATAATCATCGTCAGAAACTTTTTCATCCTTGCTGCGTTCTCCTCGTATGGTTACCGAATCGGAGGTGATATTTATATCAAGGTCTTCCGGTTCTACTCCCGCAATGGTTGATTTTACGACTATTTCATCCGGGGTTTCGTGTACATCAATGGTGAGCCGGCCTTCTTCCGACTCGCTCTCCCGTTTTGAAACTCTGCTTTTGGTTTTTTGTTTTTGCGCGACTCGCGCCGAAGCCAAAGTTGTTTCAATGCCGCCCATTTCTTCTTCCTCTCCCATATTTTCCATATCTTCGTTTTCAGCATCGGAATCCATGGCTTCCTCCAGTTCTTCTGGAGTTAACCTTTCAAACCTGTCTTCGTCTTCTGTGTATTCGTCTTGGTTCATGTTTTGATTTTCCATGGGTTCGTATTGTTCGTCTTCTAATTTTAAACTTTTTCCTAATTTTTCTAAAAAAGATTTTTTGTTTTCCATATTTATATTTTATTCAAGAAAACCGGCAGATATTTAAACATCCTCTTTATTCGAAACGGAAAACTTGCTACTCGCCAGTTTATTCAAGCTCACAATTACCACTATACCAGAAATTATCAAAAGAGAGGATAGTAAAAATAAATTCAAGCTGCTACCCGTTCCTTCTCCTTGTTCCACCTGCTTTACTATATCCATTATAAAACTGTTGTAGATTCCGTGCAACAAGGTTGCAAGAGCCAGTCCTGTGAATAAAAATTTTTTTCCTTCTTTTTTGTGTTCCATAGAAAGGGCGATAAAGTAGCCCACGGTTCCCGAAGCCGCCACATGCAGAAATGTGGCGGATATTCCGCGGAAAGCTATGGTGCTGAATAGTTCCGGAAAATTTTCAGCGAAGCGATGAGCATAAAACATATTCTCTATACCCGCGAATCCCAAAGCCGCCGCTACCATGTATATTACCGCGTCCTGGGGTTCGTCGAAAAAATATCTCTTCATGGCCTTAAATCTTACTACCGCGTATTTTCCAAATTCCTCCACAAAAGCCACCCCTATGAAAGAAAATGCGGCAAACAGAGCTGCTGAAGCGGCGTAGTACTCGGATAAAGTAAAATCCGCCATGCCCTCAACCAGAGCCACGGGTATGGCGATTAATATGCCCCACGCAAATATTTCCATCAGGTTTCTGAACTTTTCCCTGTGTTTTTTCTGGAACGCGAAAAAAACAAGCCATATTATGCTTGGCACAAAAGCCAGAGGTAAGCCCAACAAACATTCGCCCGTGCACATTGCGTTTAACATATCTTTATTGATTTTTATTTATTCTTTTTCGCGTTACCGGACGGCCATTCTTCCACCAGAAGCAATTTTTTATTTTTTAAAGGCAGGTGTCCGTACAACTCTTCTGTAACAAACGGAGCGAACGGATGCAGGATTTTAAGGGTTTGTCCCCACACGTGTATAAGCATGCTTAGGCGAGTTATTTTATTTTTTTCGTTTTCTCCCGTTATGACGGACTTTGAATTTTCAAGGACTTTATCGGCGAATGTATGCCATGCGTAATGGTATGCGGTTTCGGCGGCATTCCAATATTCATATTTTTCGATAAAATCGGTAACTTTTTTCGCGGTCTTATCAAATTCCGCGAGAATTTTTTTGTCCGTCGCATCATATTCCGGAGAAAGGGGAAGTTTATTGTCTTTTGAATTGAGCAGTAAAAATCTTGTCACATTCCAAAGTTTTGTTGAAAAATTGCGGTATCCTCTTATTTTTTCTTCGCTTATTACAGGGTCTTTTCCTATGGAGTTTCCCACTATAAGAGCCATGCGAAGCGCGTCGGCTCCGTACTCTTCAACCGTGCCCAGAGGATCTATCACATTTCCTTTCGATTTGCTCATCTTTTGTCTGTCCTTATCTCGGACAAGCCCGTGCAGATATACTGTCTTAAAAGGTACCTTGCCGGTTTTGTATAATCCGAGCATAATTTGCCGCGCGACCCAAAAAAACAGAATATCGTAACCCGTTTCCATTATATCTGTGGGATAAAAAGTTTTAAAATCTTTTCCCTTGGGCCAGTCCAGTGTGGCAAAAGGCCATTGTCCCGAAGAAAACCATGTGTCAAATACATCCGGATCGCGCTCTAATTTTGTGTTCTCACACTCAGGGCATTTCTCGGGCTTTTCACCGTCTGTAATTATCCATTTTTCATTTTCATTTGTGGAAGTACACGAAACGCATTTCCAGGCAGGTATTTCTATTCCCCACCAGTTTTGGCGGGATATGTTCCAATCCTTTATATTAAGCATCCAGTGCAAATAAACTTTTCTCTGGCTGGGCGGCATTATTTTTATTTTACCCTTTTTAACCGCGTCTACCGCGGGTGAGGTAAGGGGTTTTATGTCCACAAACCATTGTTTCATTAGCATTGGCTCTATGGTATTTTCACATTTATAGCACACAGATACCGCGTGCTTGTATGCTTCGGTTTTTTTGAGCAATCCTCGTTTTTGCAGGTCATATGCCACGGCCTCGCGAGCTTCCAATATTTTCATTCCCTTATACTTCCCGGTTTTTTCGTTAAGCCGTCCGTCTTTACCTATTGTTTGTATGGGGGCGCCGATATCCTTTTTATGGCGCAACCACATTTCATAGTCGGCGGCGTCATGCGCGGGAGTTATTTTTAGCGCCCCCGTTCCGAATTTGGGATCTACTTCTTTGTCCGCCACAACCCTCAGTTTGCGTTTTTCTATGATAAGATCTGCTTCTATTTCTTTTCCTATGTATTTTTTATATCTTTTGTCGTTTGGATTTACGGCAACTGCCGTATCTCCGAAGATGGTTTCCGGCCTTACCGTGGCTACTTCTACGGGCCCGTATTTTATAAAATACAGCGTATCGTCTTGTTCTTTATGTTTTATTTCCAATTCGCTAAAGGCCGTCTGATGTTTTACGCAATAATTTATTAGCCGCTCATCGCGGTATATAAGCCCTGCGCCGTGCATGTCTTTAAAGGTCTTATAGACGGTTTTTATTATCTTGGCGTCAAGGGTAAAAGTTTCTCGGCTCCAGTCGCAACTGGAGCCAAGCTTTTTAAGTTGATTTCTGACGGTATCCCGGTTTTTTTGAGTATAATCCCAAACTTCTTTGTAAAATTCTTCTCTGGACATTTCCAGACGGCTGCGCCCCTGCTTTTGCAATTTTTTTTCATACACAATCTGTGTTTCAAATCCCGCATGGTCCATTCCGGGTAGCCATAGCGCTTTTTTTCCGCGCATGCGGGCATAGCGCGTCATTGTGTCTTCCAAAGACACAAACAAGGCATGTCCTATATGTAGAGGGTCATTCGCGTTTGGCGGAGGCATTAGTATGCAAAACGGCTCTTTGTGGCGCGCGGGCAGTTTGTCGGGGTTAAAATATCCGCTTTTTTCCCATTCTTTATAAATTAGAGGTTCTAATTTTTTGTGGTCAAATCTTTTGGGAAGCTCTTTTTGCATTAGTTTTATTATACACCAGGAGTTTGGTTCTAAAAATTTTCCGTTATTAATTTTCCACTTTCGGCTTCCATGTTTTTCCAGTCGGATTTTTCTCCCGCCAAGTGGCGCAAATATCCTGCGGCGGCTATCATAACCGCATTATCCGTAGACAATTTAATTCCCGGGAAAATGACGGATGTTCCGGGAACCTTTATAGGTATTTCTTTTTCAAAATTTTCTCTCAAAGTTTTGTTAGCGGCAACTCCGCCCGCCAATATAACTGTTTTTGCCTTATGGTCCTGAGCCGCTTTGGCTGTTTTGGATACAACAGAATCTATTACGGCTTTTTGGAAAGAGGCTGCTATATTTGCCGTTTGCTTAGTTTTTTCGTCTTCAGTCATTTTTTCAACAGTATATCGCACCGCGGTTTTTAATCCCGAAAAGCTGAAATTGTAATCTTTTGAATTAATCATTGGCCGTGGGAATTTGAAGGCCTCCGCATTGCCTTTTTGTGCCAATTTTTCTATTTCAGGTCCGCCCGGGAATCCAAGCCCCAGCAGGCGGGCCACTTTGTCAAATGCTTCTCCCGCGGCATCGTCCACCGTTTCTCCTAAAAGCTCGTACTTTAGCCAATCCCTAACAAGTATTAATTGCGTGTGGCCTCCGGATATCGCCAGAGCAACAGCCGGAAATCGTATTTTGTTTGAAATTTGGGTTTTTGAATTTGGGGCTTGTTTGGAAATTGAAAATTGGTCATTGGAAATTCCGTTATTCTCTGAAAGGAGAATAACGGCTATGTGTCCTTCCATGTGGTCTACGCCGATTATTGGTATGTCCCACAGGCGCGACAGCGCGCGGGCGAAGTTTATGCCTACCCACAGCGCCGGTTCAAGCCCGGGCCCTTGCGTTACGGCTATCAAGTCGATATCCGGCTTTTCAAGAGGAACAATCTTTTCTTTAAATTCGTTCGCTAAATCTTCATATCTTTCAAGTATTTCTTCTACATTTTGAATTTTGTCATTTGGAATTTGTTTGGAATTTGTTTCTTGGGATTTGGAATTCCCGTAATTTAATGAAAGTGTCTCGTAGAGCACTTTAACCAAATTACGGCTGTGTTCTCTTTTTGCCAGTCCGGGAACAACTCCTCCATATTCTTTATGCACGCTTAATTGCGATGAAATGACACTTTTATCTATTTTGTATTGAGGTTTTTCTAAAGACCCCGTGGCTTCAACAAGGGCAAGAGCGGTATCATCACAGGATGTTTCTATTCCCAATATTCTAATTGTTTTCATTTTTTGTAGATTACTATATTGTTGTATGCTTAACAACTGAACAAAGTTGACTTATGACTATTTTTCAGTAAAATATATAGGTGGCACTGGTCCCATCGTCTTGCAGCCTGCTCTTTGTAATCCAAAATCAATTTGACGGAGCGAATTTTAAAAAGATTCGAGGCCTGAGGAGCGAAACGCACATATGTGCATGAGCGACGAAAACAAAGAATCTTTTTAAAATTCGCCCGCCCAACCCCAACTATGAATAATTAACTTTGCGGTCCCATCGTCTAGTCCGGCCTAGGACGCCAGGTTTTCATCCTGGTAACACGGGTTCGAATCCCGTTGGGACCGCAAAGTTAATTATTTGAGATTTTAGGGAAACAAAAAAGCACGCTATCTGCCGCGTTGCTCCTCCTCGAAATAGCGCTATTGCTATTATTCCTTCGTCGTTGCGCCTTGCATCTAGCATACTTTTTTGTTTTCAAATTGATTTTAGATTGCAAAGAGCAGGCTAAGGCCTAGGACGCCAGGTTTTCATCCTGGTAACACGGGTTCGAATCCCGTTGGCTCTGCCACTCATTAAGAATTTAAAAAGCGGCTTTTGCCGCTTTTTAAATTGACTTAAGCTACATTTTATAGCATCATATCCTTAGAAAATTGTTCATTGACAAAAGAAAGGAGGTCAAGAATGCCGCCGAAGAATTCCTTAAATTCTCAGCCGGAAGATTTTACGATTAAGCTTGCCGACGGCCTTCCTCCAAGATGGCAGAAATTTGAGGAAGAGATTAAAGGTATAGTTTTTGACCAGGAACGCCCGATACGAAAGGTAACACGCACTCTTATGGCCTTGGAAGCGGGACTGCATGATCCGCGCAGGCCTCCAGACCCATTTATATTTGCCGGTCCGCCCGGTTCAGGCAAGACATATCTTGCAGAAATCATAGCCAAGGTTTGGCTAGGCGAACCTAAGCGAGAAGGCGAGATTGGTCCTCTTATCGTTTTGTCGGGAGAAAACTTCGGCCGTGAGCATGAGGGCTCTACCCTAAAGGGCGCCCCGCCCAGCTATATCGGGTTTGGACAAAAAACTCCTTTGGAAGATACAGGTGTTTTTGACAAGATGAGGCGTTTGGAGAAATTGTGGGAAATTGCTTTTGATTGGGAATATGAAATGGAGAAAAAAGGATTCCGTTCGTTGTCGCCGTCCGCGAGAGATGAGTTTTTTGAACGCGCCAAGAGAATGATGTATAAAAAAGCCAAAAGTATGGGGCCGTATCGATCGGTATTGCTGGTTGATGAATTTGAAAAAATGCACATTTCGGTCCAAAAACAATTTCTTGGCATATTGTCCAGCGGCGGCTTAAAACTGCATTCCGGCAAGTTTGTTGATTTTAGGGGCACTCTTATAATATTTACCACCAACATAGGTTCCGAAGAAATCAACAAACTGCTTGAAAACAGGGGAATCGGCTTTGTTTCCACAACTCTTAGCGGAAAATCTCAGGATCAGATAAACCAGCGCATCTATAAGACGACACGCTCAAGAATAGAAAAAGATATAGATCCGGCACTCTTTAGCCGCATAGGACATGACGGCATAGTGGTATTCCACGCGCTTCCGAGAGAAACTCTTTCCAAGATACTGGATTATGAGATTACCCGCGTGCAGGCAAAACTTTTGAGTGAGGATCTTGGCCCCGTTAGAATTTATGTTTCCGAAGAAGCCAAAGAATTGATATTGAATGGCGCTGATACTCCGCGCGAGGGAGCCCGGCAGATAGGGCGCCTTGTGACCAAATACATATCTGATCCGCTTGCGCGGGTAATAGAGTCAGATGAACTTAGAGGCGGGGATGAAGTGTTAATTGCCGTCGAAGGTTCTAAAATACAGCTTAGGCGGCTTCCAAGGCCTACTAGCCCGAAATTGCCACCCCTCCGGCGTCCGGCAAGAACAGGCGATATGGACACCTTGGAAAAAGAAATGTTTGATGATTTGACAAAAGAATTCAAAAATTTGCTCAAAGAAAAATACCCCATTGTAGCACCCGAAGAAGAAGATTAAAGTTCCACAATCCCGCTGATATACAAATTAGCGGGATTTTTATTAACTCCTTCCACCGAAAAGCCCCGATATTCTTCCCTCGAACCGCGGTCCGATTTCTCCGGCGGAAATCGTCCGCTTCCTCTCAGCGCAAAATCCTTCGAAAACCGTATTTGCCTGTCAAGGTCCGTCCTTGACAGGCAAATCTCAGGAACCAAGCTTTTGCGCTTCCGAGAGATTCGCGGATAAGAATATCGGAGCTTTTCGACGAGCGGGGATGAGGGGTTGACTCTCATGCTGTGGATATCTATAGTTAACCTAGATTGATAGTACCTTGAAAAAGGAGGACGAAGTGGCCGAAGAACCTCAAATACAAAATACTCAAAAGAATTCTAAAGAATTCGATGTACTTATCGCAATATCCACAGAACTGCGGGAAAAAGCGAACGGTATGTTAAGTGAGGATTTTGTCCGTCATATAGACGATATAACAGAAAAAGCGGATGAACTTGAGACCGCGCGAAAACTGCAGGCGCAGGAGGCGTCGAGGGATATCCAGCAAAATAAGCTGGCCTATCTTAATAAAATAAGAGAACTTAGCATAGAACTAAATCAACTTAGCCGAATGCTGAGCGCTCTTAAGGAACAGCCCCCGCTGATGTCTGCCAAATTTGTTAGATTTGTCCGTTATCATGAAATAGAAGAATACGGCAAGAAGGTAAAGATTCCAGTTGTGGATATTGTAAATTCCAGCGGTTCCAACGCGCGCGTTTTTGTGCATCCGGAGCTGGATGTTTCCAATGTTAAGTATGGACAGCGCGTTCTTGTAAGCGCGGGCAACATGACTATAATGGAAATTTTGCAAGAATTCGAGGTTATAGGACAAGAAGCATATGTCGAGGCTCTCTTGGAACCCGATTTTGAAGGTAAGCGTGTTTTGGTATCGGAAGGCCAGCTGGACATGAAAATAGTGGCGCATCTGTCCTCTTCCGTGGAAGATAAAGAAATGGAAGAAGGCACTAGGGTTCTTGTAGATACAAAGACATCTTTGGTCGTGGAAGTGCTTCCCGAGCATGAGAGCCGCCGTTACATTGTGGGCGAAATCCCAAATGTCACTTTTTCTGATATCGGAGGCCTGGACGGCATTATCGCGAGGATAGACGAGCATGTTATATGGCCTATAATCTATCCCGATGTGTGGGAAAAAATAGGATTGGATTCTCCAAAAGGATTTGTGCTTGCCGGCCCGCCGGGTGTGGGCAAAACCATGATTGCCAAGGCGTTGGTAAACTATCTTAATGAAAAACTCGAGGAAGTTCATGGCAAACCCGTACAGGGCCGTTTCTTCCACATTGCCGGACCTGAAATTCAAAACAAATATGTGGGCGAGACCGAACGCATTATGCGCGAGATATTTGCCCAGGCGGCAAAGAATGCTTCTCCGCTAAGCCCCTCCTTGGTATTTTTTGACGAAGCGGACGCGCTTTTCCCAAGACGCGGTTCGGGAGTCTCCTCCGATGTTGAAAAGACGAATGTTACCCAATTTACAGCCCTTATGGACGGCCTTGAGACCAGGAGCAACATTATAGTTGTTTTGGCGACAAACCGCCCCGAACTTTTGGATCCCGCGGTCATACGGCCCGGGCGCTCGGACTTCACTGTGGATGTTCCGCGGCCCAACGAAGAAGCCGCCAAAGCCATTTTTGCCAAATACATAAGGCCCGAATGGGGGCAGATAAATCCTAAATACGATCAGGAGGTTTATATTCCAAAAGACAAAAAGGGCAATACGCGCGTTGATGACTCCGGAAGTGATATAAAACTTTACTTCGGACACAAGCCGCAAGAGGTTGTGGATTATCTTATCGCTAAAGCAACAGCGCGCATGTACGATCTGGACAATCCAAGAAACAAATTTATCAAACTCAAGTTTAGGGATTATTCGGAAAAAACTCTCCGTTACGGCGATTTTGCCTCCGGCGCTATGATTAAAAATATAGTGGATCGTGCCAAGAGATTTTCCGTTCATGATCATAAGGTTGGAGGTGAAGAACTCGGGATAACTCTCGTACACCTGTACAAAGCCATTGAAGAGGTCTTTTCTGAGCTTAGGGGTCCTTCCGGAGCCGGCGATTCCAGCACCTGGCTTGAAATAGAAGGCCATGTCCGCGGAAATAACGTTACGGGAATAGAATTTCTATCCAGAGATGCGGATGATTCTGACGATGATGAAGAGCCCATTTTATAAAATCGCACATTCTTTTGACCCCCGACTGCAAAGCGGGGGTTTTTATTTTAATAAAATTGACACACGACCGCCAAACGACTATACTTAGTGCAATTAGTACCTTAAAAAGGAGGCATAAGCATGCCTGACAAGCCGCGCAAGATAATAATTGGCGCTGAAACCGAATATGGAATATTTGCGACAGAAAACGGCCAAATACTTGATAATGAGGCCTTAGGACTTGTGAGAGAGGCCGAAAATGTAACCAAAGATTTTTTCCTTCGCCCGCTTGAGGGCATAGAAGATACCGAAGAACATGAAAATCTTGATTCTATGACTGATGAGGATTTTTTGCGCCAACCGGAAAGTTATCAAAGTTCCGGAGAAAGGCAGAGGCGCGGCCTTACCGGTTTTGTTCTCTCAAACGGATGCAGATTCTATGTTGATATGGGTCATCCGGAGTATTCAATTCCCGAAACAACAAATCCCATGGATGCTCTTGTCGCGCAAAAAGCGGGAGACAGGATAGTTGAGCTTTGCAGAAGATTATTTGAGGAAAGATTAAAGAACGAAAATAGGAATATTTCGATTCGTTTGGATAAAAACAATAGCGACGGTAAAGGGAACAGCTATGCCGCGCACGAAAATTATTCTCTTACCCCCGAAACCTTTACGGAAATAACTAATCGTTATGGGTCAAGAGAGTTGGAAGATATTGTGTTGAATTTTTTCACCACGCGCCAGATAGTGACAGGGGCCGGAAAGGTTGGATACGAGACAGGAAGACCCGTTCCATACCAAATAAGCCAGCGTGCGGATTTTATTGAAAAGGAAAAAAGCTTAAACACGGTCGAAAAGAGGGGGATAATAAATTTGCGGGACCATTCCTATGCCGGATACGATGATGTCCGCAGATTGCATGTTATATGCGGAGACGGCAACATGTCCGAATTGTCTCTGTATCTTAAATTCGGCACAACAGCGCTTATTTTAATGATGCTTGAAAGCGGATTTATACAGAGCGAAGGAAGTTCTGTTTTGATTCGCATGCAAAATCCCGTCCGCTCGTATAAAAATGTATCAAGAGACCTTTCCCTGGGCCACAAGATATTTTTTGAGGACGGTTCTAAAAGGACCGCTTTAGCCATACAGGAGGAATTTTATTCTCTGGCCAAAAAATTTACCGATGGAAACGATATTGATCCTATATGGCGCGATGTCGCAGACAAGTGGGAAAAGGTTTTGCACGGTCTTGCCGGGGAAAGAAATTCTGATGAATGGGCCGGCAATCTGGACTGGGTTAAAAAAGAAACCATACTCAAACGGCATCAGGAGAAAAAAGGAGTTTCTCCGCTTCATCACACATGCCGCGCCGTGGATCTTCAGTACCACAACATAAATCCCGAAAAAAGCATTTATTGGCGCCTGGCTGAAAGAGGAGACATACTTTTGTTTGCCACCAAAGCCGATATAGAGAGGGCTATTAATGAGCCACCTTCGGACACAAGGGCGTGGTTCAGAGGGCAAACCGTTAAACAGTTTAGAAATGTTCTGGACGGTATCGGCTGGCAATATATTAAATTTGCCGATAAATACATTTTTATGGGCAATCCATTTTCTGGTTCAAAAGAAGCAGCAGAGAGTATTTTTGCGGGGGTTTCTTCTCCGGAAGAATTTATTGAAAGATTGTCGAAAGCAATTGAACGGAAGGAGAGTGGATTGGAGGGCTTTAGTGTCGGAGAAGGGTGGTTGATATAATGAAAGACAGAGCCGTTGGTATAGAAAATGAATTTGGCGTAATGCTTAAGGATGATTTTGGCAATTTTAGTTCTCAAGAGAACGAAATGCTGGCCATTAACAGCATTCCTCGTGAAAATTTGCCTCAAGGGGGTGGAATGTCCAACGGACGTTTCTGGCTTGCCAACGGAGGCAGTGTATACATAGACCTGGGCCATCCGGAATATGCTTCTCCCGAATGTCTCAGGTTGCGTGATCTGATTGCTGTAAGCCGCGCGGGAGAGAGGATTTGTTCCCGTATGTTCCATTACGCTGTTAGTAATGGAAGGTATTGGCAGCTTTTTAAGAATAATTTGGAAATTAGCGCCGAAGGAGGAGAAGGAAATTCGTTCGGATGTCATGAAAATTATCTCATTCACGGATATAAGCCGGAAGACGAGGTCATGCATACGCATCTTCTTCCCTTTCTGATAACTCGGCAGATATTGGACGGAGCGGGATGGTGGGCTTCGGACGGCAGATTTTCATTTTCTCAAAGAGCGTTGATTTTGGGCACCGTGGCGGCAATGGGTACCACGGAGGGGATAAGCCGTCCCATCATAAATCTTAGAGACGAGCCCCATATACAGAATAGGGAAGGAATGAGCAGGTTGCATCTCATTTTGGGCGATGCCAACATGCTGGACTGGGCCTTGTATCTTAAATTCGGTACCACCTCCCTTGTACTGGCCATGCTTGAAGAAGGCCATATATTCAGGGATACGTGCCAAAATCCCATTGAAGCCATGCGCAGAGTGGCGTTTGATAAGACCGCGCGGAAACGGCTATTGAAATTTAGCGGGCGCGGGAAAATGAGCGCGCTAGAAGTGCAGGAATTTTACCTTGCCAAAGCCGAAAAATACGTCTCTATAACTGATTTTGCAAGCTACGAAAGCAGATTGGAAGCGCTCCAAACCGTGTGCATGTGGCGCGAGGCCTTAAATGCGATAAAAAATCGCGATACCGCATGGATGCTCGGACGGCTTGATTGGGCAACAAAGCTGTATCTTGGAAACAAAGAGTGGTCGAACAAAAAAAATTCGGGCGCTAGTGAAATGGACATCAAAAAACGCGTTGATATTCTTTATCACGCCGTGACCGACACAAGATTGCGCGACCGAATATATGCCAAGTGGCCGAACAGGCAGCTGGTCGGCGGACAGGAAATTGAGTATATGATAAATAATCCCCCACTGGACACCCGCGCGAGAATAAGGGCGTTGTTTATTGATCTCTGCTCAAAAAAACAATTCGGCACGGATAAGGACATATCTGTGAATTGGTCCAAAATAGTATATAGAGGCAAGGCGTTTAACTTGGGATACCCTTTAGACAAGGATAATCTCGAGGTTGAGAAACTTATCAGAAATCTCTTGTAAAATTGTAAAATAATCTGTAATAATAAGAGCAAATGCAACCGGAAAGGAGGATTGCCGTGCCGCCGCAAGAGCAGATAAGGCCTAATCGCAAAAGGGACGATTCCAGCGAAGACCAGGAATATGTCCGCAAAGATAAAGATGATGAAGAAGATTCCTCCGAAGAGGAGCTAGACGATGAGGAGCTGAACATCGACGATCTTTTGGAAGAATCAGAAGAACTTACAAAGAAGTATAAGCAGAAAGGCGGAGAGTAAGCAGTACTTTTAGCCCCGTTTTAACGGGGCTTTTTTATTGGGGGTTGACTCTCATGCCCTAGATATCTATAGTTAACCTAGATTGATAGTACCTTGAAAAAGGAGGTGGTATTGTGCCTGCCGAAGAAAGAGACGGTATACGGGAGTTAAATCCTGAAGAGCTTTGCCGGAAATGGCAGCCCGAAGAGTTTAATTCCGAAGTTGAGCCCGATACGGGATTTTCCAACGGAGTTTGGCTGGGTATCAGCCAAGATCGCTTGTTCAAAGCGCTTGATTTCGGTTTGAGCAGAGACGCACCGGACCATCATATATTTGTTTCTGGAATAACGGGCCCAACGGTTTTGGAGGCCCTTGAGAAGTTTGTTCTGGATTTTGAAAACAAGAACACTGGAGAACTGTCCCAGTTGCGGGATTGGTGCTATGTATATAATTTTGACAATCCCCGCAACCCCGTTGCGATTCCTCTGCCCGCGGGCAGAGGAAAGGTACTGCGCTTTAAGATGAAAAAGAATCTGTCTCGTTTGCAGGATGCCATACCAAATGCTCTCAACAGCGAGAATGTCGCGCAGGAACATTTGCGGGCGACCAGTGAATTCAATGATTGGTTTTCGGCCGCGCAGGAGAGCACAAGGAAAAGAGCTGCCGAAAACCAAGAGGCGATAGTGGAGTTCGGTGATTCCGGCTTTGACGTCAACATCATTCCGTGGCGCTATAAGAGTTTGAACGAAGAAGAAAGGGAAGAGCTGGGCAGAACCCTCGCTTCCAAAGAAAAACAGCGCGACAGGAACACGATAAGCAAATACATGCCCGAGATTATAGCAATACGGAATGAATTTCTCAAAAGAGATGCAAAGTTGCGCGAGGAATTAAACCGAATAAATCAAAGTGCCATAAAAGAAGCCATACAAGGGGTGTTTAGAAGTTTGCGCGGAAAACTCAGCGAAAACAGCAGAAGTACCGCTCTTACAAGATATATAGACAGCGTTGAGAAATTTGCCACAGAAAATTACCCAATTTTTCTTCAAGGCAAAAATAAAACGGTACCTAGAGTGGCCAAACAGGAGCCTGACATCTTTATTCCCTGGGAAGTAAATGTGTTTGTCGATAACAGCAACGCCAAAGGCCCGCCCGTTGTCATAGAGCTTGATCCGACATTCGAAAACCTTGTCGGAAGGATTGAAAAAGTGGTAATGGCGGGTGGAATGGTTTCAACGGACCATACCAGAATAGCAGCCGGTTCGCTCGCGCAGGCAAACGGCGGATATCTGCTTTTGAATATTCGCGATGTTCTTGTGCGGCCGGGAGCTTACGAAGCTCTTAAGAACGCTGTAAAGAATAAAACTCTGGAAATTTCCGAACTCATGTCCGCTATGGGTTATGGTTCAATGTCTTCTCTGGATCCGACACCCATTCCGCTTAATCTTAAGCTTGTAGTTACGGGCATTCGAGGTTTGTGGGAGTATCTTTCACATGCGGATCCGGAATTTTCAAGCATATTTAAGATAAAGGCGGATGTAAATCCGGATGTTGATCGCAGTCCCGACGAGGCATCGGCGTGGGCCCGGTGGATGACTAAGCAGTATTCCGAACACGGGCTTCTGCCGCTTGAAAACGATGCCATGGGGCGGATAATTGATTACGCTTCGCGTGTTGCCGGTTCCAAAAAGCGTATAGCCACTAATTTTGGGCTTTTGCAGGATTTGATGAGCGAATCTTCTTATGTTGCCAAAAAAGAAGGTGCTGAAAGAATAAGCGCCCAACATGTGCGTAGTGCCATAGCGGACAGAAAATTCCGACTCAGTTTGTATCAGGAACGCCGTCTTAGGAGCATACAAGAAAGCCACACGCTGATAGATGTAGAGGGTGGCGCGGTTGGTCAAATTAACGGCTTAGTTATTTTTGGGGGCAGGACTGAAGATGCTTGGTTTGGCGGTCCTAGCCGTATAACGGCGCAGGTTTCTATGGGAAAGCCGGGTTTTATCAATATTCAGCGAGAATCCAAAATGTCCGGACCTTATCTGGATATGGCCGACGCCATAGTCAACCGTTATCTTATGGGTACATATGCTAAGAAGTATCCCATTGCTTTACAGATAAGCATCGCCTTTGAGCAATCATATGGCGGGGTGGACGGAGACAGTGCCTCTCTCGCGCAGTTGTATGCCACGCTTTCGGCTGTGGCCGAAGTGCCAATACGCCAGGATGTTGCCATAACGGGTTCTCTTAACCAAAGAGGGGCCGTGCAGGTCATTGGCGGAGTTAACGATAAGATAGAGGGATTTTTTGACGCATGCCTTGCCAAAGGCGGGCTTTCGGGAACCCAGGGAGTTATTATTCCCGAAGGCAATGTTTCTGATTTGATGCTTCGCGAAGATGTGGTTGAAGCTGTCCAAAATGGCAGGTTCCATGTTTGGGCAGTAAGCCATGTGAGCGGAGGTATCAAGATTCTACTGGGTATGCCCGCAGGAGAGCGTGATAACGAAGGCAAATTCCCCGAAGGTACATTTAACGCGATTGTGGATGAAAAACTGCAAAGTTATGCCCGCAACGCGAAAAACTTCTTTAAAGATGAAGAAGCGGAAAAATAAATACGGTAATAAATTTGAACATTTTAGGCCCGCGCAAAGCGGGCCTTTATTTTCGTATATGCAACTAAAGATATCCCTTTTCAAAAGCTAAAACAGATTGCGGCCCGCAAGTTATGTACCCCGCCCCATCCACCCCAAGCTTTTGAAAAGGGATATCTTTAGTTGCACTATATAGGGGTTGATTTTTGGCTTTTTACCATACATAATGGGTGGGATGGAAACTCCCGAACCAGGCCGCGAACATCTATTTGTAGGGCGGGCTTCTGATATAAAAAATAAAAAAGACAGAATTATCTACAGGTCGCTTGAGATGCTGCCCGGTTTTTTGGTTTGGATAACTTTTCCGCTCGCGCTTATTTTATCTTATTTTAAGCCGGTGTGGATAAGCATATTTATCCTGCTCTTTGCTTTTTACTGGCTTTTAAAATCCGTTTATCTTGGGATACACACAAAAAGCGCTTATAACATCATGTTAAGACATGAAAAGATAAACTGGATAGAAAAGTTAAAAAAATTGCCAAAAGAAAAATATACGGCAAATATTCCTGACTGGAAGGACATGTGGCAATTAGTAATAGTACCGATGTATAAAGAATCGTATGAAATTATCAGCGCTACGGCAGAAGCGATAGCAGATTCGGACTGGACGAACGAAAAAATAATTTTTGTTTTGGCCACCGAAAAAAAAGCGGGGGACAAGGCGTACGAAGACGCTTTAAGGGTACAGCAAGATTATTCCGATAAATTTTTTAAGTTTTTAGTTACTCGCCATCCCGAAAATATAGAAGGAGAGATAGCGGGTAAGGGTTCCAACGAAACCTGGGCGACCAAAAGAGCCAAAGAAGAGATAATAGACCCTCTGAATATCCCGTACGACAGAATTCTTGTATCTTCTCTGGATGCAGACACAATAATATATCCCAGGTATTTTTCATGTCTGACATATCATTTTTTAACCACCTCGGATCCTTACCATGCCAGTTACCAGCCGATACCTCTTTTTATAAATAATATATGGCAGGCCCCCTCCATATCTCGTGTTAGCGCTTTCTCCTCGACATTTTGGCACACCCTGAGCCAAGAAAGGCCTGAAAAACAAACAACTTTTTCGTCTCACGCAATGACATTTAAAGCTCTTTTGGATGTCGGGTATTGGCAGACCAATGTGGTTTCCGAGGACTCACGGATATTTTTTCAATGTTTTTTGCATTATGGAGGAAATTACCGCGTTATAAGCTTATACTATCCCTTGGCAATGGACGCCAATGTCGCGCACAGCTCCTGGCAAACGCTTAAAAATGTTTACAAACAGCAAAGAAGGTGGGGTTTCGGGTCCGAAAATATTCCTTATTTTTTGTACGGTTATTACAAAAGCCGCAATATTCCTTTTTGGAAATTTTTTCGTTATGCGTTCAATCAGATAGAAAATTTTCATTCATGGGCTACTCATGCCCTGCTGCTTTTTGTTCTCGGATGGATGCCGCTAATATTGGGCGGAGACGAGTTCAACACAACACTTTTTTCGTACAATATGCTTAGAATGGTAAGAATACTTTTAACTATTGCCATGGTCGGTTTAATTTTATCCGCTTTTTTGAGTATTCAGCTTTTACCTCCGCGTCCCCCAAAATACGGAAAATGGAAATATGCGATTGTTATTTTGCAGTGGTTTTTAATTCCGGTAAATCTGATAGTGTTCGGCGCCTTTCCGGCAACAGAAGCTCAAACCCGCCTTATGCTTGGAGGAAAATTTCGGCTCGGATTTTGGGTCACGCCCAAGTTCAGAAAAGAATAAATCTTTCATGCCTGAAGCTTGTAGAAAAATGCACTTTGATTACTCAAAGTGCATTTTATTTTGTATTTGTTCCACTCTTTCCTTTAGCTCGGGCCATTTTTTAAGTTTGGGATCTTTTTCCAGCAACGCGTGGGCGCTTTCTCTTGCCTCTTCAATTAGCGCCACATTTGTCAGTGAGGCCATCGCAAAATCAGGCATACCGCTCTGCCGTGCGCCGTACAGTTCCCCGGCTCCTCTTATGGAAAGGTCGTATTCGGCAAGGTCAAATCCGTTCTGCGCTTTTGTAAGGGCGCGAACACGATGCAGTGTGTTTTGACTGTTCGAATCGGTCAGTAAAAAACAGTAGGATTGATGTTTATCCCGTCCCACTCTTCCTCTGAATTGGTGCAACTGTGCAAGGCCGAACCGGTCCGCTCCCTCCACCATCATTATTGTGGCGTTCGGTATATCTATTCCCACTTCCACCACGGAAGTGGAAACAAGCACCTGTATTTTGTTTTCCTTTACATCCCTCATTATTCTTTCTTTTTCTTCCGCTTTCATTTTGCCGTGAAGAAGGCCTACCGCATAGTCGGAAAAGGGACCTTTGGATAGTTTTTCGTACTCTTCCTTAGCGCTTTTTGCCTCCAGTTTTTCAGAATACTCAATAAGAGGCACAACAACGAAGGCCTGCCTGCCCTTTTTAAGTTCGTCTTTAATAAATTCATATGCTGCGGTTCTCTTTTGGGGCGGTACTATTTTTGTGATTACCTTTTTTCTGCCTCCAGGCATTTCCTTTAAAAGTGATATATCCAGGTCTCCATATATTGTGAGCGCCAAGCTTCTCGGTATTGGCGTTGCGGTCATGCTTAAAAAATTGGGAATCAGCTCTTTTTTGCCTGTTCTACCTTCTTTTTTGGCAAGTGCCGCTCTTTGCTTGACACCGAATCTGTGTTGTTCATCCACCACTATAAGCCCTAATTTTTTGAATTTAACGCCGTCCTGTGCCAGGGTGTGGGTTCCTATTATAAAATCTATTTTTCCATCGGATATATGCTTTTTAATTTTTTCCTTAGACAGGTCTTCCTCTTTTCCTTTTAAAAAATACCGGCGGTTTCCTCTGGTATAAAGCGCGATACTTATATTTGGATTAAATTCTCCAAAGATTTTCCTCAGATTTAAAAAGTGCTGTTCAGCCAGGATTTCAGTAGGCGCCATGTACGCTGTTTGGAAGCCGGTTTTAATTGTGTTGAGGGCCGCTATAGCCGCCACTATGGTTTTTCCACTACCCACATCTCCTTCTAAAAGGCGGTTCATCGGGTTTGGCTTTTCTAAATCTTTTAATATTTGCCAGGATGATTTTTTCTGAGAATCAGTAAGCTTAAAAGGGAGAGAGTTCAAGAATTTTTTTGTCAATTTAATATCAGATTTAATTTTAGGGGAAATTTCCCTTTGCATGTCCGCCTTTGCCCTAAGAGCCGCAAGCTGGATATAAAAAATTTCTTCAAATTCAAACCTTCGCCTTGCCTCCTCGGCCTGTTTTTGATTTCCCGGAAAATGTATCTGTTGAAGAGCGTTTTTAATGGGCGGAAATTTTTTATCGCTTATCAAGTGTTTGGGCATCGGATCTTGGACATTTTCAGCATGCGGCAAAAGCTGGTATATAGCGTTGCGTAACCAGCGGGAAGTTATACCTCTTGTTGCCGGATATATCGGAACAACCCGCCCTGCGTGCACGGGAGCCCTGTCTGTTCTTTCGGTCTCATAAGTGGGGTTGGACATATAAAGACCCTCTTTTCCCAGAGAAACCGTTCCGGCCAAAAGCATGTGGGAAGAATTATTCAGATAGGATTTAATATATGATTGGTTGAACCAAACAACCCGCAGGGAATCTGTCCGATCTTCTATGTACGCTTCTACTATTCTTAAATTCTTTCTGTACACCCTTCTTTCAGAAACATGCATTATTTTGCCGCGAACGGTTACGACATCGTCTTTTTTAAGTTCGCCTATGGGCGATATTTTTGAGTAATCTTCGTATCGCGAGGGAAAATGAAAAAGAAGGTCTTTTGCTTCCTTAATACCCAACTTTTTTAGCCGTTTTGCGTATACGGACCCTATTGTTTTTATGTTTTCTACCGGGGTAGAGAGTTCCATTTGAGATTTGTATTGCTTTGCTCCTTTCCTTGCTGCGTATTTATCCGCCTTCGCAGGCCGGGCGGACGTTATCCTCCTTCGCGAGCTGGGCGGACGTTGTCCGCCGTAGCCCGTTTTGGCGGGCGAATGTCTCCTTCGCAATCTTCTGGCGGACTGCGTCCGCCGAAGGTCGCTATGGCGACCGAATGTCTCCTTCGCAATCTTCTGGCGGACTGCGTCCGCCGAAGGTCGCTATGG
>JBBDXP010000009.1:40086-63345 GCA_040902285.1 Candidatus Spechtbacterales bacterium
TCCTTCGCAATCTTCTGGCGGACTGCGTCCGCCGAAGGTCGCTATGGCGACCGAAGGCGGAGGCGGGAGGATTCGAACCTCCGAGTCCTTTCGGACGCCGGTTTTCAAAACCGGTGCAATAAACCGCTATGCGACGCCTCCTTAATCACTTCGTTCACTGCGGAGAGGGAGGGATTCGGCGTTAAGTTGCTAAATTCGCTTGCGCTCATTAAGCACTTCCTGCCCGGGCTCGGCGCTTCGCGCCTCCGCCTTTCGAATCCCTCCCCAAAATAATCCAGGTGCGAATACCCATTCAAGGGCATTCGCACCGCATTACTGCGGAGAGGGAGGGATTCGAACCCTCGAGGCCCGTAAAGACCTAACACCTTAGCAGGGTGTTGCTTTCAACCACTCAGCCACCTCTCCCTCAGAAGTGTGAAACACTCCTAAGATGCTCTCTATTTTATACTATTGTTTGTCAATTAACAACCGGAAGTATTCTTGTCTAAAAAACGGAGCTATTATACTATAAATACAAGCTTAATTCAATTGCTAATGGCCTTATATTCTTGGGAAACTAAATATAATAAAGAACGCGCCCCATGGGGGCTTATAACCGGCTTTTCTTTGGTAACTGCGGCAATGGCGGTGTTTTTTATATTTTCTGGAAATTTTTTGGGAGCTTTACTATTTACAATAATGCCGATAGCTCTTATACTCTCTGTGTCATACGCGCCCAGTCATTTTTCGGGCATGATAACCGATACCGGCGTTGTTATGAACAGTAAAGGATACAATTTTCAGGACATAAAATCTTTTTCTCTCGTGCCCGGGTATTTGATATTAAAAATAAGGGGTAAAAAAATTGTTTATATTCCCGCGGGCTTCGACGACGAAGAAGGGCTCAGAAATGCTTTAAAAGACAAACTGACCGAAAAGCAATACCAGGAAAATATTTTTGATATCTTATACCGCATTCTTGGCATCCATTGATGCGCTCGTAGTTCAGCAGATCCCGGCACTAAAAATATGCGCCCGTAGTTCAGCGGATAGAACGCAACCTTGCGGAGGTTGAGGTCGGAGGTTCGAGTCCTCCCGGGCGCGCAAAGCGCATATTTTAGTGCGGGACAAGTGCCACGCAACCTTGCGGAGGCAGCCCTCTAATTAACAACTGAAATACACTTCAGAAGCGAAAAAGCGCATTGGATCCCGTGCTAAAAAATATGTCCCCGTAGTTCAGTGGATAGAACGCAACCTTGCGGAGGTTGAGGTCAGAGGTTCGAGTCCTCCCGGGCGCGCTGTTTTTAATCTTTTGCTATTACAAGAGCCCAAACTTCTTTGGCGCCTTTTTCTCTCAATGTTTTTGCGCAAGCTGAAATTGTTGAACCTGTTGTTATAACATCATCCAGCAATAAAACATTTTTGTCTTTTAATTCATCCTGAAGCAATTTATTTACCGCGAAAGAATCTTTTACATTTTTTACTCTATCCTCTCTCGAAGAAGTTTTTACCTGCGATTCCGTATTTTTTTCTTTTATCAATATTTTATGCGCAACGGTTATGCCGGACAAAACAGCCAATTGCTCCGCTATTTTATTCGCGTGGTTAAACCCGCGCCTTTTTTCTTTTTTTATATGCGAAGGCACGGGAATTATAATATCCACGTTGTCTTCTACAAGTTTTGAATATCTTTCTTTTTCCAGCCACCACCAGGCAAAATTAGCAAGAGGTTTTGCTATGCTGTGCGCCGGCCTGTATTTTAAATCTTTTATTAATTTATTTACCGCGCCATTTTTGTAAAAGGCGCACACAAAAACGCGGTCCAGGCCTATTTTCTTTTTGCAAATTGGAGATAGTATTCCCCCGGGTATTCGCACGTTGCAATGCGGACATATGGGGTGGGGAAGAGTTTCGGGGCTTTGATAACACTTAGAACAAAAATATGTATCGGCGCGCCCGCATCCGTAGCAGGCGCGCCGATAAACAAGATCCGCGAAAAACCTTCCCGTTAATCCGGGAATGTTTTTTATATTTATGTTAAGCGCAAACAAAATCCAGTTTATTTTTATTTTTTACTACTTTTATTTTTTTAGGTCTTTCTTTAAGCAGGGTTTCTGCGACGGGGTCTTCGATGTATTCTTCTATAGCTTCTCTCAGGCCTCGGGCCCCCTTTTGTTCGGTGTTTGCTTTTTCTACTATCCACTCGGCCACCCCGGACGCGTATTCAATATTAACGCTTTTTTTGCTTTGCTTTTTGACTCTGTCCAGAAGCATGCCGGCTATATTTTTAAGTTCCCCCCCAGACAGTTTCTTGAATACCAATATTTTGTCTATTCTGTTTGTTATCTCCGGCCTAAGGTAGGACTCCAGTGCTTTCAAAACCTCGCGCGATTTTTCCTGGTCGTTTTTGCCGGAAAATCCCAAACTGTTATTTGTTGAAAAATATTCTATTCCCGCATTGCTCGTAAGTATTATGAAAGCATTTTTGAAGCTGGCTTTCCTGCCCTGCGCATCCGTTAAAGCTCCCTCTTCCAATATCTGCAACAAAACATTGAATACTTGAGGATGCGCTTTTTCTATCTCATCGAAAAGCATTACGGCATGCGGATTTTTTCTTATGGCATCCGTAAGTGTTCCCGATTCTTCATATCCGACATAACCGGGAGGGGAGCCCAATAGCCGGGATATTGTATGAGATTCGGAATATTCGGACATATCTATTTTTATAAAAGAATTGGGCGCGGGATCCGTGTTTGGATCCGAATTTGTCAAAACATGCGACAAGACCCGGGCAAGTTCTGTTTTTCCCACACCGCTCGGTCCAAGAAAAAGAAAGGAGCCCGCGGGCCGGTTCGGATTTCTTATCCCCGCTCTGTTTCTGTATATGGCGCGCACTAACTTTTCAACGGCTTCATTTTGGCCTACGATGTGGCGTTTTATCTTTTTTTGCACATTGCGCAAATTATGCAATTCATCTCGTGTTATCTTGGCAAGGGGAAGAGATGTCATTTCGGACACGACCGAATATATTATTTCGCTTGTAAGTTTTTTGGACTTTTCTTCGGACAGAGGTTTAAGATTTTTTATCTGTTTTTCAATGTCTTTCTGCTTATTTTTCAACTGCATTGCCTGTTCATAATTTTCATCGTTGAGGGCGGACTCTTTTTGTTTTTGGATATCTTGGTACTCTTTTTCAAGCGATAATATTATTTTTGCCTTTTTTGTCGCGGGCGCTTTTGATCGCATTTGCGCTGCCGCTTCGTCCAATATATCCAATGCCTTGTCGGGTAGGGACCTGTTTGGCATATAAGCGTTTGCCAGTTCAATACACAACTTAATTAAAGGGTCGGTTATTTTAACATTATGGAATTTTTCGTATATGGGCTTTAGATTTTTTAACGTTCTTAAGGCCTCAGCCGGCGGCTGTTCCAAGACGGTCACTTTTTGGAATCTTCTTTCAAGGGCCGCGTCTTTTTCTATAGATCTCTTGTACTCTTCGTAAGTTGTCGCGCCTATGCATTGAAATTCTCCGTTAACAAGGGCCGGCTTTATTATATTTGCGGCATCCAGGGAGCCCTGGGCCGCGCCCGCGCCCACTAAAGTATGTATTTCGTCTATAAATAATATGGCGCCGCTTTGGCTCGCTTCTTCGGTCAAATCACGCATTCTTTCTTCAAACTCTCCTCTGTAGACCGTTCCGGCAAGCAAAGAACTTAAATTAAGGGAAAATATTTTTTTATTCAAAAGGCGTTCCGGTGTTTTTCCATCCGCTATTTTTTGCGCCAATCCGTGGACTATCGCGGTTTTACCCACTCCCGCGTCTCCGACCAGAAGGGGATTATTTTTATTTTTTCTGGAGAGTACTCTTATGACTTGTTCTATTTCTTTTTCTCTTCCTATCAGAGGATCCAGCTTGCTGTCGGAGGCCTTCGCGGTCAAATCTTCGCAAAAGGTATCCAGCGCGGAGGGCTTTTGGGTTGCGGTGTGCGTTTTTACGCCGCTGAGCGCGTCAGAGTGTCCGTTGTGTTCATGAACATCTTCATCAAAAGAGGCGGTTTCTTCATCGATATAGGCGGCCGGGTTTTCATGCACAAGCGAATTCATTCCGGAATCTATAGACAGCGTGCTGGCCATCAATTCTTTTAATCGCGCTTTAATTCTTATTATTTTAACTTTTCCCAAAGGGGGCAATTCTTTTGGCTCTGAAAGAAGAGAGAATAATATATGCTCCGTGCCTATAAGAGGGTGTCCGTATTCTGAAGCATGCCTTGCCGCCCGTTTAAGCGTTTTTTTATATGAAGGAGAAATGTTTTTTATCTCATTTTCCTTTGTCTTTGAAACAGCGTCCCTTATATTTTTTAAGACATATTCCTGTTTTATGCCGTGCGCTTTTAAAATGTTTTGCGCTATGGAGCCGTTTTCGCGCATAAGAGCGTAAAGCAGATGCGCGGGAGTGGTTTCCATATCCGGCGACGGATAACGAGCCGCTATTTTATAAGATCTTTTAATGGAATTTTTCGCGCGCTCCGTTATGTATTTGGAGAACCGTTGGTTGTGTAGTATGTCTTTTTCTTTCATACCGCCATTGTAAGCGGTAATCGCGAGTGTTGCAATATCTCATCAGGCATTTCTGAATGTGGATAATATATTAATCTTTAAGCTTAAAATTTGTTAGAATATAGGTAGTGTGAGATACGAACAGAATCAATTTAGCGGAGAGGATATTGTTTGAATTGGAGGCCTGAGGAGCGAAACGCACAAATGTGCGTGAGCGACGAAAACGAACAATTCAAACAATATACGCCCGCCCCACGGGAAGCAAAAGAATAAACCGTCTGCTTCTTCATTCCTCCTCGAAGTAATTAAAACTACTCCTTCGTTGTCTTTCATCGCATCCGGTTCATTCTTTTGCTTCTAAACTTGATTCTGTTCGTATCTCACACTACTAAAAGAATGGTTTTGAATCCCTTTGCAAAAAAGAAGTCCGAATACAGGGTGGGTATTGATATTGGAACCTCTTCAATAAAGGTGGTTGAGTTGTTGCGCCAGGGAAATTCCGCGGCGCTAAATAACTATGCGCAGTTTTTTACAAAAGGAGAGTATATGACCACAAAGCCGGGTTCTTTTAATATTTTAGATTCTCAAATAGCTGAAATTTTGAAGCAGACATTCCAGGCGGCGAATTTCAATTCCCGCACGGCAATTGTTGCCCTGCCGGTATTTTCCAGTTTTTCAACACTTATAAATCTTCCCAGTATGTCGCCGGAAGAATTGGAAGATGCGGTCAAGTACGAGGCTCGCAAATATATCCCCGTGCCTATTAGCGAAGTTCAGTTTGACTGGACGCAGGTGGCCCATCTTTCCACGGCCGATTCCCTCAAAATATTAACAGTAGCTGTTCCCAACGAAATAGTCGAGAAGTATAACAGAATAGCCCAAGCGGCGAATGTGGAATTTGAGAATATGGAACTTGAGACGTTCAGTTCGGCCAGAGCTCTTATAAAGGACGAATCGGTGCCGGCGGCAATATTGGATGTTGGTTCCCGAACAACCAATATAAGCATAATTGACCAGGGCATAGTGGTGTTGCACCACAACATTGATACCGGAGGGTTCGCGCTTACAAGAATACTGGCCCGGGGAATGGCTATAGATCCCAAGCGCGCCGAAGATATAAAAATTAATCAGGGGCTGGAATCTCCCGATGGGCAGGTTTCGGAATTGCTCCAGCCGTTTATTGACAAGATAATTTTGGAACTGGAGCAGGCAATGGAAGATTATATAAGAGAGGGCGGAAGAAGGCCCGCGAGTGTGATATTGACAGGCGGCGGAGGGAAAATGCCGGGATTGAGCGGTTACATACAGGACTCGATAAATATAGATACCGAATATGGCGATCCGTTTCAAAAAGTGCAAGTACCTCCTCCTTTGCAAAATATACTTCAATCCACATCTTCAAACTTTAGCGTTGCTGTCGGTTTAGCGTTAAGATAATAATATGGCAATATCCCTTATACCATCAGGAAAAAAAGTTCAGGGTCCCGGAAAATTCACCGCAGCCAATATTGTCGGATCCGCGGAGAATTTCGTACCGTCTATAATTGTATTTGTTGTTGTCGGAGCGCTTTATCTGGGCTCTGTTCTTTGGATAGGCCAGCTTGAAACGGAAGTGCAGAATATCGAAGTGCAAAAAGAAGAAATTTTGGCTTTATCGCGCCAAGATGATATTGCCGCTTTGAAACAATTTGCCAGAAAGGCCCGGGCGTTGGATGGAATAGTTGCGAAACACAGCGCGCCGTCCGCGCTGTTCGATCCGTTTGAAGAAAGCGTCCATAGCAGCGTATTTATAAGGTCGTTTATTCTTGATGTGCTTTCGGGAAACCTGGCTATTGAAGGAACTACGCAAAGTTTCGAAACATTGGGAGAACAATTTGTTATATGGAGGAATACTAATACTTATTTAGACAGTATTGATTTGGCCGGATTTACCAAAAGTGGAGAAGGACAGGTTGATTTTTCGGCGACAATGAAAGTTAAGCCGGAATATTTAAAGCCCCAATAATTATATGAAATTAAATTCAATTATATTTTTACTGTCTGTGGTTGGCGCCCTTGCGCTTGTATGGTTTTTGATTTGGCCCAAGGCGCAAGATATAGATGAATTGCGTTCAATCGTCGGTAAACAAAGAGACGACCTGGCGGTACTGCGGCAGACGGAGATCAGCATAAGAGACAATGTCGATTTTTATTCCGGCCTTGATCCCGAATATGTTCAACTGATAGAGCTGGCTGTTCCCTCTAATCCGGATAAAGTTAATATCACCAACATTCTGGACACTGTCGCCGCGCAAAACGGCATGGTTGTAAACAGTATTTCAGCCGCTTCACAGGCGGGCAAAAGCGCAACAACTTTTTCGGTTGTGCAAATGGATATGCAACTGCAGGGCAGTTATGCTTCTTTTCAGGAATTTGTAAAAAGCGCCGAAAAAATATTAAGAATTTTCGATATTACTAAGATGGCAATTACTACAGGGGGGGAAGACGGAATACCAATATTTAATATTTCGGGAAAAGTATATTATTCCCAATAATTTATTATGGCTAAAGCACTTACACCAATAGAAAGAAGAAAAAAAAACCAGCGCCTTATACTGGTTATGGCTGTTGTTTTTCTCTTGACCGGCGGCGTACTGTTTATAGGTTTACGCGGCGGGCAGCCGACAGTAGGCCAGCCCAATGTCGTGGCAACGGAGGCCACCCGCCAGGCGGCGCAGGCCATTATCCAAGACGTTACAATACCAAAATCATTTTTTGATAAAGAAGTTCTCTCGGAATTCACCAAATACATACCCATAGCGGCTCCCGCTTCGTGGGGAAGAACAGATCCATTCGTTTCATTTTAATATCCTATGATGCTTTTTGAGGAAAAAATATTAAATTCTCTGGTAAAAGCGAGTGTCATGAGTGCCGCCCAGGCGCAAAAGACCAGAGAAAACATCGCATCTTCAAATTTATCACTGGAGACGTATTTACTGCGGGAATTCAAGATTAGCGAACCGCAGATTTTAAAAGCGAAAAGCGAGGCGTCCGAAATGCAGGCCTGGCAGTATGACGAGGAAAAAGATATACCCAAAGAACTTTTGGGCATAATACCGCAGGATGCCGCCGAACAATATCAAATGGTCCCCTTGGAAAAGCGGGATAAAAAGATATTCATCGGCATGGTGGATCCTACCAATATAAAATCTCAGCAGGCATTGAGATTTATTCTTTTAAGGAGCGAATTGGTGCCGGAAATAGTTGTTATAACAGAGCAGGATTTTAACAAGGTAATTTCCCAATACAAGGGAATGCGCGTGGAGGTCAAAAGCGCCCTTGAAGAAATAGAAAAAAGTTTGGAAGAGCGTCCGCGCGGCTCGGCGCTCGAAGAAAGAGTTACCGCCCTTAAAGAAACTCCCGTAACAAAAATAGTCGCGGTTATTTTAAAGCACGCCACAGAGGGAGGGGCGTCCGATGTGCATATAGAGCCCATGCGCAACAATACCAAAGTGCGCTACAGAGTGGACGGCATTTTATACCCAAGCTTGCTTTTGCCCTCAACCATTCACGCTGCCATTGTTGCAAGGGTAAAAATATTGGCGTCTTTGCGGCTTGACGAATCGCGCATACCGCAGGACGGCCGGTTTACAACTCAAATGGGCCGGCGCTCCATAGATTTTCGTGTTTCAACTTTTCCTACCGACGCGGGCGAAAAGATTGTTATGCGTGTGTTGGATCCGAATAAAGTGCTTTTGAATTTTGATGAAATAGGACTGGTCGGCGAAAATAGGCGTAAATTCGAACAAGCCATAAAAGAGCCGTACGGCATGATACTGGTTTCGGGGCCCACGGGTTCCGGAAAAACCACCACCCTGTATTCGGCAATGCTTATAGTTAACAAAGAAAGTGTTAACGCGGTGAGCTTGGAAGATCCCATAGAGTACCACATGGAGGGGGTAAGCCAGTCGCAGATAAGGCCCGAGATTGATTACACCTTTGCTTCCGGCCTGCGCTACGTAGTCCGGCAAGACCCGGATATTTTGATGGTCGGTGAGATACGCGATTCTGAAACCGCCAAGCTGGCCACGCAGGCCGCCCTGACCGGACATTTACTTTTTTCAACCGTACACACCAATAATGCCATGGGCATAATTCCCCGCCTTTTGGATCTGGGAGTTGAAGGATTTTTATTGCCAAGCGCGTTGCTTTTGGGTATGGCTCAAAGGTTAATAGGCCGGCTATGCAAGCATTGCAAAGAAGAGCAGGAAGTACCCGCGGGATTGTCTAAAATGTTCGATGAAGAAATGTCCAAACTGCCGAGAAAAGTTTTACAGGAGTTTAAAATACAAAAACCCTACAAGCTGTGGGATTCAAAAGGATGTCCTAAATGCAACAATAAAAGAACAAAGGGAAGGATTGCCATATTTGAAATATTGCAAATGACAAGCCAGCTTAAACGCATAATAGCCGAAGAAAACGCAAGTTCTGTTAAGATAGAAGAAGAGGCCAAAAGGCAGGGCATGATAACAATGAGACAGGATGGTATCATAAAGGCACTGCAAGGCACGGTAAGCATACAGGATGTTTTGCGGGTGGTGGAAGAACAATACGGAGAAGAAGAACGTCTTTAACTGTTAATATTATTTATGAACAATAAGATACTTATTATAGAAGACGACCCTTTTCTTTCCGATATCTACATTACAAAATTTGAGGAAATGGGATATGATGTTGGTATATCCAACGACGGGGAAGAAGGACTAAAAAAGGTAAGGGAATACAAGCCCGACATTGTTCTTTTGGACATAGTTCTTCCCAAGAAAAACGGCCTCGCGGTACTGGAAGAAATTAAAAAAGACGGCGAACTTAAAAATATACCCGTTCTAATACTAAGCAATCTGGGTATGGATCATAATTTTGACAAAGCCAAAGAACTGGGAGCCGCAGGATATCTTGTAAAAAGCCAGTATACGCCAAGCGAAGTTGTCGCTGAAGTAGAAAAAATATTAAAAGCAAGGCCAACCAATTAAAAATATGCCCACCGACTACGAACAACAATTATTTGAACTTTTAGAAACTGTGGCGCGCCAAAACGCTTCGGACTTGCATTTGTCCGCGGGCAGAGTTCCCACTTTAAGGGTAGATGGCAGTTTGGTTCCTTTGAGTAAGAGGTCTGTTTTGAGTTCGGACGACACAAAATCTTTCGCGGATGTAATACTTAGCGAAGAAAAAAAGCAGGTATTGCAGGAGCGCAGGGCGGTTGATATTTCTTATTCGTATAAAAATATCGCCCGATTCCGCGTTAACGCGTATTATCAATTCGGAACAATTTCTATCGCTTTGAGATTCATACCAAGCGAGATACGCTCTCTGGAAGAGTTAAATCTTCCCGAGGTTCTGCGTAATTTTACAAAATACCAGCAAGGCCTTGTTCTTGTGACCGGTCCCGCCGGGCACGGAAAGTCAACTACGCTGGCCGCTCTTATAGATGAGATAAACCAAAAAAGAACCGAGCATATAATCACAATTGAAGACCCTATAGAATATATATTTTCACAAAACCGCGCCATTATAGATCAGCGCGAGGTTGGCCGGGACACGCCCGATTTTGAAACAGCTCTCCGTGATTCTTTCCGGCAGGATCCGGACATAATAATGCTTGGTGAAATGCGCGACCGCGAAACTATTTCAACAGCAATAACCGCCGCCGAAACAGGACACCTTATATTTGCCACACTGCATACCAACAACGCCGCCCAGACCATTGACCGCATAATAGACACTTTCCCTCCGACCCAGCAGTCGCAGATACGCAGCCAGTTGGCTCTTACTCTCGCGGGGGTTATTTCACAGCGCCTGATACCTAAAATAGAAGGAGGCAGGGTGCCGGCGATAGAGGTGTTAATGGCCGGCTCGGCCGTCAGGAATCTCATAAGAGAAGGAAAAATACATGAAATTGCTTTATCCATAGAAACAGGAGCCGACAAGGGAATGATATCTTTGAACCGTTATTTGGCGGATTTGGTAAAGAAAGGCGATATTTCAATGGAATCCGCCGAGCACTATTCCCTAAACACGGGAGAATTGAGAATGATAATGAACAGATAGAAATATGCCAGTTTTTGAATATCAGGCAAGAACATCAACAGGAGAAGTCCAAAGCGGAAGAGTGGAAGCGCCAAGCAAGAACGGGGCTATAAGCATACTTCAGCGCCACGGGCTTATAGTTGTTTCTCTTGAAAAGGCGGAAGAAGGAGCCGTGTATGCCCACCGGCTTAAATTCCTTGAGCGGGTTAAGGGAAAAGACCTTGCTATATTTTCCCGCCAAATGGCCGCCTTGTTCGAGGCCTCCGTGCCTCTTGTTATATCTTTGCATACTGTCGCCGAACAGACCCAGAATCAAAAACTTCAAGATACACTGCTGGATATAGCCGCGGATGTCGACGGAGGATCGCCTTTTTCGAAAGCGTTGGAAAAGTATTCTGATATCTTTAGCGGTTTTTACACGCAAATGATTAAAGCTGGGGAAGAATCCGGCACCATGGACGAGGTTTTGGTGTATTTGGCCGACTATACGGAAAGAGAATACAAAATAAGCTCAAAAGTGTCGGGAGCTATGATATATCCCGCCTTTGTTTTGGGGGTATTCGCCATCGTGGGCGCCGGAATGATGATATTTGTTATCCCAAATCTCTTGGGCATAATTGAGCAATCGGGCGCCGAATTGCCCCTGATTACTAAAATAATCGTTGCCATATCCGACATTTTAAGAAACCAATGGTACATTGTTTTAGCGGCTTTGATCGGAGGCGGCGTGGGTGGCTGGCGTTTAATAAAAACGCCCCAGGGTAAGGATTTGTGGGATAGGGTAAAACTGCGCATACCTATAATTGGCCAAATATATCAAAAAATATATCTTTTTCGTTTTGCAGAAAGCTTCTCCCTTCTTGTAAGGGGCGGAGTCGCTCTTAACGAGTCCTTAAGCATCTCGGCGGGCGTTATGGACAATGTTGTTTACAAACAAATCATTTTGGATGCCAGGGACAAGGTAACGAGAGGAGAAAGCATGGCCAAAACATTCGGAGAATATCCCGAAATATCGCCTCTTGTCGTGCAGATGATAGCAGTGGGAGAAAAGACCGGACAATTAGATTCCATTTTAAGGAATGTGTCCAAATTTTATGAGGATGAGGTTACAAATACCGTGGATAACCTGGTATCATTGATAGAGCCTATTTTAATAGTTATAATGGGTCTAGGAGCGGCCTTTCTTATGGCCGGGATATTATTGCCTATTTACACAAGCATTTCAGCCGTTCAATAATGGCTGTGGATAATAAGTGTTGGTCGACTTACCCAAAGAGTATATAATAGAGAATATAAAAAATAATGTAAAAGCATGCGCAAAATAATGTTTAAAACAAACAAAACAAAGGGTTTTACCCTTATCGAGTTGCTGGTCGTTATTGCCATAATCGGTCTTTTGGCATCCATTGTCTTGGTTTCCGTTCAGGGCCCGAGAGTTCAAGCCAGGGATACTAAAAGAATGGCTGACATGAGGAGTTTGCAAACGGCCATGGAGCTTTGTTATTCGGACAGCGCGTGCGGTGCGCAGGATGCATATCCGGTCTACGCGAGTTATGCCGACGCAAACACGGTAGGTTTAGCGCCCTATATAGGTGCGGGTAATTTGCCGTTAGATCCGCAGGATCCAACGCAGCAGTACGAATGGACGAGTGATGATAACGAATACTGCATATATGCAGCACTTGAAAATGCCGACACGAATTTCTTCTTTGTGTCAAATGCGGGTTCGGGAGGAGGCGATCCCACCCCTCCTTGCACCATCGGCTTGATTTAGTTAAAAATTTTCAAAGGTCGTTTTGATTTCCCATTAATAAAATTTAAGAAAAAAACAATGCAATTTTTTACAAAAAAATCATCTAAAGGTTTCACTCTTATAGAACTTTTGGTTGTTATCGCCATTATAGGTATATTGGCCGCCATAGTTCTTGTGTCGTTAAGGAACATTAGGGAAAGTGGCCGTGATACAAACCGTGTCGCCAACACCAGAAATGTACAGTTGGCGCTTGAAGTGGAATTTGACCGGGCAGGTACATATCCTGATCAGCAAGGCAATGTCGCGTGCGTTGACAACGAAGCTAATGCCGTTGCCGCGTTTATAACCATAGGCATGGACGGGGTTGAAGATCCGTTGTCTGACGGACCGGAAACCGCGGGAAAGGACTTCTTCTATGTTAGCAACGCCGCAGGTACGGATTACGTGCTTGGAGTGCCTCTTGAAAATGTCGCTAACCTTCCACCGAATGATTTGAACACCGGAGACGCGGGACTTTTTGTTGAGCCCGCTTGTGGTTGTGGAGCAGATGATACAGAAGTTGATTTGTGTGTGGCTCCGTAATCTTTCTGAATGTACAGAACTTAAATCCCTCGGATATTCCGGGGGATTTTTGCTATAATCGAGGATAGCGAGAGAAAACAAAACTCTGTTTTATTTTCTGAGCGACGCAGATTATTCACGAAATGCTATAATGTATGCATATGGTTTTAATTGTTTCAGCGTCTTTTGTTTTCGGCCTGCTTGCGGGCAGTTTTTTAAACGCGGTAATTTACCGCCTACCTGCGCCAAAACTTCGGCAGGCGGGCCTGCGTTCAAGCAGGTCTATTTTTGTGGACCGCTCGCGCTGTCCTAAATGCGGTAAAATTCTCTCGTGGCACGAATTGGTACCCGTTTTCAGTTTTTTGGCGCAGAGAGGGCGGTGCAGGGGGTGCAAAAGGGGCATATCTTTGCAATATCCCTTGGTGGAAATGGCAACCGGAGCGCTTTTTTCGTTTACGGCATTTTGGGTATTCGGCGGGCAGGCATTTGGCACATGCGGTACGGAACTTAACTGTTTTTTAGTTTCCGCTTTCCATTGGTTCATAATTGCCGGACTCGTGGTTATTTTTGTTTACGATTTGCGCCATTACATAATACCCGACAAGGTTTTGGTTCCTATAACGCTTGCGGCACTTGTCTGGAGATTTTTGGCGCCCCAAAACCTGGAACTGATAAGGATTTATCCTTTAGCCGTAAATAATCTTTGGGCTCTTGGTACCGCTGTTTTTGCGGGTTTTTTAACCGCGCTTCCTTTTGCCCTTCTGCATTTTGTATCGGGCGGACGGTGGATGGGCTTTGGAGATGTAAAACTAGCTTTTTTTATGGGTGTTTTGCTCGGCTGGCCCGGAATACTTTTGGCAATGTTTTTGGGATTTAATTTTGGCGCCGTTGCCGGCATCGCGCTTATTTTGGCGGGCAAAAAGAAATTAAAAAACCAGATGCCTTTTGCCCCGTTTCTTATCTTGGGCACTTTAACAACGCTGTTTTTCGGCCGTGCTATTTTAAACTGGTATTTCGGCATGTTTTTTTAATCAAAAACGCGCTCTCAAGTGGTATAATTAGAATATGAAAATTGGTAATCAAAAAGGATTTACACTGGTGGAACTAATGGTGGTTTTGGCCGTTGTGTCTATTATTTCGGCTATTTTTCTTTTAAACTATAGACAAGGGGAAAGAAACCTCGCAATCCAGCGTTCCGCGCAAATTGTAACTCAAAGCATAACAAGAGCGATAAATAATTCTCTGGGCGGAAAAGAGCATAATGGCAGTGGCGGCACTGTTTCCCCCGGAGGATATGGCATCCGTTTTGAGTTGGATTCAGATACCATTACCGTATTTGCCGATTGCGATGCCGATTCAAGTTTGGATACCGGAAGCGGGGCCTCCAGTTGCGCAAATGCTCCCGCCGAAGGCGTGCCTTATCCGGAAATTTCTTTTCAGCAAGTATTGGAAAGCGGTGTTGAAGTTTCGGCGCTCTCACCCTGTTCCGGCAGTCCGTGCGCCCTGAACATTTTGTTCGTGCCTCCGGATCCAACGACGGTTTTCATACCCGCCCTTGCCGCCCTCGAGGTGCAAATTACACTTAGGGATTCCGAAGGTAACCAAAGGGATATATTCGTCAACAAACTTGGCGTAACAAGAATACAATAAAAAAATATTAATAATTAATTTAATAGTTAATAGTATGAAAAAACACACAACGGACCCGTCCCGTATTGTGGACGAGGCAGGCCAAAAACGAAGCGGATTTACGCTTATAGAACTTTTGGTCGTTATTGCCATAATAGGCACTTTGGCATCAATTGTTCTGGTGTCGGTACAAGGGCCCCGGCTCCAGGCCAGAGATGTTAAAAGGTTGGCTGATCTTCGCAGTATGCAGACGGCTATGGAACTTTGCTATGGAGATGCAACCTGCGGAAGCGAAAATGCGTACATTCAATATCCTAATTATACCGAAGCAAGTGACCTTATAACGGGCGGGATAGGCAGTTACATAGTTTCATCCGCCATGCCTCAAGACCCAAGAAATGTCAGTCCGTATGTTTATACATGGGAGGATAATAACCTTGATAATCAGACATACTGTATTTGGGCGGACTTGGAAGGCGGTAATTATGTTTGGGTGGCTAATTACGGTTCGGGCGAAAGCGTTGCCGCGGGATGTCCTTAATATTTAATTTTACTCCTACTAATAAATGAAAAAATCCGGTAAAAATCACGGCTTTTCAGCAAGTCGTTCGTATGGTTTTACTCTTTTGGAGGTAATAATCTCGGTATTTATTCTTTCCATAGGAACTCTTACGGTGCTCGGCCTTATATCGGACAGTTTGCAAGTTGTAAGCGTTACCAAAAAAGCGGTAATAGCGGCAAACTTGGCGCAAGAAGGAATAGAGGCCGTAAGGGGCATACGCGACGGAAATTGGATTCAGGGAGAATCTTACGACAATGGCCTTACATCGGGCGACAGCTGCGTTAATTATAACAGCACATCCCTTATATCTCCGTGTGCCGACAGCACTATTTATTGGAACGGTTCTAAATATTCGCACAGCGGGGGCTCGGCAACTGATTTTTTAAGGACCATAAACATAGCTAACGACTCGGATTCGGAAGGCCTGCCGTATTTGCGCGTGCGCTCCACCGTTTCATGGGATTCACGAAGCATAATGGTTGAAGATCACTTATATGACTGGAGATAATAAAAAATTAAAACACAAAATTTTTAAATCCGAAATCCGAAATCCGAATTTCGAAATTTTCGGGCTACTTAAACGCGGACAGGGCTTTACTCTTTTGGAAACCATAGTTGCTCTTGGTATATTTACTGTCATTGTCACAGCCAGTTTTTCGGCACTTGTCCTATCTTTGCAGGCGCAGAGGTCTGTTTTGGCGGAAAAAGCCGTGTCAGAAAATGTAAATTACGCCACGGAGTTTATGTCGCGCCAAATGCGTGTTGCAAAAAGAGACGGCGCCGGCGGGTGCATCGTAGTAAACAGCACTTTTCAAACGCCGTCGGCCACGGAAATACAATTTATAAACGGTAATGACAAGTGTGTCAGATTCTTTTTGTCATCCGGGGCGATACAATATGAAAACATAACCGATGTTTCCGGCATAATACCTCTTACAACCGGTTCCGCTGTTTCTGTTGACACTCTAGATTTTTCCATTCTTGGCGAATTAAGGGGCGACAGCGAACAGCCGAGAGCGACAATAACAATACAGGCAAGTGCTGTGGGCAGCCAGCCCGAAATTGAAAAAGCGCGGGTAGATATACAAACCACCGTGGCGGTCCGCGGGCTGGATGTTTAATATGAATATATTAAAGGAACAAAAAGGCGTATCATTGTTTATAAGCATTTTGATATTAAGCGCCATTATGGCCATAGGCCTTGGGGTTTCATCTTTGCTTATGGGAGAAATAGAAGTGTCGCGCGATATAAGCCGCTTTGTGCCCGCCATTTACGCCGCTGATTCGGGCATAGAAAGAGTGCTTTATAAAATAAGAAAAAATGGAGATTTTGCCTCGTGTCCCGGTACCAGTTCCTGTGTTGTTAATAATCTGTCCAATCCCATGGGGAACGGCGCGACTTACTCGGCCATTGTTCTGGATTCCGGGGTCCAGTGGTGTCCGGGTGGGAGTTCATTGTGCATAAGGGGGCTGGGTAAACTTGTGGACACGCATCGCGGGTTCGAAGTTACTTTTTAATGACCAAAGAAGAAGCCAAAAAAAGAATAGGCAAGCTCAAAAAAACAATAAATCGGCACAGATATCTGTATCATGTAAAAGATACGCAGGAAATATCGGATGAGGCGCTGGATTCTCTGAAGCACGAACTAAAAAAACTTGAAGACGAATTTCCGGGTCTTGTAACACCTGATTCGCCCACCCAAAGAGTTGCGGGCGAAGCGCTAGGCAAGTTTAAAAAAATTGAGCACGCAATCCCCATGCTTTCCATAGAGGATATTTTTGAATATGAAGAACTTGTTTCATGGGAAGCTTATTTAAAACGTTTGTCTGGTAAAAAAAGATTAAGTTATTTTTGTGAAGTTAAAATGGACGGCCTTGCGTTATCTTTGAATTATAAGAATGGAATTTTGGAATCCGCCGCGACCCGCGGAAACGGGCAGGTGGGTGAAGATGTTACCGAAAACGCCAAAACGATAGAAAGCATACCTTTAAAACTGGAAGTGTTTGGAAATATAAAGAACAGCGGACTAAAAAACAAAATAGAATCAGGAATACAAAATGAATTTGAAGTGAGAGGCGAAGTTTACATAGCAAAAAAGGATTTCGATAAGTTTAACAGGCAAAGAGGAAAAGCGGGGCAAGATCAATATGCCAATCCACGCAATCTTGCCGCGGGCTCCGTAAGACAGTTGGATTCAGCTTTCACGTCCTCGCGTCCTTTGCGGTTTATGGCTTACGATATAATCGCGCAAATAGCGGAAAATCATTTGCAGGAGCATAAAATACTGGGCGCCATAGGTTTTAAAACAGACCCCACGGCAATGGAATGTTCTAATATTGGCGATATATATAGATACTGGAGAGATATTCAAAAAAACAGGGAAAAACTGCCTTACCAGATAGACGGCATAATTGTAAGCGTAAATCAAAACGATTTATTTGAAGAGCTTGGGGTGGCCGGAAAAAGTCCGCGCGCCATACGCGCTTTTAAATTCGCTCCCAAGCAGGCCACAACTGTTGTAGAAGATATAAAGGTGCATGTCGGCAGAACGGGTGCGGTAACTCCCGTCGCGGTTTTAAGGCCTGTTGAAATAGCCGGAGTTACGGTAAGCCGGGCGACCCTGCATAATTTTGATGAAATACAACGGCTGGATGTAAGAAAAGGAGACACGGTTGTGGTGGAGCGCGCAGGCGATGTTATTCCCAAAATAACAAAGGTTTTAAAGGATATGCGCCCCAGGGGTTCCAAAAAGTTTTCTAACCCCCGCACATGTCCTCAATGTGATGCTAAATTGCAAAGAAAACAGGGAGAAGTGGCGCTGTATTGCCCTAATTTAAAGTGTCCTTCAAGAAAGCACAGGTACATAAATTATTTTGTATCGCGCCTCGCTTTTGATATAGAAGGCATGGGCCCCAAAGTCGTAAAAAAACTTATGGACGCCGAATTGATATCTTCTCCGGCTGATATTTTTACGCTTACGGAGGGAGACGTGGAACAGCTGGAAGGTTTCGCGAAAAAATCCGCGCAAAACCTGATAGACGAAATAAATAAAAGCAAAAAAGTTACTCTGTCCAGATTCATAATATCTCTTAACATAAGGCATGTGGGCGAAGAAACAGCGATTGATTTGGCGCGGGAATTTGGTAGTATAAGTAAGTTGCAGGAGGCCTCTCTGGAAAAGCTCGAAAGTATAGAAGGCATAGGCGAAGTTGTGGCAGGCCAGATATACAACTGGTTTGCTAAATATGAAAACAAACAGTTAATATCCGATTTTTTGAAGGAGGGTGTGAAAATAATACCGCCTGCCCGTACGGGTACAAAATTAAAAGGCAAAACATTTGTTTTCACGGGTTCGCTTTCTGGCATGTCTCGTTTCGAAGCCGAAAAGAAAGTCAGGGAACTTGGTGGAAGTCCGTTGGGTTCCGTTTCCAAAAATACCGACTATGTGGTTGCCGGCGGGGAACCCGGCTCAAAATACGCGGATGCAAAAAAACTGGGAGTAAAAACAATAAACGAGAAGGAGTTTTTAAAATTGATAAAATGAAAAAGCTGACAAAACAAGAAGTAGAACATATCGCGCATCTTGCGCGCGTTGAGATGCCGGCCGGCAAGCTGGATTATTACGCGGAAGAGCTGTCCGCCGTATTAAAATATGTCGAAAAACTTAACGAGGTGGACACAAAAGACGCAGAACCCAAAGCGCATGCCGCGGACTTGGCGAGCGTTTTTCGCGAAGACGCCGAGCGTTCTTTAAGCGAAAATGAAAGGGCCGGAGCCGTAAAAGCTATTGTAAGCCGCTTTCCTTTTGTCCAAAAGAATTTTGCCAGGGTTAAATCGGTATTTTCTAAAGAACGCTGATATGTCAAGCAACCTTACTTTAAAAGAAATAAAAAACAATATCCAAAAAGGAGACACCGCGCCTTCCGAGTTGGCGTCATTTTATTTGGCGAGGATAAAAGACAGGGACGGAGAAATCCACAGCTATCTGCATGTTGCAGAAGATGCTCAGGATAAGGCTCAAAAAGCCGATATTAAAGCCGGTGGGGAATATGGCCCGTTGTTCGGCATACCGTACGCGGTAAAAGATAATATTCTTGTAAAAGACATGCCCTGCACAGCCGCCTCAAAGATATTGGAAAATCATACAGCTGTTTATAACGCCTCTGTAATAGAAAAATTATCCGACGAAGGCGCTATAGTTCTGGGCAAAACAAATATGGACGAGTTTGCTATGGGCTCATCAACGGAAAACTCGGCGTTCGGTGCCACAAAAAACCCTCACGACACTTCACGCGTGCCGGGCGGCTCTTCAGGAGGTTCGGCTGCAGCCGTTGCCGCCGGCCTCGCGCCTTTTGCGCTCGGTTCTGATACGGGAGGTTCCATACGCCAGCCCGCGGCTTTTTGCGGAGTTGTCGGCTTTAAGCCCACATATGGAGCGGTTTCCCGCTACGGGCTTATTGCTATGGCTTCTTCTTTGGACCAGATAGGGCCCATTACAAATACTGTTGAAGATGCCAAAACAGTTTTTAATTTTATTTTAGGAAAAGACGAAATGGATTCCACCTCAATGGACTTGGGCGAATATGGACGGGAAAAAAGCCCCAAGGACTTGAAAATAGGCATACCGGAAGAATATTTCGGAGACGGTTTGGATCCTAAAGTAAAAAAAAGAGTCCTGGAAGCGGTTGAAGTATACAGAAAAATGGGAGCCCAAGTAAAAGAAATAAGCATGCCGCACGCGCTTTACAGCTTGGCTGTTTACTACATAATTATGCCTTCGGAGGCATCAAGTAATCTTGCAAGGTATGACGGCGTAAAATACGGACTCCATGTGGCTGATTACGAAACACAGGATCTTTTGGATATGTATCTTAAAGTTAGAGGGCAAGGTTTCGGGCCCGAAGCGCTTCGCAGGGTAATGCTGGGAACTTACATTTTGTCCGCCGGATATTACGACGCCTACTACATAAAAGCGCAAAAGGTCAGAAATTTAATAGAAGAAGATTTTACAAGGGCATTTGAAGATGTGGATGTTATAATTTCTCCTACTACTCCCACACCCGCTTTTAAGTCCGGAGAAAAAACGCAGGATCCATTACAAATGTATCTTTCCGATATATACACCGTAAGCGCGAACCTTGCCGGCCTTCCCTGCGTTTCTGTCCCCGTAGGAGAAGTGGAAGAATCCGGCTCTAAGTTGCCCGCGGGCATGCAGATATTCGCCCCCCGAAAAAAAGACCATTTTCTGCTTGATGTAGCCGAATGGTATGAAAAAGAAGTAAATGGAGTAAAATAAGAATATGGAATTTGTAAAATCTTTGGTCTACGAGTTTGCCGAAATGCTGGATTCTATATTATATTCTTTTCCTTTTACCCTATTTCAATTTATAGGCGCTGTGGCGACTGTAATTTTATTTATAATCTGGGTTCGCATGCTCTCGGATACCGGAATTGTCAAAACAAGGATAGCTCAATTCAGAGAAATGGCCGCTACCAGCTCGGTCCCAAAGAAAAAATTATTCGGCCAATGGAGCCGGGTTTTAGAGAAGATTGGCTCCCAAGAGGAATCTGACTGGAAGCTGGCGATTATCGAAGCCGATTCCATTATGGACGAGCTTATCAAGGCGCTTGGATATAGAGGAGATACAATGGGAGAAAGGATGACAAAAATCAAACCTGGGCAATTTCCGCATTTGGATGACGCTTGGCGTGTGCATAAAGTAAGAAATTTCATAGCCCACGACCCTTCTTATAAAATCGGCAGAGAAACAGCCCTCCGGGCTATTAAAATATACGAGCTTATATTCAGTGAGTTTAACATGATTAAATAGGCGTTTTCACCATACAAAAAACGCCCTAGGGGGCGTTTTTTGTATAAGCGCGCTCGACCGGATTTGAACCGGCGATCTCCTCCGTGACAGGGAGGCGTGTTAACCGGGCTACACCACGAGCGCAAACAAATGGCTTGCCTTGCGGCAAATCATTGTGCCAGGGGCGGGACTCGGCGTCAGCTCACTAAACTCAAACTTCGCCTTTGGCTCGTTTTCGTTAAGTGGCTCCTGCCCGGGCTCGGCGCTTCGCGCATCCGCCTTTCTCGTCCCTCAGGAAAGCAAGTTAGCTTGCTTTCCTGTCGGCACTTTGCGCAGTATTCTTGAATTAGTTCGAACGCATTTCGCCGCCGCAGGCGGCGAGGAGCCCCCCGCGAAAACCGAACGGCTTCGCCGCAAGATTTAACAATTTCCAATTTTTCTTTGGCGGCATTCAAGACAAGAATTCACGAAGCGAATACATTAAGAATAATAAATTTTTAAGAAAATTACAATGGTTATGACATTAGAAAAAGTGAGAGCCCCCAGCGGAAATAAATTCCACAAGGGGCTCGGGTGCGAGACATGTTGTCCTCGCTTACTTGGTCGCGGAGAGCGCCTCTTTGAGAAAGCTCTTCGCTTCCTCGGCGGTCTCCGGATCGCTGACGAGCGCGTCGATGAAGCCAGGCGCTTCCATGTACATCAGGTTCGCCATGACCGGCGGCATGCCCTCCACGTAGTCGTGGATAGCGAGCACCAACATCATGACGATACCTTGCGCGACAAGCTCCTGCCCCGCCTGCTTCAGCAGAATCGGGTAGAACCGTTCTTGCAGGTGCGAGTTGTCACTGACCTTCACGAGTCGTGCAAGTATCTCGTCGCGATTGGGAAGGGTGATTACCTTCTCGCTCATGTTTGTTCCTCCTCAAGGTACTGGATTACCACGATGCCTTCGTGGCGAGGTGTACCGAATTTACAGGATTTTTACCATGATTCCGATACCGTTGAATATAGCATATTACGACCCCTATGCCAAGCCAAAACAAAAAATCAGCATTTCTGCTGTTTTGTATCAAAATTTTATGGATTTAATCCAAATCATATGAAATACATACTTTATGCGAGAAAAAGCACAGAAGAAGACGACAGGCAAGTTTTAAGTATTGAAGCGCAACTCGTAGAGTTGCAAGAGTATGCCGCCAAAAAACAGAGTTTGCTTTCTGAAAAAGTGTCGTTAAAAGAGAAAATCACCGACTTTGAAGAAACGGGGTTGTCTTGGCTCGAACCGGCTCGTGAGTTTGTAAAATCCTTACATCAAGCCGAAAAATTGAGTGAGTCAGATAATCTTTCCGAGTTGCCAACATTTCTGAAAAACATCGGCTCGAACCATATTTTGCGAAATCGCCAATTCGTTTTTACCCCCAAAATCCAATACAAATTAGTTGCCGAGCGGAGCGAGGCGGCTTCCTCTGGTTTGCTATTTCCGAAATGGTGCCAGGGGTGGGACTCGAACCCACGACCTGAGGTTTATGAGGCCTCCGCTCTTACCGCCTGAGCTACCCTGACGTTGCGGGGGGAGGAATTGCACCTCCGGTCTCAAGGTTATGAGCCTCGCGTGTTACTACTACACTACCCCGCGATGTTTACTTAGGAGTATTTCACACTCCTAACTATATTATAATAAAAAACTCGTTTTATCAAGTAGCGCTTAAATTATATTGAAAAAATACAAACTTTATGGTATAAAATAGCAAATTTCGAGAAGAAAGGAGGCAGACGTCTAAATGGTCATTTATATGCCAAACAGGTTTCCTGGGCAATTCGTTCTTGCCGGGGACAATGTGGTTTTCATTGAGGTGCTTTCGGGCACCGGAGCCGCTCATTAAGGAGCGGCTTTTTTATTTGTTGATTAAGAGGTTAAAATAAGGTAAAATATAAGTGAAATAGAGGTTATTTTGGTCTTATTTTTGAGGATAGCGAGTGAAAAGAATATAAATTTATCTTCTTTTCCGAGTGGCGCAAAAAATATTGCGCAGCACTATTTTTTATGAGTTTAGACATCGAAAAAATTAAAAAAGAAGCTGAAAAAGAGCTGAAAAACATCCCTGAAATACGCGATGTGGACGCGATTTGGCGCAAATATCTCGGCAGAAAAGGGTGCATTACGCTTGAACTCCGCCAGATCAAAGATCTGCCCCACGGCCAAAGAGGGCAAAAGGGGGACGAATTAAACCGTCTTAAAGATGAATTGGAAGAAATTTTTAAATTCCGCCTCGCACAGCTTGAAAAGAAATCGTACGAAGAAAAAGCGCAAAAAGAATGGCTGGATGTTAGCCGTCCG
>JBBDXP010000009.1:63355-86528 GCA_040902285.1 Candidatus Spechtbacterales bacterium
GTCCGTCTCTGGCAAACCCAAAAGGCAGTTTGCATCCCATTACAAAGACCGTGCGCGAAATGAGAGAAATATTTGGCTCCATGGGGTTCGAATCCATAGAGGGTCCTGAAATGGAAGATGACTGGCACAATTTTGAAGCGCTTAACATACCGCCCAATCATCCGGCGCGGGATCTTTGGGACACTTTTTGGCTAAAGCCAAAATCAGACGGCCTGCTTTTGCGCACTCATACAAGTCCCGTGCAGCTAAGATATATGCAGGACAACAATCCTCCTTTCCGGATAATATCCCCGGGGCGCGCTTTCAGATACGAGGCCACCGACGCTTCCCACGAAATACAATTTTATCAACTGGAGGGCTTAATGGCGGATGACGCGGGTAAAATAAGCGTCGCGAGCTTTAGGGCGATTATGGGAGAATTTTATTCAAGATTTTTTAAAAAAGAAATAAAAACAAGATTGCGCCCGAGTTATTTTCCGTTTGTGGAGCCCGGATTCGAGGTTGATATAAGCTGTATCTCATGCGGAGGCGAGGGCTGTTCGGTTTGTTCGCAAACGGGCTGGCTTGAAATGATGGGTGCCGGAATGGTACATCCCAAGGTTTTTGAGTCCGTCGGCTATAATCCCCGGAATCTTTCCGGTTTTGCTTTTGGAATGGGCATAGACAGATTGGCCATGATGAAATACAAAATCGGCGATGTCCGTATGTTTTATTCGGGAGATTTAAGGTTTTTAAGCCAGTTTCGCTAATATGAATCCCGTTAGTAATTACCCTAACGGGTCCGTCAAACTAAGTACAGTAAATATAGGTAGTTGATTTATCTAAATACATATAAATTAAAACTGCGTAAGCAGTAATTACTAACGGGATGAAATTTTCGTATAATCTTATTCAAAAATTTGTTTCAGGAGATTTGCCCGAGCCAAATAAACTGGCCGAACTCTTAACAATGCACAGTTTTGAGGTGGAGGATATAAAAAAAGTTTCCGGAGATTATATATTGGACATAGATATACTGCCGAATAGGGCTCATGACTCGTCCAGCCACATAGGAGTCGCAAGAGAGGCCGCCGCGGTTTCCGGATTAAAGGTAAAAACAGAGCCGGTCCAATTGCCTGTCGCCGACCCCGCTAAAGCGGGGGATATTAAAGTTAAAACTACCGGAGATTTTTTGTGCGATCGCTATATGGCCGCGGTAATTAAAGGGGTTGCCATTAAGGACTCCCCAAAATGGCTGAAGGAACTGCTTGAAAGCTTGGGCCTTAATTCAATAAATAATGTGGTGGATGCCGCAAATTATGCCATGCTTGTAACGGGCCAGCCCATGCACGCGTTTGATATGGATAAAATAAAAGGCGCTCAAATAAATGTGCGCTTGGCGCAAAAAGGAGAAACTATACAAAGTTTAGACGGGAACGGATATATTTTAGACGATTCAATGCTTGTTATAGCGGATGAAAAATCGCCCCTCGCCATAGCCGGAATAAAGGGTGGCAAGGAAGCCGAAGTGCATTCGGGCACAAAAAATATTATTCTGGAAGCCGCTCATTTTGACCCGGTGGCTATAAGAAACACAAGCAAAAAGCTTGGTCTTGCAACCGACGCGTCTTGGAGATTTGAGAGAAATATCCCCAAGACGCTTGTTTCCGAGGGTATGCATTTTCTTATAAAAACAATACAGGAAGTGGCGCAAGGAAGTGTTGAAGGAAAAATAGCGGATACATATTCGGGAAATTTAGAAAACAAAGTACTTGCAGTGGATATAAAGCGCGCCAACTCCATATTGGGCCTCAATATTACAAAAGAAAAAATTTCTTCTTTATTGAAATCCGTGGAATTTGGAGTAGAAGACGCGCAGGATCAGCTTAAGATAAAAGTTCCTCCATTTCGTTTGGATATAGAACGGGAAGAAGATATTGTGGAAGAAATAGGAAGATTATTCGGGTACGAAAACATAGAACCCAAAATGCCTGTTGCCGCTCTTTACATGCCCGAAAGAAATGTAAATACTTACTGGATAGCGCAGATTAAAAACATGCTTTCGGCCGGGGGTTTTAACGAGGTTTATAATTACTCATTTATATCCGGGGATTCCGTAAAAAATTGGCGGTTTGAGCCAAAACATCTTTGGGAACTGGAAAATCCCCCGGGAGAAGATTTAAGAAACATGCGCCCAAAATTGTCTCCGGGCATGCTGAAGAATATCAAAGACAATCTAAAATTTTTTAACACGGTGCGGATTTTTGAAGTTGGTGAAGTATTTTCAAAAAACATAACGGATAATGAACATTCCCATGTCGGCCTTGCCATAGGTTCTAAATCTTCTTCCGAAAGATTATTTTTTGAACTAAAGGGCTCCGTGGAACATCTTTTAAACGGGCTTGGCCTAAGCGATATATGGCTTGATGATTCTCTGCGGCCGGAAGAAAAAGCCGAATTAGATTTTATGCACCCGGCGCGCGTGGCGCAGGTTAAAATAGGGGATTCGCTTTTAGGATTTTTGGGTCAGGTTCATCCCGCGGTTGCTTCCGCCGAAAATCTTAAGGGATCAGCTTTTGTGTGCGAACTAAATCTGGAGGATTTGATTAGAGAAGCCGAAGAAGAGGAAATATATTCTCCGGTGTCCAATTATCCGCAATCGGTAAGGGACATATCAGTTATAGTGCCGAAATATACAAAAGCCAGCGCGGTTATAAGCGTAATACAAGCGGAAGGAGAAGAGCTTTTGCGCGATATAGACATGTTTGACTATTATGAAGAAGCCCAAAACGCCGACAGCGTAAGCATGGCTTTTCATTTGATATTCCAAGCCAAAGACAGAACCTTGAAATCTCAGGAGGTAGACAATTTAACAGCTCGGATAGAGAGGCAAATTAAAAATAAGGACTGGGAAGTAAAGTAAAATTTTAACAAAATCGGCATGCCCGCAAAAAAATCACAACCAAAAACTCCAAAAAAACCCGTCTCGTCCTCGGCTCGCCCGCCTCGCCAAGCGAGCGCGAGGTCGGACCGAGGCGGACAGCCGAAACAACCCAGTTATAGCGCCAAGGATATTTATGTGTTGGAAGGGCTGGACCCGGTAAGAAAGAGGCCCGGAATGTACGTCGGCTCCACCGGCGAAGACGGACTGCACCATCTTGTGTGGGAGGTTTTTGATAACAGTTTGGACGAAGCAATGGCCGGCTACGCTAAAAATATAATCGTTACTCTTATGAAGAACGACAGAGTAATGGTTGAAGACGACGGACGCGGAATACCGGTGGAAAAACACGCGCAAACCAAAAAATCGGCTCTTGAAACCGTAATGACAACATTACACGCCGGCGGAAAATTCGGCGGAGAAAGTTATAAAATATCCGGAGGCCTTCATGGCGTGGGGGTTTCTGTTGTAAACGCGCTATCGACATATATGCGCGCGGAAATTTGCCGCGGGGGCCAGAAATATTCGCAGGAATACAAAATAGGAGTGCCGAAAACAAAACTCAAAAAAGAAGGGGGATGCAGACAAACAGGAACCACTGTTATATTCGAGCCCGATAGATCCATATTTAAAGAAGGCGATTTTTCGTGGAAAAAAATAATAGATCATTTGCGACAACAGGCGTATCTTACAAAAGGAGTCAGAATAAAAGTTGTTGACGAACGCTTGGATTTTCCGAGAACCTACCAATTTTATTTTGAAGGCGGGCTTGTGTCGTTTGTGGACCATCTTAACAGGAATGAGGACAGGAAGCATCAGACAATTTTTTATGTGGAAAAAGAGCAGGACGGGGTGCTTGTCGAAACCGCCTTTCAGTTTACCGATGATGTGCAGGGGCTCGAACTGGGTTTTGCCAACAACATACACACTCCCGAAGGCGGAATGCACATTACCGGTCTCCGGTCCGCTTTGACCAGAGGGTTTAACGATTACGCAAAAAAGAACAATTATCTTAAAGACGGCGAGAGTTTCGCGGGAGAAGATGTGCGCGACGGATTAACAGCTATCGTTTCGGTTAAAATACCGGAACCCCAATTTGAAGGCCAGACGAAGGCCAAGCTCGGAAATACGGAAGCCCGGACCGCGGTAGAAGCCGTTGTATCCGAAGCGCTTGAAGATTATCTTGACCGCAACCCCACAGACGCGCGCCAGATAACCGAAAAAATACTCCTTGCCGTCAAAGCAAGAAAAGCTGCGCGGGCCGCGCGGGATACTGTTATAAGAAAAGGAGCTATGGAAGGATTGACACTTCCGGGCAAGCTTGCGGATTGTTCTTCGCGCAAGCCCGCGGAATCCGAATTGTTCATAGTGGAGGGGGATTCGGCGGGAGGAAGCGCGAAACAAGGAAGGGATAGAAGATTTCAGGCCATTCTGCCCTTGCGCGGAAAAATATTAAATGTGGAACGCGCCCGCATCGACAAGGTTTTATCCAACAAAGAAATAAGAGCGATGATAATAGCACTCGGCGCGGCTATTGCCGAAGAGTTTGACTTGGAAAAATTGCGTTATCACAAAATAGTTATAATGACCGACGCGGATGTAGACGGCGCGCACATAAGAACCCTGCTTTTAACGATGTTTTACAGGTACTATAAGCCACTGATAGAGAAAGGTTATCTGTATATAGCACAGCCACCTCTCTACAAAATACAAAAAGGCAAAATATCCGAATACGCTTACACGGAATCGGAAAAAGATAGAATACTCAAAGAAATTTCCAGTCGTAAAAAAGCGCTCGTCAAAGGTAAGAAAGAAGAGGAAGAAGTAGTGGAATCCGAAGTCGCGGAAGGAGAGGAAATTAAAACAACAGGAGTCAACTTACAAAGATACAAAGGTCTTGGAGAAATGAATCCTTTGCAGTTATGGCAAACCACAATGAATCCCGAAAACAGGGTATTATTAAAAGTGATGATAGAAGACGCGGCCGAAGCGGATAAAATATTCGACATACTTATGGGTTCCGATGTGGCTCCCAGAAAAAGGTTTATTCAGACGCATGCCAAGCAGGTTCAAAACTTGGATGTTTAGGAGTTATTAAAAGATTGACTTTGTGTTTTTAGTGTAGTAGTATTCGAGGAAAAGGGGCCCTCGGGGGCTTTTTAAAATGAGTCCCGTACGAAATATCCAAGGTCAAGCAGTGTATACTACGGGAAATTAATCAATAATAACAAATTAAATTTCGTACGGGATGAGTTTAATATGAATCCCGTTAGTAATTACCCTAACGGGTCTACTAAACTAAGTACAGTAAATATAGATAGTTGATTTATTTAAATGCATATAAACTAAAACTGCGTAAGCAGTAATTACTAACGGGATGAAAATAATTTTTGCAATAATAAGATTTCTGCGCGAGGTCAGAATAGAAATGAAAAGAGTAAACTGGCTGACCAAAAAAGAGGTTACCAGGTTTACGGTCATAGTGATCGCGGTTTCGGTTGTTACAAGCGTTTATCTCGGCGCCTTAGATCTTCTTTTTACATGGGCGTTAAGCGAATTTGTAATATAGTTTAATAGCTTATGGCAAAACAAAAAGTCCAAAGAGGAAAAAATTGGTACGTAATACATACATATTCCGGTTACGAAGATGCCGTGGCGCAAAACCTGCGCCAAAGGATAGAATCTCTCGGAATGCAGGACAAGATTTTTAATGTTATTGTGCCAAAAGAAAAAAAGATAAAAATAAAAGGAGGTAAGCGCCATGTAGTTGAAGAAAGAATATATCCCGGGTATGTATTGGTGGAAATGTTCGTGACGGATGATTCCTGGTATGTTGTAAGAAATACCCCGAGAGTTACGGGTTTTGTCGGTTCCGGCACAACCCCGGTTCCAATAGCGAAAGCGGAAATAGATGAATTGCAAAGGCGTATGGGAGTGGAGGAGCCAAAGTACAAAATAGATGTGCAGGTAGGCGATACGGTAAAAATAAACGACGGACCTTTTAAAGAATTTGACGGCAAAATATCGGAAATCGACGAAGAAAAAGGCAAAGTGCAGGTATTGGTTAACATGTTCGGCAGGGAAACTCCCGTCGAACTTGATTATTTACAAATAACAAAATTATAAGCTCGCAAAGCAAGCAGTAAATAGTAGGTAGAATGTAGTAGGTAGTAGAAAATCCAAAAATAAAAATTCTACTTACTACTTACTACCTACTACTTACTAATTTTGCGAACGAAGTGAGCAAAAACCATGGCTAAAAAAATAAAAACAGCAGTAAAACTTCAAATTCCCGCAGGAGAAGCGACACCCGCCCCTCCGGTAGGAACGGCGCTGGGTCCGCACGGTATAAATATACAGGATTTTGTAACCCGGTTTAACGATGCTACCAAAGACAAACGAGGCGATATTATTCCCGTTGATATTTTTATATACGAAGACAGGAGTTTTGATTTCAAATTAAAAACTCCGCCCGCATCTGATCTTTTAAGGAAGGCCGCGGGTGTCGAAAAGGGCTCTGGCGAAGCGCCCAGGGTTAAAATTGGCAAAGTCAGCAAGTCCCAGATACGCCAAATAGCGGAAAGAAAAATGGAAGACCTTAACGCGAATGATGTGGACGCCGCCTCAAAAATAATAGAAGGCACGGCGCGTTCAATGGGAATAAGCGTTGAAAAATAATCAAAATAAAAGACCCCGCCACGGCGGGGTCTTTTATTTTAGGGTTTTGCGTGTTAAAAAATGGATAGCGTTCTTTAAAAAGGAGGCAGACAGTTTCAAAAATGCAGGAAAAAACGTTCTCACGCCCCTCTTGGGATGTTTATTGGATGGCAAGCGCGATGCTCGCGGCCGAGCGTGCCAGCTGCACTAAAATCATAAAAGTGGGCGCGGTTATCGTGGACAATAATAACCGTATTTCGGCCACCGGATATAACGGCTCTCCGCCGGGAGAACCTCATTGCGACGATGTCGGCTGTATGGTTTTGGAAGAAACAGGCAGGTCTTGCCAGCGGGTTATACATGCTGAAGAAAACGCGATTTTGCAATTAGCCATAAACTCAACAAAAGGCACCAGTGGCAGTACCATCTATGTAACCCATTTTCCGTGCCTCAATTGCATGAAAAAAATAGTGTCCGTAGGAATAAAAAGAATTGTGTTTTGGAAAAAACATAAGGCCGAATATTATGTGGAAAGATACAAGGCCGCTGAAAATTTGGCTAAAAACAGTTCGGCAAACATAATGGAATTGCCCAGGCACTGTACAGAGGATATAATGAATCTAATGTATAAAAAGTACGAGGAATTGTCTCTCGATTTAACTCAATGACAAATATTTTTGTCCAAAAAATGGATCCATCCGCCAAATTGCCTTCATATTCTTATGAGGGTGATGCGGGGATGGATCTTTTTTCTTTTGAAGATGTGAATTTGGAGGCGGGCGGCAAGGCCTTGATCGCAACCGGTATAAAAGTTGCCATCCCTAAGGGTTATGCGGGCTTTGTATGGGATAAATCTGGAATCGCCGTTAAACACCACATCAAAACTATGGCGGGTGTAATCGATTCAAATTATCGCGGAGAGCTTAAAATCGCGCTCACAAACCTGGGCAAATCAGCATATCAAATCAAAAAAGGCGAAAAAATAGCTCAATTAATAGTTAAACCCGTAGCTTCCGTTGATATCACAGAGGTACAAAATATAGAAACGGATACAGAAAGAGGCGAAGGCGGTTTTGGTAGCTCTGGAATGTTGTAAGGTTTTCTGTTATAAAACCCAACAGAACTTTAACATTTGGAAAGAACATGCCAACAAAGCAAAAAGGACTTTTTATAGTAATAGACGGGATAGACGGAACCGGCAAAACCACGCAAGTGGAGCGCATTAAAGAACTTGCTTTAGGCGAGGGCTACGATGTGCGGGTTGCCGACTTTCCGCGTTATGGCGAAAAATCAGCGGGCCCCGTAGAGTTATACCTTACAGGTGAGCTTGGAACAGCTGACGGAGTAGGTCCTTATAGAGCGTCTGTGCTTTTTGCCGTAGACAGATATTGTTTTGCGTCGCAATTGCGTGAATGGCTGGAGGCCGGTTATCTGGTCCTATCTAACAGATATGTTGCTTCCAACTTGGGTCACCAGGGCGGAAAAATAGACGATAAAACCGAAAGAGATAAATTCTGGCAATGGACATTTGACTTGGAATACAAAACTTTTGGTATTCCTCGTCCGGACATAAATTTTATTCTCAATGCCGACCCTTCCATAGCATATGAATTGGTCGCAAAAAAAGGTGAGCGAGCGTATCTAAAAGGCCAAAAGCGTGATCTTCACGAACAGGATATGGAACACTTGCGCCGCAGTTCAGAATCATACTTATCCCTTGCGGAGAAGTTTCCTCGCGAATTCGAGGTTATAAATTGCAGTCGGCAAGGAGACATTCTGCCCATACCGGAGATAACAAATGTTCTATGGGAGCGCGTAAAATCTCTGCTGAAAAACAACCAAGAAAGGAGGCAAATATGAAACCACATCCGGAACAGCAATACCTGAATCTCTTAAAAGAGGTTAAGGATAAAGGAACAGACCGCCCCGACAGAACGGGCGTTGGGACAAGAGCTCTTTTTGGGCGCACAATGCGATTTAATATGGCCGATGGATTTCCGGCTCTTACCACCAAAAAAGTTCCGTTCAAAGCGGTAAAAGCGGAGTTGCTCGCCTTTATCCACGGCATAGACAGCGCCGCCGGTTTTAGGGAGCTTGGAACTACTATTTGGGACCAGAATGCCAATGAGGAAGAGAAATGGCTCAATAATCCCAACCGCCGAGGCGAAGACGATTTGGGACGCATTTACGGCGTTCAGTGGAGAAGCTGGCGCGACCCTGACGGAAACGAAATAGATCAGCTTAGAAAAGTCATAGACGGTCTTAAAACCGATCCCTTCGGCAGAAGGCATATTGTCAGCGCGTGGAACCCGGGAGAACTGGACAAAATGGCTCTTCCGCCATGCCACGACAGATTTCAGTTTTTTGTCCGCGATAATCCCAACGCTCGCGAAGGTAAAGCTCGCACGCTTGATCTTGCGATGGTTCAGCGCTCGTGCGATATGTTTTTGGGCGTCCCTTTCAACATAGCTTCCTACTCAACGCTTTTGCATATGGTAGCGCAAGTGACCGGATACAAGCCGGGCGAATTTGTCCATTTTCTCATGGATACCCATTTGTATAAAAACCATTTTGAGCAAGCGGAGACACAACTCCAGAGAGAGCCCATGCCGCTGGCCAAACTTTGGCTTAATCAGGATATCCTGGATATAGATGATTTTACTATGGACGACATAGAACTTGTCGGTTATCAGAGCCATCCCGGTATAAAAGCCCCGATGGCAGTGTGATATGACAGATAACCGGACAAAAATTTCTCTTATCGCCGCCATAGGCGAAAGAGGCGTTATAGGCAGCCAAAACAGGTTGCCGTGGCGGATGCCCGCTGACCTGAAACGGTTTCGCGATATTACCATGGGCAAGCCAGTAATAATGGGCAGAAAAACTTTCTTGTCGATAAGCAGGGAACTGAAGGGCAGAAAAATGATTATCCTCACAAGGGATAAAAATTTCTCTGCACCCAAATACGCTACTGTGGCGCATTCTGTCAACGAAGCACTTGCTGTTGCGGGTTTCGCGCCCGAAGTTATGGTTATAGGCGGAGCTGATATTTTCAAGCAGTTTATGGACTTGGCGGATAGATTATATCTTACCGTGATATACGGCAAATTTGAGGGCGACGCGCATTTTCCCAAAGTGGATAGATTTGAATGGATAGAAAAAGAGAAACAAACTTACAAAGCAGACAGAGAAAACCCGTACAATTACATGTTCTTAATCCTGGAGAGATCAAACTAAAACCCAACCCCCTTTATACAAGGGGGTTTTTATTGTTAGTATAAGGGGTGTGAAGTCCTAATATGAAATACGAACCCACAATCGGTCTGGAAATCCATGCTCAACTTAAGACAAAAACGAAGCTTTTTTGCGATTCTTTGAACGATTCGTTTGAGGCGCATCCGAATATAAACATATGTCCGGTTTGCATGGGCCACCCCGGTGTTTTACCCGTAACTAATCTTAAAGCGGTAGAACATATAGTGCGTGTGGGTATGGCGCTCGGTTCGGACATAGCCGAAAAATCAAAATTTGACCGAAAAAATTACTTTTATCCCGATTTGCCCAAAGGATACCAAATATCGCAGTACGATATGCCTTTTTGTTCGGGAGGTTTTATAGATATAGAAACCGAAGAAGGTAAAAAACGTATTGAAGTGGAAAGAGTGCATTTGGAAGAAGATACGGGCCGGCTTGTGCATTCGGGAGAATTGCCCGGCGAAGACGCCTCGCTTAAAGGCAAACATTCTTATGTGGATTTTAACCGTGCGGGCGTCCCTTTAATGGAACTTGTTACAAAGCCGGTAATAAAAAGCGCCACGGAGGCCCGGAAGTTTGCCGAGGAATTGCGCTCCATTTTAAAATATTTGGAGGCGTCCGATGCCGATATGGAAAAAGGACAAATGAGAGTGGAAGTTAATTTATCTTTAGCGCCCGCGGGAAGCGAAGAATTGGGCACAAAGGTGGAACTTAAGAATTTAAACTCCTTGCGTGTTGTCCAAGATGCGAGCGCATACGAAATAGAGCGCCAATCCCAACTTTTAAGCAAGGGTAAAAAAGTAATCCAAGAAACAAGGGGTTGGGACGAGGAAAAACAAAAAACATTTTCTCAAAGAACCAAGGAAGAAGCTCACGATTACAGGTATTTCCCCGAACCCGATATTCCTCCGGTTGTACTGTCAAAACAGTACGGATTCGATCTTCCCGTAATAAAGGCCTCTTTACCCGAGCTTCCGCAAGCCAAAAGAAAAAGGTTTCAAGAACAGTACGGATTGTTGCTCTCTGATATCGAGGTGTTGGCGCGCGAAAAGGATATGGCGGATTATTATGAAAATGCTGTTTCAGAAGCCACAAGGTGGTCAAAGGACAAGAATCTGGAAGAAACTCAGGTTTCAAAAATAACCGCCAATTATATTGTTAAAAACTTAAGAACCTTGCTTACAGAATCCGCTACTCCTTTGGCGGAATTAAAAATAAGTCCGGAAGATTTCGGAGAATTTATAACGCTGGTAATGTCAGGAGATATTTCTTCGGCTGCCGCACGCGATGTTCTGGCCGAAATGTTTACGACCGGAAAGGATCCTTCGCAGACAATAGACGAAAAAGGCCTTAAGCAGGTAAGCGGGGAAGCCGAGCTCACAATTGTAGTGGAACAGGTTATAACTGAAAACGAAAAAGCCGTTGAAGATTATAAAAACGGCGAAGAAAGCGCCCTTAAATTCCTGATCGGGCAGGTTATGGCAAAATCAAAAGGTAGCGCCAATCCGCAGATAGCACAAGAAATATTGAAAAAACTTATCAAAAAATACGACTCATTTTTGTGAGTCGTATTTTGCCAGTTCAACCAAATTATATAAAATCATCGCCACAGTCATGGGGCCCACGCCCCCGGGCACGGGAGTAATATATCCGGCAACTTCTTTTACATCGTCCGCCACATCTCCTACAATTACCGGTTTAGGGCTCATGGCTGACTCGTCTCGCCCGAGGCTCGCCGAGGCGGACGGCTTATGGCTAATACTTATTCCCGCGTCAACAACCACTGCCCCGTTTTTTACCATGTCTTTTGTTACTGAACCCGGAACTCCCGTTCCGCTCACCACTATATCGGCTTGCAGAACCAGTTCCGCTTTGTTTTTTGTATCGCTGTTTATGGCAATCACTGTTGCGCCTAATTCTTCCAGCAAAAATGCGGTCGGTCTTCCAACCAGCTTTCCGTATCCTACCATAACCGCTATTTTGCCTTTTATTTCTATGCCGTTTTCCGTCAGCAATTTAAGTATTCCCGTCGCTGTGGGGGGAGATATAGGAGATTTTCCTGCATAAAATTTTCCAAGCGCTCTATACCCAAGCACATCTATGTCTTTGCCGGGAGGAATCGCACCCAGTATGTTTTGAGAATTTATATGTTCAGGCAGAGGCAGTTGTACTATCACACCCCCCATGCCGGGAGTTCCGCATATTTTCTTTATATTTTCTCTCAGGTCTTTGGTTGTTATGTCCGTATTGTATTTATAAATTTCCGTATCTATTCCTATTTCTTTGGCCATTTTCTTTTTCCTTTCCACAAACCGTTCGGTCGCGGGGTCGGTTCCAACAATAACAACGCCAAGTTTTATTTTCTTGTTCAATTTTGCCGTTTCTTCTTTTAGTCCTTCTAATATTTTTTGTGACAGCTCTCGGCCGTCTAATGTTTTTGCGCTCATTTTTATTAAACAGGGAATTTAATTGCCAGGTTTTTAACTTCATCCGAAACATCATTATTCATCAAAGCTTTATCAATAAGTTCGGCCACCAAGCTCATTTCTTCTTCTCCCATCCCCCTTGTTGTAATCGCCGGCGTACCCATTCTTATTCCGGATGGATCCATAGGGCCTCTCGGGTCGCCGGGCACCGTGTTGCGGTTTGCGGTTATTCCGTTTTTCTCCAGCAATTTTTCCGCCTCAGCCCCGCTTATATTTTTGTTTTGCAGATCAATTAAAAGCAAATGGTTATCGGTCCCTCCCGAAACTATGTCATATCCTTTATTGCTTAATTCCTGTGCCAGCATTTTGGCGTTTTTCACGACATTTTCCGCGTATTCTTTGAACTCAGGATTAAGTGCCTCACCCAGCGCTACGGCTATACCGGCTGTAGTGTTATTGTGCGGGCCTCCTTGCAGGCCGGGAAAAACCGCTTTATCAATTTTATCCGCCAACTCTTTTCCTTTGGAAAGTATCATGGCGCCTCTGGGTCCGCGTAAAGTTTTATGTGTGGTTGTTGTAACTATATCGCAATGCGCAAAAGGGGAGGGGTGAACTCCTCCGGCCACAAGCCCTGCCACATGGGCGATATCCGCCATTAAAAGAGCAGAGTGTTTTTTTGCTATTTCCGCGAATTTTTCAAAATCAATGGTTCTTGAATATGCGCTCGCTCCGGCAACTATAAGTTTTGGACTGTGTTCAGTCGCCAATTTTTCTATTTGCACAAAATCTATTCGCCCGTTATTATCCAATCCGTATTGTACAAAATTAAAATACTTTCCGCTGTCGGATACTTTGTGTCCGTGGGTTAAGTGTCCTCCGCTTGCCAGCGACATTCCCAACGCAACATCTTCTTTTTCCAGCAAAGCCGAGTATACCGCGAAGTTGGCGGGACTTCCCGAATACGGCTGAACATTAACAAACCAGTTTTTGTCTTCTATATCAAAAAGCTTAAGCGCTCTTTCGGCCGCGAGTTTTTCCATTTCATCCACAAATTCATTTCCGGGGTAATATCGCTTGCCCGGGTAACCCTCCGAGTATTTATTTGTAAAAACAGAACCGACAGCTTCTTTAACAGCGCCGGAAATATAATTTTCGGATGCTATAAGATTTATCGTTTCCGATTGTCTTTGTTCTTCCTTTTTTATTATTTTCTTAACAACATCATCTATCATATGATATATTTCTATCACAAACCGCATAAATATAAAATATTAAGTTGACTTTTTATGTATATATGATATAATATCAACATCAAAGTTCCCACACGGCAGAAGGAGACCAAACCAAAGTGCTTGCAGTACAGGATTCCAGCGAATTGCTCGCAGAAACAAAGGAACCCCAGCCGGCTCGGCTTTCCGAAGCACCGGGTTCGCGGGAGACCACTCCCCCCAAGATCTGCCTCAGCTGCGACACGGCTTTACAGTACGGCTTTTACTGCCGCTGTAGCTGATGTTTCCCCCCGTCCTGCGCTTTGTATAAAAGCTCAGGACGGGAATACTTCTTTCTCAAAGAGCTGCGTGCCAATAGAGCTTAACCCGGAAACCTCTCTCCTTGCTCGGCGTCTTGTTTTCAAGCCGTTGAGCATTCCGACTCAAGCTCCGTTTCGCGCAGCTCTCTGAGAGAGAAAAAATTAATATTAAAAAACACCCGCATCTTATGATGCGGGTGTTTTTTTGGACAAAAACTGAAGAGGAGGTTCCGATATTCTTATCCGCGAATCTCTCGGAAGCGCAAAAGCTTGGTTCCTGAGATTTGCCTGTCAAGGACGGACCTTGACAGGCAAATACGGTTTTCGAAGGATTTTGCGCTGAGAGGAAGCGGACGATTTCCGCCGGAGAAATCGGACCGCGGTTCGAGGGAAGAATATCGGAACCTCCTAACTTCTTTCTTTAATCTCCTTTTCCAGTTTTTCAATAAACTTGCCCAGCTTCATCGTGCCAGTATCTCCTTTTTCCCGCGAGCGCACGGCAACGGTTCCTGCCTTTTTTTCTTTTTCGCCCACAATCAAAAGATATGGCACTTTTTGCATTTCGCCGTTACGTATTTTTTTGCCCAAAGATTCCGCTTCATCGCGCAGTTCGGAGCGCATACCGGCGTTGCGCAATTCTTCCTCAACTTTTTTTCCGTACGCGTTAAACTTGTCGCTAATGGGCAGAACAAGCGCTTGCACGGGCGCGAGCCACGCGGGAAACGCCCCCGCATAATATTCAATTAAAAATGCCATGCTTCTTTCTATTGCTCCTATGCTGGAGCGGTGCACAACAACAACGCGCCTTTCCTTACCGTTTTTATCCGTGTAATTCAAATTAAATCTCTCGGGGCCCACAAAATCATACTGCACGGTAAATGCTGTATCTTCCTTTCCGTTAACATTTCTCATTTGTATATCTATTTTGGGCCCGTAAAAAGCCGCCTCCCCCTTGGCTTCTATAAAATCCGCCTTTCGCCGTTTCAGTAGACCCCGCATTAATTTTTCCGACTCATTCCAGGCCTTGTCGTTTTTATAGTATTTTTTAGAATCTCTTCTTTCGCCCAAAGACAGGCGGTACCAGTAATCTTTTCCCAGTTTTAATCCGAATGTTTTTGCCACAAATTCTATAAGGTCAAGCGCTCCGCTTATTTCTTTTTCGGCTTGTCTTGCATCCGCGCAAATTATGTGGGCGTCGGCCAGAGTAAAAGTTCTTACACGCAATAGTCCGGAAAGTTCCCCCGATTGTTCATAGCGGTATAGGTGTGCCATTTCGGCAATTTTCATAGGTAATTCGCGATAACTTCTGGGGCGGGACAAATATAGCTCGTAATGGTGCGGGCATGTCATAGGGCGCAACATGTACTGCTCGTCGTCTATTGTTATGGGAGCATACATAGAATCTTTGTAATAAGGATAGTGGCCGGATTTTTTATAAAGCTCCAAATTGGCAATGTCCGGCGTGTAAACGTGCAGGTATCCTCTTTTAATTTCTTCATCGGTTATAAACTTTTCAAGCTCTCTTCTTATTACCGAGCCCTTCGGGGTAAGCAATGGAAGGCCCTTTCCCACAACATCGGAAAATGTAAATAAATCCAATTCCTGCCCCAGTTTTTTGTGGTCTCTTTTTTTGGCCTCCTCCATTTGTTTCAAGTGCGCGTCCAATTCTTTTTTGGTTTCAAATGCCGCTCCGTAAATTCTTGTCAGCATGGGTTCTTTTTCATCTCCCTTCCAATACGCCCCGGCAATACGGGTCAACTTAAACCCGTCTTTGGGTAAATTTTTTGTGCTTTTTACGTGTCCGCCCCGGCACAGGTCAAGGAATTCTTTTCCTGTCCACACCATTCCTACTTTTGCCTCTTTTGCCAGGTCCTTTATCAATTCAAGCTTGTATGGCTGGTTTAATTTTTTGTAATGCTGTTTGGCTTTCGCGGGCGCCCAGAGTTCTTTTTTAAACCCAAGGTCATTTCCGATTATTTTCTTCATTTCCTTTTCTATTTTGAGCAAATCGTCTTCTCCTATTTGCACATTGTCAAAATCATAATAAAAGCCGTTTTCTATCGCAGGCCCTATTCCAAGCCGGACCTTTGGGTATAAAGTTAAAACCGCCTGCGCCAAAACATGCGCAAACGAATGGCGCATATTTTCTAAATTTTCGTTTTGTTTTGTCATAAGTATTTTTAAATCGAGAATACCCTTTTTCAAAAGTTTGAAGAAGTTCCGATATTCTTATCCGAAGAGCTCTCGGAGGTGAAAAAGCTTGGTTCCTGAGCTTGTCGAAGGATTTTTCACCGAGAGGCAGCGGACGATTTCCGCTGGAGAAATCGTACCGCGGTCTGAGGACAAGAAGTATCGGAACTTTATCTTAGCTCAATTCGGTAATTTCTTCGCAAATTAATTTGGGCTCCCTGTCTTTCATGCTTAACTTTCCCCTTATTACCACCAACCTGTTTTCTTCTAACATGTCTTTGTTTTTTTCAAAAAGATCGGGAAATACTATCGCTTCAATTTTATCGCTTAAATCCTCAACCGTCATAAAAGCCATGGGCTTGCCATCGCGGGTCGTTATCTTTTTTATACTATTTATTATAACCCCCACCTTGCCGTTTCGCATATTATCCGCTTTTATTTTATTTATGGGGATAAATTTTGCCAATTTTTGTTTATATTCGTTTAAAGGGTGTCCTGTTATGTAAAATCCGAGCAATTCTTTTTCCCAGTCCAATTTTTGTATTGGGCTTGTTGTTTCGACTGTTGCCATGGAAATCTTTATTTCTTCTTTCGCGTCTCCAAACAAACTGCTTTGGCCCGAATTTTGATTATCCCTTTGCTGTTTTGAATATTGAAGCAGTTTTTCAATATTTGCAAGCATGGAATTTCTTTCTCCCACATCGTCCAATGCTCCGGCTTTTATCAAACTTTCAAGCGATTTTTTATTAAGCTCTCCATGAGACATTCTTTCCATAAGGTTTTCCACGGACGCGTATCTGCCGTTTGTGGTTCTTTCTTCTATTATGTTATTAACCACATTTTCTCCCACATTTTTTATTGCTGCCAATCCGAATCGGATTATTTTATTGTTTATTACAGTAAAATCGTGCCCGCTTTCGTTTACTGACGGTGGAAGCAATTTTATGCCCATGTGCTGGGTTTCGGTCATTATTGCCGTCATTTTTTCCATGTCTCCGGCTTCCGCGGTAAGGACGGCGCACATATAGTCCACCGGAAAGTTCGCTTTCATATACGCGGTTTGATAGGCGACTCGCCCGTAGCAGGCGGCATGCGCTTTGTTAAAACCGTATCCCTGAAACGGTTCAAATAAATCCCAAACTTCCTCCGCCTGCCTTTCGGTCATTTCGCTATGGTCTTGGCACCCTTTAACGAATATCTTGTGCTGTTTGGCCATTTCCGCCGGTATTTTTTTGCCGACGGCTTTTCTGAATTTGTCTACCGATTCCCAGTTATATCCGGCAAGTTCCATGGCGGTGAACAAAAGGTCGTCTTGATAAACCAAAATTCCGTATGATTTATCCAAAAATTTTTCAGCTTTTTTATGAAAATATCTTATGGGGCTTCTTCCTTGCTTACGGGCTATGTATTCGGGAATGTTTTTCATCGGACCCGGCCTGTACAACGCTACCATGGCGTTAATGTCATGCACGGTTGTAGGTTTAAGGTCCATGAGAAATTGCGTCATACCTGAACCGTTCAACTGGAAAAGTCCTTCCGTCTCGCCCCGGGATAGCATGTTGAAAGTTTTTTTGTCGTCAAAAGGTATATTTTCAATGTCTATCTTTTGTCTATGGCGCTCGTAAACCAATTTAACGGCGTTTTCCAATATAGCGAGGTTTCGTATACCCAAAAAATCCAATTTTGTAAGGCCTACTCCGTCTTCTCCCACCGTATACATATCGTATTGCGTAACTAAGCTGTCCGCTCCTTTCGGATCGAGTTGTACCGGCACATATTCTGTCAACGGTTTGGGCGATATCACCACTCCCGCCGCGTGTACCGACGCGTGGCGCACTGTGCCTTCCAGTTTTTCGGCAATGTCCATTATTTCGCGGGCTTCAGCGTCTTGTTCATACAGTATTCTTAGATCTTGTTCTATTTCTTTTGCCTTTTCTATGGTCATCGGAAAGCCCTGGTGCCCCATCGGTATAAGCTTGGCTATCTTGTCTCCCGTTTCGTATGGTTTCCCAAGAGCCCGCGCCACATCGCGCACAGCGGCTCGTGCCATCATTGTTCCGAATGTTATTATTTGAGCCACCCTATCCGCTCCGTACTTATTTTTAGCGTATTCAATTACCTCCTGCCTCCTGTTGTCGGCAAAATCCATATCTATATCTGGAGCAGAAGGGCGGAATGGATTTAAAAACCTTTCAAAAGGCAGTTGATATTCCATCGGATTAACATTTGTAATCCCCGAAAGATAGGCGATAAGGGAACCAGCTGCCGAACCTCGTACTGTGGAATAAATGTCGCTCTCTCTGGCAAATCGCAAAAGATCGGCCACAACCAAAAAGTAGGGGGCATACTTTTTTTCTTTAATTATTTTTAATTCATACTGCCTCCTTTTTTCTATTTCCACATTGTTGTCCAGCGCTCGTTCTTGTGCGCCTTCTTTGGTAAGCTCGTCAAGCATTTGATCCGCCGTTTTTCCTTTTACAAGGGCGAAATTTGGAAAAATAAATTCTCCCAAAGTTAATTCAACCCGGCATCTCTCTGCTATTTTTTGGGTGTTTTCTATGGCATCGGGCCATTCTTTGAATTTTTCCGCCATTTCCTCGCCGGATAACAAAGAAAAGTCATCGTGCTTCATTGTAAGGCGGTTTTCGTCGTCTATGGTGTTGCCGGTCTGCACCGCAAGCAGAACATCATGGGCATGCGCGTCTTCTTTTTTTAAATAATGCGAATCCTGCGTTGCCACTAATGGCATTTTTAAATTTCCGGCCAATTCGGCGAGTTTGGGCGTAGCCACGTTTTGTTCGGGCGTATTTAAGTGTTGCTGTATTTCTATAAAGTAATTATTCTTGCCAAAAATATCAGCGTATTCAAGAGCTATGCTCTTTGCTTTTTCGGTATCGTTGCCGTCAAGCGCGCGCGACAATTCTCCGCCAAGGCATCCTGAAAGGGCGATAAGCCCGTTCGCGTGCTCGCGCAAAAGGTTTTTGTCCACGCGGGGTTTGTAATAAAATCCTTCTAAATTGGATTTGGTGACAAGCTTGATGAGGTTACGGTAGCCCTCATTATTTTCAGCTAAAACTACAAGGTGGTCGTAATTGCCGTTCTGTGAAGCGCCGGGCTGTTTATCGCGCATGTCTTGAGTAACATATATTTCGCATCCTATTATCGGTTTAATATCCCTCTTTTTTGCCTTTTGGTAAAATTCTATGGCTCCGTAAAGATTCCCGTGGTCGGTTATCGCTATAGAATCCATTCCCATTTTTTTTATGTGGTCCAAAAGCTCGCCTATTTTTGGCAGGCCGTCTAAAAGAGAGTAGTGGCTATGCACGTGCAGATGTGTGAATTTATAATTCTTCATAAAATATCTTAAGATGAGAAGTGGACACTTGTCCTGCACCGTACCGAAGGTTCTGGTGCAGGATGGAGATGAGTAAATTTAGATTTAGAGTCCGGATTCATTACACTTATTTTATCTTAAAAAATCTCAATCTCAAAACTGTAACCAAAATACTAACGTCAACATACTCAAAACTGTAACCAAAATACTAACGTCAACATAACTCACGGTCGTGAGTTATGTTGACGTTCCTGTCGGTAGAATCCTGTAGATAGAATTGTGATACTATGGATTTGATGGTGGATTTAAATTACGAAAAAAAATTTGCCGAACAAAACGGTTATAAAGTTATGGCCGGAATGGACGAGGTGGGGCGCGGGCCTCTGGCGGGCCCCGTTACGGTTGCCGTTTTTGTGTTTTTAAAAAAAATTGATACCGAAAAATTAAAGTTTCTTCGCGATTCAAAACTGCTAAGCGAAAACCAGCGAAGTCGTATGTACGAATTTTTTTGCGAACTCAAAAAACAAGGCAAGGCGGATTTCGCGTCAGCTTCTTGTTTTCCCGCTACCATAGATAAGTACCACATAAGCGAGGCGTCTGTTTTAGCAATGCGCCGCGCTGTTAAAAAACTCAGCACTTCCGTTGACCATGTGTTTGTAGATAAGTTTCCTTACGCGGGTCGGGTTTTAACTGACACTTCTTATACCGCAGTTAAAGGCGCTGACAATCTTATCCCGTCGGTTGCAGCCGCCTCCATAGTAGCCAAAGTAAGGCGGGATAGAAGCATGGCAAATTACTACCATAGAAAATATCCCGAATACGGATTTGACTTGCACAAAGGATATGGCACGGCTATGCACTATAAAGCTCTTAAAAAGCACGGTCCTAGCCCCGCGCACAGGCAAAGTTTTCGCCTCGCGTAACTTGCTTTTTGTCTTAAAATTTATTATTGTATACTAGTTCTACCTGCTATATACTAAATACTAACCTACTATCTACTAACCTATGGCAGTCCCAAAACAAAGAAAAACCAAATCAAGACAAAAAAGCAGGCGTTCGCATCATAGCTTGTCAAAGATTGCTCTTGCCGTGTGTCCGAAATGCGGCGAGGCGGTTTTGCCGCACAACTTATGCGAAAACTGCGGCACTTATCAGGGAAAAGAATTTGTTAATGTTCTTGCAAAGCTGGAAAAGCGGGAAAGAAAACAAAAACAAAAAGAACTTTCTCAACAGGAGAAAGAAACATCTTCACCAAAGGAGATGAGTATGGAAGAATTGTCCCAAAAATAACGCTCGCTTACGCTCGCAAATCGAGCAGTAAATAGTAGGTAGTAGAAAATCCAAAAACAAAAATTCTACTTACTACCTACTACATACTACTTACTAATTTTTGCGAAGCAAAAATTATGGCCTCACGTCACTTAGCTCGTTCAATAGCAATGCAAACTCTGTTCGAGTGGGATTTCTGGGGGAAAGATGATTCAAAGGCGGAAGAGTTTGTTGAATATAATATAGCCGAATATGGTCCTGATCTTTCCGAGGAACATGATTTTATTAAAAAATTGGTCCGAGGTGTTTTAAAGAATAGGGATAAAATAGACGCTATTATAGAAAAAACTGCTTCCGAGTGGCCACTGGAACAAATAAATCTTGTGGACAGAAATGTTTTGCGTGTAGGCATATACGAGCTTTTGTGGTCGGATCGCAAAGAAGTTCCGCCTAAAGTCGCCATTAACGAAGCGATTGAACTGGGCAAGAATTTTGGAGGCGATAGTTCGGGAAGATTTATAAACGGCGTTCTCGGCACTATTTATAGGGAAATAGGGGAACCGGAAAAAGATCAGGTAAGTAAAAAGAAAGAGGAAAAAGAAGAAAAGAAATAATTGCCGGCTTTTTATGAGTGATTTCTCAAAACTGGAAGAAAAACTAAATCTAAGTTTTAAAAATAAAAATCTATTGAAACAGGCGTTTGTACACCGCTCTTTTTTGAATGAAAATCCCGCCCCGGGGCTGGATCACAACGAGCGTCTCGAATTTTTGGGGGACGCTGTTTTAGAACTTATCGTTACCGAATATCTGTACAATAATTACGATAATCCCGAGGGAGAACTTACAAGCTGGCGTGCCGCGCTGGTAAACAGTAAAATGCTCTCTTCTGTCGCTAAAGAATTGTCTTTTAATGATTATATTCTCCTTTCCAAGGGCGAATCGCAGGATGTGGGACGTGCGCGTCAATATATTTTGGCGAACGCGGTAGAGGCGCTTATAGGAGCCATATACATAGATTTAGGCACGGACGAGGCGGATAAATTCATAAAAAATCACATATTATCCCACCTACCTGCCGTCTTGGAGAAAAAATTATACAGGGATCCAAAAAGCTATCTGCAGGAGCTTGTACAAGAGAAATTCGGTATAACCCCGACATATGAGGTTTTGGAAGAAACTGGTCCGGATCATGCTAAAACATTTATTGTCGGGGTTTATATAGAAAAAGAGCTTTTGGCCAAAGGAAAGGGTTCAAACAAACAGGAAGCGCAGGAAGAAGCGGCCAGAAACGCGATTGATACCAGCCCCAAAATAGGGGTGTGAGATACGAACAGATTAATAATTGACTTGTACAACCTTTTCCCTTATAAGTAATAGGTATGTTAAAACTTAGATTAAAAAGGACAGGAAGAAAAAATGACCCGAGCTTTCGTGTTGTTATAACAGAAAATACAGCCCCTCCAAAGGGGAAATATTTGGAATCGGTTGGCTCCTATAGGCCGGCATCCAAAGAACTTAAACTTGATAAAGAACGCATTGAATACTGGCTTTCAAAAGGAGTGCGTCCTACGGATGTTGTACACAACATTCTTGTGAAAGAAGGTATTTTAGATGCCTCCAAAGTATCCGTGCACTCGACAAGGGTTCGTAAAAAAGCAGCGGAAGCCGCGGCCGCGGAAAAGAAAGAAGAAGATGCTAAAAAAGAAACAGCAGCCGTTGAAAAACCAGCGGAGGAGACAATCGATAATGAAGAAGCGAAGCCCCTCACCGACCCGTCTCGCCAAGGCGAAGACGAGGCGGAACCGCGAAGCGGGTCTGGTGATGGGGAAACAAAGACAGAAGGAGCTCCTGCCGAAGAGACCAAGCCAGAAGAGCCGGCGACGGAAGCTCCGGCCGAAGAACCTGCAACGCAGGAAGAAGCTCCCAAAGAAGAAGTCCCCACAGAGGAGCCCAGGTCCGAGGAAAAGCCGGCAGAAGAACCGGCAAAAGAAAAGCCAAAGGAGGACGAAAAATCCACAGAGGAAGACAAAGAAAAAGTTGACAAAAAAGAATAAATAGAGTATAATAATTTTAATTAGAATGAAAGGTCGCAGATATTCCATTTAGAATTTAAAATCAGAATAGTATGGCAACACAAAACGATCAGGAATTTCTTGAGTTTGTTATCAAGTCCATAGTTGACAATCCTAAAGATGTCAAAATAGACAGGACTGTAGACGAAATGGGTGTTCTTCTGACATTGAAGGTACACCAGGACGACATGGCTCAAGTTATCGGACGCCAGGGTTCAACTGCCCGTTCTATCCGCACATTGCTTCGCATTGTGGGAATGAAGAACAACGCGCGAGTGAATCTTAAGATTGAAGAACCGGAAGGTTCAAAGAGAGTCGCACCGGCTCCAAGAGAAGAAGCTCCCGCCCCGGATGTTGAAGGAGCGGTTGGCGATCTTGAATAAATTTTTGCAATAAAAAACAAAATCCCCCGCAATCGGGGGATTTTGTTTTTTATCCTTTTTACGTGGCCATCCGGAAACTATTTTTAACGACCGCGGTTCGTCTTCTCCGGCGGAAGCCGGCCGCTCCCTCTCGGCATAC
>JBBDXP010000009.1:86538-88558 GCA_040902285.1 Candidatus Spechtbacterales bacterium
AGGTGCAGGATGCCTCCGAGAATCGTTAAAAACAGTTTCCGGATGGCCGCTACTACCTATCTACTATCTACTAAATTCTATATACTAAATAAATATGATTCGCTTTGACATTTTAACAATATTTCCTGAAATGTTTGAATGCTATAACCGAGGATAGAGAGTGAAAAGAAAATATATTTTCTTTTCCGAACGACACAGGTTATATCACGCAATGTGTAAAACTAACGATATTAAATCATATGATAAAATTTGACATACTTACAATCTTTCCGGAGATGTTCGAGTGCTATTTTGAATCCTCCATATTGGCCAAGGCGCAGGAAAACAAAAAAATAAAGATAAATGTGCATAATCTTCGTGATTTTGCCGAAGATAAGCACAAAATGACCGACGATATGGCATTTGGCGGAATTTCGGGCATGGTAATGAAAGTGGAGCCGATTTATAACGCTATTCAGGATCTGAAAAAGAAAACAAGGGGCAAAAAAAGAAAAATTATACTGCTCTCGGCAAAGGGCCCAATTTTAACGCAAAAAAAGGTGCGCCAGCTGGGAAAACTGGGCCAGATAATTTTAATCGCGGGCCACTACAAGGGTGTGGACGAAAGGGTGGCCGAACACATAGCCGACGAGGAACTTTCAGTGGGGGAATATGTTTTAACCGGAGGGGAGGTTCCCGCCATGATTGTCGTGGATGCGGTAAGCAGAATGCAAAAAGGAGTTATAGGAAAAGATCAATCAAAAGAGGGCGAATCATATTCGGAGGGTGTAAAGCATGAACACGCCGTTTATACACGCCCTGCTTCTTTTAAGCCCAAAAGGGGAAAGGAATGGAAAGTTCCCGATATTCTATTGAGCGGACATCACAAAGAAATAGCCGCCTGGCGCGAGACGCACAGGCGAGCCTCGTCCAAAGGGCGGGAAAAGTGGCGGGAAGAAGAAAGAAAAAAAGAAAAGTAATATATTTGACATTTTAATATTAAAAGTAGTATATTACCTAAGTAAATAAATGTACTTTAACAAAGGCAACTAACAATATTTTTTAGTTGTTCCGAATATTTGTTTATACAGCTTTTTGCTGTTTTTTTAACGGCAAAAAACTATTTTTTAAGAGTTTGATCCTAGCTCAGGATGAACGCTGGCGATGTGGATAAGGCATGCAAGTCGAGCGGTCTGCACCTTCAAGATTTTGTGACAAAGAGAATATCACGAAGTTTGGAAGGTGCAGACAGCGGCAAACGGGTTAGTAACGCGTAGGGAGCTACCCTTCACTCGGGAATAAGCCGCCGAAAGGCGGTCTAATGCCCGATAATACCGAAAGGTTAAAGATTTATCGGTGAAGGAGGCACCTGCGTCCTATCAGCTTGTAGGTAAGGTAACGGCTTACCTAGGCTATGACGGGTAGGGGATGTGAGAGCATGATCCCCAACAAGGGCACTGAGACACTGGCCCTACTCCTACGGGAGGCTGCAGTCGAGAATCTTCCGCAATGGGCGAAAGCCTGACGGAGCGACATCGCGTGAAGGAAGAAGGCCTTCGGGTTGTAAACTTCTTTTATGTGGGAACAAGGCCGTTCCTCACTATGTTTGATGTAGCAACAAGCAACAAGTAACAAGTAACAAGGTTTTTTCCTTGTCGCATGTCGCTTGTTTCTTGTCTCTATGCATTGAACGTAGCGAGGAGCGGCTTGAGCGTACCACAAGAATAAGGGGCTGCTAATCACGTGCCAGCAGCAGCGGTAATACGTGAGCCCCGAGCGTTATCCGGAATCATTGGGCGTAAAGGGTCCGTAGGCGGCCATATTAGTCTCGTGTTAAATTTCCAGGCTCAACCTGGATTCTGCGCGGGAAACGGTATGGCTAGAGGGTGTGAGAGGTCAGTAGAACTCACGGTGTAGGGGTGAAATCCGTTGATATCGTGGGGAATACCAAAGGCGAAGGCAGCTGACTGGCGCAACCCTGACGTTGAGGGACGAAAGCGTGGGTAGCGAACGGGATTAGATACCCCGGTAGTCCACGCCG
>JBBDXP010000010.1:0-2515 GCA_040902285.1 Candidatus Spechtbacterales bacterium
CCGAGGGGCTTCGGCCGTGAGCTCAGCCGAACGGTTTTAAGGAGGAGTGCCGCAAGGCCGACGACAGGTTCTAGTCCTGAGCTTGCTTGCAGTGAGCCTGTCGAAACTGCCGAAGGACGGAATCCTTGCGGGGCAACAATGTATATGAAATGGGGTTCGCCGTGTACCACGCAGGGTACACGGCGCCCTGAACCGAGCGAAGCTCTGGTTCACGGGCGAGTCCCTGCTCGGCAACATTCATGTGCTACTCTATTTTTAGTTTTCTATCTTCTAGAACATATTTGGCATAGTTGCGGATATCCAAGTCCGTGACTCTTTGCTTATTCTTGATTTGTTGTTTGTTCATATACAAAAAAGTATAGCATGGCTTTGGCTTGCGAGGCATTTTTATTCAAAAAGATACTCAGTATAGCTTTTATTAAAAAATACTTTTACAGAACACCCAAAGAATGGTAAGATATTTTTTTATGGCATTAGATAAAAAACAGGATACGCACACAAAAAAGAATCAAAAATCTTCCGAAACGCGCATGGAGGGAGTTCTTTATGTTGCTTCCAACAATGTCGGGTACGCGGACATTGAAGGCATGGACGAAGATATACAAATACAGCCGCAGTTTTTAAATACCGCCCTTCACCACGATACGGTTGAAGTTGCGCTTTTGCAAAAAAGGAAAGACGACACGCGCATACAAGGCGAGGTCACACGGGTTTTAGAGCGCGCGAAAGAAGAATTTGTCGGCACTATTGATAAAAAGGATCCCAACAAAAATTTTGCGTTTTTGACTCCGGATGACTCACGCGTGCATATTGATATTTTCATACCGGACGCGAGCGGAAAAGAAATCCGCCATAACCACAAAGCCCTGGTTGCGATTACTGATTGGGGAGACGTGCGAAAAAATCCTTCCGGCAAAATCATCCGAGTTTTGGGTAAAAAAGGAGAGAATGAAGCCGAAATGCAATCTATTCTTTTTGAAAGCGGATACCGGCCGGATTTTAGCGCGGAGGCCATGCGTGAAGCCGAACACATACAAAAAACCGCGCGACCCATTCCTGAAAAAGAAATAAAGGAGCGCAAAGATTATCGCGGCATAACCACCTTTACAATCGACCCGGCCGACGCAAAAGATTTGGACGATGCGGTTTCTATCCAAAAATTGGACGCAGAAACTTTTGAAGTGGGCGTGCACATAGCAGATGTCTCACACTATGTGCCGGAAAATAGCGCGCTGGACGCGCAGGCGCGAAGCAAAGGCGTTTCTGTGTACCTTGTAGATAGAACCGTGCCGATGTTTCCCGAGGCGCTCTCCAATGATGTGTGCAGTTTGCATTCGGGCGAAGACAAGTTAGCGTTTTCTGCCATTTTTACCATTACGGAAAAGGGCGAAGTAAAAAGCCGCTGGTTCGGGAAAACAATTATACACTCCGATGAGCGCTTTTCGTACGAAGAGGCCCAAAAAAGAATAGATACGCGGCGCGGCACGTACGTCGAAGAATTGCGCCAGTTAAACGCACTTGCGCGTATTTTCCAAAAACAACGCCGGATACGCGGAGCGCTGGAGTTTGAACAGGAAGAAATAGAAATAGAATTGGATTCAGCCGGCCGCCCCCGCCGTATTTATAATAAAGAAATTCTGGCCACGCATAAATTGATAGAAGAATTTATGGTTTTAGCAAACCGCGAGGTGGCCGCCTATTTTAGCCAAAAAGAAAAAGAATCGGGCGGGCTTGGCATTTATCGCATTCATGAAAAACCGAAAAAGAAAAATTTGAATCAATTACTCGCTTTTTTAAATGTTCTCGGATATAACTTAGAGGTGCCGGAGAAAAGTATTTCTTCTAAGGAATTGAACAAGGTTTTTAGGGCGGTTCGGGGCCGGGATGAAGAGTATCTGATTGATATTGTTGCTATGCAGGATATGGAAAAAGCCGTGTATTGTTTAGAAAATAAGGGGCACTATGGGATGGCCTTGAAAGATTACACGCATTTTACATCTCCCATACGGCGGTACGCGGATTTGATGGTGCACCGGGTGCTGTGGGGATATCTTAACCAGGCCGCCCCGGGCGCCGATAAGGCCTCCGCGTATAAACGCATTTTGGAGAGCCTTTTACGCAAGGAGGTTGACGCGGTAACCGCGGAGCGAAACTCTATAAAATACAAACAGATCGAATACATGATGAATCCCGCGCGCAAGGGCGTTATTTATAGCGGTGTTATCATCAACGTTTTCAACTGGGGCATGTTTGTGCAGGAAAAAACAACCAAGACAGAAGGACTTATAAAAACACGCGACATGAAAGACGACTTTTATATTTTAGAGCCCGATGCCTACGCGCTTGTGGGCACGCGAAAAAAGAAACGATATGCTATTGGCCAAACTGTTAAAATAAAAGTAGCCGGCGGCAACCTCGACCAAAAAGAGCTAAGTTATAAATTGGCCTAACCGCACAAGCCAACAACCAAGGTTATGGTGCGCCTGACCTCAAGAGGTCTAAAACCATACAAAAC
>JBBDXP010000011.1:0-16218 GCA_040902285.1 Candidatus Spechtbacterales bacterium
GGAGCCAGGTTGTACAAAACCGCCTTTATTGGGCGGTTTTTATGATAAAATGAAACCCATGCGAATAAACAACTTTTTTAAACTTGTTATCACTATTGGAGTTTCCTTGTCGACTGGCGCGATTGGCTCGTTTTTTACCGCACCAGCCATTTCGGATTGGTATGCCGGGCTTGTAAAACCGGTACTCAATCCCCCATCTTGGATATTTGGGCCGGTATGGACAACGCTTTACATACTTATGGGTATTGCGGCATTTTTAATTTGGAAAAGAGGACTAAAACGCAAGGATGTAAAAATCGCTCTCGGCATTTTCGGCGGCCAGTTGGTTTTAAATACGCTCTGGTCAATCATTTTTTTCGGATTGCAAAATCCGGGTTTAGCGCTGGTAAATATTGCCGTGCTCTGGCTCGCGATTGTCTGGACGGCGGTAGTTTTTTACAAAATCTCCCGGCTGGCCGCGTATCTCCTCGTACCGTATCTGCTCTGGGTTAGCTTCGCGTCTTATCTGAATTATTCGATTTGGCTATTGAATTAAACTTGCTACAATATATATGACAAAGATAATAGTAGAAATTATCCTTTCGGCCGCATTCGTTTTTATTCCAACATTTTTTGTCTATACATGGCTTGCTCCGGTTAACCAATTTTGGAATGCTCAATTTGTGTGGAGCGTCGCCCTGATAGTTTGTTGGGTTATTGTGGCGACGGGGTATTACCACCAAGGGTGGTTAATTCGTAAAAAGCAGAACGTTGGGAATGTTTCCATCGTATTGCCCGTAGCGGTCTTTTTCGTTCAATGTATCTTGTTTGGAAGGGAATTTACTACTATGATTGGTCTTTGATTATTGGCGCAGTTCTGGTAAATTCCGGGGTTTTTTCAGCTTTTATAATATTGTCAGATTTAGAATTAAATAATTAAACAAAATATGAAATTAACATCATTGCAGGAGCTCGTTGCTCTTAAAGAAAAAACCGCCATTGTGACCGGTGGCGCAATGGGCATTGGTTTCGGCATTGCGTATCGTCTGGCAGAAGCCGGAGCGAATGTGGTCATTGCTGATATAAACGAAGAAGCCGGAAATAAAGCCGCGCAGGAGTTAACTGATAATGGCTGGAAAACAACATTTATTAAAACAGATGTGGCAAACGAAACAGATGTGCATAAAGTAACCGATTTTGCCAAAAAAACATATGGTAGCATAGACATTCTCGTAAACAATGCCGGAATTTATCCGATTATTCCGGTTATGCAAATGACTCCGGCCGATTTTGATAAAATTTTGGCAGTTAATCTCAAAAGCGTTTTTCTTTTCACCAAGTCCGCCGGAGACACCATGATTAAACAAGAGAGGGGCGGAAAAATCATTAACATAACTTCGATTGATGCATTGCACCCTTCTTCTGTGGGACTCGCGGTCTATGATGCCTCAAAGCACGGCCTGTGGGGATTTACCAAGAATACCGCACTGGAACTTGCGCCTCATAACATCCAAGTGAACGCTATTGCCCCCGGTGGCATTACCACACCCGGCACCGGAGCCGGTCAACCGGCAACTCCCGAAATGGAAGCGGTGCTTAAAAAATTCTTGGAAAAAATCCCGATGAAACATATGGGCGAACCGGATGATATTGGTAAAGTTGCTTTATTTCTCGCTTCCGACCTGGCAAGCTATATGACCGGCTCACAGATTGTGGTAGATGGCGGCGTCCTGCTGTCTTAATTAACCATTGAATTAGACAATCACATAAAAACAGGTAACACTTTGATGTGGCCTGTTTTTGTGTGATTTGTACGCGGAATTTAAATAATTTCGGTAATGCGAAGAATAAAATACCAAATTATGGAAGCTGACAGAGAACCTACCACAAAACCCGCCAAGGCGGAAGCAAGAGCATTGCCTAATCTAAATTTATATTCCCTGCTCTCTCTTGAAACAAAATCATCTTTTAAACCCATGTTTTTTGTTTTTAATTATTTATCACATTGTAGCATATAATTAACTGATATAATGATTTTATGAGCGTTGAACTACTCTTTATTATCATTATTCTTGTGTTTTTTGCGGCGGCAATGGGCACATTTTCGGGTTTTGGCATATCCACAATCATGGTGCCAGTGATGCTATTATTCTTTCCCCTGCCGCTTACGCTTCTTTTTACCGGCACCATCCATTGGTTTGAAGATATTTGGAAAATGCTTTTGTTTAGATCCGGAGTTGGAAAGTGGAAACTTGTCTTATGGTTTGCGGTTCCGGGGGTTATCGCCGGCTTCTTTGGCGCAACAGTTTCTGTATCGTTTCCGGAAGAATTTCTGCTTCGTATTCTTGGCGGATTTATCCTTGCTTATGTTATTTTTATTCTTTGGAAACCCGAATGGAAATTACCTGAACGCAATTCTGTGGCCGGAGTTGGCGGTGCGCTATCGGGATTTTCCTCGGGCATATTTGGAGTAGGTGGCGAAATACGCGCCACTTTTTTGAGCGCTTTTAATCTGCCAAAAGAGGCATATCTTTTTGCCTTGGGCGCAATGGGCCTTGCTATTGATTCTGCTCGTATTGCAGGATATCTTGCAACAGGTGCAAGATTAGAAGGACTGTTTTTGTGGGGACTGGCGCTTTTTATCCCGGCATCGCTTCTGGGCGCATGGACAGCAAAGTATTTTGTGGACCGTGTCCCGCAAAAATACTTTCGTGTTTTTATAGCTCTCTTTCTTGCGGTTGTAGCGGTTAAGTTTTTAATATTTCCGTAAAAACTTGTATATTTGTTTGTTTGTAGTACTCTGATAAGGTACAAATTAAAGTTAAAAACATGGGTATAGGATGGAAAAATAAAAAACGCCTTGATAGAAAAAAGAAAAAGAACGGCATAAAAATAAAAAAGAAAAGCAAACGATAATAAACGGCTCACCAAATGAGCCGTTTTAAGTGTGTATAAATCTTTATCTTAAAAGTGGTGCTTTGGGTATAATAAATCTATGAGTTTGAGAAAGAAAAAGGGTTTACTATTATAGAATTGCTGGTGGTAATAGCGATTATCGGCCTGCTATCCAGTATTGTGTTTGTGATACTTGGCGGAAGAAGAGAGGCGGCAAACGAAACAAAAGCGCGGGCGGATATGGTGCAATTAATAAAGGCCGCTGAACTTGTTTACTCAGTTTACGGTTATTATCCCAATGACTCCCATGGAAGTATAATATGCCCGGAAAATATTGTTATAGAGCCGATAGCGGGAAGAAAATGGGGAGAAATAGTAAGGATATGCAACGACCCTTGGGGGCGCCCCTATGAATGGAACAATAAATGCACGGATGGACAAACGCGCCACCCCACCACGCCGAACCCCGGTTGCGATTCTTATTCCGGCAGTTTGCAGGGAGTTTATGGGGTAACAATGGTTGGAGAAAACGGGATAAACGATAGTTGTAGCGGGGATGATATTTGTTTCGGATTAAACGGACATAGTTTATATGGCTGGAGTTCCAGTAGCGGTGGAGAACCTCCTCCGCCCGGGGGATCCTGTACAACACAGGTGGCATCGTGCAGCGGGCTTACTTTGGTACAATGCCCGGACAGGCAGGGATGTTTTGTGGGCAGTTCTTCTTGTTCGGGAACATATGATTCCAGCTGTTCTATTTATGATGTGGACCAAACATCTTGTCAAAACACCTCGGGTTGTACTTGGAATTCCAGTGCAAGTTGTGGGGGTACGCCAACCGCCTGTTCGGCGTATTCGAACGCGACAAGCTGTCAAGACGCCGGATGCACGGCTAATTTTTCAGGATCATGCGGAGGAACGGCGCGGGCGTGTTCCACATGGAATAATACTAACAGCGGGACTTGCACTGCACAGTCAGGATGTTCGTGGACCGCAAGCACAAAAACATGTTCAGGTACCCATAACCCCTGCAATACGTATTCAAATGAATCCACCTGCACCGCAAATTTGGATTGTTCATGGAGTTCGTCCTTCACCAGCTGCTCAGGTACGCCGAACGCGTGCGCGGGTTATAGCACAGAACCACAATGCACAAGTTTCGGTTGTACATGGTCAACCGGCACTTCATGTTCGGGCACATATTCCAGTTCATGTTCGGTTTACGATTCCGACCAGACATCGTGCGAGAGCACAACCGGATGCGCATGGGGCGAATCATCGTGCGAAGGTACCGCGGTTTCCTGCTCCTCGTTTTCAGACGAAACATCATGCAATTTGGAGGCTGGGTGCTTATGGCAGTAAGTTTTAACAAATGCGATTTTGTGTCGTCTATGGAATACGCCTTTCACCTCTCACGAAAGTACGGGGTAGAAATTTGATTTTGTTCTGCTGGCGGCCAGCTTATTAAGGTCACCACTGCCCCACCTTCCCCAGTTTGTCCGTTGGCGACTATATGCAGAGCGAGTTGAGATACCGGGGCAATACCGCGGATCTCGGGCACGCCGAGCAGGTCTGTGACACTCTCAACCAGATGGTTCGGGACGGCCAGATCGTCTTGAACGACGGAAACTGGGAACTCGTGTCCGCCTAGTCCCCTTTGGCGCCGTTTTGCAAAAAACGGCGCTTTTGTTTTGAAGGTAAAATTATCAAACCTTTAAGCAAGGTTGCTACCGCCGCCAATATAAAAATAGGGGCAAAGTTTGAAGAAAACATAAAAAAAAGACGCTACCGAAACAATCATTATTACTCTGCCCAAAACCTCTAATCGGATTTATCATATATTCTACTAATTGATATTATCATTTTTGTTCTTTATTTCCACGTATTGACTAATAAAGTATATTATTTTATAATATAGAAAGTTCCTGTGTTTAATAGGGAGAGAAAATGCCGTTTGAATACTGCGCCCCGCCAGGAAAAACCCGCGTAATCGCGATTGATCCCTTTGATCGTGCAGATTACCTTGTGGGAGACTACGACGACGCCAAGGAGGCCTTCCTGATCACAGACAGGCACAATGTAAGGCGCGCTACGCCAATAGATGTGGTATACCGCACCTACGACGATGCCGGCCTGATAATCCGGGACAATTCCGTGGTGGGCACCGGAGTCGGGGTTATCCCCTACTAGCCCGCGCAAAAGCCTGCACCACCTTGGTGCGGGCTTTCTATTGCAACTATTTATTTATTCGCAAATGGTTTATAATTTAATTATCAAGAGAGATTTTTTCGGCAGACGGCTTTACTCTTTCTCTTGAAAGAGGTCGAGAAAATATGTCCCCTGCGAGGCGTATTGTTTAACGGTGCATATCGTAAAATATTTTTTATATTCCGCATGCGGAGTGTAAAAATAAGACAAATAAAATGGCTAAGAAAGCTACAAAAAAAGGAGGTAAAAAAAAATAGTTTTCTTTTACCTCCAGTTAATAAAATACCCCTTACCGGGGTATTTTATTAACTGGATTGTCTGGTAAAATAAAAAGTAATGGACCCATACTATAAAGGACACTCTCCCCTGCCGGAAAGATTTTTGCATGCATTGCGCGGGCTTAAATACACATGGCTAAAAGAGCCAAATTTTAAAATCCAGGTAACCATAGGCGTTGGAGTTATTGGAGCGATGGTGATACTGCCCCTGACAAATGTACAAAGGGCAATTATTGTTTTGGTTATAGCGTTCGTCCTTGCTTTGGAAATGATAAATTCTGTGTTTGAAAGAATACTTGATATAATTCATCCTAAATTTTCCGAGGAAGTAAAAAGAATTAAAGACACCATGGCGGGCGTTGTTTTTCTGGGAACGCTGTCCTCCGTCGTAATAGCAGCGCTTATTTTTGTGGAACCATTTGGAATTTTGGATACGATATTCAGAAATACCGTAAAATTATTGCAGACCGAAAAAATTATAGAACTGTCGCGTGTGATTACTTTGGTTGGAAATTGGCAAATTGTTTTTGCAATAACCATATTTGCTGTCGTGGGTCTCTTGTGGAGAAAAAGATATGAAATGGCCAGCTTTCTGCTTGGATCTGTCATTAGCGGCGGAATAATCGTTTTGATTATAAAACTTTTATCCGGACGCGTGAGACCGCAGGGCGGCGGGAGCATGTTTACGGATAGCTATAGTTTCCCCAGCGGACACGCATTTATGGCAACTGCCTTATGGCTCGCGCTCGCATACATACTTACAAATAAAAATACAAAAAGAAGGTACATATGGGCTTTGGCGGGATTGGTTGTTTTATCTGTAGCGGCAAGCAGAATAATTTTAGATGTGCATTGGGTTTCTGATGTAATGGCCGGAATTATGTTTGCTACGGTGTGGGTCTTGTTGTGGTATGGAATAAACGAAAGAATATTTAAAAAAACTCATAAATAAAACCTCTGCCAAAGCAGAGGTTTTATGTGCTACTCATTGTAAACAGGTACTGTAGAAAATTCTGATATCCCCCATATGACAAACAGCGCGAAGCGCGCTATGTCGCGCACTTTTTCGTTGTTTACCTTATCCGCCGTGTCAGCGGGAGTGTGATAATCGGGATGCAATCCTGCCGTATAAAAGACAACCGGTATTGGATTGGCGCGCACAAAGTAAAATGACGCTTGGTCGCTTCTATAAAATATCTGTTCTTCCCTTCCGGTTTCTACCGGATAAACCAATTTAATGCCCGTTATCTTGGCTGCCGCATCTGTCGCGCGCGCCAGCTGAGGATTACGGTCTGAAAAATCGTCTATCCTTGGTGAACCAATCACCCATACTTCACCTACATCGTTTCTGCCGACCATATCCAAATTTACAACAGCCACAATATCTTCCACAGGTACGGGAGAATTTGCCGCGAAGTATTTAGAACCCCAAAGGCCCCATTCTTCGGCATCAGCAAAAAGAACAATTATACTGCGAGAAGGATAAATCCCATTCTGCGAAAGAATGCCCAAGGCCTCGGCTATTTCCAAAACCGCGGCTGTGCCTGACGCATTGTCGTCGGCACCCAAATGCATACCGTCTTTTTGCAATCCGATATGGTCGTAATGCGCCACAAGAACGATGTACTCGTCCGGCTTTTCAGCGCCTTCGATAATACCGGCTACATTCCTTCCTGAAAATTCAACATTGTATCCGGAATTTTTCAAAAACTCTATAAGCTGTTCCGACCGGTGATCTTTCAAATCATAAAAAGAAAATTCCTGGAAATAATCCGGCACCGCGGGCAAAAACGATGAATCTTTAAGGTTGTCCCTTATATATTCAGCGGCCATAAGGCCCCCGGGAGTCCCGCTTCTCCTGCCTTCCAGCGCGGAAGAAGCCAGATATTCTATCAAATCGGCTATCTCATCGCCAGATATAGAATCCACCCCTATTTGCACCTCGGAAACATCATACCAGGCAGATTGAGTATCTGTGGGGACACACGATGAGAGAAATACGGAAAGAACAACAATACTGGCAAAGAATTTGCGTTTCACTTCGCACCTCTTTAGTTAACCAAATAACTGGCTTATTTATGCCATAATTTTATGTATTTATCAATATTAAATACAGGAGAAAAAATTATTTAACTTTCGTAAAATTAAAAGCAATTTTGTGGTAAAATGAAAAAAATATAAAAAATATGATACTGGAACAAAAATACGAAAAAAAGAATATTGCCGATTACAGGAAATTTATGTCTGATGAAAGATGGGCGAGTTTATTGTCGGAGGCGGAAAAATTCAGAGGCAAAAAAATCGCGCATATAAACGCAACGCCCAAAGGAGGCGGTGTGGCCGAGATATTAAAATCTCTGGTTCCGCTACAGCAAAGTTTGGGCATGGACAGCAGGTGGTATTATTTAGAACCGGACGAAAAACTTTTCGGAATAACCAAAAAAATACACAATTCTCTGCAAGGTTCTGAACAAAAACTAACACAGGAAGAAAAAGATTATTATTTGGATTTTAATAAGCGTCTCGCCGGCCACTTAAATAATCTAGACCCGGATGTACTTATGGTGCACGACCCTCAACCTTTGGCTTCCATAGAGTGGCTTAAAGACATGCCCGTTGCGATACGCATTCATATAGATTCTACACACCCGAATCCTGATACACGGGACTTTTTAAAACCTTTTATAAACAAATATAAAAAAATAGTTTTTACCCTCCAAGATTTTGTGCCGGAGGAATTAAAAAATGATAAACTTATAATAAGTCCCCCGGCCATAGACCCGCTATCGGAAAAAAACATGGACTTAAGCAAGGAAACTTGCGAAAAAGTTATGCTTACAAGCCAGATAGACCCAAGTAGGCCTGTTATCACACAAGTATCCAGATTTGATATGTGGAAAGATCCTCTTGGAATAATAGATGCCTACAATATAATTAAAAAGGAAATTCCGGGCACTCAACTTATACTGAGTGGAATAATGGAAGCTCTTGATGATCCGGAAGCCCTGCAAGTACTGGAGGAGGTGATAAAAAAGGTCAACGATGACCCTGACGTACTCCTGCTATCTCGTGTTGACCAGATAGGAGATTTTTCTATGGGCATACATGTAAACGCCCTGCAAAGGGGTTCGGATGTAATATTTCAAAAATCTCTAAGAGAAGGTTTTGGGCTGACGGTCACAGAAGCAATGTGGAAAGAAAAACCGGTTATTGGCGGAAATGTCGGCGGGATAAGATTACAAATAAAAAACGGGGAAAACGGGTTCCTTGTAGATTCTCCCGAGGAAGCGGCGCAAATATCAATTACGCTTTTAAAAGATAAAGAATTGGCGCAAAAAATTGGAAAAGCGGCGAAAGAGAGCGTAAAAGATAATTTTCTTATAACACGCCTGCTTGAAGACGAGTTTAAAATAATGAAAGGCGCATGAAAAACAAAAAGAGGAGAAAAAGGTTGGAAATATTTTTTGAGTTTCTGATCTTTGGCATCATAATGGGCGTTACCGAAGACCTTATAGCGATATGGTTCGCGACAGATGCCAAAATAACATGGCATGTATTTGTCATTGTTGTGGCTGTCACAATACCGTTTGCTATTGTTGGAGAATTAATCGTGGACTCTCCGGAAACTTTGCGTAAAATATTAAAAAAAATCCGGAAATAATGCCTGTCAAGGACGAACCTTGCTATTCTGACAAGGTCCTCTGGCAAGGTCCGTCCTTGACAGGCAACCTTAAAAAGCCCCGCTAAGGCGGGGCTTTTTAAGGTTTAGTATCCTTCAAGCGTTATAGAGCGCTCATGTTTTCTTATTTTTTCTAACGATTTTGCTTCTATTTGCCGGATGCGTTCGCGCGTTACGCCAAACTCTTTGCCTACTTCCTCCAGAGTATGAGTAATGCCGTCGTCGAGGCCGAATCTCATTCTTAATATTTTTTGTTCTCTTGGAGACAAATCAAGAATTATTTTGTCCAAACGCTCACGCAAAAGTTCGCGACCGGCTATCACTTTTGGAGAAAGCTCTTTTTCGTCTTTTACAAACTCACCAAGCAAACTGCTCTCATCGTTATCTTCTCCGACAGGAGCTTCTAGGGATACTATGTCTTGGGAAATTTTTTGTATATGCCTTACTTTTTCAACCGGCGTTCCCATTTCAGAAGCAATTTCGCTGGGTAAAGGATCCCGCCCGAGATCCTGCAGCAAACTTCTTTTGACCTGCATATACTTTGATATTGTTTCCACCATGTGTACCGGAATTCTTATTGTTCTGGCTTGGTCAGCCAAAGCGCGGGTCACCGCCTGCCTTATCCACCAAGTCGCGTATGTTGAAAATTTATAGCCCCTTCTGTAATCGAATTTTTCCACGGCTTTAAACAGCCCTATGTTTCCTTCCTGTATCAAATCCAGCAAGCCCAAACTGGGGCTTCTGCCCACATACCTTTTAGCTATGCTTACAACCAAGCGCAAGTTCGCGAGAGCCAGTTTTTTGCGCGCTTCTTCGTCGTCTTCTTCTATCCTGCGTGCCAGTTCTTTTTCTTCATCAGCCGTAAGGAAGGGAACACGGCCAATTTCTCTAAGATATGTCTGCACGGAATCAAAGGGCAAAGTATTAAGATCAACATTTTTAAATTTCTTTTCTATATCCAAGTCGGATTCTTCTTCGAGCAAATCTTGAGATTCTTTTATTTTGATGCTATTGTTGCCAAGCTCTTCGTAAAGTTTTTCCAAGCTTTCTATGTCCTTCTCCGCATTTGGTATAAAATGCAGTATCTCGTTATATGTAACAAACCCTCTTTGCACTCCCCGTTCAAGCAAGGTATCCACCCCCTCTTTCCAGCTACGCCTGAATTCGTGAGGGGCGTATTCCTCCGCTCTAAGCGGCTTTCGTCTGGTATTTTTTTTAATCGGTTTTATTGATTTTGCTTTGAGTGGCGTTCGCGGAGCTCTTTTTTTCTTTGAAATCTGCGCCCGAGTACCGGTTTTTTGGGTGGGAGCGGATTTGGCGGCATTTCGTTTTCGCGATACCGGCCTGTGCGCCGTCGAGGTCTTGTGGGGCTTTTTCTTGGTCGTCGTTTGACGTTTTTTTCTAGTAGCCGCTTGCCGTTTGCCTGCCGAAGCCCCGCCTGCGCCGAGACTTCGGCGGGCAGGCCTGGCGGAGACAGGTCGCTTGCCGTTTGCCTGCCCGTCCGGCAGGCGGGTCGCTTGTTTCTTTTTTTGTGGCATGATTATTATTTTATAATTTAAAGAGTGTGTTTTTGCATCGAATTTTCCTGTATTTTTTGCAAAATATCATCCTTTTGTTCTTCGCTTAATTCTTTGTTGCTTTCCAATTCGCCTAAATACTTGATATTTTCTTCGTCCAAGGATGTTTTTTTATATTCCCTTATAAATTCATTAAAATCTTCTTCTTTAAGTTCGTTGTCCGCAAGAATGACTTCCCCTTCAAAAAGCGCGTTGTCTGCCATGTTTTTTTCAGTTGCGTCCAATTTTTCCAATCCTTTTTGTATGTCTTTGGTTGTTTCAAGTTTGTTCATTATTTGTAGATACGGATCGCCGGCAAGATATATTTTGAGTTCTTTTTTCGCCTTTTTCATAAAAGCCGGATTATTCAAGCCATAAAAGAATATATTTTTAGATAAACGCTCCTTGCGGGAAAGTTGTTTTTTGGCGGGCAAGGCATCAGCCGCATCGCCGTATTGTTTTTCCGGTATAACCTTTTTAATTTCTTCCCACACAACCTCGTAAGGAACCTTTAGCATTTCCGCCAACTTTGCCACCCAGTCCGCCTGTTCTATGCTGTTAGATATGCTTTTTAATACGGGAACAATCATTTTTCCAATTTCTCTTTTGCCATCGGGTGTTGAAGAATCATATGAAGAAAATGCCCTGGAAAAATAAAATTCTGTCATCGGCTTGGCGTTCTTAATCGCCTTGCTCCAATGCTCACGATTTTCTTTTATCATATCCGCCGGATCATATCCTGTTTTCATTGATACCACCTTTACATTAAAGCCCATATTTTGAGCCAACCCCAGTCCTCTTTTTGTCGCGGAGTCGCCGGCGGCATCCATATCAAATGCGGTAAAAATGTTATCCGTAAAACGGCTTATTAACCGTAACTGATTTTCCGTTAAAGCGGTTCCGCTTGCTGAAACGGCATTCTTGTAACCATATTGATGCGCCATAATAACATCGGTGTATCCCTCCATTATCACGCATGATTTTTCTTGGCGTATTGGTATTTTTGCCTTGTCCAAGCCATACAATATTTTGCTTTTATCATATATATTGGTTTGGGGCGTATTTATATACTTAGCGGAATCCTCTCTGTATTCCTTTCCTATTTTTTTAGATATGTCTTCGGTCAATTTGCGGGCGCCAAAAGCGACAATACTGCCCTCCGCATTAGATATCGGAAAAATTATCCTGCCTGCGTAACGGGAAATATATTCATTTCTTTCCTGCCTCCAAAAGGCAACCCCCGCGGCGGTAAGCTCATTAAAGCTATACCCCCTTTCGTTTAAAAACTGTATTAAACTTTTGGCATTAAAGGGAGCGTATCCTATTTTAAATTCATCAATGCTGTTTTGGGATATTCCCCTATCTTTGAGATATTGGAATATAATTTGGCCATTTTTAGAATCAAGCTGTCCGTGAAAATACTTTGCCGCCAATTCGCATATCTGAATACTTTTGTTTTTCTCACTTTTTATTCTGGGATCCTGCTTTTTAACCTCCACGCCTGCTTTTTTTGCAAGAATTCTGAGTGCTTCGGGAAAATCCGCACCCTCCATTTTTTCCACAAATGTAAACATATCTCCGCCTTCACTGCAACCAAAACAGCGCCACAATTGGCGTGATGGGGACACCATGAAAGAGGGCGTTTTTTCTTTGTGGAAAGGGCAGAGAGCTCGATAATTCGATCCGTTTTTTTCTAGTTTCACATATTCCTGAATTACATCCTTTACATCTAAACGGCTCTTTATTTCTTCTACAGGATCGTTAAGCATTGTATAATTAAAGAGAATGCGTTTTTGTCTATTTCCATATACTACTATAGCACAATGTAAGTGTAAACATGAATAGCGAGCATAAAATAAAACAAAATTTAGTGAAGGACATAGAAAGATTAAGATCCAGAGAAGGATACTTGAACGCTGGTTTTCCACATTATCATACGCTTTTCGGGCGGGATTCTTTAATTTCCGCATGGCAAACCCTGGACTTTGATGCGTCTGTGGCAAAAAATACTCTAAAAATACTGGCAAAACACCAGGCGCTTGGTCAAGACCGTAAAAAAGAGGGCGAGTTCGGCAAAATACTCCATGAATATCGCCTTAAACCGGAAACCCAAAAAGAGTTGCCTAGCTGGGGATGGCCTTATTACGGAAGCGTGGATTCTACATCTCTTTTTCTGATGGTTTTGTATAAGTATACGCAAAAAACAGATGATAAAAGATTATTAAATAGTTTGTGGAAAAATGCCAAAATGGCCCTTGAATGGCATTTAAATAAATCGGTGGAAAATGAATACGGATTTATTACTTACAAAAGAACAAATCCCGCGGGGCTTTTTCATCAGGGATGGAAAGATTCCGTGATTGATCACTTAAAAATACGCCCTCCCGTAGCGATAATCGAAGAACAGGGATATGCATATATGGCCTATCGAAATTTTGCGCAAATGGCGAATATTCTTGATAAAGATAGCGCATTACGGGAAAAAGCCCTTAGGGCGGCGGAGCTTATGCGAGAAAATTTGCTAAAATATTTTTGGTGGGAAGAAGAAAAATATTTTGCCATAGGCCTCGACGATAAAAATATGCAAAGAAAATCAATCGCAAGCAATGCGGGGCATTTACTTTTGTGTGATAATCTCTTGGACAATGAACAGGCTGGATTGATAAGAGACCGCCTTTTTAAAAAAGATATGTGGACCCCGGGAGGCATACGCACCCTGTCGGATAAGGATCCTGACTTTGACGCGTTTGCTTATCACTTGGGATCGATATGGCCACATGATAACTGGTTTATATATATGGGGCTCAAAATGCGCGGCTTTGATAAAGACGCGCTAAAAATTAAAAAGGCCTTTAAAAAAGCTTATTTAGAACTGGAACACATGCCCGAACTTTTTGCCGTACAAAACTCCAAAATATTGCCCATAAAACATGTGGAGATTTCAGAAAGGCAAAACCACAAACACACAGTAGCTAATCCCCTACAGGCGTGGGCTTCGGGAGCTTTGCTGGATATGTTGAAATAATTGTCTTAATCTTGATTAAAAGCCCTGTTTGTGTTAGGGTTTTTTCAGTTCTCAAACAAAAGAGGAATAAAAATGAGAGAAAGATTGACTTACAAGTTTGGTGGATCCTGTCTTGATAAAGACAGGGATTATGAAAATGCGGCCCGGTTCTTGCTGGAAGATTCCAAGAGCGCTCCAGCTCCCGTGTGTGTGGTTGTAAGCGCGCGCAAAGGTAAAACCAATCGCTTGCTAAAAGAAGCAGCCGAATTGTTTGGCAATAATCCTTGGGCACAAATTGATTATGTCGTCAAAAAAGGTGAGTTTGCGTCAGCGGAGAAGCTATCCTGGGAATTAAACAAATTAAGTCCCGGAAAACCGGCAAGAGTATCGACTCCTTACGAATGGAGGATTATGGCGGAAGGAGAAAATCCTTTCGACAGCCGGCTTATCGGAACCAATGTGGCGCTTGCAGACATCCGCGACCCTATAAATTATCCTATTCCAGCCGGATTTTTAATTATTCCCGGATATGTGGGTGTGCACACAACAAAAACGCTGGGAACCTCAAAAGCGCTTGTAGCGCTCGGTAGAGGCGCCAGCGACCTGATAGCCGTTGAAATCGCAAGAGCAACAGAATCCAAGCTTAAACTGGTTAAAAGCGCGCAATCCGTATACTCTGTCTCACCGGGCTTAGTGCGCAACCCAAAGCCGATAAGCCACATGACTCCGGAGCAGGCCTTAAGAGTTCTGGAATACATACGCTCGGATGAGCAGTTTATAATGGCCGAGGCCGTACGGCACGCGCAAAGAAAAAATGTTCCCCTAGAGTTTTGCTCAATGGAAAATCCGGAAGAATCTTCAAGAATAGATTCACTTTTTCGCCCGAATGAATCCGAGTTGTTCAGAGCACTGCCTGTGAAAGAAAATGTTGTGCTTATACGCGCCGTTGTGAACACCAATACTATTTCCGGTATTTATGAAAAATTGCATGCCAAAAAGATTCCGTTTAACGACGGAGGAACAGAGGCCATCAACGGAGAAAGCCGTTTGCATATTTTTGCAGAAACAAGATTGGCGGATCGAATTACAAGCGTTGTGCGACCCCTGGTGAATACGATGTCCGTAACAGAGGGCTCTCTTATTACGCTTATAGATACGTCTCTGGACCCCGAAGGAAATCATTTTATGCGCGCCTACAAAGCCCTGAGGGGCATACCAATCTTGCACTCTGTGTCATCGGGAATTATCATGCATATTTTTGTACAACCGCAAGATACAAAAAGAGCCGTACAGGCCTTAGCTGAAGAATTCGAACTTCTTGAACCTTAACCAAAAGCCCCGTTAAAGCGGGGCTTTTATTTTTAAGGAAGGCAGTTGGTGCAAAGATAAATACTGGTAGAGAAGAAGTGTGATTATCGCAATATAATTCTCTGCATCGCGCACAGTGAGGATTTACATCTGCTATGGTAAGCGTTAAAATTAGGACAGTCCTTTAAAAGAGGTGTGGATAAATGCTTGCGTTCCTTTTGCTAGCAGTAGTTATTGTGGCACCTTTTGTGCTTTGGATAACGGGAGTTGTAAATGCCGTTGTGTTTATCGCATTTTTGGTCTTTTTTGGTCCTTCTATTCTTATAGTGGCATATCATTCTATTAAAGTCCGCAAGTGGCCCAAAATTGTCGGCGGGCCCGGCATAAATTGGGGTGGCCCTGGGGATAAACAAAGAAATGACTAAAAATATAAAGGCATCTTATTGGGATGCCTTTTTTGTTTTTTCTCCCATATTTGTTATTATATTTATTAAATGACAAACTTTATAAAAGATGATAATCAAAACAGCAAAGTGGTAGCTATTATTCCCACATTCAATGAAGCAAAACGAATAGGCAATGTATTGAAAGTGGTAACAAGGTCTCCGGTTATTAATGAGATAATTGTTGTGGATGACGGTTCTAGGGATGAGACGGAATCTGTAGTCAAAAAATTTCCAAATGTTAAATATCTAAAAAACACCGACAATATCGGCAAGGGAGGTTCTATGGACCGGGCGGTAAAGGCAACGGATGCGGAAATTATTTTTTTCTGCGACGCTGATCTGCACAATCTGAGTGAAGAGATTATAGAAGGGATAATTCGCCCTGTTTTATCTGGTGAGACAAGTATGTTTATCGGTCTTAGGTCTAATTTTATGCAAAAAAGTGTGCGTCTTTTTGCCCTAAATTCCGGAGAAAGAGCCCTAAAAAGAGAAGTGTGGGAAACCTTGCCGAAACGCTTTAAATATAAATACCGGGTAGAGGCGGGACTTAACTGGCATGTAAAACATAATTTTGGTGGATTTAAATACAAAACATTCAATTATTCCCAACCCGTAAAGGAAAGCAAATACGGTTTTTGGGAAGGTATGGTCTTGCGATGGGGAATGAATTTTGATGTTCTGCAGGTATACTGCGAAAACCTTTTTAAAAAAGTGTTGAAAACCCTTAAAAATATTATGCCTCGCTCTAATTAAGATGAGGTGACCACAACAAACGGCTCGTAAAAATGAGCCGTTTGTTTTTTCTTATTGGCGGTGTGTATTGGACAAAGTTCGAAACTATTTCGGGCAAAATCCTGCGGATTTT
>JBBDXP010000012.1:0-4805 GCA_040902285.1 Candidatus Spechtbacterales bacterium
GACATAATTCCCAAAGCCCCCGTGCACTATCTGGTTGTTCCCAAAAAGCACATAACAACAATAAACGACGCGGAAGAGGGGGATCTGGAAATTCTTGGAAAAATGATCCTTACGGGCAAGGAGGTCGCCCGCAAACTTGATATTGAAGACGGTTATAAATTAGTATTTAATGTAGGTAAAAATGGCGGACAGGAAGTGCCGCACATACACCTCCATGTTATAGGCGGGTGGAATAAAAATTAAGTCAATTTAAACTTATGGAAAAAAATAAAAAATCTTTTACCCCGGGAATCGGGATAAGCAAAAAAAACAACGAATCTGTCGGGAGCATGTTCCGCCGCTTTGTTCAAAAGGTAAGAAAAAGCGGCCTTTTGCTTGAAGTTCGGCAGAGAAATTTCAGAAAAAGAGAACCAAATAAGCGTGCCAGAAGAAAAAGCGCCTTGGTGCGAGTTGAAAGAAGAGAAAAGTACAGGAAAATGAAAAAGTGGGGAAAGGTTAAGTAATTTTACACAGCGGTATGCTATTAAAAAAAGACATTAAAGAAGATCTTAAAGAGGCCCTCAAAGCAGGGGACAGCGTTGCCGTTCTAACGCTTAGGTCTTTTATATCCGAGATAGAAAAAAAAGAAATAGAACTGGGTCTCAAAGAGGAAGGGTTATCTGAGGGCGAAACGGAAAAAATCGCGCTTAGCGAACTTAAAAAAAGAAACGAAGCGAAAGAGCAGTACGAAAAAGCCGGGCGCGATGAGTTGGCGGAAGCCGAAAAAAAAGAGGCATTGGTTCTCAATAAGTATGTTCCTGAAAAAATGTCCGATGAAGAGCTCGAAAACATTGTTAATGATATAATAAAAGAGAAAGCTCCCTCCGGCATGCAGGGTATGGGCGAGGTAATGAAAGAAGTTATGGCAAAAGTTAAAAACCGTGCGGAAGGTTCGAAAGTAAACGGGCTTGTAAGGGAAAAACTCGAGAATTTATGACATCTTCGGCTGTTTGCAAGGTTGTAAATGAAACGGATATCAGAATGGACGAGGATATGCTTTGCCGGTGTGTTGCCGAAACGCTCAAGCATAATGCCGTTGCCCAAAAAAGATTAAATATAGTAATTGCCGGCGAGGGAGAAATAAAAGCGCTGAACAAACGGTATTTCGGAAAAGATGTTCCGACGGATGTCCTCTCGTTTTCCGATAACGAAGATGGCGAGTATCTGGGAGAGGTGGTCATCTGCTCTTCTTTTATAAAAAAGGAACACAAAGGCGAAAAATTTGAACGGGAATTATGCCATGTCGCAGTCCACGGTACATTTCATCTTCTGGGGATACACCACGAAAAAGATGAAAAATCGCGCCAAGAATTACACACACAGGAAGAGGGGATAATAAATAAGGTGTTGGGTTCGCAAATATAAAGCACAAAAATGGCTCGAGAACACATAATTACAGGAATAGATATAGGGTCGCGTTATATTTACACCGTTATAGCGGCTTTTAATCCTGATACACCCATACCAAAAGTTATAGGAGTTGGGAAAGCGTCTTCGGAGGGCATACGAAAAGGCCTTATAACAAATATAGAAGAGGCCTCGGCCGCTGTTCTCAAATCCGTGGAAGAAGCCGAGCGCTACGCGGGCACTTCCGCTGCAAATGTTTTTGTAAGCGTCGGGGGTAGCCATATTGTCTCTCAGCATTCCCGCGGGACTATAGCCGTGTCCCGCGCCGACGGAGAAATCTCCGAAAATGACCTTTCAAGAGTTATAGAAGAAGCATCCACCGTCGCTTTTCCGGCCAACAGAGAAATGCTCCACAATATACCCAACGAATTTATAGTTGACGGGCAGGGAGGCCTGCGCGACAGGGATGTAGTCGGAATGAGCGGCATAAGGTTGGAAGCAAACACTTTGATAATAGGAGGGTCAACCCCGCACATAAGGAATTTGGAAAGAATTCTTTCAGAAAACAGCATTGATTATCAGGGGTTTGTGCTTTCTCCCATTGCCGCTTCAAAGGCGGTATTGTCGCGTCAGCAAAGAGAGGTAGGGGTCCTTTGCCTTGATATGGGTGCGGGAACCACCAACCTTGCGGTGTACGAAGACGGGCGCCTTATACACACAAATGTGCTTCCGGTCGGGGGCGACAATATTACAAACGATCTTGCCATAGGGTTGCGGGTGCAAATAGAAACAGCCGAAATTATAAAGCGCGAATTTGGAATGGCCATGTCCGGCGAGGTTTCAAAAGCCGATGTGATAGACCTTTCCCAGCTTAACCCGAACGAAACCGGCAAGATATCAAGAAAAGACGCGGCATCCATAATGGAGGCGCGCTTAAATGAGATTTTTGACATGGTAAACAAAGACCTGCGTGGTATAGACAGAGAAGCGTATCTGCCCGGAGGAGTTGTGCTTGTGGGGGGTGGCACAAAAATACCCCGCGTAGTGGATCTATGCCGGCACAAACTCCGCCTTCCGACACAAATCGGTTTTCCGCGCGATGTTGAGGGGGTCGCTGCCTCCATGGACGACCCGGCTTACGCCACCGTCATGGGTCTGGTGTTTTGGGGAATAGAGGAGTCCGGATACGCGCCGGCAAAGGGAATGAAGCTACCAAACGCCGGGTTTCTTCAAGGTATATTCGGGAAACTGGGCAAATGGGTCCGAACCCTGCTCCCCTAAAAAACCGCCTGTAGGGCGGTTTTTGTTTTGGGTGCTGGTATCCGCAAACTGTTTTTAACGACCGTGGTCCGTCTTTTCCAGCGAAAGCCGGCCACTCCCTCTCGGTGTTTTCGCCTCACTACGTTCGGACCGAGCCGAAAACACCTCCGAGAATCGTTAAAAATAATTTTCGGATCCCCGCGCCATGCCAGCTCCGAAGGGTTCCGAAGTTGAATATAACCGTACCGCCCGTTCTCTCGGTAATTTCTATGTTCGCTCCGACAAGCTGTCTCCACAAAAGTTGCTTTGACACCTATCGTTCAACACGCACATCGATGTGCGTGTTCAGGGTTATAGTTGTGTTATACACAGCCACAGAACAAATTATGTCCGCTATTATGCCTGGCGTATTGGGTAAAAATAGGGTTTAATGTAGGAAAATGGAGGGTTTAATATAGAAATAGTTATGGCAAATAAAAAAAATTACAAAGGATCATTGCGACTTGATTGGATAAACAAAGACCTTTCGCTTTACTACGAAATTGACGAAAAGGAAGGCAAGGGTGTTCGACCGGTTTGGGTGCCGAAAAATGATATTCGCGTTGCCGAACCGCGCATTTTACGTTTCGTGAAAGATTTTGGCGATAAAACAAGCGGAAACATGCTCATCAAGGGCGACAACCTTTTAGTTTTACGAAGTTTGGTAGAGATGTTTAAGGGCAAACCAGAAAAAGAAAAAGTTAAGTGCATTTACATTGATCCTCCATTCAACACCGGAAATGCCTTTAAGCATTACGATGATAACCTCCAACATTCAGAATGGCTTACCCTAATGAGAGATAGACTTTTTCTTCTTAGGAAACTTTTACGTAAAGACGGCATCATGTGGGTTCATTTGGACGATGAGGAGGTTCATTATTGCAAGGTAATCATAGATGAAGTTTTTGGCCGAAAGAACTTTGTTACATCAATTGCTGTAAAGTCCTCAACTCCAAGTGGAGTAAAAACAGCTCATAGAGAAAAGAAAATTATTAAGCAAAAGGATATAATTTTAGTTTATAAAAAGACCGAGGCTGCAAACTTTAATCCAGTATATGTTACAAGAGATAATTGGGATGCACACTACTCTTTGTTTCTAATAAAAAAAGGGAGAAATTATATCTTAAAAAATTTGGTTGACATTCTTCTCAAGGAAAAGATTTTAGAAAAAAAAGTTACAGTGAAAGATTTGGATATTAATAGCACTAAGTTTAAAAGTTTTTATTTAAAAAACGCAAATCAAATATGCCGTTTGCAATCACATAAAAATGAAGCAGCTACGAAGTTTTCTAGGAAGAAAGAAAACGTAGTAGTTTCATTTCCATCAAAAGATGGAAAGTCATCTAATCTCTATTACAATGGACAGGTTATAACACCCTTAGCCCAAAGTATTCAATCTGTATTAATTAACAGAGAAAAGAAAAAAGATTTAGGTATGTTGCTTTGCGATTTTTGGCAAGATATCGATTTTCAAAATACACAAAATGAAGGTGGGATAGATTTTCCAACAGCCAAAAAGCCGGAAGCGCTACTTTATAGAATTATAGAAATGTCATCCAGTGATGGTGACATTGTACTCGATAGTTTTTTAGGTAGTGGGACCACTATTGCTGTTTCAAATAAAATGAAGCGTCGCTGGATTGGTATTGAAATGGGTGGTCATGCAACAACACACTGTATTCCAAGATTGCAGAATGTGATCAATGGAAAAGATAATAGCGGTGTAACAAAGATTTGTAATTGGACTAGTGGCGGTGGATTCAAATACTATCAGCTTGGCGAAAGTATAATACACGAACAAGATATGAATTGGGCTTTGAAAGCAGAAGAAATGGCAGAAGCCGTTTTTCTACATTTTCAATACAGACCAACGGAAGCAGAATGGCTAAAAAAAGAAAATATGTATCTCGGCCGACACCAATCAGCACGCTACCATTTCGCTCTCTCATTTGCTTCAAGAGAAGTGAAGACGTTGACAGCAGATTTATACGAAAAAATTGTAGCCGAGTTGGAAAAAGAAAAATTCAAGCACTTAACGATTTTTACCAATGTCGCCGTTTCCGTTCCGCCGGTTCTCCATCGCCGAAAACGATTGAAAATTATGGCAAGATACAATATTT
>JBBDXP010000012.1:4905-82813 GCA_040902285.1 Candidatus Spechtbacterales bacterium
CCGCCGGTTCTCCATCGCCGAAAACGATTGAAAATTATGGCAAGATACAATATTTGCTCAAATTTGCCTTGCGGCCGTATCAGGTAGAAGCGTTGAGCGCATTTCAGCTTTTTTGGAAAGACGGATTTGATAGCCGGAGCTTAAAACAAGAAACACGACAAGAAAGTAAAGATGATGATGATAAAATTGTTGAATGGAACAAGGTTGGTTTTGAGATGGCGACCGGTTCCGGCAAAACGCTTTTGATGGGCGCGGCGATTTTGGACTTATACCATCGAGGTTTTAGAGATTTTCTTATTCTTACCCCAAACACGATTTTATTTGATAAAACGATAGAAAACTTTACACCGCGTGCCGTAAAAAGCATTTTTGGCGACGGCTGGAATTTAACTTACAATTTGGTTACCGGAAATTCTTATCGCGATAAGACCTGTAATTACGAAGACGATCGTGATATTTCCTTCTATGTTTTTAACATGCAGAAGTTCTATGACAAAGCGGCTTCATCAAACCAAAAAAACGGCGAAGACACTATGAAAGGGACGCCTTATGTCCGCCGGCCGCTTGAAGAATCGCTGTGGCGCGATAAAAGCGGCCAACACACTATCTCATTTGTGGAATTTTTGCGTGAAAGGCGGCCGGTTATTATTTCTGACGAAGCACATCACTATCAGCAAAAGAAGACTGCAGAAGCGATTTTTGAGCTTTTGCCGAGCGCCGTGCTGGAATTTACCGCAACATCGCTTGAAAAGGGCGGTAGCGAGAGTTTTGGGCAAGATAACCTATACAAATATCCAATGCAGAGATACATCGGAGAGGGCTATGGCAAAAGAATTTTTGCGGTTGGGAGTGGAACAAGTGATGAAAGAATAACTGACGAGGTAACGGATAGCGATAAACAAAAATTGGTTTGGGGCATGATGATCCATTTGCTCAAAACCGAGTCGCTTGCCGTAGTGAACGCACCAGTCAAAAAAGCGATGTTGCTGACAAAAGCACGGACAATTAAGCACGCGGACGCGATTGATACATATCTCAAAAACTGGCCGGATTCTATTTCTAGCGAGCTTGATGATGTATTGGAACAATTAAATCGCGAAGGAACGGATATTGCGAAAATTATTCGCAAGAATATACCGAAAAACAAACCGGAATTGATTAAAAAATTGTCGCGCATAGCAAAATCTGTCTTTACTATTCATAGCGAAAATAAAAGTGAGGAAGAAGTTTGGACTGATTATAAATCACTCGATGATAACAAAGCGGAGGTTGTCAATCAGGTTCGTATATTTACGGAGGGCGTGGACTACGACAATTTTTATACGATTGTTGTCCTAGGCGACACTGTTGAAAAGATAGGACTAGCGGCGGCCCAGCTTATTGGTCGCGGCCTTCGACTTTACAAGGAAAAACGAGAATTTGATATTTTGGGCGATGAATTAAAAGAACAAAGCGAAATTTTGCATGTTATTTGCGAGAGAGGCCGCCGTTTTGACCAAATCGTGGAAGAAATAAGACAGAAATTGGCTTTGTCGCCTGTGAGCGTGGAAATACCAACCGAGGAGGAAGACCGCGAGAATAAAGTGAATAGAAAAATTATTGATGATTATGAAATACCAATTTTGCAAATCAAACCAACCGCAACCGGAAAAAGTTTTGAGGACGCTCTTAAAGACAAGTCATTGAGTGTAAAAGCGTTTGTAGACGAGGTTTGCGGACTTTCAAGGGGCGAAAAAGTTTTAAGGCCAGAAGTGTTAGCCGCTATTGATTATGCAGAAATAACGACTGATGAAATTATTTTACATAGTGATAAGCCAACACCAACACGGCGAACAATAACTTTACCTAAAAATGAAATCGCTCGCTGGGCGTTAGATTTTATAGAGCAAACAGGATCATTTATCGGGAACAATTCATTTGGTACAGCAAAGAAGTTGATAGAAAACATTATCAACGCTGGAATTCAGGTTGACACTGCCTACGCGGTGGATTATAAGCGCGCGCTGAAAGCACTCAAAAAAAGCATTATTGAATTTTATGGACGAGGAGCATTCGAGCTAATGTTTAAGAGACAATTCATGTTTCGAAAGAAAAATGTAAAAGATATTTTTGTGGACGGGAAAGTTACTGTTAGAAAACGAGATAAATGGACAAATCTTTACCCTGCATATCAGGATTTACCATCTATCTACACAGGGAAAGGGGTCGTTGTTGAAGGGTATGAATATTCGGTTAGGTCGTATGTAAAATTTGATTCTCAAATAGAAAAATGGGTTGCCGACGCTTTGGAGCATCTTTGCTCGCTGGACAAGGAAGAGAAAAGTTTTTGGGTTAGAAACGATCCTTTTGAGTATGCGGTTGAAGTGAAGCCAGCACCGTTTTATCCGGACTTTCTTGCGTTCATTGAAGGGAAATGGATAGTCGTTGATGTGAAAGGTAAGCACCTTGCCGAAGCGAAACAAATTGATGACCGCAAGAAAGCCCTAAAACTTTTGGAAAAAGAGGGCGGCGTTCAAACTTTTTTCCTCGTGGACAAAGCAATGGAAAAGAGAGGGTTTAAGGCAGTTGAAATTGCGAGCGTAAGCGATTTTGAAGGGTATGATGAATTACGTCACGAGGAGTTGGCAACCGAAGAATTTACAAACGGAGAAATCCCGACTCTCTTTGACGATAAAAAAGCAAAGAAGAGAGGTGAATGATTTTGTAATATGGCCACGTTCAAATCAAGTACGTATCAAGTTTTGAATAGTGAAATAAAAAAAGTCCCGGAAAAGGTGGTCCAAAAAATAAAAAAAGAACTAATCAAAACCAAAAACCGAGAAAGAAGTTAAAATTGTTGAGAATAATGGTAAGATAAAAACATGTCAAATCTTTATTGGAAGAAAAATAAAAAAGAAGTATTAAACATTACAGAGGAAGCGTTTAAAAACGAAGAAGAATTTGAGCGTTACCTGGAGTCCACTCCGTAAATTTTGAGTGATGTTTTTATAATCAAGCGTCAAGTTAGGGTTTCTGGTACACGCGACATAATCGATATGGTTGGGGTAGATAAGGAAAACAATATCGTTATTATTGAGAACAAAAATATTGCTGTTGATGAAAAAATTATTCCTCAAATATTGGGCTATGCCTTTTGGGTTCAATCAAATCCAGACTCAATAAAAGCCCTTTGGCTTGAGCTTGGCGAAAAACCTGAAGATGTAGAACCGGATTGGGACAATATTGAGGTAAGAATTATGGTGTTTGCGCCAGAAATAACACGAAACATAGCAAGGCTTATAAAAAGAAGTCTCAACTACGAAGTGGATCTTATAGAAATTAAGAGATTTGCGGAGGATAAAAATGAGTTTATACTGGTCGATAAAATAGAAGATAAAGAAATAGTTCCTATTCGTCCCACCGGGGGTTTAGAAAATTATGATAGGAAGTTTTACGAGACAAACAGAAACAAAAATAGCGTTGATTTGTTTTATAAACTTATTGATGAAGTAGAAAAACTTGCGAAGAAAAAGGGTTGGAAACTTGAGAAGAAGTTTACTAAATATTATTGTGGTTTTAAATACGGGTTTCCAAACGTTTTTGGAGTACACTGGAGGAGTAGCAAATCTCTTGATATCTTTTTTAAAATTCCCGAAACAACAGCTTCTAAAATAAAAGTGAGCGGTGCAAATCCTCCCGAATATCAAAAAAGATGGAAACAGGTTATTGTAAAAATTGACTCTGCAAACGATGTAAAAAAATTAACTCCATATTTTGAAGCGGCATACAATTATATTATTGGAAAAGACTAAACACGGCTTTCTTTTGGGTTCAATCAAACAACAAAACCGCCCTTGGGGCGGTTTTGTAACTACCAAGGACAGTCCTCGCCAGCTCGGACTAACACAAAACCGCTCTTGGAGCGGTTTTGTGTTAAACTAACCACATGGGATATTACTTATTGATATTTTTGGGGGTGGTTTTGCTAGTTGTTTTGATGTCGCCGGGAGGGCGGCGTAAAATTGCTAAAATAAATGCATGGAATTGAAATGGGAAATAACCCGCGGGGAGAATTTTAAATCTTTGGTGAAATCCGTTTTTCATCCATGGACCTTTTTGGCTGTGGTGGTCTTTGGTATTCTTGGGGTTTTAGGGTGGTCCTTGACCGAGCCGGATGTGTCCGCAGAAGACGGATTCAGGGTTGTTATTAGCTATATTATGTTTGTCTGGATAGTGCTTGTTGTCGTGTTTTTGTTTAAGTCCGTTTTCTATAACGCAAAAAAGTATGTTTTAACCGATAACTATATACAGGTGCAAAAAGGATTGTGGACCAAGAGATATTCTTGGGATGAGTTTAAAGATTTTTTGATATACGAATCATATGCTACCAAAGGTGTGCCTGGAATGGAGCAACTCGCGGAAAAGGTAAGGCAAAAAGAGCGAAGTGTTTTTGGGCCCAATATTTATTTAAGAAAGAAAAAGAAATTTCCTTTTTTGAGGAAAACATATCTAATCTTATATACCGAGACAGACAGCTACCAACAAGTTGTAGAATTTATAGAACAAAAACTTCCGCAAAAGAAACAACAGCCCTACGATTTTGAAGGATTAGTGAATATTCTTTTTAAATAAATACAAAAAACTCGACACATGCCTGCATAAACAAAATCGGCTCATAGAGCCGATTTTTATTTTGGAGCGGACACCCGCTCTTTTTGGTTTAAGATTTAAAACTTGTCTCTTGTTTCTTGTTGCCTGTCTCTAAATAGGTACTTGACATTCGGACCCTTTTTGTTAATGTAGTACTGAATTAAGAAACATAGGTATGTTGAAGGACATACCAAAACACACAAATAATATGGCCCAAGTAAAACCCGATATAGAAACATTCGCAAAAATAAAAGTTGTGGGGGTCGGAGGTTCAGGATGCAACGCTATAAGCAGAATGATCGACTCCAAGATAGACGGAGTGGAATTCATTGCTATTAATACGGACGCGCAGGCACTGCACCACTCAAATGCTCCTGTTAAAATTAATGTTGGAAAAAATCTTACTCGAGGTTTGGGAGCCGGAATGAATCCTGAAATCGGACGCCAGGCAGCCGAAGAAAACAAAGATGAGATACAAGAGGCGGTAAAAGGCGCCGATATGGTATTTGTTACCTGCGGAATGGGAGGAGGAACCGGAACGGGTGCCGCACCCATTATTGCCGAGGCCGCGCGCGATTCGGGCGCTCTTACTGTGGCTGTGGTTACAAGGCCTTTCAGTTTTGAAGGCGCGCAAAGAAGCCAGATTGCCGAGGAAGGACTGAATAATCTTAAAGACCATGTTGATACCCTTATTGTTATAAACAACGACCGGCTTTTAAATGTTATTGACCGCAAAACATCTTTAGTAAGCGCTTTTTACGCCGTGGACGATATTTTAAGACAGGGGGTACAGGGTATTTCTGACTTGGTTGTACAGCCCGGAATTGTAAATGTGGACTTCGCTGACATTCGCGCGATTATGCAGGATGCCGGAAGCGCGCTTATGGGAATAGGCCATGCTACCGGAGAAGAAAGAGCCATGGAAGCGGCAAGACAAGCTATAAACTCTCAGTTGCTGGATGTGTCCATTGACGGAGCAAGAGGAGTTCTATTTTCTGTTTCGGGAGGAGACGATTTAGCCATGAGCGAAATAAACGACGCGGCAAAAATAATTACCGATTCCATAAGCCCCGACGCGAAGGTTATTTTCGGAGCCGTTATAGATGACAAAATAAAAAAGGGCGCGGTTAAAGTAACGGTTATTGCAACAGGATTTGCCGAGATGCCCGCCAGCGCGACCGAAACACTAAATTTTAATTCTTCATCGGAAGAAAACGACAAAAAAGAAGATATAAAAAAAATTAGAACAACCGTATCTGAAAATCGAGATACAAACGGAAACGGAAATGGAAACGGACCAAAGAACGATGATGACGAAGAAGAAGATTGGGACGTCCCCGCCTTCATACGCAGGAAAATGAAATAAACCAAATTGATTTTTAAAAAGCCCTGTGCAATTGCACAGGGCTTTTTAGTTGCCGTCAAGGCGGTGGTATAATGAAATTAATGGTTATCCACAGAGGTTCTCTTGGACATGTGATAAAATAGAATACCCAAAGTATATAATTTTACAAAAAATACAATGATACTCAAAACTCCATTCAAAAAAGTTCGCAAAAGAGACGGAAGAATAGTTGATTGGGACCAATCGCGCATTACAAACGCGATAGGCAAGGCCATGAAAAAAACGGGAGAAGGAGACGCCGAAAAGGATCCTCAAAAAATATCTGACAAGGTTGTAAATCTGTTATCAAAAAAATATTCGTCCAAAGATATTTTGGGAATAGAACAGATACAGGATGTTGTGGAAGATGCTCTTATCTTTGGCGAGTATCCCGAGACAGTAAAGGAGTACATAGTATATAGAAGAGAGCGGGCAAAGGTGCGCCAGGCCCGAAAAGATGTTCCCGAACATATAAAGAAGGCCGCCGCTGAAAGCCAAAAATATTTTAAAAATAAACTTGGGGAGTTTGTATATTACAGAAGCTATTCCCGCTGGATAGACGGCGAAGGCCGTCGTGAAACCTGGACAGAAAGCGTGCAAAGGTACATGGATTTTATGCGTGAGAATATTGGCAACAGTTTAAACGACCAAGAATACGCCGAATTGCAGGAAACAATTTTAAAACAGGAAGTAATGCCCTCCATGCGCTTAATGTGGAGCGCGGGCGAAGCCGCCAGAAAAACAAATGTATGCGGGTATAATTGTTCGTTTATAGCGCCAAGCCGGCTGGAGGATTTTGCCGAAATTATGTACCTATCCATGTGCGGAACAGGAGTGGGCTTTTCGGTTGAAAGCCATAATGTGCAACAGCTCCCGATAATTAAACCGCAAACGGGAGAAAAACTAAAAACATATGTTATAGAAGACAGCAAAGAGGGCTGGGGAGACGCCCTGACCGCGGGTCTGAAGGCCTGGTATGAAGGAAAAGATGTGGAGTTTGATTATTCCCGGCTCCGCCCGGCGGGTGCCCGGCTGATGACAATGGGCGGAAAAAGTTCCGGTCCCGAACCTCTGCGTTCACTTTTGGACTTTACCCGCAAAAGCATTTTAGAAAGACAGGGGAAAAGGCTCCGCAACATAGATGTTCACGATGTAATCTGCAAAATAGGAGAAGTGGTTGTGGCCGGCGGAGTGCGCCGCAGTGCTCTTATATCTTTATCCGATTTGGACGACGAAGAAATGCGCCACGCTAAAGACGGCAAGTTTTATCTTTTTGAACCCCAACGGCAAATGGCTAATAACTCTGCCGCATATACCCGCAAGCCCACCGCCCAGGAATTTATGGAAGAGTGGCTGTCCTTGGCAAAAGCCGGAACAGGCGAGCGCGGGATATTTAACAGGGCCGGCCTAAAGCACCAATTGCCCGAGCGTAGGTGGAATGTTTTTGCCCCACATTGGGCAAACAGCGGCACAAATCCTTGCGGAGAAATTGTTTTGAGAAGCAAGCAATTTTGTAATTTATCCGAAGTTGTATGCCGTGCCCAAGATACAGAACAATCTCTTTTGCGCAAAGTGCGCTTAGCAACGATACTGGGCACTTATCAATCCTCGCTTACCGATTTTCCGTATCTTTCAAAGGAGTGGAAAAATAATTGCGAAGAAGAAAGATTGCTGGGGGTTTCGTTGACCGGGCAGTGGGATTCGCCCGCGTCCCGTGATGTGGATATTCTTAGAAAATTAAAAGAAGAGGCGATAAAAGTTAATGAATATTACGCCAAAAAGATGAAAATAAATCCTTCAACGGCAATAACCTGCGTTAAGCCGTCGGGAACCGTTTCTCAACTGGTGGATTCGGCCAGCGGAATGCACCCAAGACACGCGAAGTACTATATTCGCCGGGTAAGAATTTCGGCCACCGATGCTTTATTCCACATGTTGCGTGACCAAAAATTTCCTTATAAGCCCGAAATCGGACAGGACGAACAAAACGCGACCACTTTTGTTTTGGAATTTCCCGTTAAAGCCCCCGATAACGCCGTCACAAAAAATGATTTAACCGCGCTTGACCAGTTAAAACACTGGAAAGATATTAAGCAGAACTTTACGGAACATAACCCTTCTGTGACAGTTTCGGTGGGGGACGACGAATGGATAAAAACGGCAAACTGGCTGTACGAGAATTGGGATATATTGGGCGGCCTTTCGTTCCTTCCCCGGGACGATCACCACTATGCTCTTGCGCCGTACGAAGAAATTACGGAGCAAAAATATAACGAACTTGTTTCTTTAATTCCGGAAATAGATTTTTCCCAAATAGTAGGATATGAAAAAGACGATAACACCCAAGGCGCAAAAGAATTGGCATGTGTCGGCGGAACCTGCGAGATAGAAGAGATTGCCGAATCCGCCGGCGATAAACACGAGCACGAACATGAAGAATCTTAAAATAATTTTTGATGGAAAATAAAAGCCCCCGTTGCCTCGGGGGCTTTTATTTTGTTAGTATTATTGGGATGAGTCCCGTTAGTAATTACCCTAACGGGTCTGCCAAACTAAGTACAGTAAATATAGGTAGTTGATTTATCTAAATACATATAAATTAAAACTGCGTAAGCAGTAATTACTAACGGGATGAGAAAGGAAAATATTTTGGCAATAATGTGCCTTGCTGTTGTGGCGGGGGCTTTTATTTTTTATAAAGTTCCCCAAAATTCCGCGCCCAAGGAATTTGAAACGGCTTTTGAAGGAAAGATAGTTGAATATCCCGACAAGCGCCCCGATAAAACAATTTTAATAGTTGAACCTTTGCCGGAACGCGGAAGTGAGACCGTTCGCGTAAGAATAAGCGTTAAAGATGTTAAGGCCGGGTATGCTTACGGAGAATATATAAAAGTGACAGGAACCGCAAGAGAGCCAAAAAGTTTCGAAGATTTTAATTGGGCGGGTTATTTGGCAAAAGAAGGAATAGCTTACGAAATGTATGACCCTGAAATAGAAAAAACACGCGATTCCCAAAAAGATCTCTTTTATTTCGCCTTTGTTTTACGCGATAAATTGCAAAAAGGAATTGACACATCTCTGCTTCCTCCGCAAAATTCGCTGTATTCGGCCATGCTGTTGGGTGATAAGAGCCGGTTATCCGCATCCGACAAGGACGGCTTGGCTGGTGCCGGGCTTAGCCACATCGCAGCCATAAGCGGACTGCATATAGCGGTTATATCTTCCATGCTGTTCTTTTTGTTTCTTGCTTTGGGAATGTGGCGCCAGCACGCAAGCATTTTAGTGCTTGTCGTTATGGCGTTTTACATAATAATGATAGGCGCCCCCGCTTCGGCTGTGCGCGCCGGAATAATGGTGGGTATTTTATTCGTGGCTCAATTTATTGGAAGGCCGAATTCTTCGTGGCGCGCGCTTTTGGCGGCAGCAGCCGTGATGGTTTTGCTTAATCCGTATATAGCCAGATACGATGTAGGTTTCCAGTTGTCTTTTTTGGCTGTTGCCGGAATACTTTTATTTTCCGAGCGGATTGAAATATTTTTTAAAAAACTGCAAAAATATTCGGTTGAAATAACAACCGGGCGTAAAATAACAAAGGACAGAGCCGTCGCGGGCTATATTGCGGAAGGCAAATTCGGTTTTATTTCGGTTATAGCAATGACTTTATCCGCACAGGCCCTTACTTTTCCCATAATTTTTTATAATTTTGGAAACTTTTCGCTTGTATCTCCGATAACAAATTTGCTTGTGGTTCCGCTTTTGCCATTTGTTTTAATCGCTGGTTTTGTTTCGGTAATCGGCGGTATGGCGGGGGGAGTTGTGGCAGCCGTTTTAGCGGCACCCGCCTGGGTGTTTTCAAGTTATATTTGGCTTGTGGTTGATTTGTTTTAACTTATGAAAGAAATATTTTCTAAAAAAGAAAAATATATATTATTAACCTTAGGTTTTTTTGCTGTTTTGGTATGTTCGCTTGCCTTTGTATCAGCGCCGTCGGGCGCGCTCGAAATTCACTTTTTAAACATAGGGCAGGGGGACGCTATTTTTATAAATACTCCAAGCAAAAGACAGGTTTTAATAGACGGAGGCCGCCCCGATTCTCCTATTTTGGAAAAAATTTCGCAAAATATGCCTTTTTACGACAGAGATATAGATCTTGTTGTGGCAACGCATATGGACGCCGATCATATGGGCGGGCTCATTTCCGTTCTTGAGAATTTTAAAATCGGAGGAATTTTGGTAAGCACCACAAAATCAAATACGGATTTATCCGCAAGGTTTTGGGAACTAATCGAGGAAAAGGATGTTCCGATTTATGTTGTAAGAGCCGGAGACATATTTGTTTTAGATAAAGATGTGGAGATGTTGATTGTTTCTCCAACAGAACAATTTATAGATACTTCTGGCGACAATGATCTTTCTGTCGTAGTTAAACTTACATATAAAGACGATTCATTTTTATTAACAGGCGATATAGAAAAACACGCTGAGTATGCTCTTGCCACAGGTAACGTAAATTTAAAAAGCGATGTTTTGAAAGTTGCTCACCACGGGAGCAACACATCAACGGTGCAATACTTTTTAAATAAAGTAGATCCAGATTTGGCCGTAATACAAGTTGGTGAAAACAGATACGGCCATCCGCACCCCGCGGTTCTGGAAAGAATCTCGGCCGCCGGCGCGAAAATTTTGCGCAACGATTTGAACGGCGATATTTCTTTGTATAGCTACGGGGATAGTTTTTGAATATTGCGCTTCGCAATTCGAAGTGATATTTTATCTATAATGGAACAAAAACATTTTAAAGAAGAACAAACATTTGTAATAATAAAGCCGGACGGAGTTCAGCGGTCTTTGATCGGGGAAGTTATAGCCCGATATGAAAGAGTCGGATTAAAACTGGTCGGCTTAAAGATTTTGCTTGCGCCGAAGGATATTGTAGAGAAGCATTATACGGTTAATCCCGAATGGAAAAAGAATGTGGGAGAAAAAAGCATAGAAAGCTACAAAAAGAAAGGAATGGAACCGCCTATGCAGGATCCAATTGAGGCCGGTGAAAAGGTTTTGGAAAAATTGGTAAATTTTATGAGTTCGGCACCGGTGGTCGCCATGGTTTGGCAGGGCGCGCATGCCGTGGAAATTGTGCGTAAGTTGGTGGGTTCAACCGAGCCCTTAAGTAGCGATGTCGGTACAATTCGCGGAGATTTTGTTTTGGATTCTTATCAGATGGCCGATGCCGATGGACGGGCGGTGCGCAATGTGGTGCATGCTTCCGGAACAAAAGAGGAGGCGGAAAAAGAAATCGACCTTTGGTTTGGGGAAGATGAGTTGGTAAGATACAATCTCGTACAGGATAAGATACTTTACGACGTAAACCTGGACGGGTTAATTGAGTAGCATTTTCGCAGTTTTACACATGACCATTTTCGGCGGGCGCCACGCTTATATTCACTTCAGAACACAGCGTCAAAATCCCCAGCGCGGATTTTGCGCTCTTTCTCGCCCTCGCTCTCTCGCTTCGCTCGAACCGTGCCCGCTCGGGCTCCGAAGGGTTCCGAAGTTGAATATAACCGTATCGCCTTCGCCACTACCTACTACTTACTTTTTTAAACCATGCCTGAAATAATAGAAGCGGAAATAACAAGACAAAAATTAGCGCCGGCCCTGAAAGGCAGGCGCATTTTAAAGTTTACAACGGACTGCCCCCGCGGCTTTGTCTCGGAAAAGAAAATATGGCAAAGAGGGATTCCGTCTCTTAAAAATTTAGAAATAACCGGCATGTCCAGAAAAGGAAAGGTTGTCGTGCTAAACATCAAGGGCGGAAAAGTGATAGGAATACACCAGAGGATGAGCGGGCACATTGCTTTTAATAACAGCCATGTTGCAAGCAAGCACAGCCATTTTATTTTTGAAATGGATAACAAAAAAAGCTTCTCTCTTGTTGATCCCAGAAAATTCGGCATTGTTTGGTACGGGTCGGAAAAATGGTTTGGACAACAGCCATATATAAAAAAATTGGGCAAGGATGCCATGAAAATAAACGAAAAGGATTTTGTTAAAGTGTTTGAAGGCGCGGGCCGTGCTTCTGTAAAATCTTTTTTGTTGAGGCAGGATAAAATAGCGGGGCTCGGAAACATAGCATGCGACGAAACGCTCTGGCACGCGCGCTTAAATCCCGCCGCAAAAGTTTGTGACCTTACAGATACCCAGCTAAGAGGGGCGCACAAAAGCATGAAAAAGATTTTAGTCGATCTTTTGCGTTATGGCGGAACAAGCATGAGCGACTGGCTGCACCCCGATGGTTCAAAGGGAAATTATCAAAATAAATTTAAGATATATAAACGGCAAAAATGCAGGCGCTGTTCCTCGCAAGTTAAATATATAAAAGTAGCCGGGCGGGGAACATACTTTTGTCCTAAATGCCAGAAGTGATATAATGTGTATATGGATTTGTTTAAAAAAGGGGAAAAATATTCGTTTTTTAATCCAAAGAATGCGCTGTTCGGATTAATATGGGCGGATATTACTCTTTTAATTTTTTTCAGCCTGGCTGAACTGGATTACTATCTACACCGCTTTGTTTATATACAAACGGATATTACCCGACCCATACCTCCTTATGTGTTTTGGATTTCTTTTGTGACCTTCATATTACCCCTAATTATTACTGGTAAGAATTGGGGCAAAAAAAATGCTTTATCTTTATTGGTTTATGAGATCTTGTTTATATTTTTAATTGTTTCGTTTTTAGTCATAGTTTAAATTTTTATGCGTTTAATCCATAAAAAGATATTAATAGTTATTCTATTTTCGACAGGGCTAGTTTCTCTTTCAGTTTTTGCAGGAAATTCCCTACAATTTCTTGGGAACCGGAAAATATAAAAGTTCATGTTTTCCCAGGTGGATTAAAAAGTATTGAGGCGACATTCATAAGTTCTAAGGATTTGGAAAATGTTGAATTTAGAATCGCCCCAGAAATAGAACCTTTTATTGATGTAGAATCGGGCAACCTAGATTTAATACGGGCTGGTGAAGAAAATACAATAATCTTGAGTGTTGCAATGCCGACTGATGCGCCGTTGAGAACTTTCGATGGCGTTATTCAGATCAATGCTACAGAAAAATTAAGTGCCATAGAAAAATTTATGGGAAGGGTGCTTACAAAAAAAATCGACAAACAAAAACATCTTGCCAAACCATTGCCCGTGGAAGTTGAGGTAATATCTGCACAGCCAACTCTGGGTTTATTCGAAGAATTTTTAATTGAACAATTTGGTACCCTGACACCCGAGGTTGATTTTGAGGGAGATGTCTACGAATCAATAGCAACCCCCGAAGATATTATCAGTGGTTTTTCTCAAGGCACCGAAGGCGCTTTTGTGCTTGGTATAGGATCAATCAAGTTCCTGGGGCCGTTTGGTGCAAACGAGGAAGCTGTTCTTGGGTCGCATGATTTGTTAACAGAATTGGCAGATCAAGGAGTTATTGTGGACGATCTAATGGATGCTTTAAAAGATCATGACATGTATATTGAAGGTACGAAAGATGTCTCTGAGCTTCTAATAACCCCAGGCTTAAATGCCGTAATATTTTTCCCCAGAAAGGGTGCACAATTTTTCACCACAACTCCTTATGATGAGAACGGAGATGGTATCACGGATCATTATGTGGTGATACTTGATAATGATACCCATGTGTTGCACAGAGCACATCATGTCAATGCTTTTATAAATCGCAACTTTTTTGTCGGAAATATCTTAAATAATTCATCCAGGACACTTGTTCATGAACTTTTGCACGCAGTAATTTTTAGAACGAATTGCTTTGTGGGCACCAGAGATGATGAGGAAGTTTTTGTGGAAGATATGCTCAGCGTATTGGATGCTAAATTGAGTACCAACACAACATTCTATAACGCACTATTGTCACAAACCCTATCGGATTTTCCTCAAGGGGAAGATTGTTTAGACAGGTTGGGTCTTGAACCAGTATCCCAACAATGGTCAACTCCCGAAACCGTATCGACAATAACAGGCTCCTTTCCCGACATAGACACAGACCAAAACAATATACCCCACGTTGTATGGTATAATTCTACGCCCTCCAGCACTAATATATTTTACAGCAAACAAAACACAGACCGGTCATGGATATCTCCTCAGGACATATCGGGAGTCCTGCATGCCGCGGGCAACCCCCCGGAACTTACAATAGACATAACGCAAAGCGACAGCGGAAGCATACACGTTGCGTGGTCTGCGGTAGTAGAAGAAAACAACCAAGAAATATTTTATTCCAGATACAATGGATCCAGCTGGTCAACTCCTCTGAATGTATCCAACACTTCGGTTAATTCCACCTGGCCCTCTATTACCCTCGACAGCGCCGGCAACCCTCATATTGTATGGGAGGAGTTCTATGTAAGCGTAACTCCAACAGAGATATATTATACGCAATTCAACGGCAGTTCATGGTCCACTCCTCAAAACATATCCAATTCTTCTTCTTTATCCCTCTCTCCCATAATTGCAACGGATAACCAAAATAACCTGCATGCAATATGGTATGAACAGCCCAATCTTCTACGGGCGGAAGGCCTTTATTATACAAAAAATATCAGCGGGAACTGGGTCTCTCCCGTCAAGATTTTTGATACGCACGGCTCAGGAATTGTTCATCCAGACGCCCCATCAATTGTCATAGACAAAAATGACAATATTCATCTTGCGTGGACAGATAATATATCCGGCAACGGAGAGATATATTACAGCAAATACGCCAATTCCTCATGGCAAGATTCTCAAAATATATCCAACAGCGCCGGTACTTCTTGGGCATCCACAATATCCGTTGATTCCAACGACAATCCCCATATTGCATGGAGTGACGGGGTCATAGGGACCATTAATTACAATATAAAATATACAAACTATAATGGTACTCAATGGCAGGACATACAGATCATTTCAAATGTACCGGGCAGGTCTTTTCAGCCCGAGATGGCAATAGGCACAGACGATGTGGTGCATCTTGTGTGGTTTGATATTCAAAGCGGAACCTACATATTCTATAGCAGCAGAGAACCGTAAATACTCAAACCCCGAACACGCACATCGATGTGCGTGTTTAGAGTTTGAATCTGTGGTTTGCATGATATAATGTGTATGAGGGTTGTATGAATATAAATTTGGCCTAAAGTAGTTTTCAAAGGGAGTTCTATATTACACAGTTCCTTGGAACAGTGTTGCGGACACCCACTATAGCCCCCCACCGCACATATAAAATCGACTTGACGGAGTGAATTTTGATGAATATTCGAGGCGCGAGGAGTGTGGCGATGCCAGAGCATCGCGAGCGACGAGCAACGAAGAAGATTTGCAAAATTCACCCGCCCTTCGGGGAACAAAAGAATAAACCGTCTGCTTCTTCATTCCTCCTTGAAGTATATATCTATACTCCTTCGTCGTCATTCATCGCATCCGGTTCATTCTTTTGTTCTCAAGGTCCATTTTATATATGCGGTGTGGGGCTCCAATTTTAACCAAATTTCTAACATACTCCCTCAAGATGCGTCCCCCGATAAGTCGGGGGACTTGTCTAAAGACGGTATGTATAAAAAAGAAAATTTTTCCGTTGTGGCTCTTGGGGGCTCAATTATAATTTCAAGAAAAATACAAACGGGGTACTTGAGGCGGCTTAGGAATTTTACTCAAAAACGTATAGAGAGCGGAGAGAAATTTATTTTTGTGGTGGGAGGCGGCTCTGTGGCTAGGAATTACCAAAGGGCGGCTTTTTCAATCGTAAATATTTCTAATGAGGACAAAGATTGGCTCGGAATACATTCCACTCGCCTCAACGCACATCTTTTGCGGACGATATTTAATGGTATGGCGTATCCGATCGTTTTGGATGATCCTGAAAAACCGATAACCCAGCGCGATCTTAAAAAATATTCGCTTTTTATAGCTTCCGGATGGCGTCCCGGATGGAGCACGGATTATATCGCTTTTCGCCTGGCTCATCGTTTTGGCGCGAAGCGGGTAGTGGTGGCCACAAAAATTTCTAATGTGTATGACGCCGATATACAAACGCATAAAAATGCGCGGCCGTTGAAAAGGATCAGCTGGAAAAGATATTCCAAACTTTTGCCGTCTAAAATATGGTATCCGGGAATGGGAAGTCCCGTTGATCCCGTGGCAACAGAGTTTGCCGCGAAGAAAAAAATTTCATGCGTTGTTTTACGCGGAACAAATTTAAAAAATCTGAATAGGTTTTTGGACGGCAAAAAATTTGAAGGCACGGTAATCAACTGATTCTTATTTTATGCGTCGAATTGACGTATTGATAAATAATATGTATAAATCAATGATAAACATATGAATCCCGTTAGTAATAACCCTAACGGGTTCACTAAACCAAGTGCAACAAAGACAAGTAGTTAATTCGTTTAAATATACATAAATTAAAACTGCGCAAGCAGTAATTACTAACGGGATGAATATCGCGCTTATAGGATATGGTTCAATGGGCTCTGTTGTGCGGCGAGTGGCGGAAGAAAGAGGACATAAAATTGTCTCAATAATAGATCCCAAAGCTCCGGAAGCCGCAGCTTTAGTTCCGAATGCCGAGGCTTTGTCGGACGCCGATGTGGCGGTGGATTTTTCGGCGGGCGAGTCGGTTTTGGACACCATAAGGATTTGCAAAGAATCAGGGGTTAATTTAGTTGTGGGTACAACGGGGTGGTATGACAAACTTCAGGAAGCAAAAAATTTAGCGGAAGGAATTGGCTTTCTTTGGTCCTCTAATTTTTCCATAGGAGTAAATATATATTTTAAAGTGGTGGAAGCGGCTGCCAAACAAATGGATAAATTTGATGAATACGATGTGTGGGGGCACGAGATACACCATTACAATAAAGCGGACAGCCCTTCGGGAACCGCTAAAACCTTGGAAAAAATATTGCTTGATAATATAGAAAGAAAAACCTCGGCCGTTGAAGATAAGCTGGACCGCAAACGCAAAGACGAAGAAATCCATTTTTCTTCTGTAAGAGGCGGGGCTGTAAACTTTGGCCACACAATAGGATTTGATTCGGCGGCCGATAGAATTCTAATTACGCATGAAGCAAGAAGCAGAGACGGTTTTGCCTTGGGTGCTGTAAAAGCGGCCGAATGGCTAAAAGGCAAAAAAGGTTTTTTTGAAATGCAAGATTTTTTAAATAATAATTAACGCTCACTTCGTTCGCTATTCACGCAGATTTATACAGATTAAGCGGATTTATGCTGATACTTTTTAAACGCTATCCGCATTTATCAGCCTAATCCGCATTATCCGCGTTTAAGCGAGGGTGAAGCCCGAGCAAAAAAATATGGAAAAAACAAAATACGCGGGAACATGGACGGCTATTGTTACTCCTTTTAACGAAGATGGCAGTTTGGATGAACAATCTTTCCGTAAATTAGTGCAAAGACAAATAGAAGGTGGTGTTACAGGGATAGTACCCGTGGGTACCACAGGAGAATCTCCCACGCTTTCGCTTGCCGAAATGACCAGGTTGTACGAAATAACGGTTGAAGAGTCCAAAGGAAAAGTGCTGGTAATGGCCGGAACAGGAAGCAATTCCACAGAGCATGCGGTGGAATACACAAAAGCCGCCAAAGAAGCAGGTGCCGACGCTTGTTTGGTTGTAACGCCTTATTACAACAAGCCCACGCCCGCCGGACTAAAAGCGCACTTTGCCGCCATTGCCGATGTTGGCTTGCCCTTGTTCGTTTACAATATAAAGGGCAGAACGGCTCTGAACATAGAGACGGATTTGCTTATGGAGATGGCCGAACACCCCAATATAATCGGGGTTAAGGAAGCCAGCGGCGATATTAACCAGATAAAAGAGGTTATAGAAAAAAGACCCGAAGGATTTGTGGTTTTAAGCGGCGACGATGGCATGACACTGGATTTGATGAAGGCCGGCGGAGACGGAATAGTTTCCGTTGCAAGCAATATCGTTCCCGAAAAAGTTGTGCAGTTGGTTAAATATGGATTGAGCGGCCAAATGGACAAGGCGGAGGAGTTGAACGGAGAGCTAAGCGATATGTTTAAAAAAATATTTATAGAAACAAATCCCGTTCCCACAAAGTACTGCTTGTATAAAATGGGGCTTTGCAAGCTGGCGTATCGTTTGCCCATGTGCGAGCCAACAGACGCTTCAAAAGAAGTTTTGAATAAAATGATTTCTGATTACGGTCTTATCTAAGTCTAAACAAAAGGCGCGCAGGGTGTACGGATGTGCGAATATTATTTTTAACGACCGAGGTCTGGTTTTTCCAGCGAAAACCAGCCTCTCCCTCTCGGCTCGCGGCCGCGCTTGCGCGCGAACCAAGCCCGCTTCGCCTCCGAGAATCCTTAAAAACAATATTCGCACATCCGTATCTATCAGAAATTTAGTAGTAACAAATTCAATTTTATAGGACATGAACCAAGATGTAATTTATTATCCTGAAAGTTCAATAAAAGAGGCGGTGGAGAAATTCGAAACCCCGTTCTTTATTTATGAAGAAAAACGGCTTCGCGAGAACGCAGGCAGGTTTAGGGATACATTCCGAAAATATTTTCCGTCTTTCCAGCCATTGTTTGCGGTAAAAGCAAACCCAAACCCCGATGTTTTAAAAATAATCGCTGATGAGGGGTTTTTATTTGACGCTTCAAGCGCGGGCGAGGTTTGGATTTCGCAAAAACTGGGAATTGCCGGCATGCACACGGGAAATTATCTTGGAGCCGATGAACTCAAAATGGCAAAAGATGCCGGGTTTACAATAAACTTGGATGACGTTTCTCAACTGGACTTTTTGAAAGAAATAGGCGTACCCGAAAAACTTTCGTTCCGCATAAACCCGGGCATGGGAAAAGGAGAATACGAAAGTTTGATAATGGCGGGTCCCGACGCAAAATACGGAATACCTTACGAAAAAGCTGCCGATGCCTACAAAAAAGCACAGGATATGGGAGCCAAGCATTTTGGCATACACATGATGACCGGAAGTAATGTGCTGGATGAAGGATATTTTCCCGCAATCGTGGGCAGGTTGCTTGATACTATAGCAAATATAAAGGAAAAAACAGGTATAGAAATAGAGTTTATGAACATAGGGGGAGGATTTGGAGTGCCTTACCGCCCTGAAGAAAAAAGTTTGGATTTAGAAAGAGTGGCATCGGGAATACGAGAGGCGGTTGATAAAAAATGCAATGATTTACAAATACGCGAGCCGGTTCTTATGGCCGAACCAGGCCGGTATGTTTGCGCTGATGCCGGTTGGCTTGTTGGCCGTGTGCAGGTTATAAAAGACAGCTACAAAAAATTTGTCGGCATAGACGCGGCAAGCAACGATATGCCGAGACCCTCAATTTACGGGGCGTACCATCATATTTCTGTTTTGGATGGAGGCGACAAACAAGAAGAATTGGTTTCGGTTGTGGGAACGATTTGCGAAAATAATGATCAATTTGGAAAGGACAGAGAGCTGCCGGCATGCAAAAGGGGGGATATTGTAATAATCCATAATTGCGGAGGACACGCCAGGGCAATGGGCCACAATTACAATGGAAAATTAAGACACGCTGAGTATTTAATAGAAAAAAACGGAAACCTAAAACAGATAAGGACATCGGAAACCGTAGAAGATCTGTACAGAGGAACAAATATATGAATCCCGTTAGTAGTTACCCTAACGGGTCATTCATTGAAATAATATTAAAATTAACAATAATTACCGCTGTAGCATTTTATTGCGACAGGACTGCGCAGTAGTAACTACTAACGGGATGAATATAGAACCATCCAAAAGATTAAAATCATTGCCCTCGTACGCGTTTGCCGATATCAGCAACAAAGTTGAAGAATTGCGCCAGAAGGGCGTTAAAATAATTGATTTTGGAGTGGGGGACCCTTCGGAGCCCGCTCCGGATTTTGTAATAGAAAGATTAAGCGAATTCGGGCGCAAGCATGCTTCAACCGGTTACCCCAGTTACATAGGCAGTAAGGATTTTAGGCAAGCTGCGGCAAATTATATGCAAAAAAGATTTGGTGTTGAACTTGACCCCGAAAAAGAAATTTCTTCAAACATCGGCTCAAAAGAAGCGATATTCAATTTTCCCGAAGGATTTGTGAACCCCGGAGATATTGTTATTTGTCCCTCTCCTGGATATCCGCCCATGAAAACAGGAACAATTTTTGCAGAAGGCGAGCCTTATTATGTACCCTTGCTGGAGAAAAACGGATTTTTGGTTGATTACGAATCCATTCCACAAGACATCGCGCAAAAGGCAAAGATAATTTGGATAAACTATCCAAATTCTCCAACCGGAGCTGTAGCTTCGCGGGAATATTACGAAGGATTATTGGATTGGGCGCACAAAAATAATATTATAGTAGCGGCTGACGAGGGTTGCTATATAGATATTTATTTTGATGAAAAACCATCTTCAATATTGGAAGTGGCGCGCGAAGGAGTGATTGCGTTTTATTCTTTATCAAAACGCAACAATATGACCGGTTACAGAGCTGGCTTTGTTTGTGGAGATGAAAATATAGTAAAAATTTTCAAAGACCTTAAAACCAATATAGATTCCGGCACGCCAAGCATTGTACAGGAAGCGGGAATAGCCGCGCTTGCCGATGATGAACATGCTGAAAAAATGCGCCGGATCTATCAAGAAAAACGCGATATCCTTCTGTCTGCTTTGCAGGAGGGAGGCTTTGAAACAGGGAACAGTGGAGCCACTTTTTACATATGGCAAAAAGTAAAAGGCAGTGATATGGAATTTGCCAAAAAGCTTTTGGAAACAGAACCGGGTATAGTTGTTACGCCCGGAAGTTTGATATCGGATGAATGTGCTGGAGGAATAAATCCCGGATACGGATATGTGAGAATAGCTCTGATGCCGGCACTAGAAGAAGTAAAAGAAGCTGCCCAAAAATTTAAACGCTTGGCACAATAAAATAATACACCCCCGAAAGAGGGGTGTATTTATTTAAGGTGCAATTTTATTCTCAAAAATACCGTCAGGGGGTAGCTGTTTTTATATTCAAATCCGTTAAATACGTTGTTCTTTAAAAATCTGTATCTGGCCGTTGCATGCTTTTTCAGGTATTCAGGGTACATTATGTACATAAAGAAGGATTCGGCAAAATCTTCAAGGGCGTTAGTTTTGGCGTAAGCGGTGGGGAAAGACCGGTTTTGGCGCAATCCCTGGAACATAGCACGTCCTGGCGCCAATCGGTGGTCAATCGCGTGGCCCAGTTCATGCAGGGTAACCGCGATAACATTTGTGGGGTCTTTAAATTTCTGTGTACCTATGTAAATGGCGAAGCTTCTATAATAAAAACATCCCAAAAAGTTTTCTTCTCTGCATGTGTTTCCGGTGTTAAAGCTTATCAGAAGACCGTCTAATTTTTGTATGAGGTCCGGAGGCAAAAGTTCTAAAGATGTCTGCAAAAGGGCTATCCATTCTTTTTTGTCTTCGTAAGACAATTGATAATCAAAAGTTACGGTTATTCCGTGTAGCAGATATAATCTCTCATTTGAGCCTACCCATTGGCCGGCCGGGTTGCTTCTTGCGCTCGCAAGCGGATCAAATTCGCCCGGAGTGTTAACATCACTTTTTACCAAAATCAGCGCCAGAAGCAAGGATGCCGATATGAGCAGTATTAAAATACGTCTCATTATTGACAAGGTCTTCCTCCCTTCCTTTTTATTTTAAAGTTCTGAAGTTATCCTATCACATTACTACCGTTTAGCAATAAAAATCTTGACCAAATTACCGCTATGATTTATAATATGCCAAGAAAAAGAGGATAGAAAATTGAGGGACTGGGTAAGCTCGTTTATAACAATATTTATAGAGCACATATTTCCCAGATGGATGCTGAAACATCCCTGGGATTATTTTTTGCATTTTTCGGTAAGTTTTATAGGATTTTTTATATTCTATATTGCGGCGCGCAAAATATTTTCCTTACCCCCAGTTACAGCGGCAGTAGCTGCCGTGGGAGCCATTTTTCTTTTAGGCCTGTTTAAGGAGTTTTACATAGATGTGTATGTGGGAAAAACGGATATGGTTTACGACATAGTGGCCAATACAATCGGAATATTGGTTGCTCTTCTGGTGAAAACAAAACTTCTGGACGCTTGAGCAAAAAGGAGCAGGAGATGATCCACACACTCTCAAAGGAAAAAGGGGGGTTCAGAAATTCTGGACGCCTTGGAGAGAACCGCCTACTCGCTCGACTTAAAGTTCGAGAGGCCTGTCGAAAATGGTCTTGCGAGCACGAACAGTGTTCTTGCTGTTCCCAGCTACGGGCCAACTCTTGTCAAAAGAAGAGAGTTATCCGACAGACCGTATACGCAAGAAGTGCCGAATCTGCGTTTTTACTTTGGAGACGCAAGATATCGTAATTTTTTCTCTGATAAAAAATACGCGCGAATAGGAATCATCATATTCGTTCCTCTTTATGGTTCTTTGTCTTTAGGCATAACCCGGAAAACGGAGTCCGTTTTCCGCGCGTAAGCCATGAATACCAGCGCGTGCTTCATCAGCTGGAAAAACATCTTGGTTATTAAACAAAGCCCTGCACAAGCGGGGCTTTTATCATAAAAAAAAAGCCCCTTCTTATTTGGGGCAAACAAATAAGCACGGGGCTTATCAAGGTACTAGTACTAGTTGAGAGCGCTCTCAATGAAACGGATAAAAAGTGCCTGTCTTTGCAGGCCGTAAAATTGTTTTTGTAAAGAACAAAAGTAAAAAAGAACTATTTTGGTTCGCCCCGGAGAAGCCGGTGGCGAGTCCTGTCTGTCTCGGTTCCCACCCAAGACCTGTGTTTGTGAACAAGGGACGAGAACGATTAGCCCTTATTCTTAGTACATACTATCACAACGGCCAAAGTCGTCAATATTATTTTGTGGATAAAATATCCGTCCGGGAAACCGAGGTTTCTTTTTGGTGCCGCAGAAGGGTATAATAGATGAGTATAAAGAACCAATTGTATGTGGTGGTCATTTTTTCCAATACCGTTTCCGTATTTCGACGAATACCATACTCACAAAAAACCATACATAACCGTAATACTTTTATGGGTTAATTTTATAATATTTGGCGCAACTCTTGTGTTAAGTGCGGCATTGAATGATTTTAGTTTTACGGATATGTTTCGTAATCTGGCGGTAGTTCCTGCCGATATCGTGTCAGGAGAAAATCTTTACACTTTAATTACTTACTTGTTTGTGCATACAGGTGTTTTGCATTTTTTAGGCAATATGTGGTTTTTATATATTTTTGGAGACAATGTCGAACATAACATGGGAAGGGTAAACTTTTTTTTATTTTTTATTATATCCGGAGTGCTCTCCGCCTTGGCGCATGTTTACCTGGTGGCCGGACAATCTCTTACTCCGCTGGTGGGAGCGTCGGGAGCTATTTCGGGCATATTGGGGGCTTATATAGTACTGCTTCCCGAAAACAAAATACATGTTGTTTTTGGTCCCAAGGCAAAATTTCAATTTCCGGCATTTTGGTATATTTGGATATGGTTTGTGTTACAGGCGGCTTATTTGTTTTTGTACACAACCGAATCCACGGCCTTTATGTCTCATATCGCCGGTTTTGCTTCGGGAGTTATTCTTGCGTATATATTTGGGAAAAAAATAAAATACAAAAATTACAGGTTTGAAACTCCCGATTATTTGGATACAATATAATGAAAGATCAATCTTTCGGCATAATTCCGTTTACAAAAGAAGGCGGCACTTATAAGTTCCTAATCGTTCAGCATTTGTCGGCCAACGGTGGAGGCGCGCATTGGTCTTTTCCAAAAGGACACAAAGAAAAAGGAGAAACCGATTTGGGAGCGGCCTTAAGAGAGTTTAAGGAGGAAACAGGGATACAAAATGTTGAAATTGTAGACGAGAAAGGGATTGCGGAAAAATATTTTTTTAACAGGGAAGGGGAGGATATAAACAAAACAGTAAAATACTTTTTGGGATTTATAAATCACTCTCAAATCATAAAGATCCAAAAAGAAGAATTGTATAATTATAAATGGGCAACCTTTGATGAAGTAATGGAATCCATAACATTCGATGAAGCAAAGGATGTTCTAAAAAGAGCGTACAGCCATATAGCAAAAACATATGATACAAGACATAATAAATAATTTTTTAACGAAAGATATTGTTAATAATTCAGCATATGTTTTTGCCGCGATCGTGGCGGTTTTTTTCATTGTTGCAAGCTGGGCGTTTATTCATCACTGGGGAAGTTATGGGATAAGCAAGCGCGAAACAAAACTTCTTTACATTTTTTATTTTTCTGTTTCAATATTCCTGTTCGCGGTCATGGGCGTTTCTTTATTATTGTTTATAAAATAATTTTTTATGATTGAACTTTTAGAAGGTGAAAAAATAATTCTGCAAAAAAGACGGCACTGGTACATAATTGCCAGCGAGAGTTCTGTTTTATTTTTTGCCGCAGTGGTTCCCGCACTTGTTTTTATATGGATTGTTTCGGCGTTATCATATGAAGTTATTGCGCCCGTAATGCCTCTGATTGTTTTTGCATTTGCCGGATGGTTCCTTATTTTGTGGATAATATTCTTTATATTTTGGACCAATTATTATCTGGATGTTCTAATTGTTACCAATAAGCGTGTTATAGATATTGAACAAAGAGGGCTGTTCGCGCGTGATATTGCTGAAACTTCGATAAAAAACATCCAGGACATAAAGATAGAAGTTATAGGAATACTTGCGACGCTTTGGGATTTTGGAGATATTCATATTCAAACGGCCGGGGAGTCGAGAGAGATGGCCATTCGCAGTATAGCTAATCCGCACGAAGTAAGAAAAAAGATATCTGAACAGCACCACGAAACACCCCGTATTTGATATATATAGATGATTTAACCGTGTTATTTTAAAAAACCGCCTCATCGGGGCGGTTTTTTGGTACAATAAAGAAAGAAAACTCTTACCCCAATTATACATGCCCGAACTTTTTCCATTTTTTTTAATTCTTTTTGTTGCCCTGTTTTTTTCCGAGGTTTTTTCGCGCGTGCATATGCCGTGGGTGGTGGCTCTTATAATAAGCGGGATGATAATAGGACCTTTTGGTCTGGATATTTTTACGCCTGACGAAACAATAAATCTGTTGGGGGAAATAGGCATTGTATTTTTAATGTTTATGGCAGGTCTGGAGGTGCGGCTCTCCAGCTTGGCAAAAATGAAAAAAGAGGTTGCCCGCATGTCGCTTTTAAACGGAATGATACCTTTTGCGCTGGGGTTTGGATTGGGAATGTTTTTCGGATATGGTTTAATGGAATCTTTGTTGCTCGGAACAATATTTGTATCTTCATCTGTAGCCGTTATAATACCGTCACTCGAAGCCAATAAATTACTAGATACACGACTTGGAAAAACCATTGTTTCTTCTGTTGTAATACAAGATATTGTAAGTTTGCTTTTTCTTTCTATAATTCTGCAATCTGTAAAACCTCTTACAGATTTGCCTTTGCCTGTATTTTATATTCTTTTGTTCGCCGTGCTTGTTGCTTTAAGGTGGCTTTTGCCAAAAATAAGATTATTTTTCTTCATGCTCTCAAGAGAAAAATCAAGCTTGTTTGAATGGGAGCTCCAGGCGATTTTTGTGATCCTTTTGGGAACGGTTGTGTTCTTTCAATTTATAGGCCTGCATGCCATTATCGCGGGATTTTTTGCCGGACTCGTTTTGGCCGAATCCATAAAAAGCGATATTCTTATGGGTAAAATAAGGGCCATAAGCTACGGATTTTTTATACCAATATTTTTTGTATTAGTTGGAATTAATACCAACCTGGGAGTATTTATTGACACAGAAGGAACGATATTATTGTTGTCTTCAATAATAATATCGTTCATAGCGGTTAAATTTATTAGCGGTTGGATAGGGGGTAGAATTAACGGCTTTAACTCTACAGAAAGTATCCTTATTGGCGGTTCTACAATTCCCCAATTAACCACAACCTTGGCAGTTGCCATTACGGCTTCCGAATTTAATCTTTTTTCGCAGGAACTCGTTACGGTTATTATTGTTTTAAGCATTATTACAACATTAGTCGGTCCGATTATTATGCGCCTGACCAAAGTTAAATTAGATGCCAACACTCTTGGCCCCGATGTTAAATATGAAGAAGCATAAGATATTATTCGCATTGGCGGTAGTTGTTTTTGCGTCTTCAATCTTACTGTTGGGGCCTTTTCAGGGGTGGTGGCCGGGTGTAAATGAAAGCGTTAGAAATTTTTTTGCTGAAGAAATACAAAGACAGATTTTTGCTCCCGATCCTTTGCGGGGGCCCGAGGAGGGGCAGGGTTCATTAACGCGCTCCGGCGTAATAGAGTGGACAAACACGCAAAGAACGCAGTTTGGGCTTCCCGCCTTGCGGGAGAACTCTAAATTAAATGAAGCGGCTGCTTTGAAGGTTGCCGATATGTTTGAAAATCAATATTTTGCCCATATTTCGCCTTCGGGAAAAGGGGTTGGAGAGTTGGCGGAAGAAGTGCGGTATTCCTTTATTTTAATAGGTGAAAATCTGGCGCTTGGAAATTTTGCAAGCGACGCTTTGCTTGTAGATGCGTGGATGGCGAGCCCGGGCCACAGAGAAAATATCTTAAAGCGGGAATTTACCGAAATAGGGGTGGCTGTAAAAAGGGGAGAATTTGAAGGGCGCCAAATCTGGCTTGCGGTTCAGCATTTTGCCAAACCCTTATCCGATTGCCCACAGCCCGATGAATCTTTGAAGTCACAAATAAGCGCCAATAACGCTCAGCTTGAGGCCTGGAAAATAGAATTGGAAGAAAAAAAGCAAGATTTAGAAAATACACACCCTAAAGCCGGCCCCATATATAAATCCAAAGTTGATGAATACAATGAGCTGGTTGAAAAATATAATAATTTATCCAGGGAAAACGCGGCACGTATAACCGAATACAACAACCAGGTTAATACATTTAACGCGTGCGCTAAAAATTAAGAAGCATGGCAAAAGAAGCAGAGGGTTGTAATTATCGAACTTGACGGTCCGCGGGACAGGACTGTTGTGGTACAATTTAAGTAATATGGAAAATACACAAAAAAGAGTTTTGGTATTGGGGGGAACAGGTTTTCTTGGCTATTATGTTTTGCATGCCTTGAGTCAGAAAAATGTTTCCATGGGAGTAATGATAAGGCGCAAGCTGGACGATATAGAAATTCCTATGGAAGGATACGAAACTCTGATCGGAAATATATTAGACACAAAAAGCGTTAAAGAGGCGGTTTTAAAATTCAAACCGGATGTAATAGTAAACCTTGTCGGCATTGCAAGCGAAAAAAGACACGGCATAACTTTCAGAAAAGTTTATGTGGAAGGAACTAAAAATTTTGTGGATGCCGCCAAAGAAGCGGGCGTAAAAAAAATAATATCGGTAAGCACTATGGGCGCCGACAAAAACGGCCCGACAGAATACTTTAAAACAAAAGCGGAATCCGACGACATTATTATGAATTCGGGTATCGCTTGGACAATATTCCGTCCCACTATAATGTTTGGGTGGAGAAGCGCTTTTAATTCCATGATTGCTAAACCGGCCCGCCGCCTGCTGTTTATTCCTATGATTGACGGGGGCTACCATAAAGTACAGCCCGTTTCGGCGAGTGTTTTGGCCGATGCCATTGCCGACGCGTGTTTTGGCGCGGGAGACAATTCGGTTTATGAAGTCGCCGGGCCGGAAGTAATAACCGTAAAAGAAGCCACTGAGCGGGTCCGCGAAGCGATGAAATCATCCAAGCCCACAATGGGCGTTCCGTTATGGCTATTGCGCGCTTTAAAAATAGCCAATGAAACCCAGATAAGCATGGTTACGGGAAACCACACAAATGATTCCAAGGATTTTAAAAGGGATTTTAAAACAAAAGAAGTATATTTTGATCCCATGGGGGAAATGCCCATTTTTTAACCATGAAAAGGACAGACCTCACATTATTGATTATTGTAACCGGACTGGGCGTTTACGGCATCTATTTGCTTACTAAGAATATAGATACCACACTTGCCATCGGCGTTGATATGTTCGTTGCGCTTGGAGTTTTAGTTTTTGCCTATGTACAAATAGGCGTAAACAGAAAGCTTATTGATTTACAGGATTATGTGGCAATATCCATTGTGCCGGATCCCAATACACCTCTTTCCGTGCGCCTATATAATACCGGCAAACTTAATATCTACATACACAGAATAGAGATCCGGGATTTTGAGACGGATATTCTTATAGGTTCAACGGATGTGTTTAAAGAACCGCGCCTTGTTCCCGCTGGAACTTTGGAACAGAGCTACTATTGGTATCCTTTGCCTAAAGAAATTTCCGAACATAAAAAATTTCGGCTGGTTGTTTTGGCGGGAGACGATTTCAACCGCAAGTGGCTTGCCAGCCACGGAGGAGAGATACTGGACAAGCAGGAACTTAGGGTTTGGTCTCATAAAACCCACAGGAAAAATTGGAAAATATATAAAGACGGAGAAAAGGTGCCCAAATAAATATTATGAAAAAGGCCGTTTTAGCACTATTTTTAATTGTATTTTTGTCCGGCATTATTTGGGCCGGATCTTTTTTTTGGGAAAATTTTAGGGGAGCCGGGCCTGCGCTTAAACCTCCGCCCGAAGATATAACGGAACTTATTGAGGGTTCCGGAGAAAATAAAACGGATTTCCCGTTATCTTTGCCCGGAGGTTTTGAAATGTCTGTTTTTGCCGAAGGTTTACCAGGAGTGCGCGTAATTGTGCAGGACGGATTGGGTAATTTTTGGATAAGCCAGCCGTCGCGGGGAGTTGTTTCTCTTTTAGAGGTTGATGTTAACGGAGAAGTTGCAAGAATAACCCAGCCGTTTAGAGGTTTAAAAAGACCCCACGGACTTGCTATAGATCCTCAAAACGGAACCATGCTTTATATAGCGGAGGAAGATAAAGTATCGCGAGTGCCTTTGTATACAGACGCGTCTCCGGAAACAGTGGTTAGTTTGCCGACAGGCGGAGGACATTTTACCAGGACTATTGGATTTGGCCCTGACGACCGGCTGTACATATCGGCCGGTTCCTCATGCAATGTTTGTGTAGAATCGGACGAGAGGCGGGCGGCCATATATTCAATGGAGAGAGACGGTTCGGATTTTAAAAAGCACGCAGAGGGCCTTCGTAACGCGGTATTTTTCACATGGAGTTATATAGACGGTAAAATGTGGGCCACAGAAATGGGGCGCGACAATCTTGGAGACGATCTTCCACCCGATGAGATAAATATAATACAGGAGGGCGCTCATTACGGTTGGCCGTATTGCTACGGCAGGCAAATAAGGGATACAAGTTTTATGTCTGCGAGCGGATTTGATTGTGCCGATACCGAGCCCTCTTACATAGATTTACAGGCGCACTCAGCTCCTTTGGGTCTTGCTTTTGTTCCGGAAGAGGGCTGGCCCGAGGCAATGTGGTATGACCTTTTGGTCGCGTATCATGGATCATGGAACAGAAGTGAGCCGACCGGATACAAGATAGCACGCTTTAAGCTGGACGAAAACGGAAATGTGGAAGGCACGGAGGATTTTATCAGTGGGTGGTTGTCTAGTGAGGGCGCTCTTGGAAGGCCGGTGGGTATTTTAATCCGTCCGGGAGGTATAATGTACATAACGGACGACCACGCGGGACTTGTTTATAAGGTAATATATAATCCTAATGGGGAGTAATTAAATATGAACGGCAAAATGTCTAAGATATCATTTTTTACAAGTTTACTTCTTTTGGTTTTTGCGGGGGTGGCGCTTCTTTTTTTAACTTTTGGCGATAAAAGAGCGGAAGATTTGTCTAAAATAAGAAGTTTTGAAGAATGCGCGCGAAGCGGGGACTCTGTTATAATGGAATCTTACCCAAGACAGTGCCGATTATCCGACGGCAGGACTTTTGTAGACTATATAGGAAATGAATTGGAGAAAATGGATTTGATAAGGATAGATAATCCGCGTCCGAACCAAGTTATAAGTAGTCCGCTAATTGTTTCGGGAGAAGCGCGGGGATACTGGTTTTTTGAGGCCAGTTTTCCCGTCCGCCTCTATGATGCCAATGGAAACGAAATTGCATTGGCAATAGCGCAGGCGCAGGGGGATTGGATGACGGAGGATTTTGTTCCCTATGAAGCCGTTTTGGAATTTACTACTCCTTCTACTTCGACAGGCGTGTTGATTCTGGAAAAGGACAATCCATCAGGGCTTAGTGAAAATGAAGACGACTTGTTTGTGCCGGTTAAATTTTAAAAAATCATGTTTTTAAAGAATATATCCAGCAAACTTTACAGAAATAGAATATTTTTTATGCCGGTCTTGTTTTTAGCTGTTTCCGCGGTTTCATATTTAGGTTTTTCGTTTCTTTTTTCTGTTAATGTTGAATTTCGCCAGTTTCCCGAAGTTGGGGACGAGGTGGTAATTAAACTCGGACCGCTTGTAAGCGAAAAAAGCGTTCAAAAAAACTTCGCTATTGTGCCACCGGAGAACGGTCAATTTGTGTGGATAAAAGATGCGAGAGAACTGCATTTTATTCCGGAAGCGGGCTTTGAACCCGGCCGCCAATACACTGTAAAAATATCGGGAGGATCTTCGTTAATGGCGGAAACATCCGTTGTTTCAACCGTATTCACATTTAGTCCTGTTAAATTTTCTTCGGGCAGCAGTTATATACCACCTGAAATAATTGCCGGCAAATATATAGATGTGAATTTAAGCACTATGCAGATAACGCTTGTCGAGGATGGAAAAGCGGTAGGCCAGTATCCCGTTGCCGGAAAGGGCAATCCGTGGTCAAAATCCACAAGAGAGGGAAGTTTTACGATATTAACCAAAGAGCCCCTGCACTGGTCTACATTGGCTAAGTTATGGATGCCCTGGAGTATGCAGTATTCAGGCGACTATTTTATACATGACTGGCCCTATTGGCCCGGCGGAACGCCTATAAATAGTACATATTCAAACGGCTGTATAAGAATGCATAATTCCGATGCTAAAACAATATACGATTGGGCGGAAATAGGCATGCCCATAATAGTACATTCTACTCCGCAAAGATTTGCCGTATTTTCCTCCGATATAATTAAAGATGGAGATCTTGCGCGCGAACAAAACAAGAGCGAAGTATATATAATTAAAAAACAAGACGGGCAAATGTATAAAAGACATGCCTGGGCATCTGATTTTGGAAAATGGTACGCACACCTGGCATCTTTTTGGCAAAGAATTAAAATAGTTCCCGCAGGATCACTGAATTATTATGTTGAATCACGCTGGATAACGGTAGATTCTTCTCAATATCCGGAATTATCCGATTTTGTATATGAGATAAACACTCAAAATCGCACAAGACACAAAATGATATGCGGAAAAACACCCTTGAGCTCTCAGGAAAGTCCCGAATTTTGCAAAGATTCTTGGGAAGCTTATGGTTGGGATAAAGAGGAGATATTTACAGTATCATCTCAGGAATTTGAAAAATACACGGAAGGAGAACCGGTGCCATTGAGTCCGTCTCCTAATGTGTTGCAGTAAAATAATAATTACTGTATAAACACTTAAATGAAAATAAAAATAAGCGACCAGGCACTGGGGCTTTTTGTTGTGCTGATACTGGTTTTAGGCGGCTGGTTTTTGTTTTTAGGTCCGTCCGCGGGCCCTTCAGTTGATGAAAACGCGGTTAACTTTATAGATCCGTCGAAAAACAGGGATTCTTCCGGCGAGGAAGGACAGGAGGAACCTGGGAACGAAGAAATACCCGAAACGCAAGCCGTTCTTTTTAGCGTTCCTTTTACTCCCCAAGCGCCGTTAGGCAACTGGGATGACCCCCGCCAGCAGGACGGTTGCGAAGAAGCATCCGCCTTGATGGCTGTCCGCTGGGCAACGGATCGGGGACTTACTCTCGCAGAAGCGGAAAAGGAAATAATAGCAATTTCGGATTGGGAACAGGAAAATTACGGCCAGTTTCACGATTCTTCTGCGAAAGATACCGCCGAAAGGATAATCAAGGAGTATTTGAAGTACCCAAATGTAAGAGTGGAATATTTCATAACAGCCGAGGATATTAAAAGAGAGCTTTATAAAGGCAATCTTGTGATAGTCCCGACCGACGGAAGAAAATTAAATAACCCTTATTTCAGCGGCGACGGCCCGGAGCGCCATATGTTTCCGGTCATAGGATACGATCCTGCCGCAAAAGAATTCATTGTTAACGACAATGGCACAAGAAGGGGTGAAAAATACCGCTACAGCGAAAATATTTTAGAAAACGCGATTGTGGATTATCCGACCGGATACCACGCGCCGATAGAAAATTACAGAACCGCCATGATAGTGGTTTCAAAATAGATTGCGCCGAATAAAAAACGACTCATGCTTATGAGGCGTTTTTTATATGACTCACGCGCGTGAGTCAATTTTTCTTGACCGAACGCAGAGTAAAAAGTACAATCAGACAAGAACTTTTACAAAAAGGAGGTCCAGATGGAATGGGATTATTCTCAACTCAAGCCGTCGCAAATCAAAAATGCCGCAAAAAGATGCATTTCGGAGGCACAGAATACCGTTTCTACGGTTTCGGCCGTTAAAGGAAAAAGAACTGTAGAAAATACTCTTGAGCCGCTGAATGACATGTATATCGATTTGCATAATTTGTCTCATCGCATATCAAACATACAGTATCTGCATCCGAGAAAAGACATGAGAGCCATGGCTGAAAAATGCGAACAGAGCATGGCGTTGTTTTATTCCGAACTGGGACTTAATCGCGACTTATTTGAAGCCGAAGAAGCGGTGGATGTGGAACGGGCAGATCCGGCAACAAAGCGCCTGAAAGAAAAATCCATACTTGGCTACAAAAGAGCGGGTATCGATAAAGACGAAAAAACTCGCAAGGTAATAATTGATCTTGATGCGGAATTGTCTAAAATTAGTTCGGAGTTTAGCCGAAATATAAACGAAGCGGAAAACCCCGTTACTGTTTCAGATGAAACCGCGCTGGAAGGGGTTCCGGGCAATGTGATAAGGCGTTTGCGCCGGGATGATAAAGGAAATATTGTTATAACCATGGAGTATCCGGATTATCTGCCAGTGATGGAATTTTGCAAAAATGAAGAGGTTCGCAAAAAACTTTCTTGTGCGTCAAATACCATGGCTCCCCAAAACGAGGAAGTGTTGAGGAAAATTTTGGTCAAACGTCTTGAAATGGCCCGTATTCTCGGATATGAGAACTGGGCCGAATATGCCGCCGAAACAAAAATGATAGGTTCGGCTGATAAAATTGCCGGTTTTATAGATTTTCTGGAGTTATCAACGCGTGATTTAGCTCAAAGAGAGGCGGAACTTATTCTTGAATATATGGCCAAAATAGGCGTGTACAAGGATTCCATATCTTCGTGGGACAGCGCGCATTTTACCACAACTGTTAAGAAAGATATGTTTAATTATAATCCGGAGGAGTCAATGGATTACTTTCCTTATTCTAAGGTCAGGGACGGCATACTAAGTGTATACGGAGACCTGTTTGACATAGAATTTGTGCCGAATACGGATGAATCTGTCTGGCACAGATCAGTTGAATGTTATGATGTTTTGGAAGGCGCGGGGATTATAGGGCGTATTTACTTGGATATGCACCCAAGGAACGGAAAATACGGGCATGCCGCGTGTGGAACTCTTGTTCCCGGGATTAAAGACAGACAGGTTCCGGAAATTGTCTTAATGTGTAATTTTCCGGGAGAAAATAAGTCAGATCCGGGCTTGATGCAGTTCGGACAGGTTAGAACATTTTTCCACGAGTTCGGACATCTTCTACATAATGTCTTTGCCGGCCGGCAAAGGTGGGTGGATTATTCGGGCATATCAACCGAACGCGATTTTGTGGAAACGCCCTCCCAGCTTCTTGAGGAATGGCTGGCGGATACCGGAGTTTTGCGGCGCATCGGCAGGCATTATAAGACAAACGAACCCATTTCCTCTGAACTTGCTGAAAAACTAAGCCGTATAGGGGATTTCGGCAAAGCGTTGCATGTAAGGCGCCAAGCGTTTCTTGCCGCGGTGGCGTTTAACTTGCACATACATCCCGATCCTGAAAATCTGGATTTCGTGGAACTTTGGAAAGAAATGGAAAACAAGTATTCGCCGTATAAGCACCCGGAAGGCACGCACATGTGGACCTCGTTTGGACACCTGCATGGATACTCGTCTAATTACTATACATATATGTGGTCTCTTGTTATTGCAAAAGATCTTATGACGGGATTTAATCCTCATTTTCTTATGGATAAAGACATGGCGTACAGATACAGAAAAGAAATTCTTGAACCCGGTGGAAGCATAGATGCCGCCGATCTTGTAAGTAATTTTTTGCAGCGTCCGTACAGCTTTAAGGCCTTTGAAAGATGGCTTAAAAGTTAAACTTATGTACTTTAAAAACCCCTCAAACGAGGGGTTTTATTGTATTGTTTTAAACACAATAATTTAATTAGCGCGCTATAGGTTCTGGAGACCTATTCTTGTTTGTCTTGATAAAATCAATAATTGCCGTTTCGTCAAAATTTTCAAGATTTTGGAGCCGTCCCCATGAAGCCAGGGCAATTTTTGAATCGTTGGCAGAACGGGGGGTAATAATTACGCTTCCGGGGTATTTTTTTCCTATAGCGGCAAGTTTTGCCTTTGTATCCTCATCAATATCTTTATAAGAAATCCAAATTCCGCCGTGCTCTAAGTTGTGTATTAGTTGTTCGTCCGGTAATTCCCTGTCATATACGCCCCATTCAGCGGGGCTCCCATAATGCCACCCCGAAGTTGGAGGATTTGAGTTATAGTCGGGATGCGATGCCCCGACCTCAATATGCTCTTCACCCAAAATAGAATAAGATTGCCCGGGCCTTTCTTTCTCCGCCTTAGAAGCCAAAAGAATAAGGCCGTATATTGAGGATCCGATAACCAAAAGACCTATCAACCATAGGGATATTTTTTTAAAAGTGCGCTTTCTGAGTTCGCCTTCGGCAAATTTTTGCTTTTCTTGGCGTCGCAGTCCTCGGCGCTCCCATTTGCTCAATTGTTGCGGTTGATTGTCCATAACTAATTACAATTTATGTGTTAATTTTTAAAAAAGCAGTTTGCCTGCTTGCCCGGCTGCACTTCGTTTGTCGGAGCGCCGGGGCTTGGCGTCAAGTTGCTAAATTCGCTTCGCTCATTAAGCACTTCCTGCCCGGCCTCGCCTGTGTCTCCCGCCTGCGCCGAGGCTTCGGCGGGCAGGTCGGCACATGGCTCCGGCTTTCAAGCCCGGACGCAGGCAAAGCAGTTTGCCTGCTCGCCCGACCGCACTTCGTTTGTCGGAGCGCCGGGGCTTGAACCCGGTTCGCATGACCCCCAGCCATGCATAATACCCATATACTACGCTCCGAATATAGAATCTTAAAATCCTAGGCCTTTGCCGCCGGGGTTTTGGACGCTGTTTTCATACAGCGGGTGCAAACACGAATGCGGGATCCGTCTTCAAGCCGCATCCACTGAAGGTTCGGGTATTTTCTTTTTTTAACGGTAGGGTTATAATGCCCACGAAGAAGCTTCCTTTTCCACTCTATTTTAGAGGTTTTACCGCATTTTTTACATTCTCTAGCCATAAAACTATAATTTAAATAATCAACTTGTTAGGAGTGTGAGGTACGAACAGAATCTCACACTCCTGAGTATACTCAACTTTTAATTTTTTTTCAAGTATGGATATTGTTTCATTCGTAATATTTATCAGCGTGCTTATATTTTCGGTGGTTCTTCACGAGGTCTCGCATGGAGCCGTTGCTTATAAACTGGGAGATAATACGGCAAAAATGATGGGCCGTCTAACGCTTAACCCTTTGCCGCACATTGATTTGCTCGGCTCAATAATAGTTCCTTTGGTTATGGCCATACCGGCGCTTTTTGGTGGACCGGCTATAATATTCGGCTGGGCAAAGCCCGTTCCCTACAACCCTTATAATTTAAGGTATAAAAAATGGGGCCCAGCTCTTGTAGGTATCGCGGGACCCGCGACCAACATATCTTTAGCCGTTGTTGCCGGCCTGCTTATTAGATTGTTTCCCCAGGTAATTTATGACCCCAATCTTTTGGGAGCAGGACTTGTTCTATTTGTAGTCGCGTATCTTAATATAATACTTGCCATTTTTAATTTAGTGCCTATACCTCCTCTGGACGGTTCAAAACTTTTGTTTTCATTGTTTCCTTTGTCCGCGCAAACAAAATATTTTTTAGAAAGGAACGGTTTTTTATTTCTCTTATTGTTTATATTTTTTGGTTTTCAATTAATAGTTCCAATAATAAGATTTCTATTCACTTTTATTACCGGAATAGATATTAGCGCCGCCTTATAGGAATGTTTGACAAAGAGAGACGTTTTATAATAGATTATTAAAGGTGTGAAGATTCACATCTTTCAACATGCCGACTATAAACCAACTTATAAAAAGAAAAAGAAAAGATCCTCTGAAAAAGAAAAACACCCCGGCCCTAGGCCGAGGTTTTAATGAACTCAAAAATAAACCAGCCAGATATAACAGCCCTTTCAAAAGAGGGGTATGCACTCGTGTTACCACGGTAACTCCCAAAAAGCCGAACTCCGCTCTCCGTAAAGTGGCGAGGGTTCGCCTTACCAACGGAATGGAGGTCACAGCATATATCCCGGGAGAGGGGCACAATCTTCAAGAGCACGCGGTTGTCTTGCTAAGAGGCGGAAGAGTAAAGGATTTGCCCGGTGTGCGTTACACGATAGTCAGGGGTGTTTTAGACACGGCAGGCGTGGAAGGCCGTAGAAACGAGCGTTCTAAGTATGGAGCCAAGAGGCCCAAAGCAGAATAAAGATGAGAAGGAATACAAAAATACCAAAAAGAATACTTCAGCCGGATCACAAATACAACAATCCGGCCGTAACGAAGTTTATTAATTATATTATGTTGGACGGCAAAAAATCCGTGGCTACAAGTGTGGTGTACGGCGCTTTTGATATTATCGCAAAAAAAACTAAAAAAGACCCTTTAGATGTATTTGACGAAGCTCTTAAGAATATATCTCCGGCGCTTGAAGTAAAATCAAAAAGAGTGGGAGGAGCCAATTACCAGGTTCCGATGCCGGTAAGGGGAGACAGAAGGATAATGCTCGCGATGCGCTGGCTTAGGGATTCCGCCCGCGCCAAAACAGGAAAGAGCACGGCCGAAATACTAGCCCAAGAATTAATGGATGCTGCCAAAAACGAAGGAGACGCAATTAAAAAGAAAGAAAATACTGAGCGTATGGCTCGCGCGAATCGCGCCTTCGCTCATTTTGCCCGATAGCAGCTATGGCCAGAGAGTACCCACTTGAAAAAGTAAGAAACATCGGGATAATCGCCCATATAGACGCCGGTAAAACCACGGTTACCGAAAGAGTTTTGTTCTACACGGGAATTTCTCACAAGATAGGCGAGGTGCATGAAGGACAAGCGATAATGGATTGGATGGAGCAGGAAAGGGAGCGGGGAATTACAATAACATCTGCCGCCACGACCGCATTTTGGACTCCGACCTATCTTCCGCAGGAGCAGGAAAATAAACACAGAATAAATATTATAGATACTCCCGGACATGTTGACTTTACCGTAGAGGTAGAGCGTTCTTTGCGTGTTTTAGACGGAGGAGTTGTTGTATTTGACGGGGTTGCGGGCGTTGAGCCGCAGAGCGAAACGGTTTGGCGCCAGGCGGACAAATACGAAGTTCCGCGGGTTTGTTTTATAAACAAAATGGACAGAATGGGCGCGAGTTTTGAAAAAAGTTATCAGTCCATACTGGATCGGTTGACCCCTAACGCTATACCCGTACAGATTCCCGTAGGCGCGGAGAGCGAATTTAACGGTGTAATAGATCTTTTAACAATGGAATGGATAAGAAGTGAGGGAGATCACGGAGAACTCGTAGTAAAAGAGAGCATTCCCGATGATTTAAAAGAAAAAGCGCAAAAAATTCGGGAAGAATTAGTGGAAAAAGTTGCCGAGCAGGACGACCTTTTAACAGAAAAATATCTTGCGGGCGAAGAAATATCGGTTGATGAATTGCGCGGCGCGCTTAGAAAATCGACCATAGAAAATAAAATTATACCCGTTTTGTGCGGTTCCGCGCTTAAAAACCAAGGCGTGCAAACAATGCTGGATGCGGTGGTGGAATTTTTGCCCAGCCCTCTGGAAGTTAAAGTTGTCGAAGGAGAAGATCCCAAAACAGGAGAAGTAATAAAGGTTAAGGTTGCCGACGAAGAACCGTTTGCCGCTTTGGCATTTAAAGTCGCGACGGACCCGTATGTCGGCCAGCTGGTTTATTTTAGGATATATTCAGGAACGGTAGAGGCGGGTTCTTATCTTTTAAACACATCTACCGGTGAAAAAGAAAGATTAAGCAGAATAGTTCGCATGCATGCAAATCACAGAGAAGAAGTGGATAAATTATACGCGGGCGACATTGCCGCTGCCGTGGGCCTCAAAGCTACTACTACAGGGGACACGCTATCTGACCCGGATCGCCCGGTACTGCTTGAAAAAATCACATTTCCCGAGCCGGTAATTTCGGTAAGAATCGAGCCCAAAACCAAAGCAGACCAGGATAAAATGGGTATTGCTCTGCGCCGTCTTGGCGAAGAGGACCCTACATTCCGAATAAGTTCTGATGATGAGACCGGAGAAACTATAATTTCCGGCATGGGAGAACTGCATTTGGAAGTTATCGTGGACAGAATGAAAAGAGAATTCAAGGTGGAGGCAAATGTGGGAAGGCCTCAGGTTGCCTATAGGGAAACCATACGTTCTATGGCTGAAGCCGAAGGCAAATACATAAGGCAATCCGGCGGAAGGGGACAATACGGACATGTGTGGATAAGAATAGAGCCAATGGAACCCGGTGGAGGATTTGAATTTGTGGATGAAATAAAAGGCGGAACTATACCTCAAGAGTTTATACCTCCGGTGGAAAAAGGTGTTAAGGAGGCCTTGCAAAAAGGCGTTGTGGCCGGATACCCGGTGGTTGATGTGCGCGCCACGCTGTATGATGGCTCTTTCCACGATGTCGACTCTTCTGAAGCTGCATTTAAAATAGCCGGATCTATTGCTATTCAGGAGTCGGCTAAAAAAGCCAACCCGGTTCTTCTTGAACCTATAATGAGTGTGGAAGTTTCTATTCCGGAGGATTATCTTGGAGATGTAAGCGGAGATCTCAGCTCAAGGCGCGGCCGGATAGGAGAAATGGGTGAGAGGGGAATATTAAAGACCGTAAGCGCTAAAGTGCCTTTGGCTGAAATGTTCGGCTATACTACAGAATTAAGATCTATGACTCAAGGAAGAGGCACCGCATCAATGGAATTTAGTCATTATGAAGAAGTTCCGCAGAGCGTAGCCAAACAAATAATAGAAATGAGGAGCTAATATGTGGGATTCAATTAAAAAACTATTAAAAACAAACAAAGACAAAGCCGTTTTAATGGAAAACGGAGAGCCAAAATATGTTATTTTATCTGTTGATGAATACCTGAAACTTAGCGGCGAAGCGCCTGCTCAAAACCGAGATACTCCTGAGCCGGAAGAAGTTTTTACCGATTATTACGAAAATGAAGATTTTAATTTTACCGACGCAATGCAGGATGAACTGGCCTCTGATATTGATCTTTCAGACATAGAAACGCAAAATCCTTCTGAATATCAGAGTATTGCGGATGAAAATCCGGGTTCTATAAGTTTGGACGATCTGCCAATTTCTTGACATGTAAGATAAGTAATGTAAAATAAACTTTGTGTCTTTGTAAAAAGCTTTGTATCTTTGTAAAAAGTTAAACAAAAATTAATATTAAATTTTGAGGCCGCAATGACGCCTCGCGATTAATAAAAACTTATGGCAGAAAAATTCGAAAGAACAAAACCACACGTTAATGTCGGAACCATAGGCCATGTTGACCATGGTAAAACCACCCTTACCGCGGCTATTCTAAAATATGTCCAGTTGAAGGGGTGGAAAGGTTCTAAAAAGGAAGTTGAGCAGATAGATGCCGCCCCGGAAGAAAAAGAAAGGGGTATTACAATAGCCCTGGCGCATGTCGAATATGAAACAGAAAACCGCCACTATGCCCACATAGACGCTCCCGGACATGCCGATTATATTAAAAACATGATTACCGGTGCCGCTCAAATGGACGGTGCTATCTTGGTTGTATCGGCCGCGGATGGGCCAATGCCTCAAACCAGGGAACATATTCTTTTGGCTCGCCAGATTGGAGTACCGAATGTAATTGTATTTTTGAACAAAGTTGACCAGGTTGATGACCCTGAACTTATTGACCTTGTGGAAGCGGAAGTGCGCGAACTTCTCTCAAAATATGAATATGATGGGGACAATGTACCTGTTGTAAGGGGTTCCGCTTTGCAGGCGCTAAATGCGTCAAGTGCTGATGAAGATGCGGCAAAGCCGATAGGAGAACTTCTAAAAGCTCTTGATGAATATATTCCCGTGCCCGAAAGAGATGTGGACAAGCCGTTTCTTATGCCTGTTGAAGATGTGTTTTCCATTGAAGGCCGCGGTACGGTTTCTACCGGCAGGATTGAAAGAGGAAAAGTAAAAGTAGGAGAAGAAGTGGAAATAGTAGGAATGAAAGAGGCGGTTTCCAAAACTGCCGTAACAGGAGTTGAGATGTTCAATAAACAGCTTGACGAAGGAATGGCCGGAGATAATGTCGGTTTGCTGTTGAGAGGTCTTAAAAAAGATGATATTGAAAGAGGGCAGGTATTGGCGGTTCCCGGATCGGTGACTCCGCACACAGAATTTGAGGCGGAAGTTTATGTGTTGAAAAAAGAAGAAGGAGGCCGCCACACACCTTTCTTTACAGGATACAAGCCGCAGTTTTATCTTCGCACAACGGATGTTACAGGAGATGTTACTCTTCCGGAAGGCACAGAAATGGTTATGCCCGGAGACACGGTGACATTTTCGGCAAAATTGGTTGTACCGGTAGCGCTTGAGGAAAAACAGCGTTTTGCCATCAGAGAAGGAGGAAAGACGGTTGGCGCGGGAGTTGTGACCAAGATTACAAAATAATTTTTAAAAGTTCCAGCACATTTACATGGCAAATGCGTCGGTAGCTAAACAAAAGAGCAAGGAAGAAGTAAAGCAGAGAATCAGGATAAAGATCAAATCCTATGACCACCAGGTCATCGATTCGAGCGTTAAGCAGATATTGGATACAGCTATGCGTTACGGGGCCGACATAAAAGGTCCTGTGCCTTTACCGACAGAAATCAAAAAATACACAATTAACCGCTCTACATTTGTTCACAAAGATTCTAGAGACCAGGTTGAAATGCGTATCCACAAAAGATTGATTGATATATACAACCCCTCAGGACAGCTGATAGACGCACTGATGGATTTGAACCTTCCGGCGGGAGTGGATATTGAGGTCAAAATGTAAATGCAAAAAACAGTTCGCAAAAAATTTGTGTCCGCAAAAACGGGCACAAATTTTTTGCGAAAGGAACAGCTTATATGTGTTCCGCCAATTCCATGAAATTTATTTTAGGCAAAAAAATTGGAATGACTCAGGTTTTCAGCAAAGACGGACATGTTAAGCCGGTAACTTTGGTTGAAGCCGGTCCTGCCGTTGTAACTCAAGTTCTTACCGATGAGAAAAACGGATACAGCGCTGTCCAGTTGGGTTACGGAAAAAAGAAATTGAACAACCCCCAGAAGGGGCATTTAAAAGATTTTGTTGATAAACATGGCAGTGGATTCGCGTATTTGAGAGAATTCAGGATTAGTGAAGAAAATAAATTCAATAAAGGAGATTCTTTGGATGCAAGCCAATTTGAAATAGGAGAAAAGGTTGCGGTTAGCGCTGTTACTAAGGGAAAGGGATTCCAGGGAGTTGTGAAACGCTGGAACTTCAAGGGAGGTCCAAAAACGCACGGCCAGAAGCATACCTTAAGAACACCGGGTTCAATCGGCTCCGCTTTTCCGCAAAGAGTGTTCAAGGGATTGAAAATGGCGGGAAGAATGGGAGGAAAAAGAAAAACCACAAAAAATCTTCAAATAGCATACATAGACAAAGAACAGAATATAATCGGCCTTAAAGGAGCTGTTCCCGGAAATGCCGGAACAGTGGTGGAAATTATAAAGGCGGAGAAATAATTTTATGGCAATTCAATTAACAAAACATACGCGGGAAGGAAAGAGCGAAGGCACAATCTCGGTTTCTGAGAGTGTTTTGGGGTTGAAGCCGAATGATGAGCTATTACATTGGGTTTACAAAATAAAATCAGGAAATATGCACGGGCCGTGGGCGCACACAAAAACAAGAAGCGAGGTGCGCGGAGGAGGCCGCAAGCCCTGGAGACAAAAAGGGACGGGCAGGGCAAGGCACGGTTCCAACCGCTCTCCCATATGGGTAGGCGGAGGGGTTACATTCGGGCCTCGCAACACAAAAAATTATTTGAGAAAGGTAAATAAAAAAGTAAATGTAAAAGCGATATTAATGGCGCTTAGTTCAAAGGCGCAAAGAGGCGATCTGTTGGTTGTGGATTCACTGAATTTTGATGACCCAAAAACAAAACTGGCTCAGAATTTGTTGCAAAAGCTTAAATTTGAGGGAGTTTCTGTTTTGGTCTACGGACTTGGCAGTCAGGAGAATTTTACGAGAGTTTTCAGAAATATACCCAAGGTTAAAACAAGAAATGTAAACAGAATAGGAGTTGTGGATATATTGAATCATCAAAAATGTATCGTTTCAAAAAAAGCATTAGAAAATATAATTAAAAATTATGCCGATTCTATCACACATATTCAAAAAGCTGCAGAAGAAACAAGCGGAGCCGGAAAAAAGGCAAAGGAAAACGCGAAAGCAGGCAGCGAAAGAACAGCCAAAGCAAAGAGCTAAGGTTGCCGCGAAGAAGAGCGGAACTAAGGGTGCTTCTTCAATTAAAATCGAGCATGCGCACGGCGCGTACAATATTGTGTTGCGCCCTCATATTTCCGAAAAAAGCGTAAAACACAACGACGAAGGCAAGTATGTGTTCGAAGTATATAAAGGAGTAAACAAAAAACAAATAGCCGCGGCGATAGAATCCGTTTACAAAGTGAAAGTGGAAAGCGTAAACAGAATAAAAATGCCCCCTAAGCCGAAACGGCATTTAAGGCATCAGAATTTAAAATTTAGGCACGATAAAGCTGTGGTAACCCTTGCGAAAGGACAGGAAATAGAGGTTTTGCCGCAATAATTTGAAATATAAAAATCATGGCAGTAAAAGTTAAAAAACCCACAACACCAGGACAGCGCGGAATGATAGTTACCGATTATAGTAAGCTTTCTAAAAAGAAGCCCGAAAAAAGTTTGTTATCTTCCTTGCATAGGAAAAAAGGCAGGAGTCACGGAAAAATAACCGTAAGGCATAAAGGAGGAGGGTCAAAAAGAAAGTTCAGAGATGTGGATTTTAAACAAAACCAGATAGGAGATACTCTTACTGTCATTGCTCTTGAGTATGATCCTAATAGAACTTCTTTTATAGCTTTGGTGCGGAACCAAAACGGACAAAAAAGATACATACTTGCGCATTCGAAAATTAAAACGGGGGATGAATTAAAAATTGCGGAATCAGCTCCCATCAAAGAAGGCGCAAGAATGCTTTTGGTCAATATTCCGATAGGAACATTGGTTCATAATATAGAAACAAAACCCGGAAAAGGAGGCCAGCTTGCTCGTTCCGCCGGTTCACATGCCAAGGTGCTGGCGCATGACGCGGGTTATACACAGCTGACAATGCCCTCAACAGAGGTGCGAACAGTCCCAAGCCGCTCTTTGGCGACTGTGGGAGTTGTTTCAAACACTTCTTACAGAGAGGAAGTTGTCGGGAAGGCGGGCCGCAACCGATTGAGAGGCAAAAGGCCGCATGTAAGAGGTTCGGCAATGAATCCGGTCGATCATCCGCATGGAGGGGGAGAAGGACGGTCTCCGATAGGGCTTAAATATCCTAAGACCCCTTGGGGAAAAAATGCGTTTGGAGTTAAAACAAGAAAAAGAAACAAATATTCGGACAACAATATAATTAAAAGGCGCAAGAAAAAGAAAAAGAAGCGATAACAGATAATAAATATGCCACGATCAATAAAAAAAGGCCCGTATGTCGATGAAAAATTGCTAAAAAAACTTGGCAAAGTTGAGCGCGGTCAAAAAACAGTCATTAAAACATGGTCCAGAGCCGCTGCAATAACGCCGGAAATGATAGGATATACCTTCGGCGTGCATAATGGGAAAGAACATGTCCCCGTGTTTGTTACCGAAGATATGGTCGGCCATAAATTGGGCGAGTTTTCACCAACAAGAAAATTCGTAAGGCACGGAGGCAGATTGCAAGAATCGCTGGAGAAAAAGAAATAAATTTTAATACGAAAACATGGCTGAATACAAAGCAAAATTATCATATTTAAAAATAGCGCCCCGTAAAGTGCGTCTCGTTGCAGATCTTATAAGAGGAGGAAATGTGCGCGATGCCAAAACGCAATTAAGGTTTTCAACGAAACGGGCGGCCGTTTCCCTTTTAAAGCTTTTGAATTCAGCGGTGAGTAACGCAAAAAATTTAAAAGAAGACACAAAAGAGGAAACGCTTTTTATCAAAAAAATAACCGTTGACGAAGGCCCGAAGCTTAAAAGATTTAGGCCGGTTGCAAGAGGGCGTGCTGTCGAAATACAAAAGAAAACTTCTCACGTTTCTTTGGTGATAGCCGAAACAGAACTTTCCCCGGAAAATAAAACAATTAAGACAAGAGCTAAAACCAAGGTTTCAAAAGACAAATCATGACACATAAATCACATCCGGTAATTAAAAGATTGGGAATAATAAAGGGCTGGAATTCTCGCTGGTTTAACGCGAAAAATTACCAAAGCAACGTGCGGCAAGACCATTTTATACGTGAATATATTACAAATAATTACAAAAATGCCGGTATCGCCAATGTAGAAATAGAAAGATTCGCTAATTCCACATCAGTAATAATCGGGACTTCTCGGCCGGGTATTTTGATAGGCAGGGGTGGTAGCGGAATAGAAGATATGAAAAAGGGTCTGCTTAAAGTATTAGTCAAGGAAGCCAGAAAATTTGGAGACGAAGTGCCAAATCCGGCCAATATACGCATTGAGGTAAGAGAAGTCAGAGAAACGGAAGCCAACGCCAGCCTTATAGCCCTGAATGTGGCCGAACAACTGGAAAGAAGAATACCTTTCCGCCGCGTTATCAAAAGGACTTTGGACAGGGTAGTTTCTCACAGGGAAGTGCAGGGAGTAAAAATAGCAGTTAAAGGCAGATTGAACGGAACCGAAATGGCCAGAGCCGAATTTGTCAAACAAGGCAAGTTGCCTCTCCAGACCCTGCGTGCCGATATTGATTATGCGCACGAGGAAGCTATTACAAAATATGGCGTTATAGGCGTAAAGGTTTGGATATATAAAGGAGAAAAACTTGAATAAAAGGCGATTTGGTGGTATTTTTATAACCTGATTTAAAACCCAAAATTATGTTAATTCCCAAAAAAGTAAAACACAGAAAGTGGTGGAAAGGCAGAAAAAGAACATCGCTGGATTCCCGTGGAACGGAGTTAAGTTTTGGGAAATACGGTTTAAAGGTTACAGAGGGTTCGGCCTGGATAACATCCCGTCAAATAGAGGCTGCTCGTCGCGCCATGACCAGATATATGAAAAGAGGCGGTAAGGTTTGGATAAGGATATTTCCTGATAAACCCGTAACGCAAAAGAGCGGAGAAATTCCGATGGGAGGCGGGAAAGGTCCGGTCGATCATTTTGTCGCGCCCGTTTCTCCTGGAAGAATACTTTTTGAGATAGATGGAGTTCCCGAAGAAATAGCCAAAGAAGCGATGAATAGAGCCAAATACAAACTGCCCGTAAAAACTAAGTTTATTCAGCGCTAATTATAAATATGAAACCCAAGGAATTACAAAACAAATCGCCCGAAGAGTTGCAAAAACTATTACAGGACAAAAAATCCAGGGTTGTTAATTTGAAAATAAATATTGTCGGCGGGAATGTTAAAAATGTGAGAGAATTACGAGAGGCAAAAAAGGATATATCCAGGATTTACACAATAATGAACGGTAATTCTGAAAAATAAATATGGAAACTGAAAAAAACACGAAAAAAAATAGAAAAAAAATGACAGGAACAGTGGTTTCTGACAAGATGCAAAAAACTCTCGTTGTCCAGGTAAGCCGCCTTCTTGAACACCCAAGGTATAAAAAAAGAATGAAGGTTTCCAAAAGGTATAAAGCTCATTACGAGGGCGGAGATTACAGCATGGGCGATAAGGTTGAGATAGAAGAAACACGCCCTATGTCCAAAACAAAAAAATGGAAAGTGTTAAGAAAAATAAGTTAAACGATGATACAAAACCAATCAAAATTAAAGGTTGCCGATAATTCAGGAGCAAAAGAGGTGCAGTGCATCAGGGTTTTGGGCGGAAGCAGGCGCCGATACGCCAGAATAGGCGATATAATAGTGGCTTCCGTAAAAAAAGCGGAACCTCGCAGGCCCGTGAAAAAGAAGGATGTGGTAAAAGCGGTGCTTGTCAGGCAAAAAAAGCCGTATCGCCGCCAGGATGGGTCTTATATTTCTTTTGATGATAACGCGGTTGTTATAGTTGACGGCTTAAATCCGGTCGGAGGTAGAATTTTTGGCCCCATTCCCAGAGAAATAAAACAAAGAGGATATAACAAAATAGCGTCGCTGGCAAAAGAATTATTATAGTTATGAAAGTTAAAACAGGAGACAAAGTACTCGTAATAAGGGGAAAAAACAGAGGAAAATCCGGAAAAGTTACGGATGCTTTTCCTCGAGAACAAAAGGTTCTTGTTGAGGGAATTAACAAGCAGAAAAAGCATATACGGCCGAAGAAGAAAGGAGAAAAAGGTCAAACTGTTGAACGAGAAACTCCCATATCTTTATCCAACTTAAAATTAATTTGCGAAAGTTGCGGAAAACCGGCAAGAATAGGATACAAGATGGAGGGGAATGTTAAATATAGATTTTGTAAAAAGTGCAAAAGCGTTATAAAGAATTGATTTTAATATGGCAGAGGCATTAAATCTTGAAAAAATATATAAGGACAAAATAGCCAAAGACCTTTCCGACCAGATGGGGGGAGTTAACTTATACGCTGTACCTCGTATAGGCAGAGTTGTTTTAAATACCGGTGTGGGAAAAATAATTAACATGAGAAAGGGGGGAACAACGGAGCAAAAAAAAGAAGAAGAATTGGTCGCCGATATTATAGACGGTTTGGCTCAAATTTCCGGACAGCGTCCGCAGTATATTAAATCGAAAAAATCCATATCGGGATTCAAACTACGTGAAGGCACCGTGGTGGGCTTGCGGGCCACTCTTAGGGGAAAAAAGATGTATGATTTTATAGCACGCCTTATTCATGTGGGGCTTCCCAGAACCAGGGATTTCAGAGGAATTTCTACCAAGTCAGTTGATCAGCATGGAAATTTGACTATAGGAATAAAAGAAGCTAGTATTTTTCCTGAGCTTTCGCCGTCAAATTTTAACTGGGGATTTGAGATTACGATGGTTACTAATACCGGCGGGAAGGATGAGGCCTTGGAATTATTTAAAAAATTAGGTATTCCGTTCAGGCAGGAAGAAAATTAAAAGATATCATGCCAAAAAAATCAAAAATAGCAAAAGCGCAGAAGAAACCCAAGTTTTCAACAAGAAAAGAGAACAGGTGTTTTCGTTGCGGAAGAGGAAGAGGATATCTGCGTGATTTTGATTTATGCAGAATATGTTTTAGAGAATTGGCCAACAAGGGCCACTTACCCGGAATAAGAAAATCAAGCTAGTAGTAAATAAATCATATGGATACATTAGCAGACATGTTAACTTCAATAAGAAACGCGCAAGCCGTAAATAAGGAAATGGTTAAAGTACCTTTTTCTAACAAGAAATTTTACTTAGCCAAAGTTATGGAGCAGGAAGGATTTATAAAAAGTGTTGAAAAAAAGGGGACACAGCAAAAACCGGCACTTGTAATAGCGTTAAAATATACCGAAACAGAAAAACCGGCTATCGGCAAATTAAAGCGCATAAGTACTCCCGGACAAAGGATATATGTAAGATATCAGGACATAAAACCGGTAAGAGGAGGGCATGGTAAAGCCATTATCTCTACCCCAAAAGGTATAATGACGGGGGAAAGCGCAAAAAAACAAAAAGTAGGCGGAGAATACATAGCACAAATATGGTAAATAAATTATGAGCAGAATAGGCAAAAAACCAATAGATATTCCCGAGAAGGTGGAAGTAAGCGTTGAGGGAAGAATTGTAAAAACCAAAGGTCCTTTGGGCGAATTGGGCTTGGAAATACCGGCGGAATTGAGTGTGGAAAAACAGGATAACAAACTGGTTCTCGGTCTTCAAAACAAAAGTCCTAAGAACAGGGCTTTGTGGGGCCTCTTCCGTTCTTTAGCGGCAAATATAGTGAAAGGCGTGGCGGACGGTTTTGAAAAACAGCTGGATATCGAAGGCGTGGGATACAGGGCCGAAGTCAAGGGAAACGATCTTGTCATGCAGCTCGGGTATTCCCATCTTGTGATTATTCCGGTGCCAGACGACTTAAAAGTAAGCGTGGAAAAATCTACGATTACGGTATCCGGCATAGATAAACAAAAAGTTGGTCAATTCGCCGCGGATATAAGAAGCAAAAGGAAGCCGGAACCCTACAAAGGTAAAGGCATAAGATACAGAGGCGAATATATTAAGCGCAAAGCCGGAAAGCGCGCCGCAACGGCAGCATAATAAATAAAATGCAAAAAACAAGAAGTACAATTAGAAAAACCCGCCACGCAAGAATAAGAGCAAAGGTTTGTGGCACCTCAGCCAAACCGCGTCTTTTTGTGTTTAAATCAAATAAGCATATTTATGGCAGTATCATAGATGACATTGCCGGCAGAACACTGTTTTCGCTCTCCGACAATAAATTGCCGTCGAAAGCAAAAAAAACCAGTAACAACATAGATACAGCCCGCAAAGTTGGAGAAGAATTAGGGAAAATAGCTATCGAAAAAGGAGTTAAGGGAGTTGTTTTTGACAGAGGCGGATACAATTATCACGGTAGAATAAAGGCCTTTGCCGATGGTGCGCGCTTGTCCGGATTAAAATTTTAAAATATGGCAAAAAACAGAAACAAAAATAGTCAAAATACTCAATATCAAAGAGAGCCGCAGGAGTTTGAACAGCGGGTTTTGGATATAGCGCGAGTTGCGCGCGTTGTCGCCGGAGGTAGAAGATTTAATTTTAGGACTACAGTAGCAATAGGTGATCAAAAAGGCCGCGTGGGAGTTGGCGTAGGAAAAGGAAGCGATGTTTCAATTTCCATGGGAAAAGCAACGCGTAACGCTAAAAAGAATATCATGTACGCGCCCATAACACCCGAAGGAACATTGCCTTACGAAGTTACTGGCAAACAAACGGGCTCCAAAGTATTTCTTAAGCCGGCTCCCTCCGGAACAGGTATTATTGCCGGCGGGCCGGTAAGAGTAATATGCGATTTGGCCGGCTATAAAGATGTTGTGGCCAAAATATTATCCCGAAGCACAAACAAATTAAACATAGCGGTTGCCACAATAAACGCGCTTAAGGCGGTTGATTACGAACAGCCAAAAACTGAACCTAAGAAAGTTAAAAAAGAGGAAAAGCCAAAGGCCAAAGTTGAAAAGGCAAACAAATAATAATTTATCATGCAGGCGCACGAACTAAAAAAAACAAAACAAAAAACATCGAGAAGAATCGGGAGAGGAGGAAAGCGCGGCACATATTCGGGCCGGGGGATAAAGGGACAGAAATCTCGCGCCGGAGCCAGAATAAGGCCCCAGATTCGGGATTACATTTTAAGTACCCCAAAACTTACCGGAACCGTTCATAAAGCGGGCGGAAACATGGGCAAGCCGAGAGAACCCGCTCATTATATAAACACAGGAGAATTAGATAATGTTGCGAAAAAGGGAGATACTGTGGACGCCAAATATCTAACAGAAAATAATTTGATAAAACACGCCAAAGGGCGCGGATATGGTAGAATAAAACTCTTGGCCAAAGGCGGCCTGTCAAAAGAAATTACGGTTAAAGGCCTTATTTTGTCAAAAAAAGCCAAAGAGTTGGTAGAAAAAGCCGGAGGCAAGATAGAGAATTAATAAATATATTAAAAAATGGGCTGGTACGAACAATTCAGAGCAATATTCAGAATAAGGGAATTAAGGAACAAAATGCTTTTTGTTCTGGCGGTTTTAGGTGTTTTTCGCGTTGCGGCTGTAATACCCGTACCTGGTATAAATACCGAAGAGTTGAGCGCATTTCTGGGCGGTAATCAATTTTTCGGATTTTTGAATATTTTTTCAGGAGGCGCTTTAAGCAATTTATCCATTGTAATGCTCGGTCTTGGTCCATACATTACAGCAACCATTACACTGCAGCTTCTTACCATGATATTCCCAAAGTTGAAGGAAATGTACGAAGAGAGCGGAGAAGAAGGAAAGCAGAAGTTTAACCAATATGGAAGAATGTTTACTGTTCCTTTGGCGGCCCTCCAGGGTTATACATTGATAAAATTATTCCAAAGTCAGGCCATACTTCCCAATGTTTCTCCTTTGGAAATGATAACTATTCTAGCGACCGTAACAGCGGGAGCGGTTTGGCTAATGTGGCTTGGAGAATTGATAACTGAAAAAGGAATAGGAAACGGCATATCACTTTTAATATTTGCCGGTATTATATCAAGTTTGCCCATAACCTTGAGAAATGTTGTTGTATCGGCAACACCGGAAGATGTCCCCGGATATGTGCTTGCGTTTTTGGTAAGCTTATTTATAATTGCGGCTGTTGTGGTGGTTAACGAGGCAAAAAGAAATATTCCCATATCTTATGCCAAACAGGTCAGGGGCAATAAGATTTATGGGGGAGCTACCACATATCTTCCCCTCTCGCTTAATCCGGCGGGGGTTATCCCTATTATATTCGCGCTATCTCTTATTCTTTTCCCGGGTATAATTGCCGGCTTTTTACAGGGAGTCCAAAATGAATTGGTACAGAGTATCGCCGCCATTTTGAATGGGTTTCAAAATAATATAGTTGCATATTCAATAGTGTATTTCCTTATGGTTGTATTTTTCACATATTTTTATACAGCCGTAACGTTTAATCCCGAAACCGTTTCCCAGAATTTGCAGAAACAAGGCGGGTTTATACCGGGTATCAGGCCAGGCAGACCCACGGCAGAACGGCTTACTTTTATACTTAACAGAACGCTTCTTGTCGGAGCCGTTTTTCTCGGAGGCATTGCCATAGTGCCGTCGCTTGCCCAGATTTTTGCGGGAGGCGCTGCGGGAGCGGGCAGCTTGTCTTTTGTTATAGGAGGAACCTCCGTGTTGATAGTTGTATCGGTTGCGCTTGATACCATCCGTCAGATTAAAAGCCAGATAGTAATGAGGCAATACGAGTAGCATTCATTTTTAAGCTTGTATGCTGGTATAATGCTTATATGAACTATAAGCATTTTTATGACCGGGGACTTTGAAAAACCTGTAGCAATAATGATGATGGGCCGGCCGGGAGCGGGCAAGGATACGCAGGCAGAAATACTGGCAAAAAAAATGGATTTGATTCGTATAGTTACAAGTGATCTTCTGCAAAGAAAATTTGCTGAAAATCCGGATAATCCTAGTATAAAAAAAGAAAAATCCATTTTTGCCGCGGGCGGCCTCAACACTCCTTCGTGGGTGCTGGAAACGGTTAAAGAGCATGTTAAAGAGCTGTCGAGCAATAATTTTAATGGAGCCAAGGGAATAATATTCGGGGGTTCTCCGCGCACAATGTATGAAGCGGAAAATCTCACCCCATTTTTAGAAGAATTATTGGGTAGAGGAAATATAATAGCTTTTTATCTGGAAGTTTCCGAGGAGGAGGGCAAAAACAGAATATTAAAAAGAAATTCGCGTCCTTTAGATAGGGATCCGGAAAAAATAAAAGTAAGAATGAAAGAATATACCGAACGAACGGATTTGGTATTGAATTATCTTGAAAAACTAGGAATCTTAATCAGGATAGACGGAATGCCGCCGGCTGAGGATGTCGCGGCGGAAGTAGAAGGCAAATTGGCCGAAAGGATATCATACTCTTAAAAAATGATAACTATAAAATCAAAAGAGGAAATAGAAAAAATGCGCCAAAGCGGCAAAATTGCCGCTTTAATTTTGCATGAGATTGCCGATGCCGCCCAGCCCGGCGTAAAAACATCTCAGCTTAATGAGCTGGCCGAAAAGCTGATAAAAGTGCATGGAGTCGAGGCGGCATTTAAGGGTTATCAAAAATTCCCCGCCTCATTGTGCGCATCCATAAACGATGTGGTCGTGCATGGCGTCCCTGACGAAACAGAACTAAAGGAAGGAGATGTTCTCGGTTTGGATTTCGGAGTCGTTTATGACGGGTGGTATTCGGATACCGCTATTACTTTGGGGGTGGGAAATATATCGCACGAAGCATCCCGCATTATAAAAGTGGCAAAAAAAGCTCTCCGTCTCGGAATTAAAAAAGCAAAGCCCGGAAACACCACTCAAGATATCGGCAACACCATTCAGCGCTATGTGGAAGACGAGGGCTTCCATGTTGTGCGCGAACTTGTCGGCCACGGCATAGGCAGGAATTTACACGAAGATCCCTCGGTGCCCAATTACGGCAAGCGCCATCTTGGGACGGTTTTGGAAGAAGGAATGGTTATAGCCATAGAGCCCATGATTGTGGCCGGCCCGCCTCTTTTAGAATTGCACGCTGACGAGTTCGGATACAAAAGCAAACATAAATTTTTAACCGCTCATTTCGAGCATACAGTCGCTATTACAGCCGATGCTTCCCTTGTGCTTACCGAGACCGATTAACATTCTGGCGACCTGCGATTTCGTGATACAATAAGTATATGCGCGAACATAATATAAGGTTGTCCGTGATAATACCGGCCTATAACGAAGCCGAAAGAATCGGTGGTACTCTTTTAGATGTTGATAAATATTTAACAAGTCAGGACTACGCTTATGAGATTTTGGTAGTAAATGACGGCTCTGCCGATAATACGGTTGATACGGTAAAAAGCTATAAAAAATTGATTGGCAACCTGGAATTAATTGACAATAAAAAAAACCACGGAAAAGGGTATGTGGTCCGCAAGGGTATGCTGGAGGCAAAAGGGAAATGGCGTCTTTTTATGGATGCGGACGGTTCCACATCCGTTGACCATGTGGAAAAAATGTGGCCGTTAACTGAAAAGGATTACAAAGTCATTATCGGCTCCCGCGATTCTAAAGATGCCAAGGGCGCCAAGCAAAATGTCAAACAGCCCCTTGCAAGGAGATTGCTCGGAAATATGGGCAACATTTTGATACAAGTAGTGGGGGTTTGGGGCATTTGGGATACGCAAAATGGTTTTAAAATGTTCCATGAAGAAGCTGCTCAAAAAATATTTTCAAAAGCTCTCATAGACAAATGGGGTTTTGACATAGAAGCGCTGGCTCTGGCCAGAAAAATGGATTACAAAATAGGCATAATACCGGTTTCCTGGAAAGACGATCCGAGAAGTCATGTAAGCTTGAAAGGATATTTAAATACATTTGTGGAGCTTTTTAAAATCAGATTGAATTTAATTCTCGGAAAGTATGATGGTCAAAAAGAAAACCAGTAAAAATAAAAAATCTAAACCGGTAAATCCTCAAAAAAAAGTATCTGAACTTAGGAGGGATCTGGTAACGGGGGATTGGATTGCTATAGCAACGGGCAGGGCGGGGAAACCGCGAGCTTTTATAAAAGAGGACAAATCGCGCCTGGATACGGACATAACTAAATGTCCGTTCGAGAATCCTCAGGCGCACGGCAACAAGCCGCCGCTTCTTTTGTATAAAAATAAGAAACATCCCGATTGGAGCTTACAGGTTATACCCAACAAATATCCGGCTTTCGGCCATATGGAAGGTTGCGGGGATATACAAGAAGTAGGCCCGTATCTTGTTCGCGACGGCAGGGGGTATCACGAGGTAATAATAACTCGGGATCACAAAAAACATTTGGCGCTTTTGGCTCTTGGCGAAGTGGCAGAGGTTATTAGCGCATACAAAGCGCGTTATCTGGTTCTTAAAGAGGATGAATGCGTAAAATATATTTCGATTTTTCATAACCACGGCGCGGATGCGGGGGCCTCTCTTCCTCATCCCCACTCTCAGCTTATAGCGGTTCCTTTTGTGCCTTCGGATATTCACCGTTCCCTGGTTGGCTCTAATATGTTTTTTCGCAAAAACGGCCAATGCGTCCATTGTTCAATGGTGGCCTGGGAATTAAAAGATAAAAAGAGATTGGTTTTTGAAAACGAAATGTTTGTCGCTTTTTGCCCCTTTGTTTCGCGGACCGCTTTTGAGATAAGAATATTTCCAAAAGGGCACAGGGCTTACTTTGAAAACCTTCCGGATAAGGATATACCTCAATTAGCGGAAGCATTGCGGGCTTCTCTGGCAAAATTAAACAAGCTGTTGGATGATCCTTCATATAATTTTTTTATACACACAGCTCCCGTAGACGGAGGAAAATACCCCAATTATCACTGGCACATAGAAATACTTCCCAAAACCGCGATATGGGCGGGTTTCGAGCTTGGAACGGGCATAGAAATATCAACATTGGAACCCAAAAAAGCCGCCAAATTTTTAAGAGATGTTAAAATATAGTTATTATGGATAATTTGCTGGCATGGCTCGCTTCTTTAATAATCAATACCATAGACCAGATGGGATACGCGGGTGTTTTTGTACTAATGGCACTAGAGAGCGCCAATATTCCCATACCTTCAGAAATCACGATGACATTTTCAGGTTTTTTGGCATCGCTTGGTCGGCTTAATTTTTATTGGATAGTTTTTTGGGGCGCGTTAGGCAATCTTATAGGTTCTTTGGCGGGCTATTATATAGGATTTTTCGGGGGGCGCCCTTTTGTGAAAAAGTATGGAAAGTATATGTTCATGCATGAGCATGATATAGCTATGGCAGAAAACATGTTTGCAAGATACGGAAAATCAATAGCGTTTTTTTCCAGATTGCTTCCGGTAATCAGGACTTTTATTTCAACTCCTGCCGGAATTGCTAAAATGAATATATGGCAGTTTTCCGTTTATACTTTCGCCGGTTCTTTTATCTGGTCTGCCATGTTGGCATATGTCGGATTTTTAGCCGGAGAAAACTGGGATTTTCTTAGTCCTTATTTTAGAAAATTTGACTGGGTCATAATATTGTTTGGAATTGTTGCCGTTGCGTGGTGGATAAGGAGACACTATAAAATATCTAAAAAATATGGACAATAGAAAAAAATATTTCATCGCAAATTGGAAAATGAATCCCGCGTCAGAAAACGACGCCAAGAAACTTGCCCGCAATGTGGTTGCCCTCTTGCGCGCGGTTAAAAAAAGAGGGAATACCCGAATTGTTTTATGTCCTCCTTTTACGTTCTTACTGCCCGTTGCTTCATTGCTGGGCTATGGCGCGGAATTAGGCGCTCAAAACTGTCATTTCGAGGACTCGGGAGCTTACACAGGGGAAGTATCGGCAAAAATGCTTAAAAGTTTAAAATGTCGATATGTAATTGTCGGGCATTCGGAGCGCAGAAATTATTTTAACGAGGATTCTAAATTAATAAACAAAAAACTTCATTCCGTTTTAAAAAATGGTTTAACGCCGGTTTTGGCCGTGGGAGAAAAAGAAGGAGAATCTGTAAAAGTGATAGAGCGCCAGCTTAAAGAAGCTCTTGAGGGTGTAAGCGGAGCCAAGGCAAAAAATATTATAATAGCTTACGAACCGGTCTGGGCTATAGGTACGGGAAAATCCGCCACCGCGGATAATGCTATGAGCGCCCGGATAATGATAAGAAAGGTGTTGGCGGCTTTTTATCCCAAAACAACGGCAAATAAGATTCCTGTTTTATACGGGGGCAGCACAGATAGCAAAAACATAGTCCGTTTTACCAAAGACGCTCAAATGGACGGCGCGCTTGTGGGGGACTCAAGCTTAAACGCAAAAGAATTTATTAAAATGGTTGAAGAAATAGGAAAATGAGTCCCGTTAGTAATTACCCTAACGGGTCTGCTAAACTAAGTACAGTAAATATAGGTAGTTGATTTAGTTAAATACATATAAATTAAAACTGCGTAAGTAGTAATTACTAACGGGATGAGATTATTGGAAAATTTAAAAATAGAACCACACACACGGGTTATCTTAAGGACTGATTACAATGTGTCTGTTGTTAACGGAAAAGTGGAGGATGATTTCAGAATAGAGGCCTCTCTTAAAACCATTGAATACCTGTTGGCCAAGAAAGCAAAAATAATAATAATGTCGCATATGGGCAGGCCCCGGGGGCGCGACAAGTCCTTAAGTTTGAAGCCAGTTGCCGATCATTTGGAAACCCTTTTAAATAAAAAAATTTTGTTTTTTGCTGATGTTGAAACGGCTCAGCATAGCATAGAGGATATGAAGCCGGGGGATATAGCAATGCTCGAAAATCTGCGCTTTTTTCCGGGAGAAGAGGCGTCTGACAAGCGGTTCGCTAACGAACTTTCAAAACTGGGAGATGTGTATGTTGACGACGCCTTTGCGGTTGCTCATCGCAAACACACTTCCGTTTTTCTGCTTCCCCGGCTTTTGCCTCCGGCGGCCGGATTTTTAATACAAAAAGAGGTAAATGTTCTGGATGAAATACGCGTGGCGCAAAAACCGCCCGTAGTTTTTATACTCGGCGGCGCCAAGGTGGAAACAAAGGTAAAGATATTCATTAAGCTTATCCACAAAATAGATGCCATATGTATTGGAGGCCTGCTTGCCAACTCTATTTTGATGACTAAAGGCATAGCCATAGGAAAATCTAATTATGAAGATATAGCGCAATATGTTGACGGCATGGATCTCACAGATACCCGCTTGCACCTTCCTTTGGATGTTGTGGTTTCAAAAGACCCCTCGGGCAAAAGTCCTGCGAGAATAACGGCTGTAGCAAGCGTAAAGGCCGATGAAATGATACTGGATGCCGGTCCCGACACCATAAAGTTATTCTCAAAGATAATAAGAACAGCGGGTACTGTTGTTTGGAATGGACCGTTGGGAGTTTTTGAAATAGAAAAATTCAGCAAAGGAACAAGGGATCTTGCCAAAGAGTTAAAAAACACAAAAGCGAGAGTTGTTGTCGGCGGGGGAGATATAGTGCGGGCAATACATAAAGTTGGAGCCGAAAAATCCATATACTACCAGTCCACCGGAGGCGGGGCCATGCTTGAATATCTGGCCGAAGGAAAACTACCCGCGCTGGATGTCCTTAAATAAGAGTCAAAACAATGAGTTTACTAAATAAAACCTGGAAAATAAACAAGCCGGCTCCGCCGAGCTTTATTAAATTAAAAACAGGGTATTCGGAAGTTGTAGGACAACTTCTTTGGAATAGAGGTGTAAAAACAAAAAAGAATACCGGCAAATTTATGCATCCGGATTATTACAAAGACCTTCACGATCCAAAATTATTAAAAAATATAAACACCGCCATAAAAAGGATAAGTTCCGCTATAGAGAAAAATGAAAAAATTTTAATATATGGCGATTACGACGCTGACGGCGTTTGCAGTTCCACCCTTTTAAAAGAAGGACTGCAAAGATGCGGCGCCACAAACATATCGGTATATATTCCTCACAGAGACGATGAGGGTTATGGTCTTAATGAGTCAGCCGTGCACCAATTTATAAAAGAAAAATACAATTTGCTAATAACAGTGGATTGCGGCTCCGGCAACATTGAAGAAATAAAATTAGCGCAAGATAACGGTATAGATGTTGTGGTAATAGACCACCACCAAGTTTTAACAGAGAAAAAATTTTGCCATGCGCTGGTAAACCCTCACCAAAAAGGAGATAAATATCCCTTTAAAGACATTTGCGCTACGGCAGTCGCGTTTAAGGTTATACAGGCGTTAAACGCGAAAACAAAGTCCTTTGAAAAGGAACAGGAAAAATGGTTTTTGGATTTGGTGGCGATAGCCACAGTAACCGATGTAATGCCCCTAATTGACGAAAACAGAACTTTTGTAAAATACGGGCTTATGGTTTTGAAAAAAACAAAGCGCGAAGGACTTAAGGCGCTTATGGAGGTATCTAAACTTAAAAATTTAAACTCCGACGCGCTCGGATTCATTTTAGGTCCCCGAATAAACTCGGCTGGCAGAGTCGCGCATGCCGACCTCGCGTTTAATTTGCTTAACGCCAAAAAACCCGCGAAAGCAAAGGCGTTTGCCCTACGGCTTGAAAATAAAAACAAGGAACGACAAAAAATAGTTTCCAAAATCTTAGAAGAAATAGATTTCGAAACTTTAAAAGGACAGAATGTTATATTTGAAGGCAAAGAACACTGGCCCATAGGTGTTCTTGGTATAGTTGCGGGACGGCTGGCAGATACTTTTGGAAAACCTTCTTTTGTTTATCAGAAAAAACAAGCGGTTTTAGTGGGCTCGGCAAGAACGCCCTACAATTTTAACACTGTGCAAATACTTTCAAGCTGTGAAAATATTCTTCAAAAATTTGGCGGGCACAGGCAGGCAGGCGGTTTTACCGCTCTTTTAGAACACGAAGAAGCGCTTGCGAAAGGGATTAACAAACACATCATAAATATGGGAAAAAGGATCAAAAACAAATTACCGGTTCTTTCTATAGACGCTGATGTAACAGCCGGAGATATAAATTACGACCTTTACAAGCAATTACTCTTGCTTGAGCCCTACGGAGAGGGCAATCCCAGGCCCAATTTTATTCTAAAAAACGCGCAACTAAAAAATATGCGCTTGGTGGGCTCGAAAAACACTCACTTAAAATGCGCCATAGAAAAGGATAACAAAACACTAAGTGCTATAGGTTTTAACATGGCCACTGCCGCGGCAAACTTACAAAACAGCGATATCGTTGATATAGTGTTTAATATAGACATAAACGATTTTAACGGGGTACAAAACCTGGACCTAAAACTGGTGGATATAAAAAAGAGATAAATATGGCACAATCAAACAAAATCACAGTTCATGTTGATGGAGGAGCGCGTGGAAATCCGGGACCTGCGGCACTTGGTGTTGTTTTTGCGGCACCCTTAAATAAAGAATATTCAAGTTATCTGGGAGTAAAAACAAACAACGAGGCCGAATATTCAGCGGTTGTCTTTGCTTTGCAAAAATTAAAATCTTTGCTTGGAAAAGATAAAACAAAAAATACAGAGGTACAATTTTTTATGGATTCCGAACTTGCCGTTAAGCAGTTAAGCTACCAGTACAAAATTGAAAGTCCAAATATAATACCTCTATTCATAAAAATACATAATTTAAGATTGGGTTTCGATAAAGTGGCATTTACGCACGTTCCTCGAGAAAAAAATAAAGATGCCGACAGAATGGTCAACGTGGAATTGGATAAGCGCATGGGAAAAAATTTGTTTAATTCTTAAACCAATTCAACAGAAAGTTCCGATATTCTTATCCGAAGAGCTCTCGGAGGCGCAAAAGCTTGGTTCCCGTAGGGAGTTTGTGCTGAGAGGCAGCGGACGGTTTCCGTCCGCCTCGGCTTCGCCTCAGCGAGACGGGCTGGAGAAACCGGACCGCGGTCTGAGGATAAGAAGTATCGGAACTTTCTAAATCTCTAGGTTTTGAAAAGAAAGATTCCTAAGCTGGGCTCTCCAATACAAAAGCCCCGCCAATGGCGGGGCTTTTGCTTGAGAATATTATAAGCCGAATTCTGTACCAAAATTGTCTGAGTGAAACGAAGTCACAATTTTGAGTACCCGCCATAGCCCAAGGGGCGTAGGAGGGTTGTCCGCCTTCGCATAAAGCTACGGTGGACGCTCAATTTTGTAATTGTTCGTGAGCTCGCGAACAAAATTGGCGAGAGTTATTTATCTGCCCATCTCGTTGCCGAGAGGGTCAAGCGGCACTTCCTGCATATTCTTGTAAAAACGCAGGACACGGCCTTGCACTCGGGTAAGGATTTAGCCGTTTCACTCTGGCTTTTTTGTCCCTATGGCCAGATTGAGCCTTCTACGCTGGGATTGGGCCCCTCCTGCCTTTCGGCGCGGAGCGTCACTGTTCGCACCTCTATCCTCGCGGACGACGGGCGTTACCCGCTACCCGGCTCCTTGCTTTAACGCAAGGGAGTGTTCGGACTTTCCTCCCCACACCTTGCGAACAAGGCGCAGAGCAACTCTCCGTATTCTCACGGATATTATACATTATTTTAAACAAGATGTAAAGTTGAGAATACAACAGTTTCATTGTATTATGATACCAAATTGTATAATTGTTCTGATTAAAAATAATGAGAAAGAATGACTTGTTTTTCAATATAATACTTGTGCCCATAGATCTGCTTTTACTTGTCAGCGCGGGCTTTGCCGCTTATTTTTTGCGCACCAGTCATTTCGTCTCCGATATCAAACCCGTTCTCTTCAACCTTCCTTTGCCGTATTTTTTTACAATAACAATTGCTTTTGCGATATTTATAACCCTTGTTTTCGCGTTAAGCGGGCTTTACATTATGCGCAGAACCACTTCAGTTTTGCAGGAGCTGGCGAAAGTTGTGGTTTCTGTTTCCGCGGGAATGGCAATGATTATCGCGTTCATGTTTTTTAACAGGGAATGGTTCGATTCGCGTTTTATACTTCTTGCGGCCTGGGGATTCTCTATTATTTTTGTATCTTTCGGCCGGATATCTATAAGAATAATAAAAAGTTCGGTTTTACATAAGCGCGGTGTGGGTGCCGAAAACACAATAGTTTTGGGACAGGGGGAAAAAGTTGAGATTATTAAAAAACAGATTTTGCAAAACAAAAAACTGGGCCTTAATTTGGTGGGAATCCTGCCCATGCCCAATTATAACCTTTTAAAAAGTATGCATGCTGGTAAAAATCTGCACAGAGTTATAACCGTGAACGCGGATTTTGACAGAAGCGAAATTATGCGCGTTGTAAACTTTTGTGAGGAAAACGGAATACAATTTTCCTACATTCCCGATATGTTCGATTCCATTGTCGCCGACATGTCTTTTGATATTCTAGAAGGTTTTCCCGTGGTTTCTGTAAGACCTAGTCCTTTGGATGGATGGGGAAATGCCGCAAAGCGGCTGACAGATATAGTCGGCGCTGTTTTGGGGCTTATAGTACTGTCTCCGTTGTTTGCTGTAATCGTGTTTGCTATTAAATGGGACACTCGTGGGCCGGTTTTAGTAAAACTGAAAAGAGTAAGCAGAGGAAAGGAGTTTGGGCTGTATAAGTTCCGCTCTATGGTCAGCAACGCCGAAGAATTAAAGCCGATGCTCGCGCATTTAAACGAAAGGGAAGACGGGCCTTTGTTCAAAATGGCGTCCGATCCGCGCATAACAAGAGTGGGCAAATTTTTAAGGGCGAAGAGATTTGACGAGCTTCCTCAGCTTATAAATGTTTTAAAGGGCGAGATAAGTTTGGTGGGTCCAAGGCCTCACGAGCCGGGAGAAATTATGCTGTACAAAGATTATCACAAAAAAGTTTTGGCTTTAAAAAGCGGGATCACGGGCATGGCTCAAGTCAGCGGAGCCTCAGATCTGCCCTTTGACCAAGAGGTTAAACTGGATAGATTTTATATAGAAAACTGGTCCTGGAAAATGGATTTGGTTATATTTTTAAAAACCGTTAAGATGTTCCTATTCGATAAAAGCGGGGTATAAGCTCGCTCCGCGAACAGTAGGTAGTAGGTAGAATGTAGTAGGTAGAATGTAGTAGGTAGTAGAAAATCCAAAAATAAAAATTCTACTTACTACCTACTACATACTACTTACTAATTTTGCGAAGCAAAAATTATGAAAGTTGCGTTAGTCCACGATTATTTAATCCAATACGGAGGAGCGGAAAGGGTTCTTGAAGAGTTTGCGTATATGTTTCCCAAGGCTCCTATCTATACATTGGTTTATGATGAAAAAGCGACAGGAAGAGCTTTCAAGGGCCGGGATATACGAACTTCTTTTCTTCAAAAAATCCCGCGCCGCGCATCTTCTTACAAATTTTTTCCTCTCATTATGCCTATGGCTGTAGAAAGTTTTGATCTTTCGGATTATGACCTTGTGCTTTCCAGTTCAGCCAGTTTCGCCAAAGGAGTCATAACAAGAGAAAAGTCCACGCACATATCGTATTGCCATAGCCCCATGCGGTATGCCTGGTTGGATTATAAAAAAATAACAGGGGACACTTTGTATCCTTCTTATCTGGAAAAATTGATCCCCCTTATAATGCCGTATATGAGGATATGGGACAGACAAAGCGCTCAAAGACCCGACTACATAATAACCAATTCCAATTTTATACGCAGAAAACTTAAAAAATATTATTCAAGGGATGCAGTCGTTGTATATCCTCCTTTAAACTTCGAAAAATTCTACATATCAGCGCCTAAAGATTATTTTTTGGTCGTGGGCCGAATGGTTCCGTACAAAAGATTCGATGTGGCCATAAAAGCGTTCAATGATTTAAAACTTCCGCTAAAAATAATAGGAACAGGTCCCGAGTATAAAAAATTAAAATCCATTGCCGGTCCCAATATAGAATTTCTCGGTCTTGTTTCGGAAAAGGATTTGGCCAGGCACTATTCCGAAGCAAGGGCGTTTGTGTTTCCACAGGAAGAGGATTTTGGCATTACGGCCATTGAAAGCATGGCTTCCGGCAGGCCGGTTATAGCTTACGGCAGCGGAGGGGCCCTGGAGAGCGTAAAAGAGGGAGAAACAGGTATATTTTTCCAAGAAAGAAGCGCGGAATCCCTTAAAGAGGCAGTTAAAAAATTTGAAAATATGGATTTTGACCCACAAAAAATAAGAAAGCATGCTGAAAAATTTGATACAATATACTTTAGACGCCAAATTGCGGATTTTATTTTGCAAAAAATAAAAGAATCAAGAAAATTAATAAGAACTTAAGGATTCATCCCGTTAGTGACCGCGGTCACGGTATGTCGCTAAATAGGGATTTGTGAGAAATAAATATTAATTAAATCGTCAGGCGCGTTCGAGATATTATTGATCGCGACCTGTCACTAACGGGATGAAAATAGCTATAGACGTACGTGCGCTCCAAGGTTCGAAATATGGAGGAGTTTCCGAGTATATACGAAATTTATTGCCTGCCATGTTCACGCAAGCGCCCCATCACGAATTTGTATTATTTACCAACTCCAAAAATCCCCAGAACAATCTCGGGGGTCTTTTGGAATATCCCAATGTGCGTCTTAAATTTTTCAGATATCCCAATAAATTATTTACCTTCTCATGCCGTTTTTTGAATTTACCCAAACTCGACAATATGGTTGGCGGGGCGGATGTGTTTTTTAGTCCCCATATTCTTCCCGCTCCGGTGTCGTCTGCTTGCCCGAAAGTTACCACTTTTCACGATATATCATTTGAATATTTCAAAGATTTTTTCGATGTCCGCCGCCGTTTATGGCATAAATATATCTCTCCCAAAAAACAAGCTCTTTCTTCACAAAAAATAATTACTGTTTCCGAATCAACCAAAAATGACCTCGAAAATTCATACTCAGTCCCACAAAACAAAATAAGCGTGGTGTATTCGGGAATAAACACGGAATTAATGGATGCGGGCAATTTGGACTGGCACAGCGTTAAAAATAAATACGGCATAGCAGATAAATATATACTCTCTTTAGGCACTGTTGAGCCGAGAAAAAACATAACAGGCCTTGTGGAAGCGTTTCATGTTCTTACACAAGATCCAAAATTTAAAGATCTTCAATTGGTTGTTGCCGGAAGTTTCGGATGGTCTTACAGAAAAATAATAGCCGAGGCGCGCGCTCATTACGGTTATAGCAATATATATTTTATTGGTCCCGTGGCAGATAATGAAAAAGCTGTGCTATACAAAAACGCTTTGTTATTTGTTTATCCCAGTTTGTACGAAGGTTTCGGTTTTCCTCCTTTGGAGGCCATGTATGCGGGAACACCGGTGATTGTTTCCGGAATTACATCTCTTCCCGAAGTGGTGGGCGATGCCGGAGTTTTGGTAAATCCGTACAGCCCGGCCGATATCGCATCCGGAATGAAAGAGGTGCTTGAAGATGATGCCTTGCGCGAAATTTATATATCCCGCGGAAAAAAGAGAGTTCAAAAATTCTCATGGGATGATACCGCAAAAAAAACTTTGAAAATTTTGGAAAATTGTGTCCAAGGAGTGTGAGATACAGACACTCCTAAAGCCGTCTATCATGCTATACTATAAATAATGGGTATGGGAAAAATAAATAAAAAAGAGAAGTTTTCTAAACCCCTTGATCTCAATGCTTCGGCAAAAGGCGCTTCTGGGCGCGACCGTTTTTGGCGAAAGCATATAGATTCCACAGTTGTGGATTTACGCAAGATAAGGGCAAGCGCTTCTAACAAAAAAACTGTAAAAGCCCAAAAGGAAAAGAAAGAAAAAAAACCGCCCTCGAGGCGCGTGAATCGGCAGGTAGCTCCGGCCAAAAAGCGCGTGTCTAAAAATTCGGACAGGCGTCTGCCCATGCGAGTTGATGTGTTAAGCCAAGACGAAATTTTACGCCAAATATCGGAAGTGGAAATGCAAGATGTGCTTATAGAGCAGGGCTTTACAAATCTGCAAAAAAACCTGGTGGAACTTGCTGCAATGCCCTCGGCGCCTATAACCCCTCAACAAGAATCTTTTTCTAATATCGCGGATGACCAAAATCAGAATAAAAAAGCTATCGCGCCGAAAGTCAAAATAAATCTTATACCGCCGACCATACAAACAGCCGATTTAAAAATGCCCCCCAAATCTCCGGTTTCCCAAAAAGAGCCGGTTAAGGTTGTTAAAGAACGTCTTGTTCGTATTCCCGAAAATCTCCCTATTTATGTGGAAGAAAAACCGCGCCCGATTCCCGAAAAACAACTTAAAAAATTTGCGCTTCGCGATAATTATAGTAAACGAGATCCTTGGCTAAGGAATCGCCGCCCTATAGATAATTTGTCTAGGCATCGCGCGAAAAAAATCAAAACACTTGTTTTTGCCGTGTTTACACTTTTTATAGCAGGTTCGGCGCTTATTTCTTTCAAAGCGGTGGCTTTTCAGGAAGAAGCTACAATAAGAGCGGAAAAGGCCTATTCTTATATGAATTCCGGTAAAAACGCTCTTGAGAAACTGGAAACCGATGAAGCAAAGGAGTATTTTCTAAAGGCGGAAGATGAATTTACGGCAATAGAAGAGGGGTTTGGATTTCTTCCCGTTCAAACTCTTAACCTTGCCACGGTATTTCCTTTTCAGTCCAAATTTTCTTCGGCCGCGCATCTTATCAAAGCCGGCAAACAATTTTCAAAGGCCGGATACGAAATAGCAAGCGCTCTTGCGTCTCTGAAGCGTCTTCCTTCCGGTAGCGGCTCTATTCAAGAACAATCTAACTTTACAGACAATCTTGTAATAGCAAGCACGCATATAAAGGAGGCCAAAAACTATATATCAGGCGCCGAATCTCATCTAAGCCGCGTAAGGCCGGAAGATGTACCGGCCAGTTTTGAGGGGGAAATTTTAAATCTTCAAAATTATAGCGGGTATGTGGAAGAATTGTTTGACGAAGCGTTATCTTCTTTAGATGTTTTGCTTTCTTTTTTGGGGCACCAGGAAGAGAAGGTTTATATGATTGCTTTCCAAAATTCAAGCGAACTTAGAGCAACCGGAGGTTTTATGGGAACGTACGGCCTTTTGTATCTCAACAAGGGCTCTATAAAAGAACTGAACATAGACGGAATATATAATCCGGATGGCCAATTATCGGTAAACATAATACCCCCGAAGCCATTGCAGTATGTAACGCCTAATTTTGGGACAAGGGACGCCAACTGGTTCTTCGATTTTCCATTATCGGCTGAAAAGATAATGGAGATGTTTATTAAAACCGGCGGCCCCGAATCTGACGGAGTAATAGGCATTACACCGTCCATAGTTGAAAATCTTTTGCGCTTAACCGGTCCGATAGAAATGCCCGAGTACGGCGTTACGTTGGATGCCAATAATTTCTTAGAACTTGTGCAGCAGGAAGTCGAGCAGGATTATGACCGCGAGCTCAACCGCCCAAAGCAGATACTAACGGATCTGGCGCCCATACTTTTAGAAAAACTTGAAAAATCCGATAAACAAATAGAAGTACTAAACATATTATTTGAGGGTCTGGGTTACAAAGATATAATGCTTTATTCGAAAGATAAAAATGTCCAAAAATTTTTGGAAGAAAAGAATTGGGACGGCGGAATTGAAATGGCGCGCTCTTCAGAATCAGTGATAAACGATTATTTGGCGGTGGTATTTAGCAATATAGGCGGATGGAAAACAGACAGGTACATGGATACAGAAGTAGACACGGTTACCGAAATAGACGACAACGGCGATATAATAAGAACTGTCATAATATCGCGCAGGCACAACGGCGGTTCAACTCCTTACAAATGGTACAACAGGCCGAATTACGGATACATGAGAATTTATGTTCCCGAAGGTTCCGAGCTACTATCGGCGGAAGGATTTTCTGAAGAGCCGGATTATATAAATACCAATTACGCCAAAGAAAGATATGTTATAGATCCGATGGTCGCTCAAATAGAAACAACTCTTTACAAACATAACGAATCTAATACGGATATTTTTGTGGAATCCGAAAAAACGGTTTTTGGAAACTGGATGCTAGTTCCCGCCGGTGAGAGAAAATTCGCGCAGATAAAATACAAATTACCCCAAAAAGCGAATCTTAAAGTTATGTCGTATAATTTGACTATACAAAAACAAAGCGGATTGCCCGTCGATTACTCGGGTTCCGTAGAAGGACTTAAAGATTTTTTGGGCATAAAAAATTGCTGGCTTGAAGGCAAGCCGCTATTTTCGGACAATCAGTTTGCATTTTTTCAGACAAATGATAAAGATATAAGTTGCAGATAGGTTTAATGAGATTTTCCATTCTTAACACTTCAACCCGCTCCGTCACCGGAGCGGCGTTAATACTTGCGGCATCAGTTTTAGTGAGCCGTTTTTTGGGTTTGATTCGCGATAGAATATTGGCCGGAATTTTTGGGGCAGGCATAGAGTTGGATACTTATTTTGCCGCCTTCCGTATTCCCGACCTTATATATAGCGTTATTATAGGCGGAGCCATAACAAGCGCTTTTATACCCGTTTTTATAAATAAACTTTCCAAGGATGAAGAAAACGCCTGGAAAGTGGCTCAATCGTTTTTTTATATAGCGGGTATCGGTCTTGGCGGCATATCGCTTGTTATGTTTTTGTTAATGCCTCTTGTGATGCCGTTGGTGGTTCCGGGCTTTGATGCGGTTTCTCAAGAAACCGCCGTACAGATGAGCAGAATAATGCTACTCAGCCCTATATTTTTGGGCTTGAGTTCTGTTTTTTCAGGAATTTTGCATTCGTTCAGAAAATTTTTGGTTTATTCTTTGGCGCCCATTTTTTACAATATCGGAATAGTCATAGGAGCCGTCTGGCTTACAAAGTATTTTGGAATTAACGGACTTGCTTGGGGGGTTGTGCTTGGGGCTTTTGGGCATATGGCCATACAGGCGCCCGTGGCTTTTGCGTCGGGGTTAAAACTTACACCTTTTTATGGATTCAGATACCCCGAAATAAGGCATATTTTGGGGTTGATGGCTCCCCGTTCTCTGGGTCTTGCCGCTTATCAGATAAACCTTTGGGTAATTACGGCAATCGCCTCAACTCTTGTCGTGGGTTCGCTTACGGTTTTTAATCTGGCCAATAACCTGCATTATTTACCCATAGGCCTTATAGGGGTTTCTTTTGCTACCGCGGTTTTTCCTAATTTATCTTCATCCATATCAAGAGAAAAATATCAAAATTTTTTGAACGAGCTGTCAAAAACCTTAAGAGGGGTCTTCTTTTTGGTTTTTCCTGTTAGCATATTGTTTTTTGTTTTAAGGGCTCAAATAGTGCGAATAGTTTTAGGCACGGGAGAATTTAGCTGGGAAGCGACCCGTCTCACCGCGGCCGCATTGGGAGCTTTTAGTTTCGGTATATTTGCGTATGCCTTATTGCCCATTCTTTCAAAGGCGTTTTATGCGCAGGAAAACACAAGAACTCCGGTCATCGCCAGTGTTGTGGGTATGGCAGCCAATGTTTTTCTCAGCGTATTATTGATATATGTTATTTTCCCTAACGACGGGTTTTTGGAATTTTTAGAGCGTGTTTTTAAGGTGTCAGATGTGCCGGGCGTCGCTGTTATCGGGCTTCCGTTGGCCTTTTCAATATCCGGCATTCTTTCTTTGGCCCTGTTGTTCACAGCGTTTTTTAAAGATAAAAGAAACGTGGCAGTTCTTCCGAACCTTATGTATTCTGCTTTGCGAATCATCCCCACATCTTTTGCCGCGGGTTTTTTATCGTGGCTAATGCTTAGAGTTTTTGCTTTCTTTTTCGCGTCAGACACATTTTTGGCGGTATTTCTGCAGGCCGCGTTTGCCTCTCTTAGCGCCATGGCTCTGTATTTAATTATCGCTTACAAGGCCCGTTTCAGAGAATTTGATTTTATGGTTTCTTTTTTGAGCAATAGGTTTAAGCTGAAAAAAGGAACTTTGCCGATTCGCGCTGACCAGATGGATGATTTTCACGGGGATTCCGGCGCGCCGACAATATAGAAATCCTAATATATTTTATGGACAACATAAGAAATTTTGTAATTATAGCTCATATAGACCATGGAAAAAGCACTCTGGCGGATCGCTTTTTAGAGTTAACCCAAAGTGTGGAAAAACGGAAAATGCAAGAACAGTATTTGGATCAAATGGAACTTGAAAGAGAGCGCGGAATTACCATAAAGATGCAGCCGGTGACAATGAAGTATTCTTCGGGCGTAGGAACCGATTACACGTTAAACCTTATAGATACTCCCGGACATGTGGACTTTTCTTATGAAGTGTCACGGGCCCTTGCTGCTGTAGAGGGGGCTGTTCTTTTGGTTGACGCCACAAAAGGAATACAGGCGCAAACCGTTGCCCATCTTTCTCAGGCCGCGAAACAAAACTTAAAAATAATTCCCGTAATTAATAAAATAGACCTACCTCATGCTCAATTAAAAGAAGTGGAAGAAGAAATACTTCACCTTCTTTTAGATATGAATTGCGACACGGGAGAGGTGCGCAAGATATCCGCCAAGACGGGAGAAGGCGTGGAAGAGCTTTTAAAAGATATAATAACTCGGGTTCCCGCTCCCTCGTCTGAAAAAAACAAGGCCTTAAGAGCGCTTATTTTTGATTCCACATACGATGATTATCAGGGCATAATATCCCATGTACGCGTGCTTGAGGGCGAGGCGCGCGTTGGTGATAGTATTTTATTTATGGCCTCAAAAGAAAGATCCGAAATAAAAGAACTGGGTGTCTTTTTGCCGGCGCGCCGGCAAAAAGATTTATTAAGCTCGGGAGATATCGGCTATATTGCCGGCGGAATGAAAGATATAGAATTAGCGGGAATAGGGGATACCATAACTTCTTATTCGTCTCCAACTTCGAATTCTATTCCCGGATACGAACAACCTCAGCCAAAAGTTTTTTCAACTATTTTTATTACCGAAGACAGTAAGTATGAGGATTTGAGAGAAGGCCTGAAAAGATTGAAATTAAACGATGCGGCTTTATATTTTGAACCCGAGAATTCGCCGATTTTAGGAAGAGGTTTCAAAGTCGGTTTTTTGGGTCTTTTGCATATGGAAATTATTCTCGAGCGTCTGAAAAGAGAATATAATCTCGAACTTGTTGTAACCTCACCCTCGGTTGCCTATAAAGTTTTCTTGAAAAACGGCAACCAAGAGGCGGTATTTAATCCTTCCCAGTATCCGGACCCCTCCGCCATAGACCGTGTTGAAGAGCCGTGGATAGACCTGGAGATATTAGTTTCCCCGGGGTTTATGAATAACACTATGAATTTATTGAAAAGCATAAGAGGGATTTATGGAAACACGGAATATTTAAGCACCGAAAGAATTAAAATAAAATATCAAACTCCGCTGTCCGAAATAATATCCGATTTTTATGACAGGTTAAAAAATACAACATCCGGATACGGCTCCATGGCGTATGATATATTGGAGTATAGACCCGTAGAGATAGTAAAACTGGATATACTTCTTGCCGGCACCGAGGTTGCAGCACTCAGCCGGCTTATTCCCGCCAATGGTGCCGAAAAGGATGGCCGGCGCCTTGTTGAAAGAATAAAGAAGGTTCTTCCTGCCGAACAATTTTCGGTAGCAATACAGGCGGTGGTCGGAGGAAAGATAATCGCGCGTGAAACCAGAAAGGCCATGCGCAAGGATGTGACTGCGGGGCTGTACGGCGGCGATGTTACAAGAAAGAGGAAAGTTCTGGAAAAGCAGAAAAAAGGAAAAAAGCGCCTCAGCCAAATGGGCGCCGTGCAGTTAGATACAAAAACCTTAATGAAGATATTTCAGTAAAATACCGGCGTTATGCTAAGATAAAAGTGGAAGAAGCAAAGAAGCCAACAGACCCACAGTTGCCAGTCCTACCACTGCCGCTTTCCCAATATTTTTTGCTTTTTGTTTTCTTTTTGTGTTTGGCATATTTAGTAATATTGCATATTATAGTTAATTTTTCAAATGAAGTTTTTAGCTTCAAAAATCGGCCGTTTGCTAATTATGGGTCTCGTCGTTCTTTTTGCCTTTATGGCATTAAGGCAGATTGGCGTCGCTCTTAAAATCAACTCCGATGTAAAAACTCTCGAGAAAAAAATTTCAGAACTCTCAGCGGAAAACAAAAATATACAGGAAAAAACCGCTTCGTTTGAAAATCCCGATACAATCGACAAAGAAGCCCGCACTCGCCTTAATTTAAAAAAAGAAGGCGAACATGTTGTAGTATTGCTTCCTCCCGATAAACAGGATTACGAAGATCAGTTTGCGCCGGAAGAGGCATCTCCGGACGACGCATCATTTTGGCATAAAATAATGTCGTGGTTCGGGTTTTAGGAGTTCACACTCCCAATCAGAATATTACATGGTAAGCCCAAAAGTACTCAAATTCCACGCCAATACCCCCCGGATACATTCTGCGTAATGTTTCTTTTGTTTCCTCATCCGCTTCAATAGGGATAAAAACACTCGCGTTGCCGATATTGTCGGGTATTTCTTCAGGTTTTATATATTTTGTGTTTTGAGGAGGAACATTTTTTATTTGCTGGATAAACAGCACCGTTTGCGCGGACATCGGAAGCAGGCCTTCCTTGTTTGTTTCAGGCATTAAGGCGCCCGGGTAGCTTACCGCGACACCCCCTCGGTTTACTATAAGATATTTGTCTAATTTGTCGGGTATTTCGTTAAAATATTGGCCTATTTTTACATCCCGTTTATTGAACGCGCCTTCCACCTCTGTGTTTCGGCTCCAATTTACAAAGTAATTGGTGTATTGGTAAGAAGCCAAAAGCAGTATTATTACCATCATCGCGCCCAAAACATAAAACCATATCTCGGACCTGTGTCTCTTGTGCGGAAAAATTATTTTTACCAAAAAAAGAAGTCCCAACCCCGCATATATAAATACAAACGGCATTAGGCCTATTGCTCTCAAGGCGTGCGGTATGCCCTCAACGGTAAGCGCCGCCGGCAGTATCATAATCCCGCATGAAACAAGAAGCGTAAGGTGCACGGTAAGCGTTGCCCAGTGTTTTTTTTGCCATCCGCTTATTAGGTAATTCGCCGAACATATAAGCCCAAGCAAGAACAAAATTCCTACGGGCAATACAAGTTCGGGCTGTCCTGAAAAATTATGCCTCCAGTTAAGGTCGCCCACAAATACCAGCATTTGCAAATGCGCTCCCAAACTTTTTAAAAACTCAAACAAAAAATTATCCGTATTAAACACGGAAATTCCTCCTGATCTGGAGACAAAAGTATCAGGATTTCTTATAAAAGTTAAGACCAAGGGCAAGGCGGTTACTATGAACGACAAAGCCATGGCGAAAATTTTCCACCAGCCGCTTGTGATTACCGCTTTTTTCAGCCACTGAACGGACAAGTTTGGCCGGCTATGCCAAACATAAACGCCGAAAGAAAATAATACTAAAAATATGGGTATCGCGGGCGCGATCCGGAAGGCAATATAAGTATATAAACCGATTCCCCATATGGCGCCGGCAATTAGCGAGTCAAAAAGATTTTTGGTTCTTATCGCGCGCAATGTGAAGTACAGCCCGAACGACAGCAAAAGGGGCACCATTATCGCGCGGAAAGATATCCTTGAAAAGTTTATATGCCAAAAGGATGTAGCCATAGCTCCCGCCGCGAAAAGAGATATTGTTTCGGCCGCCACACGCGCCGCTTCAAGTTCCCCGGTTATATGATATTGGTGCTGGAAGCGTAAAAATTCTTTTGTTAAAAGATAGGTTCCCAAAATCGCCAAAGTACCGGCCACAGCACTCACAAGTTTTAAAGAAAATACGCTTATCCCAAAGTATTTAAAAGAAAGCGCTATAAGCCATATCCAGAGGCCCTCTCGGCCGTTATTTTCCGGATAAAATATTTTATATTCTCCTGTTTGCAGTGTTTCTATCGCGTCATTCGCGTTTTTTGCTTCATCCGGATATATTCCCGGAGGCGCCTGCCAAGAAACATACAAACCTCCGTTATCTGTTTCTATAATGGTTTCTTCCAAATTGTGTATGCGAAAAAAAAGTCCTATAAAAAGGATAAATGCTAAGGCGAAATAAGGCCAATTTTTTCTGAAAAACATAATGTTAACAAAAGAATAATTATATTTTATTGTAGCATTATTTGTGGTATAATCCCTGTGAACTATTTCTAAGATGCCAGGATAGCTCAGTTGGCCAGAGCGCTCCCTTCGTAAGGGAGAAGTCGCGAGTTCGAATCTCGCTCCTGGCTCATGGTATAATAAATTATGGATCCCGTTAGTGGCCGCGGTCACGGCATATCACTAAGAGGGTATTCAATAAGTGGATATAAAAAATAAAATTGCAGAGAGTGTCTCACAAACTAGCCGCGACCTGCCAATAACGGGATGGAGGTAAAAGAATTAAAAGAACAGCTCCAAGAGCTGAAAACGAAGGTCCTCGAAGTGGAGGACCGTCTTTGACTTAGCCAAATTAAAAGCCGAAGTTGTCGGCCTGCGCGCCGAAACGCAAGAGCCGGATTTCTGGGACGATTCACGACATGCCGGAGATGTCTCCAAAAAACTTTCTGATTTGGAGGAAGAGGTTAATTTTTGGGAAGGAATGAAAAAAGAAACAGTGGAGCTTTTAGAAATGGCCGGACTTTCAGAGCATGACCCAAAACTGCGCGAAGAAATAACAGAAAGGGTGGAGCAGCTTAAAAAGAAATACGAGAAAGAAGAATTCCGCATTTTTTTATCCGGAGAGTACGACAAAAATGACGCGTACATTTCCGTTTACGCTGGCGCCGGAGGACTGGATGCGCAGGACTGGGCCGGGATGCTGTTAAGAATGTATCAAAAATATTTGGAAAAAAAGGGATATGATACTGTTCTGCAGGACACATCAACCGGAGACGAAGGGGGATTGAAAGAGGCGACCATTGAAGTAAAAGGAAAATACGCGTACGGATTTTTAAAAGGGGAAAACGGAGTGCACCGGCTTGTCAGGATATCTCCATATTCGGCGCAAAAATTGCGACACACATCTTTCGCCCTTGTGGATATAGTGCCAAAAATGGAAAATTTGCCGGAGCTTGAAGAAATACCCGAAGACGAACTGCGTGTGGATACTTATCGTTCTTCAGGTCCGGGAGGACAAAATGTAAATAAAAGGGAAAGCGCGGTAAGGGTAACCCATATTCCCACAGGAATTTCCGCTTCCAGCCAAAGCGAGCGTTCACAGGGAATAAATAAGGAAAAGGCAACCGAGATATTGCGTTCAAGGTTGTATATGTTAAAAATAAAGAAGAGCAAAGAAAAGCTTTCTGATTTAAAAGGCGAAAGCGTAAGCGTGGAATGGGGCAGCCAGATACGCTCTTATGTCCTGCATCCGTATAAAATGGTTAAAGATCACAGAACAGAAGTTGAAACATCTGATGCTGAAGCGGTATTGGATGGAGAACTGGACAATTTTATAGACGAAGAAGTGAAGAAGTTGGTTTAATGAGCATAGCGAGTTTAACAACTTCTTTATCCTGCACCTTGGTACAAGGTGCAGGATGCTCAATTTTCTAGCAAAATTAAAATTTTTACAAAATTGGCATGTTAATTTTTCAGGAAGTTACCAAAAAATACCCGCACGCTATAGCAGCTCTTGAAAATGTATCCTTCCGCGTTAACGAGGGCGAGTTTGTGTCGCTTGTCGGAAGAAGCGGCGCCGGTAAATCAACGGTGCTTAAACTGCTTTTAAGGGAAGAAGAACCCAGCGAAGGAAATGTATTTTTTCAGGGGGTGGACATAAGCACCTTTCATCAAAAAGAACTTCCGCTTTACAGGCGCAAAGTCGCTTCGGTGTTCCAAGATTTTAAATTGCTTCCCTCAAAAAATGTTTTTGAAAATGTGGCATTTGCCATGGAAGCCGCCGGCCGTCTCAACAAAGAGATACGCGAAGATGTTCCGCAGGCGCTGGATGCTGTGGGCCTTCTCGGCAAAGAAGCGCGTTTTCCGCACGAATTATCAGGAGGTGAAAGGCAGCGCGTCGCCATGGCGCGGGCTCTGGTTCAGCGCCCCGAAATTTTAACCGCCGACGAGCCCACCGGAAACTTAGACCCGATTCACACTTGGGAAATAGCTAATCTGCTGGTAAAAATAAACGACATGGGTACCGCGGTTATCTTGGCCACTCACGACGAAATGGTGATAAACGCTTTAAAAAAGAGGGTTATAACGCTGTATGACGGCAAAATAATAAGCGATAAACAAAAGGGGGGATACAAAATAAAATAATATGGAAAACATATTTAGGGTTATAAAAAACAGTTGGAGAAATTTTACGCGTAATCTTTGGATATCCATATCCGCTATGTTTATGATGTTTGTGGCGCTCTCTGTTATCGGCGGGCTGTTTTTGTTTGACGCTTCGCTGAAAACATTCGTCAGCGGTTTACAGGACAGGGTGGATGTAAGCGCGTACTTTACCAAAGGCACGGCAGAAGAAGAAATTATTGCCGTAAAAACCCAACTTGAAAACAGGCAAAACGTTAAATCGGTTCAGTACATTTCCGAAAACATGGCTTTGGATATTTTTACCGAAAGGCATAAAGACAATGAAGTGCTAATCAATTCTTTGGATGAGTTGGACGATAACCCCCTGCAGGCATCGCTTAACATTCGGGTTCATAATCCCGCCCAATTCGATAAAGAAGTCGCGTTTTTGGAAAACTCATCCGCTTCAGAGTATATAGATAGTATAAACTTTAAGGAAAACGAAGAAGTAATAAACAGCGTAAGCCAGATATCAGCAAATGTAAGCAAGGGGGGCTTTGCCTTCATACTCGGGCTTGGTCTGCTTGTTATTCTTGTAACTTTAAACACAATCCGCATAGCCATTTACAGCGCTCGTGAAGAAATTTATATAATGAAGCTCGTTGGCGCTTCTAATTGGTTTGTCCGCATGCCGTTTGTCCTTACAGGCGCTTGGTACGGCCTTATAGCCGGACTGTTTGTTGTTTTGTTTTCTTATTTGGGCACATGGGCGCTTCATTCCAGGGTGTCCCTTATTTTTGCCGATATAGACCTTTACGGATATTTGGTGCAGAACTTTTTGGTGTATTTCGCGCTTGTTATGGGTGCGGGCTTGGCAATAGGCACAGTATCTTCCTGGGTTGCCGTTCGTAGATATCTTAATGTATAATATAAGTAATGAATCCCGTTAGTAATTACCCTAACGGGTCCGTCAAACTAAGTACAGTAAATATAGGTAGTTGATTTATCTAAATACATATAAATTAAAACTGCGTAAGCAGTAATTACTAACGGGATGAATTGGTTTAAAATAATTTTTGCCGCCGCTTTGGCCGCAATACTTGTGGTAAGCACCCTTGTCGCCCTTTTCGGCGCGGGCCGTTCTGTAAATGCCGCACTCCGTACATATGTTTTAAAAGTGGAAGAATGTCAGTATAAACCAAGAATACTTGCTCCGACAGAAGAAGGAAACAAGGAAACTTATGTGGACGAGCAGGAATGCAAGGTGGATTATAATCGCGCGAAACAGGATATTGCCGAGGGTGCGGGAATGTTTTTGGTTTCCGCTCCATTAGCCTGGTTTATGTATAGGCAGACGCGACGGATGATGAACGAAATAAAATAAAATACGACTCATCGCTATGAGTCGTAAATTTGCAACTCATTCTATGAGTTGCAAAATAAAAACCCCGTCTTTTTAGCGGGGTTTGTTTTATGATTTTCTTCAAATCTCCTCGGTCTCTTGCAACATTCCCCAATTATACTTGTCAGTCATTTTCGAACCGCGCCTTCATCAGCTTGGCCGGATATTCTTCAAAAAACCACATGGCCCAGGTTTCTCGATCCACCCCTCGTTGGTCGGCGTGTATCCACATGCCGAAGGCATGTTCGGTAAAAAGATCGTATTCACGCAGGGAAATATCTCCCTGCCATACGATATCGTCGGGGTTTTGCTTATCATAAATGATAAGGGTGTCATCATTCTCTAAAACGTGCAGACCTTCGTAAGACCAAATGTCCGGTGAAACAGGTTCCCAGATATGCTCATCGGGCGGGCAATCCTCATAAGTAGTTCCTTTCTCTTCCATTTCTATAACTATTTCAAGTGGATATGCGTGCGTTACCGTGAGCGGGCTATCAGAATCAGCTGATTTATCCCAATAAGCAAAGCACTTAGAACAACAAAAGATGGTGGTATTTTCGGTGATAAATTGGTTGTCTTGAAACGCCCAGTATCCGCCTTCGCTTCCTGTTTCGCTAAAAAAGTGTAAAACGCCTATTAGAGGATTTCCATGCCTTTTTTTGAGCACCCTGCTCTCCTTTTAAAGTTCTGCCAATAGTATATATTGCCAAAATCCCAATGTCAAAGTCCTTTATACTCTATACTTTATGTTTTATACTTGTTTAAAAGATGGAAGAAAACGAATTCAAAAAACTTGTCGAAACGGCTTTGGATGATTTACCTCCGCACATAACGGAGCATTTGGACAATGTTGCCGTTGTTGTGGAGCCCCGACCGTCCGCAAGGTCTTTGAAAAAGACGGGCACAAGAAAAGGAAGTATTCTTTTGGGTTTGTACGAGGGCGTACCGCAGACGGCTTGGGGCAGGGGACACGGCGGAAATTTACCCGATAAAATAACTATATTTAAAGAATCAATTGAAATGTTCGCCAAAACACCTAACCAAATAGAGTACTTGGTAAGAAACACGGTTTGGCACGAGATAGCGCACCACTTCGGATACGACGACGACGGGATAAGAGAGCTGGAGGGAAAAAGGAAAAACAGCCAAAAATAAAATCACCCACAAGGGTGATTTTATTTTTGTTGCCCCGCAAGGATTCCGTCCTTCGGCAGATTCGACAGGCTCACTGCAAGCAAGCTCAGAACTAGAACCTGTCGTCGGCTTTGCGGCACTCCTCCTTAAAACCGTTCGGCTGAGCTCACGGCCGAAGCCCCTCGG
>JBBDXP010000013.1:0-9098 GCA_040902285.1 Candidatus Spechtbacterales bacterium
TATTTAAATACGCTTAAAATTAAAACTGCAAAGCAGTAATTACTAACGGGATGAAAGAAATCGTGCGCGATTTCGGAAGTAAATATTTAAAAGACGCCGTGTATGCCGCCAATGACGGCATAGTAACAACCTTTGCGGTTGTGGCCGGGGTTGTGGGAGCGTCTTTAAGCCCCATTGTTATTTTGATATTGGGCATTGCCAATCTGCTTGCCGACGGTTTTTCTATGGCTACCGGAAACTATCTGGGTACCAGATCCGAAAGAGAGCATTATCTCAGGGAAAGAAACAGAGAGGAAGTTCTTTTTGATAAATCTCCCGAACACATGAAAGGTGAATTGAAAGAAATTTTTATTAAAAGAGGTTATGATAGGGAAGACGCAGAGGCGCTTATACCGCTGATAAGAAAAAACAAAAAGTTTTTTTTGGATTTCATAATTTTTGAGCGCCTCGGTCTTAGTCCTCACTCGCCGGGATACGCTGTAAAAGCGGCGCTGGTTACATTCGTATCGTTTCTGATAGCGGGTTCCATACCCCTTTTGCCATACATTTTATTTTCCGGATATGTACAAACTTTTCTCTTGGCGGTCATTTTTTCCGGAGTTGCGTTATTTGTGGTTGGCGCGGCAAGAACGTTTTTTTCAGACCAAAAATGGTGGAAAGGAGGTATGGAAATGTTTTTAGCGGGTGGAGGAGCGGCTTTTATAGCGTATGTGATAGGTGTTCTGCTTAGGCCTCTGGTGAACGGGATAGCATAAAAATCAAATTTATAATTATTAATTTAATCTAAAAATATGCCAATTAAAATCGCAATAAACGGATTCGGCCGTATAGGGCGCACGGCTTTTAAACAAGCCATAGAACGCCCGGATTTGGAGGTTGTAGCAATTAATGATCTTGGGGATGAAGAAAATCTTGCGTATCTTTTGAGGTTTGATTCGGTCTACGGGCCTTATAATAAAACCGTTGAGGCAATAAAAGAGGGTGATAAGGCGTTTCTGGTTGTGGATGGTAAAAAATACCTTTCACTTGGAGAGAGGGAGCCGCAAAACCTTCCATGGAAAGAATTGGATGTGGATGTGGTAATAGAATCCACAGGCGTTTTTACATCGAAAGAAAAAGCGGGACTTCATTTAGAGGCGGGCGCCAAGAGAGTTGTTATTTCGGCACCGGTCAAAGATGATGAGGTGCCTCATCTATTGCCGGGGGCGAATAAAAAGGAACTTTCAAATCCTGATTTGGCCAAAATAACTTCGGACGCCTCATGTACGACCAATGCCGTTGTTCCCGTGGCCGCCATTTTGCTCAATGATCCCGGAATTATAAAAAGCGTAATGACAACAGTGCACGGGTACACTGCGACACAGGGCTTGGTTGACGGGCCGGCGGCAAAGGATCACTTGCGCGGACGCGCCGCGGCTGTGAATATAGTTCCATCGCACACGGGTGCTGCCGACGCCGCGGCAAAATCAATACCGGAACTGCGGGGCAAATTTGACGCTTTGGCTTTGCGGGTTCCTGTTATAAGCGGTTCCATAGTAGATTTTGTGTTTTTAGCCAAAAGAAAAACTTCGATTGAAGAAATAAACGATATAATGCGCGCTGCCGCCAAAGACGAGGTCTGGAAGGGAATATTTACAGTTACGGAAGAACCGCTGGTATCAACCGATATTCTCGGCAATACGCATGCCTCTATAGCGGATCTCACTTTTACCCGCGTTGTGGACGGAGATTTAGTTAAAGTATGCGCATGGTATGACAACGAATGGGGTTATTCTAATTCGTTGTTAGAACATGTGTTAAGTGTTGGAAAACTTATTTAATCTTTCTTTTTAATAACTTATGAATGTGGACAAACTAAAAAGTTTGATAAAAGGCGATGTCGAAACTTCGGATAAACTGTTGGAGGAGTATTCTACCGATGCCAGTTTGTTTAAAATTCGCCCATCGGCGCTTGTTTTTCCAAAAGATGCCGATGATGTGAAAAAAACCATACGCTTTATAGCTGAGAACAAAAAACAAAACCCGGAATTATCAATAACGGCCCGCTCGGCGGGTACGGACATGTCCGGAGGTCCTTTGTCCGAATCCGTGGTTATGGTTTTTACAAGATATATGAACGAATTCAGTATAGATGAGGCCTCTCGCACAGCGCGCGTGCAACCGGGGGTTTATTACCGGGATTTTGAAAAAGAAACACTTAAGCACGGTCTTATTTTACCCAGTTATCCGGCATCTAAGTCCATCGCGGCGTTGGGGGGAATGGTTAATAATAATTCCGGAGGCGAAAAAAGCATAAGGTACGGTAAAACCGAAAGGTATGTTAAAAAGTTGAAAATGGTTCTTAGCGATGGAAATGAATATGAGTTTAAAAAGTTAAACAGAGACGAATTAACACAAATAATGCTGCGGGATGATCTTTATGGAGAAGTACATAGAAAAATGTATGAAATAACGCAGAATAGTTACGATATAGTGAAAGAGGCGAAGCCGGACGTGGCGAAAAACTCCGCCGGATACAGCATTTGGAATATATGGGATAGGGATATCCAGGAATTTGACTTAACGCAGTTGTTTGTCGGCGCGCAGGGAACCTTGGGAATTATGACAGAAGCCGAAATTGAGCTTGTCGCTCCCGAACCCCGCAAAAAAATGATAGTGCTTTTTATGCGCGATTTGAAGGAACTTCCCGAAATCGTCAATGAAATTCTCCCACTTCAACCCGAAGGCATGGAAGCGTTTGACGATGAAACACTTAAAATGGCCATAAGATTTTTTCCCGACATAGCTAAAAAGGTCCATGAAAATCTTATATCGTTTTTGTTCAAATTTATTCCCGAAGGCCTTGTTACTTTGCGAATGCGGGGATTTCCGAAGATGACCATACTTATACAGTTCGCGGAGGCAACCAATTGGCAAGCCGAAGCAAAGCTTGCCGAAGCCGAAAAACGGCTTAAAAGATTCAAGGCCATAAAAAAAGTAATACACGATGATAGAGACGCGGAAAAATACCGGGTTATAAGAAGAGAAAGCTTCGCTCTTTTGCGCGAGCATGTTCGAGGGAAAAGAACAGCTCCGTTTATTGATGATTTTATAGTAAACCCCGAATATCTGCCGGAAGTTTTGCCGAAGGTTTATAAAATTTTGGAAGAATACGGAATACATAAAACTATCGCCGGACACGCGGGAAGCGGCAACTTCCACATAATTCCGCTTATGGATTTGTCGAGTGAAGAAGAAAAAGCAAAAATCCCGGCTGTTTCCGAAAAAATTTATGATCTTATTTTGCAATATAAGGGTTCTATAACAGCCGAACATAACGACGGCCTTGTGCGCTCTCCGTATCTGGAAAAAATGTTCGGTTCCGAGGTGTATAATTTATTTAAGCAAACAAAACATATATTTGACCCGGACAATATATTTAACCCGGGCAAAAAAGTGAATGCTTCAATGGGATACGCGATGAATCATATAGAACATAAATAAAATCTTCGCTCAAATTGCAAAGCAAAAACATGAAAATATATTTAGGTTCGGACCATACCGGTTACGAACTGAAAGAAAAAATAAAAATTTGGCTTGAAGAATGGGGATATGAATATAAAGATATGGGGGCTTTTGGATTTAATTCCAAGGATGATTATCCCGATTTTATAAAACCGGTAGCCGAGTCGGTGGCCGATGATCCGGAAAACAGCAGAGGAATAGTACTTGGCTTTAACGGGCAAGGAGAAGGAATAACAGCCAATCGTTATAAAGGGGTCAGGGCTTGTGTTTATTATGGTGAGCCGGTTGATATATCCACCACAGGGCAGGAGAGAGAGGATAAGCCAAAAAATATGATAATTTTATCGCGGGAAGATGATGACACAAATGTTCTTGCCGTGGCTGCCGGTTTTATATCGGACTATACCGCGGAAGAGGCGATAAAACTATGGCTTGAAACACCGTTTACGGGAGAAGAGCGCCATAAGAGGCGCATAAATAAAATAGATGGGTCCCGTTAATAATTACCCTAACGGGTCCATTAAACCAAGTGCAATAAATACAAGTAGTTAATTTGTTTAAATATACATAAATTAAAACTGCACAGCAGTAATTACTAACGGGATGAATAAAAATATAGAAATAATACCCGCGATACTTGTAAACTCTTTTGAAGAATTTACAGAAAAAGTGAAGCTGGTGGAGGATTACACAAATCGTATTCATTTAGATGTTGCTGATGGAGATTTTGCGCCAAGCAGGTCATGGGGCGATCCGGTTCAGGTGCACGATTTTGACACAAGTGTTTCAATAGAGGCGCATTTAATGGTGCAGGAGCCCGAAAAAGTGATAGACGACTGGCTCACCGGAAGATCGGAAGAGAGAGATTCGGGCATCAGCAGAATTTATTTTCATTGGGAAGCCACATCACAGCACATAGAAATAATAAAAAAAATAAAAAGTGCGGGAAAGGAGGCCGGAATTGCAATATTACCCGAAACTCCGCTCGACTTAATTAAATTAGAGGATGAATTGGTAGACGCGGTTATGATATTTGCGGGAAATCTTGGATATTATGGCGGAAAATTTTCCGATTATGAAAAAGCAACATTGGATAAAATATCAGCGTTGCGCCAGATGCACCCCGACCTTATAATAGAAGTAGACGGCGGCATGAATCCGGAAACAGCCAAAAAGGCCGTTTCCGCAGGAGCAAACGCCATAGTTAGCGGGTCTTACATATGGCGTCATCCCGAAGGTCCCACAACGGCGATAAAAGAACTTGAAGAAGCGGTAAAAATGGAATAATTTATGACGCATTACGAAAAAATAAAAACTTTGGAAAAGAAAGCGAATGATATCAGGATAGATATCATTAAAATGCTTGAAGAGGCGGGAGCGGGGCATAGTGCGGGGCCTTTGGGAATGGCCGATATATTTACGGCCATGTATTTTGATATTTTAAAACACAATCCTAAAAAACCGGATTGGGAAGACCGGGACCGGCTTATACTTTCCAACGGCCATATAGTGCCGGTGCGTTATGTGACAATGCACCATGCCGGATATGATATTACCCGCGAAGAATTAATGACCTTGCGCAAACTGGGTTCGCGCTTAGAAGGACATCCTTCTGTAAAAAGGATACCCGCACTTGAAACTTCCAGCGGGCCTCTCGGCGAAGGGCTTAGTGAAGCGTGCGGTTTTGCCATGGCAAGGCGTCTGAAAGGAAGGGAACAGGATTACACGATATATGTTTTAATGAGCGACGGCGAACAGCAGGAAGGAATGACTTGGGAAGCAGCAATGTTCGCCGGAAAGCAGAAATTTAATAATTTTGTCGGCATTATAGACCGCAACAATATACAAATAGACGGTTTTACAGAGGATATAATGCCTCTTGAACCCCTGCGGGAAAAATACGAGGCGTTTAACTGGCATGTAATGGAAATGAACGCCCACGACATGGCAGAGATTATATCAACCGTCCAAGAGGCGAAGTCGGTGCATCAGCAACCGGTGCTGATAATAGCGCATACTGTTCCCGGCAAAGGAGTTGATTTTATGGAAAACGATTATAGATGGCACGGCGTGCCCCCCGGAGAGGGGCCCGAAGACAAAGTTCCGGCAAAAGATCAGGCAAAAAGAGCGCTCGAAGAATTAGAAGGAAAATAAACTTATGGATTATTATTTGGATAAAAATTATCTTAACCCCAAAAAAGTGGAATCTAAAAAAATGCGCGACGGTGCCGGGATTGGCATAGCCGAACTGGGCGAAACAAAAAAAGATGTGGTAGTGCTGGGCGCGGATACCGCGGGTTCCGCGCGCGCCAGTTTTTTTGCTAAAAAATTTCCCAAAAGATTTATACAGTGTGGAGTGGCCGAACAGAATATGACAGGCATAGCCGCCGGGCTGGCTTATGAGGGAATGGTGCCATACGCAATAACTTACGCCGCGTTTTTGATAGGCCGTGCCTGGGAGCCGATTCGAACCACTGTAGCATATCCCGAAAATCATGTAATTTATGTGGCAAGCCATGTGGGTATTGCCACGGGTTCGGACGGCCCCACTCATCAGATGACAGAAGATATAACTTTAACCAGATGCCTGCCGGGTTTCACGGTTATCGCCCCGGCGGATTACGAGCAGGCGCGCAAAGCGGTAAAAGCGGCATATGACCTTAAAGGGCCCGTGTACATAAGAAATGTGCGCGATGCTACGCCCAACTTTACCACCGAACAAACGCCGTTTGAAATAGGTAAAGCGCAGGTTTTAAGAGAGGGCAAGGATATTACAGTTGTGGGCCACGGACTCGTGGTGCATTCGTTACTGTTGCTGGCCGAAGAGCTGAAAAATGAAGTATCTCTTGAGGTTATAAACATGCACACCATAGAGCCACTTGACGGAGATACGCTTTTGACCAGCGCCAAAAAAACAGGAAAAGTTTTTACCGCCGAAGACCACAATATAAGAGGGGGAATGGGAAGCGCGGTTGCCGAATTTCTGTCGGAGAACAATCCCGTGCCGATGAAACTGCACGGCGTAATGGATGAATTTACAGAAAGCGGAACAATGGAAGATTTGCTCAAAAAATATAAACTTGACAAAGAGGGGATTAAAGAAGTGTTGTTGGATTTTGTTAAAATCTGAGAGAGTGCAAAATTTTGTAATCGCTAAAAACATCCGTTTTCCAACGGATGTTTTTCAAACTATTGACAATTACATTATTAAATGTTAGAATGTTATCAGTTCCATAGATTGGGGCGCTGGCTCGACAGCTATCGGGCACGTAGAAATGGAGGCCTACCATGAGTGGTAAGAGCACCGTAACGAACCGGCAGTTCGCCATGGACAACGAGCGATTCCAGGTCGCTTGTCGACTGGCGGGCATTCCGGCCACGACGCGACAGGCGTCCAAGTACCGCGGGGGAAGTCGAGGCGCCTCTCTTGAGGCCGTTCGAGCTTTCCTTGGTGGTGGATACGACGCTCAGCGTCGAGCCGAGAAGGAATCCGCGGCCTTGGCTGAGGCGGAGCTTCCTGCCGCAAGGCTGAAGCTGGATGATGTCAATTCGGAGGTTGCTTCGGCAACCGCCACGATTGGCATCGAGGATCCCGAGCTCGTCAAGCTGGAGAAGATGCTCCAGGAGACCGATTGGGATGGCGATATCCCGCAAGGTGTTCTGGAACGAGGAGTCCCAGAAGGGCTCATCGTTCTTCTCAAGCGCCAGAAGGCCGCGGCCTACGAGGTCTCCGCCATTGAGCGTCGAATAGAGTCTGCCGGATTCAGGATTCGCTCGCTCGAGACGGACCGAAAGGTTCTGTCGGGCAAGTAGAGCTCAAGTTCGCAATGGAGGGCGAACGCAAAGAATCCTCCGAGGGGATGCCTCACAGCGTCCCCTCCATACCTCAGTTTGCAATTTAAGGTTGTAATTTGAGGTACGGGATCAATTTAGCAATCACTGATGTCGCACTTTGAGTTTGAATATACCTCAAAAACACTTGACAAATTTATAATAATATGCTACAATTTGGGAGTGCTTTGAGTAAACCAGTGTAAACGGAGGAAGTACTCACTCAGGCACCTAGGTGGGGTGGATGCCGGTTGCTACCCCACACCCCTTGACAAAAAATATAAAGTATAGTAAAATATAAACATAAAATAAATATTAAATTTTCCGCAGGCCAAGGAGAGAGGGCTTACGGGAATCAGTTTTTAAAAATAACTCTCTCCGAGAGTTATTTTTAAATAAATTTCAAGCATCGAGAAAGGGGGAGGGGTAAAAAGTTATACAACACGACCTTACTCCCTCGTTCTCGGTACTTGAAATAGTACTGTAGTTTCCGAAAGGAAAGGAATCCAATGTTCTTCGTCTACACGCGAACCTCGGTGTACAGAGTCAGTTTCGTTGGGCTGGCATTTCCAGACTATAGATTCGCGGTCACCAAGGTGAGGGTTTTCTCTGGCCAGGGCAGTGCTGTTCAGCCAGACGAGACCTTCTACGGGTCTTCGCTGGACCTGGACTCTTACTGGGGTCTCACGTTGTTCGACGGCAAGATCGTCGTCCTGCAAATCGTTAATCTCGTCCGGATTGCTTTTTATGGGGGTGGGACAAGGCACTTCAAGGAACCACCCGGCCAGCCTTCGGTGTACGAGCTCATCTAGCACCTTCGGTGCCCACTTTCACAACTTGCGAGAGTGGGCACCACAAAACTTCAAGCATCGAGAAAGGGGGAGGGGTAAAAAGTTATACAACACGACCTTACTCCCTCGTTCTCGGTACTTGAAAATTTCTTGAAAGGAGAAAAATGTACAGGTCCCAGCAAGTGGCGTTGTACGTCGTTCTCGTCGGATTCATCTTTGTTGCCATCATTCTGTTTTCCTTACTGGCAAATATGGGTGATGCCCTGATGGACCTAAACGAGGCGGTCAACAGCGTCCGATAGCACTTTCGGTACCCACTTTCACAACTTGTGAGAGTGGGTACCACAAAACTTCAAGTTTCGAGAAAGGGGGAGGGGTAAAAAGTTATACAACATGACCTTGCTCCCTCGTTCTCGGTACTTGAACCCTCACCTGTGTGCAAGCGGGGGATTGACAAAAAATCTGTATTATGATACAATATACAAATAGTTTTTTGAAAGTTTAAAAATCAAATCGCCGTTTCAGTTCATTACTTCATGTAGTGGTTTGAAACGGCGGCCTGAAGTTCCGTTGGAGACGTAAGCGCCTCCTGGATCTTGAGAGGTGGGCGATTCAAGGGAGGGTTCCTCCCTGCCCGTGTAACCTCTAGGGGTTAAATCCCGAAGAGGGTTACACCCCTCTTCGGTCAGTAGACCTTAAGCTCGCCGAGCGTACGCGTGTGCGTCGGGAACCGAGGTTCCCGACGCACACAAAAACTTTTCCAAATGGATATAGCGAATATCGCATAGCAGTATTCGCAACACCCTCCCAGTTTTCAATCAAGGTATTGAAGGTTGAGAGGGTGAGGATCCAGGCCCAAGAGCAACGGGACTACGGCCTTAAGCCATTCTGCGAAGTTGCGCCAGTTGTGGGTGTTAGAGCAGGCACCTTACACGGCTGAAGAGATCCCCCCACCCGGAGCAGAAAGCCACA
>JBBDXP010000013.1:9108-10590 GCA_040902285.1 Candidatus Spechtbacterales bacterium
CTTTCTGCTCCGGGGCTCACTCTTTTTAAAAACAAAAACCAAAAACACCCCAAAGGGTGTTTTTGGTTTGGGTTAGGAGTGTGAAGTTCGAACAGAATTAATTTAGAAGCAAAAGAATGAACCGGATACGATGAATGACGACGAAGGAGTATAGTGGTATACTTCAAGGAGGAATGAAGAAGCAGACGGTTAATTTTTTTGCTTCCCGTAGGGCAGGCGTATATTAAACATATTCTTCGTTTTCGTCGCTCACGCACATTTGTGCGTTTCGCTCCTCAGGCCTCGAATATGTTCAATATCCACTCCGCTAAATTAATTCTGTTCGAACTTCACACTCCTATGATAAAATAAAAAGCATGGCGGAAAAGAAATATGATGTAATAACAATCGGCTCGGCAACGCGCGATATCTATATACAGAGCAAGGCCATGCAATCTGTAAAGGATAATGTTTTCCACACGGGAGAGGGTATTTGTGTTCCGTCCGGTTCAAAAGTACCTGTGGAAGATTTGCAATTTACAACCGGCGGGAGCGCCGTGAACGCGGCCGTTACTTTCGCGTATCAGGGCTTAAAAACCGCAATAGTGTGCAAGGTAGGGGCTGATAATAGGGGAGATTCAGTCAAAGAACTTCTGGATGAATTGGGCGTATCCACGGAGCACATGGTTATGGATAAAGATCTTTTGACCGCGGTTTCTATAATATTCCATTCTCCCGGCGGAGAGCGGAGCATTTTTGTTTACAGAGGAGCAAGTTCGCATTTACGACCGGAGGAGGTGGATTTTGATTTTTTGAAACAGGCAAAATGGATATACATGACTCACTTGGGTGGTGAAAGCGCTGCTCTTTTTGAACCCATATTAAAAACTGCCAAAGATAAGGGCGTTAAAGTGGCCTTAAATCCCGGTTCCACTCAGTTTAAAATGGGAGAGGACTTGGTTCCGTTTTTAAAATATGTTGATGTTTTATTTGTAAACCAAGAAGAAGCGGCTCTTTTGACAGGAATGGATTTTAAAAAAGAAGAAGAAATATTTAAAAAATTGGATGAATGGATTGATGGAATTATTGTTATGACAAAAGGTCCCGACGGTGTTTCTGTTTCGGATGGAAAGAACAAGTGGGATGCTCCCTCGCTTAAAGAGCCAAAATTTGTTGACAGAACGGGTGCGGGAGACGCTTTTGGCGCGGGTTTTATTACAGCTATGATAAAAACAGACAGTATTGAAGATGCTATACAGTTGGGCAGTGCCAATGCCACAGCGGTACTTGGCGAATGGGGTAGCAACAGAGGTCTTCTAGAAGGAAATGATTCTCCTGAAAAATTTGGAAAGTTGGAGATAAAGCGTACGAAAGTATAAAATTAGATATTAGAAATTAGTAATTAGGCATTAGGAATTAGGAATTTCTACTATATACTTTTCTACTACCCACTACTTACTACCTACTACTTACTACCTACTACTTACTACCTACTACTTACTA
>JBBDXP010000013.1:10690-63678 GCA_040902285.1 Candidatus Spechtbacterales bacterium
ACTACTTACTACCTACTACTTACTACCTACTACTTACTACCTACTACTTACTATTATGGTTTTTCCCATAAAACTACACACAATTTTAGGTGTTGAAGAAAAATTATTAAGGGATTTAGACGCGCGAATGGTGTCCGTTTCGGGTAAGAAAGGAGTAATTGAGGCACTAGAGGATAGTATTACGCAGCTTATCCGCAAAAAATTAAAAGGTATGAATTTGCCGGAGAACGCTATGGCTGACGAGGTACTCCGCGGTTTATTTGATCAGGTAAGCGCGCATGAAAAAGAATTATACGCGCATATAGGTATAACGCCGAAAGATTTTGATTTTGACAAGATAGCAGCCGCGGCACACAAAATATCTACTAAAGAAGAGGGTTTCTTTTTAAAAAGGGAATACGCGGATAAAATTCTCAAACAGCGCCCTCCGCAAGAGGCCATGAAACATCTTGGCTACAAAAACGTGGAAGAATTGCTCGCCAAAGAGGATGTGCGCGAGGTTTTCAGCGCTCTGCGCTTCATTGAAAGCGACGAATGGATGCATGAAACATTTCAGGTTGCCTATACTCAGTTTACGCCGGATGATTTTGAAGAACGTGCTGTTGAAGTAAGGGTTCTTGGAGATCAGTGGGCCGATATCGCCCAAAAATTTGTTGCCAAAAAACACCACAACGTAAGTCATCTAAAAGAATTTGGTATAATTTTTTTGAACCCTATCGCTCAAACTGATCCGGGGAGTTTTATACGCGACTTTGCTCTGCTTTTGCATTATTTTCATGAGATTTCTTTTTACAGCAAGCTGTTTAAATATTATTCAAAAAGCAAAAATTTTAATGAGCATTTTATTTCCCTTTTGCGCGGAGATGTTTCAGAGGCGGCCGATGCCGGTCCCGGTGAATGGCTTATAGTGCAAAGATATCTTTGGAAAGAAGATCCGCAGGATAGACGCTTATTTTTACCGCATGTAAATCCTGAAGCGCTTCATTGGAGAAACGCGGAACTGGATATGGTTGCTTTTGGAAAGCAAAATTCGGGAAGCGGGCTGGATTTTTGGGAAGATTTGGATTTCGTGGGCCATTATTTTCCGCTTGACGGGCATGGCAAAGAATTTATAAGTTTTGATCTTGAAGATGTGGCAATGTCTTATGTCGCGGCGCACCAGAATCTGGAAACCCGGTTTGCTTACCACCAGAAAGAGGCCTTGTGGAACAAATTATTTGCCGATTACATGGGGGGATACAAAGAGCTGGAGCGGTTTATTATACAAGATATGGGAAAAGGTGTTATAAAGTTTTAATACAAATATGGAATATAAACTTTCAGAACTACATAAGCGTGCCTTGAAGGAGGGCTGGGCCGTTCCGCATTTTAATTTTTCCAGTTTATCCCAGCTAAACGGAGTTTTAGACGCGCTAAAAGAAATGCGAGCCCCCGCGGCTCTGGGTACATCGGAAGGAGAGCGGGATTTTATAGGCCTAAAGCAAGCCGTGTATCTTATAAAAAGCTTCCGTGAGGCGGAAGGTGTTCCCGTGTTTTTAAACGCGGATCACTCTCGCAGTTTTGAGACGGCAAAAAACGCGTTTGACGCCGGTTACGACTCAATACACATAGATCTTTCCAGAGAAAAATATGAGGATAACATTGAAAACACAAAAATGGTTGTAGATTATGTAAAAAGCAATCTCGGCTCCGAATATGTTGAAGTTGAGGGCGAGTTGGGGTATTTGGCCACGGAATCATCAAAAATATATAAGGAAGTGGTTGAAATACCCGAGGACAGCTATACAAATCCTCAGCAGGCAAAAGAATTTGTTGAAAGAACGGGTGTAGACAGGTTTGCTCCGGCTATAGGAAATTTACACGGAATAGCCGCAAATAAACCTAAGATAAGGTTTGATTTAGTAGAAAAATTACGCGAACTGCTTCCTGATATAACACTTGTTTTGCACGGCGGAAGCGGCATATCCGATGAGGATATGAGGAAACTGGTAAAAATGGGGTTTAACAATATACATATATCCACTGAGCTTAGAGTTGCATACACGAATGCTTTGAGAAAAGAACTTGCCGCCAAGCCCGACGAACTGGCCCCTTACCATTATATGGACGAAGCTCGCGAAGCGGTGAAGAATAAAGTGGTGGAGAAAATAATGCTGTTCAACGCAGCGAATAGGGTTTAACAAGTTCGCTTCGCTCGCCCTCCCAATCTTGATTCATCAAGAGTGGGAGGGCGAGCAGTAGGTAGTAGGTAGAATGTAGTAGGTAGTAGAAAATCCAGAAACAAAAATTCTATTTACTACCTACTACATACTACTTACTAATTTTGTGAACGGAGTGAACAAAAATTATGCGCAAGTCAGATTTTGAATTTAAATATCTTGGGAGCTGTCCTTCATGCGAGGCCGGTTTTGGATCGCGCGACGCGAGTGTAATAAATAAAAAATCCGATTTATCCCAAATATACGCGCAGTGCCCCAACTGCAAAAGTTCGGTATCGGTATTTGTATTCAGAAGTAATATAGGGTTTATCACTACTGTTGGAATATTGACAGACATGCAAAAAGAAGATATCTTGCGTTTGAAAAAAGCAAAACCTATTACGGCGGATGATGTACTGGAACTTCATAAATTTTTAGAAAGTTCGTAGTATTTCCAACCAAACATGCTTACCTTAAAGTTAAAAAAAAGAGAAATAAAAGACAAAGCAAAAAATATACTAAAAACGGGTTCCGTGCCGGGTGTTGTTTATGGTCCCAAAATGAGCCCGGAGCCGGTATCGGTAGATAAAAAAAGATTTTTTGACACTTATAAAAAAGCAGGGGAGACAACCCTTATTTCTTTGGATTTTGGGGACGATGAAAAAGAAAAAGATCATGTTGTTCTGATTCGCGAAGTTCAGAAACACCCGGTAAGCGGAAATTTTACCCATGTCGATTTTTACGAGCTTCCCATGGATCAGGAAATTGAAATTTCGGTTCCGGTTATATCCATTAACGAAGCGCCTGCCGTAAAGCAAGAAGGAGGCGTATTGGTACATAATTTACACGAAATAGACATTAAGGCATTGCCTAAAAATCTTATCCATGAAATTACGGTGGATCTGTCCGTACTGGAAAATATTGGAGATGCCATTCTGGTGAAAGATCTGGGAATAACAAATGAAGTGGAGATATTGGCGGACTCTGAAGAAACTGTATTCCTGGTTGAAGAGCCAAGAGAAGAAGAAGTTGTTGAAGAAGAAGCAACCGAAGGAGAAGAAGAGAAAATCGCCGAAATTAAGACAGAAGGCGAAGAAAAGCGAGAGGAAAGAGAGGCAGAAGAAGCAGCTGAAGGTGAAAATCCGGAAGAAAAATAGTAATATATTTTATTTCCCCCGGAATGGTTTATTCTTGGTATAATGGATGAAAAGGGAAAATATGAATACTTTCGGCAAAAACAAATTTTTTAACTTTAAAAAGACCAAGGGGAACATGTCATGGACTGGTTCCCCCTGGTCTTTTTTTATTGTATTTTTAATGTTCGCGATGTTATTTACGCAGGTTTCCCCGCTTGCGTATTTGGCAAATGCCGAAACAACAGCGGAAGAGAAAGAACGGCTTAGGCAGGAACTTCAACGCCTGCAAGAAGAGTTTAACGAGATAGAATCACAACTTAATGGGTACAAGCAACAGTCAGCCGGATTTGAGAGAGATGTGTCAATATTGGAAGCCGAGATACGGCAAATTCAGCTTAAAATAAGGCGGAATGAACTTTTGGTAAGCGAAACAAATTCGGTTATCAGCGTAAATCAGGGCGCGATAGAACTTTTGGAAGAAAAAATGAAAAAGCAAAAAGAACTGCTTGCTGAACTTATTCTGGGAATATACAAGCTTGACGACACCTCCTCTTTGGAAATTATTTTGACGAGCGATTCGCTCTCCGAATTTTTTAATGATGTAAACCGGATAAAAAGCGTGCAGGAGGGATTGTCAGACACATTGAACATCATACAAACATTGAAACTCGAGATGGAAGAAGAACAAAAACAACTGGAAAGCGAGATAGTTAAGTATGGCAGTATAATAAGCAGCCAGGCAGCACAACGGGCTCAACTTAACCAAAAGACGGCCGAAAAAGAAGAATTATTGGAAGAGAGCCGAACAAGAGAATATGGACAGTGGTTGCTTGTCCAAAATAAGCAAAAAACGATACAGCAGGTACGGAATCAGCTTTTTCGTTTGGAAGGAGCGGGTATAGATCTTAGTTTTGGCGAGGCGTATGACGAAGCAAAAGTGGCCGCAAGTTTAACGGGCGTTCGGCCGGCCTTGCTTTTATCCATATTAAAGCAGGAAAGTTCGTGGGGTAAGAATGTGGGTCTTTGCAATCTATACAACAGAACAAACGGAGACGGTATAGGAGTAAACACCGGCACTATTTATCCCAGGACCCTGCGCGCTACTGTTAGGCCGAGCCAAACGATATCCGATGTGGAGGCGTTTATACAGGTAACCACAGAATTGGGACGGGATCCTTACGGCACTCGTGTTTCGTGTTGGCCACAAATATATCTGGATGACGGAACTCCGTACGGTTTTGGCGGAGCCATGGGTCCTGCGCAATTTATTCCTACAACATGGCTTATTTATAAAGACAGAATAAGAGCCATGCTGGGAGAACCGGCTGATCCTTGGATATTGAGACATGCGTTTGTGGCATCTGCCATTAAACTGGTTTCCGCGGGTGCGGCAAAACAAACTTACGATGCTGAATGGTGCTCTGCTATGATATATTATTCAGGCAGATGCCCGGGCGATAGCTGGAATCAATTTTATGCTAATCAAGTTATGGCGCGCGCCGCTGAATATCAAAAGGAAATAGATCTCTTGGAGGGTAATTAATGCTGTGCGCCACGCTTATATTCACTTCAGAACACAGCGTCAAAATCCCCAGCGCGGATTTTGCGCTCTTTCTCGCCCTCGCTCTCTCGCTTCGCTCGAACCGTGCCCGCTCGGACTCCGAAGGGTTCCGAAGTTGAATATAAGTGTATCGCCCAACCAAAAAACCGCCTACATGGCGGTTTTTTGGTTGGGTTAGAGCTGAGCATTTTGAGTGTACTGTTTTAGGTTTTGCAACTGCCATTCGGTCAGCGCCAGTGCCTTTTGTACGGCATTTTGTATGTCTTCAGTGTTAAACGCAACTTCCTGCCCTAACACGAGCGGATAATCTCCTTCAACTTTGCGCAGATAATCTTCCGCGTAAACTTTTTGTTCGGGAGTAAGCTTTATTCCTTCCGCTTCAGTATAAGCGGTTACCGCGAACCGGGCGAGATGCGTTATTCCTTCTCCTTGTTCGGCTTTTACCGAAAAACTTGCGCCAAGACCCTCGTTTATAAAAGGTTGCGATTCAACAGCAAGCTCTGATTCGGCCGCTTTCTCACTTCCATAAAGGGCATTTTTTACCTCGGTCAAGCTTGCGGGCAAACCCTCTGTGTTAACAGCGCCAACGGCAAAAAATCCTCCCGCCAAAGCAAGCGCCAAAAACGGACCCGCCAATAATATTTTTTTTCCTTTTAAAAAGCCGCCAAGTTTTCGGCTCCATCCGCTGTTTTTTTCTTTTTCCAATTTTTCCTGCAATTCGGAAAATTTCGGTCCGCTTTGCTCATTTCTTATTTCAAAATGTTCAGATAAAAGAATTTGTTCTTCTGTCATATGTTATGTATCTCACACCCCTTTGTTGATGTAAATAAACACAGACAAATTCAGGGCGGGATTGTATTTAATAAATAATAAAAACGCTCCAAATTTGTCTTGGGTGGAAATTTTTAAAGAACTGTATAAAGAACATTGGTGTTCGGAATCTCTGTTTTTAAAAGTTTGGGGTGTGGCCCCCTAATTAACAACTGAAATAGCATTTAGAAGCAAAAGAATGAGCCGGATGCAATGAATGACGACGAAGGAGTAGTTTTAACTACTTCGAGGAGGAATGAAGAAGCAGACAGTTTATTCTTTTGCTTCCCGTAGGGCGGGCGTATATTTTCTATCCACTGCGTTTTCGTCGCTCACGCACATTTGTGCGTTTCGCTCCTCAGGCCTTGTGGCTAAAAAATATACGCTCCGCTAAATTTATTTCAGTTGTTAATTAGGAGGCAAGGGCGGGGTACATAACTTGCGGGCCGCAATCTGTTTTAACTTTTAAAAATAGAGATTACGAACACCACTCATTCTAACTCTTTTTTCAAATCTTGGACAATACCGTCTATGTTTCCGTCCATTATGCCGGGCAGATTGTGCCAACTTTTGTTTATTCTGTGGTCTGTTATCCTGTCCTGCGGAAAATTGTATGTCCTTATTTTTTCACTTCTTTCCCCGGTTCCTATCTGTCCTTTTCTTTCCTCTCTTCGCTTGCGGTCTTCTTCATCCTGTTTTTGCTGCAACAGGCGGCTTCTCAAAAGAGTCATTGCCGCTTCGCGGTTCTGCGCCTGTCTTTTGTGCACTTGCGAAGCGACCGCCATGCCGGTGGGCAGATGTATTATTCTTACCGCCGTTTCCACTTTATTTACATTTTGCCCGCCCGGTCCGGACGACCGAAAGGTTTCTACTTTTATATCTTCGGGCTTTATTTCTATATCAACGGGCTTTGCTTTGGGCAGCACGGCAACAGATGCGGTGGAGGTATGCACTCTTCCCATTTTCTCGGTTTCGGGTATTCTTTGTACTCTATGAACTCCGCTTTCGTTTTTAAGAGAAGAATACGCGCCATGTCCGGTTATTTCAAACACAACTTCTTTAATTCCTTTTAATTCGCTTTTGTTTTCTTCCATTATTTCTACTTTCCAACCCTTTATTTGCGCGTATCTGGTATACATTCTGAATAAATCTTGCGCGAACAAGGCGGCTTCTTCGCCTCCGACACCCGGCCTTATTTCAATTATCGACTCATTTATATGTGAAGCGGGGGAGGGGAATAATTTTTCTTTAAAATCCCGCTGTAGTTCTTCCGATTTTTTTTGTAATTGCGCTGTTTCTTCTTCAGCCATTTCTGCGATTTCCTTATTTTTTTCGGTTTCGGCAATTTTTTCGTTTTCTTTTATAAGCCGGGAGGTTTTTTCTATTTGTTCTCCCAAATCTATTATTTCTCTTAGTTCGCCATGCCTTTTTGAAATTTCGCGCATTTTTTGCGCATCGGAAAAGACCTCGTTTGAAGAGAGTTTTTTAGAAAGTTCTTCGTATTCTTTTTTAACTTTTTCTAAGTCGTTCACTTTTCCCGTTTTTCCCGCCTTTTCGACTCTTTTTCCGATTTTTTTCTGTGTGTGACTTTTTGTTCCGCTCTTTTTTGGAATCTTTCTATTCTGCCGCCGCTAACAGCGCCTCTTTTCTTTCCGGTGTAAAAGGGATGACATTTGCTGCATGTTTCCACCTCAATACTTTGCAGGGTAGAACCTACAGTATACTCGCTTCCGCACGCGCATTTAACTTTTGTTTTCGGGTAATAAGTTGGGTGTATATCTTTTTTCATAACAAAACTATTGTAAACCAAAGGATGCTTTTTGTAAATAAAAAGTAAGTAGCCCTCACGGATGTGAGGGCTACTGGAGCAATTCCGCAGACCAGACGGAGGCATGGCCTCGCTGAGTAATTGTCCTGCGGTTTCCCTGGGGGACATTTTTGTCTGTGGGGCTCCAGATTCTTACATATAACATTTGATGTATTATATGTCAAGTATTAATCCCGAGGACTTGCCTACGGGCAAATTTTAAGATATACTTTTTTGGGTATGGCCACCAAAGCAAAAACAAAAACAAAAGCAAAAAAAGAAGAACCAAAAGAACCCAATTTTCCAAAAGAATTAAGGGAATTCATAGAAGCTGGAGTACAGTTTGGACACTTAAAATCTTCGGTTCACGCGGGAATGTACCCATATATTTTCGGTACTCGCAACAATGTGCACATAATTGATGTTGCCAAAACCAAAGAAAAACTTACAGAGTCCCTGGAATTCATAAAAAACCTGGCAAAAGAAGGTAAAACCATTTTATTTGTAGGCACCAAATTACCCGCCAGGCAAGCAATAAAGACAGTTGCGGAAAAGACCGGCATGCCTTATGTCGCCAATCGGTGGTATGGAGGCACCTTAACCAACTGGTCAAGCATATCTGAAAGAATCGCTTTTCTTAAAGAATTAAGAGCAAAAAAGGGTTCTGATGAATGGAATAAATATCCGAAACATGAAAGGTTGGAAATGGAAAAAAAGATCAAAAAACTGGAATATAACTTAGGCGGAATAGAGAAGATGGAAAAGCTTCCGGACGCCGTGTTTGTTGTGGATTTGCATCAAAACAAACTGGCTGCCCAAGAGGCAAGAAAAACGAAAATAGTTTCCCTGGGAATTGCAGATACCAACGTAAATCCCAAACTTGTTGATTTCCCGATTCCGGCAAGCGACGGAGCCGTATCCTCCATAGCGCTTATTTTGGATAAGGTGGCCGACGCTATAATTAAGAGCAAAAAAGGAAAAACCGCGCCTAAAACCACGGCAAAGACAGCGTCAAAAAGAACTAAAAAATAACACAGGTTATGCCAAGTCCGGAGCAAATACAACAACTTAGAGCGGAAATGGGAGTGGGTATTATGGACGCGAAAAAAGCACTGGAGGAATCCGGAGACGATTTTGAAAAAGCTAAAGAAATCCTGCGCAAGGCGGGAGCCGCCCTGGCAAGCAAGAAAAGCGCGCGCAAAGCAAGAGAAGGGCTTGTCGCGTCCTACATCCATGCCAATGGAAAGCTGGGGGTTCTTTTAAAATTATATTGCGAAACGGACTTTGTCGCGCGCACGGAGGAATTTAAAACTTTGGCGAATGATTTGGCTATGCACATTGCGGCAATGGATCCACAATACATATCCGCGGACGATGTCCCCGCGGATGTCGTGGAAGCCGAAAGAAAAATCTACGCAGAGCAATTTGCCGGTTCAGAAAAACCGGAGGAGGTTATAGAAGATATAGTAAAAGGAAAGATGGCCAAGTTCGCCTCCGAGGTTTCGCTTTTAGAGCAGCCATTTGTTAAGGATTCGGATAAAAGCGTAAAATCGCTTATAGAAGAGTATGTGGCGAAATTGGGCGAGAATATACAGGTCGGAGATTTCGCAAGATATGAGCTATAAATATATACGACCGGAAAAATAATGCTGTATTTTTTTCTATTTCTTATTTTGGTTGCGTCAACAGGTATTCTATTTATTGTTTTTAAAAAAAGATTATTTGGCAATAATAATCTTAATTTTAGACCCATTAAAAATTTGGGAGAGAGATACTGGATACAAAGGATAAAGCGCTCGCCAAAGGATCCCAAACTGTATCAAAAACTTGCCGATTGGTACGCGAAAAACCAAAAGACACAGGAGGCGATACAGGCGCTGGAGTATGTCTTAAAATTATCTCCCGAAGACAAGGCAGCAAAAGACAAACTTATTAAATTAAAAAATAAGCCAGCGTAGCTCAGTGGCACCTGCCTGCGCCGAGGCTTCGGCAGGCGGGGAGCACCCAGCACCTTTACATGCCGAGATAGCTCAGTTGGCAGAGCGTCGCCATGGTAAGGCGAAGGTCCCGGGTTCAATTCCCGGTCTCGGCTCAAAAAGGTGCTGGGGGGTCGGGAGTTCAATCCTCCCCGCTGGCTCACTTTACCCAAGAAGTACTTTGTGGTATAGTATCGTATACGCAGGGTTGGCGGAGCGGTCAATCGCACTTGGCTGTAAACCAAGCGGCTTTATGCCTACGGGGGTTCGAATCCCTCACCCTGCACATGTATTAATTTTAAGGCCATTGGTGGTCTTAAAATTAATATCATACATCAGGAAGATTCGAACCCAAGAAAGGGGTCGGGAAAACATTTGTTTTCCCGTGGCGGAACAATTAAAACCGAGGGGTTTTAAGGAGGAGTGCCGTAAGGCCGACGACGGGTTCTAGGAGTGAAACGACGGAATCCCTCACCCTGCACATAATTGAATTTAGACGCCGCCTTAGCTCAGTGGCCAGAGCAACGGTTTTGTAAACCGTGGGTCCCGAGTTCGACTCTCGGAGGCGGCTCTGATAAAAAATAATAAAAAAACTATGGCACAAGAAAACGCGACAAAATTAAAATGTTCAAATTGCGGAAATATGAATTATTGGACGCATAAAAACAAGAAATTGGTAGAAAGAAAATTGGAGTTCAGTAAGTTTTGCAAATGGTGCAGGGGTCACAAAAAACATACTGAAACAAAAAAGAAAGGTTAATTAACCTTTCTAAATAGGGGCGTAGCTCAATTGGTAGAGCACTGGTCTCCAAAACCAGGTGTTGCGGGTTCGAGCCCTGCCGCCCCTGCAAATCAAAAATAACGCGTTCAGCGTTATTTTTGTGAGCCAGAGGTGATTCTTCACTTGTACGTGAGTGGAAGAATAGGTGGATTTTAACCACCTGCTTATTTGTTCGGTTTGGGAACAAATTAACTACTTTTCGGATGATGCTTCTTCAAGTTCCTTTAATCTTTTTTGCCAAACTTCACGCATATCGGGATGATATTTTATTCCATATTTAAGAGCTATTTTCAAATTTTCGATTTCCTCTGATTTCGAAAACGGTTGCGCAATTTTTCGGCTGCGTTGAGGCACAGCTTTTAGAATATCGGCGCGTTTGGGCGCGAATTTTTTTATAAAGTCCAAACTGCCGACACTAACAGACGGACCTGATGGCTTTTTTAAATCCGGAAGCATATCGGCAATAGAATCCCAAACACGTTTTATCTCTGAAATATCAACAGTGTTTTGTTCGAATGAAATACTTGTAAAAGATCTGCCGGCATACGGCATACCAATCTCTGGTCCATTCTTTACTGAAACTCCTATTTTTTCCAGTTTATTTTTCGTTTCTTCATCAATGTTGAAATATCCGTCTATGTCCTGTGTTGCTTTGCCTGCATGTTCTGCGAAACCGGATGATTCAGTGGCATAGCCTTTGCGAAAAAAAGAAAATATTGCATCACGAACTTGAGGCTCCAATTCTTCTCGAAAAGCCCCCACCAACAATTCTTCTTCAGTGGGGTTTGGGTTGTTTTTTATACGTTCCGCAACCTCTATATCCATTTGTTTTAAAGTTTGCTCGCGTAATTCATCTACTTCAGCGGAGAAATCTTTGGGTGTTAATTCAGGTTTTTCATGCATAATAAATTTATTAAAACTTTTTACATATTAAGTCTATTACTTTTGTATCCATAATACAACGGGGTGTTGCCAAGCTATCGAACCATTACGTGAACCTTGTGTTTATTTTAATATTATGTTATAATAGTGCCAGTTCTAAAATACGGCTAAGGAGGCCCAAGATGAAAGTTATTACGGACAGGGAGCGCCACATGCTCCTCAGTTCAGGGCACAGAGAAGAGAGTATTCGCTCTCTTACTCACACCTTCCGGATCGCACCCGATACTTTTTGGCCGGACCAGAATCAGTTCTACGAACTGCGGGGTCTGCAGGAGGCGGGGATTATCCGCGAGGAGTACTCGGACGAGAGGTTCTGGAATTACACCATTCGCGAAGACGGTAACATTCCGGAGTGGATCCTGAAGCTGGTCCGCCAGAAGGTGGAAGCGGAACTGACCGCTGTACCCATGTTCATTTGAATTAGAGCCCCCATTTTGTGCCTTGTTCAGGTGCAAATGGGGGCTTTTTATTGTGTTTAATTTTAAAATTTGTTAGCATGCAAAACAGTTCTAAAACAACAAGGAGGTCAAAGTGGCTCCCAAAAAGAATGAATTTTATGATCCGCCCACGGCGCTGACTTTTGATGATATTTCTCTTAAGCCAAGTGATATATCGCATATATCTTCGCGCCGGGATGAGAGAATAAGTTTGAAAAGCCAAATATCAAGAAATATCACTCTCAACATTCCGGCAATCGCGTCGTACATGCCTACGGTCTGCGAGGCAGATATGGCCATTGCCATGGCACAAATTGGCGGAATTGGTATTTTGCATCGCTGGATGACGATAGAAGAGCAAGTCCGGCAGGTGGGGCTGGTTAAGCGCCAGGAGAACCGAGTCATTGAAGACCCGTACACCATTTCGCTAACTTTGCCTGTAAGTGAAATAAAAATGCGCATGCTTAATCTAAAAGTAGGAGCATTTTTGGTCGTTGACGAAGCGGGCCGACTTTTGGGGGTAGTTTCCACCCGCGATGTTGATTTTCGCGATGAAGAAGGCCTGCTGGCTCAAGATGTGATGACACCCCGAAAGGATCTTATTGTGGCGCCTCCGGGAACAAACACCGATGAGGCAATTCGCCTTTTTGTGGAATACCGCAAGGAAAAAATTCCGGTTGTCGACAAGGATAATATTGTTCGCGGACTTCTTAGTAAAAAAGACGTCAAAAAAATGCGCAACAAGCTTGCCGTACGGGATGCCGACGGACACCTTTTGGTGGCCGCCAGTATCGGCCTTAGTAAGCATGATATGCTAGAGCGCACAGAAGCTCTTCTGGGTGCCGGTGCGGACCTTATAGTTTTGGCGATAGCTAATAACTATCTGGGCGACGCATTGGATGCGATCAAAAAACTGCGCCGCATTTTTCCGGATATCGATCTTGCCGCCGGTGTCGTTACCGAATACGAAGGCACCAAAATGGTGTTTGAGGCTGGCGCGGACACGGTTTTGGTTGGTATCGGCCCCGGCTCCATCTGCGAAACCCGGATTGTCGCGGGAGTGGGCGTTCCACAATTTACCGCATTGCGCATGGCACAACGCGCCGCGCGCGAGAAGGGCAAATTTATCATAAGCGACGGGGGAGTGCGTCAGCCGCATCATTTCGCGAAAGCCCTTTTTGCGGGAGCCAGCGGAACAATTCTTGGCAGTGTGCTTGCCGGAACGGACGAATCTCCCGGCGAGAAACTGGTTATAGAGGGTAAATTGGTTAAATTCCACCGAGGGCTCGCGTCGGATTACGCAAAGCAGAAAATGGACGAGATTCAGGGTATTACCGAACAGGTAAACAAAGAAGATCTTTGGGAGTATGTCTACCGGCATGTTGAAGCCGAGGGCGTGGAGAGCGGGTCTGTCCCATATACAGGAAGCGTTATTGAAACTCTTCGCCGTATTACGGGCGGTCTGCGCAGTATGATGACATATATGGGCGTTACCGATATCGAAGGCCTCTGGAAGCGCTGTGACGAAGGCAAATATGTCCGCGTTACGGACGCCGGCTCCAGAGAAGGCAATCCTCATGATCTTGTAAGCTTTAGAAGCTGATTTAACCTTACTGAACCCCGCAAAAATGCGGGGTTTTATTTGATATTTACAAAATTGATTTTTAGTAGTATGTTGTGGTTAGTAACTTGGCAACTTAAGGAGGAAAGATGTGATTCCTACTAAAAGCGCTACCGATAGAGTAATCCTGACATCGCGTTGGGATTACCAGGGCTCCGGCTTCAGAAAGGGCCTGCTTATGCAGATGGCTCATGTGGCCAAAAGCGAAGATGCTGACTTCATCGTGCTTTGTGCGGGTCTTATTGACTACAAAGAAGGCTGGTTACCTCTCAAGAGGGGGCGCATAGCTGAAGCCATTGAAGAGCAGAAGATTGCTCGAGAAATAGAAATGGATGCCAGAAAGGCAGCCAAGTTGGCAAAAGAGGATCGTATACCTGTCGATGTAGAAACCCAGCCCGAAGTCAGAGCGCGCGTGCACCTTGAGCTTGTTGAAGAGATGGCAGGAGGTCTTGCGAAAGCCATTCCCGTTATTGAAAATGATGCGGGTAAGCCAATCAAGATATACATAACTACTTCTCCCGCGAACAACTATGACGGGCCGGTTGGTTATGAGATAGCCGAACGGCTTGGCGAACTTCGTTCCGATATTTTTGTGTGGGATCCCGATTCCGCGCGTTTTCCTTTGAAGCATTCCAAAAAGGTACTTTGGATTCTTAATCCGACCAAGGCATCCTGGCGTGGTGATTATTACTCTACCGCGGCCGATCGTTTGGTTAAGGATAAAGAGAAGCAAACTGCCCAGAAGCCACCTGATGTATGGGTTGTAGGTACCGGCGGATCGGCTATTAACCGTCCTGCCGGAGGCGAACTTTCAACGCAAAGAATTTCTGTTCCGGTGCTTCACCGGCTTCAGGAGATTAATACTTCTGAAAACCAGGTCGGCATTTGTACGGTTGAGATATCTGCAGATAGCAATTTCCACAAAGTCAGGGTCTATAACTTCAAGGACATGATGCGCGATGAGCGCGATTTCATCCCTGATCCGGAGGGCGCAACCCGTCGCCAGTTGGCCATCCTTGCTCAATTGCGCAAGGAACCATCTACCATCGGAATGCTGGAAGATGCTCTACCTTGGGGGCGTAGCACTATACAGAAAGATATCGAAAAGTATAACGCAACTGATCTACAGCCTAAAATTATCCTGCGTAAGAATAAAAACTATGATATTGAATCCACCTGGCTACAGTTTAAGATGCGATATTCCTCTCTTGCAATTGGAAAATTGAATAGAAGCACAATTCTTGCATTTTCGTGTTTGCATGCTGGCTATAGAACCACCCAGTACAAATGGTTCCTAAAACGTCTTCCTATTCTTATGTCAAAACATGATGTAGATGCTATTGTAGATGCAGGAGACAATATTGCCGGACTTGAGCACGACTTAGATCATGGCGCAGGTGAGCTTATTGCTTTTTTGAAGACATATAGCCAACAAGAGTATTTTGCCGGAGAAATGATCGCTACTATCGTTGTCCAGTATTTCCAGGAAAGATTTGATAAATGTTTGGCAAAACGCAAAGGCGCTGTTACCAAGAAGCAGATTGAAAATATTGTTAAGAAGTCTCTAATTCCCATTTATCTACAGCTTGGAAATCATGATGCCTGGGTTGAAAAACACGGCTTTATCGCTCTTGATACTTTGCGCAAAGCTATTAAGTCATATGTTGCGGAGGGGATAAGGGAGCATCTGGCGACCAAAGGCCAATTCTTACCAAATGTAAGAGAAATGGTTGATGAACATGTCCACTATGGATCTGAGCACATGCTTGGAACAATCACAATGAGTACGCGTCATATACGCAACGGGCGTATGACCACCTCTTCTGGGCGCGCACAACAGACGCTGAACGCTACCAAGGGGCAAGTCGTTGTTCTTGGAAATTATCACGTTAAAATAGCGGTTCACGAGTGGAACCACGTTATGGGGCAGAGGTTTATTTTGCAGGTCGGAACAATTGCAAGTGGAACTGATTTTGAAAGCAACATGAACAAACTTGTCGATACCGGTGTGGGCATTGCCAAGATTTACTCAGATCCTAATAACAAAAATAGGATATATCTTACTGAAGTCATTTGGGACAGTCCTTCTTCGGAGGAAATTATTGAATATTCCAGTGATGAAGATATGCTGAATGAGTTTCGAAAAGAGCTTGGCATATAACATAGCTCTTAGCCCCTGTATAAATACAGGGGCTTTTATTTTTTTCGGGTTGATTTTTGGATTTATGATGTTATGATGGCAGTAGTACCCAAGCAGAAAGAGAGAACGAATGAGCAGGAAAAGGCGTCGAAACGGCAGAAATTCTGTGCCCGTGGAACAGGAAATAAAAACGCGCCATCATTTGCGCCCGCGTTCCCGCGGAGGAATGGACGGCCTTCCCAACGAAGCAAGCATAGAAGACAAATCTCTGCATCTCCCTTATCACACGCTCTTTAATAATCTTCGTCCGAACGAAGTAATACTTCTTTTGATATTTTCTCTCGAAACCATATGTCCGTATATGGAAAGAAAAGAGCCCAATACTAGGTTAACCAGGAGAGGATTTACTCAAAGAATGAAGTCTTGGGATACCTTGTTCGGCGAAAATGAGACCTGGGATATATTTAGGAGAGTTAACAAAAATCAAGAATTAGCAATAAGAAAGATAATTGAAAATTTTGTTAAAACAGAACAAGATCGGCGTTTAGTATACGCAGTTTTGGTAAGGGGAGCGGACAGGCTTCGAACAAATTTCTTTTCCGAAATCAAAGATCTTTTGTACTCTTTAAAAAAATAGCTGAAATGGGAATTTTAAATTCCCATTTTTATTGATTAATTGAGATGAGGAATTTTTTTAAAATTTTATTATTATTTATTATTATATCCGATATATTTATTTCGGTAGGTTTCGGTGTTTTTGCATGGCAGGTGGCTTCTCCTCTAAAACCCGATTCAACTGAAAACAAAATCGTTATTATAGATAAAGGTTCGGGTCTTCAGCAAATAGCCAACCAATTGAAAAAGGGGGGAATAATAAAAAGCGCGCGCGCTTTTATTGTGTATGCTGTTTTGGAAGGACAGGCGACCGACATGCAGGCGGGAGTTTATAATTTGAGCCCTTCTATGACCGTAAGCGAGATAGTCAAAGTTATGGGCAGCGGTACCGTTACAAATTATACAAAAGTTACCATTCCGGAGGGGCTTACTGGTTCCGACACCGCCGATATGCTGTACGAAGCGAGCGTATTGGCTGATGTTCCGGACTTTTTAAATTTTGTCGGCATTTCTTCTCAAAACGCTTATGAACTTTATGGGTACGATTTTCTAAAGGACATAAACGCGCCATCGCTCGAGGGGTTCTTGTTTCCGGATACTTACGAGTTTGGTGTAGATTCCAGCGTGCAGGATATAGTTAGCCGGCTTATGGCCAACTTTGAACAAAAAACTTCTCACTTATTTAACAAAGAATACGTAGGGCAAGCCGTTGGCTATTCACCGTACCAGGTTTTAATCACCGCGTCTCTGTTGGAAGAGGAGGTTAAAACAGATGAAGATATGAGATTGGTCGCGGGTGTTTTATATAATCGCCTTGAAATAAATATGGCGCTGCAGGTAGACGCTACCCTCGCCTACATTACAGGCAAAAAAACTGGACAAATAACCGCGCAAGACAAACAGGTGGAATCACCCTTCAATACATATAAATACGGAGGATTACCGCCGGCGCCAATATCTAATCCGGGGCTTAGAGCAATAAATGCCGCGATGAACCCAACCCCCACAAATTATCTGTATTATTTAAGCGCACCTGACGGCACAACGCATTTTGCAGAAACATTAGAAGAACACAATAAAAACATAAATCTGTATTTGAGATAATATATTGATGTATCAGACGATTTAAAACTTAACATATTTGACATCGATTGTTATATTTGTTAAATTTAACTTTGTCCCAAGGATGTTAAGGCCCCAGTAATGGGGGACCCCTGTTTCACAGAGGCCGTCCTTCCGAGACGATATACTATCCTTGGGACAATATTTATCGCAGACAGCAGGTATTTCTCAAACGGGGAAATAAAACCTGCCGAGATATACTATATCTATAATTTATTTATGGTCTAGTGGTCTGCGATGTTTCGCGGACTTTTATTTTGCCTACTATATACTAAATACTAATCTATGGCTATATCAAGAGAAAAAAAAGAAGAAGTTGTTAAAGAGTTAAAAGATCTTTTTGAAAAAGAAAAGGTGGTTGTTTTTACGGATTTTAAAGGAATGAATGTAAATTCCATGTCGCAGCTTAAGAACAAGATAAGAGAAGGAGGAGGAGTATTCAAGATTGCTAAAAAGACATTGATAGAAAAAGCTCTTGAAGATAACAAACCCCAAGGCCTTGAACCCTTAAACATGGAAGGGCAGATAGCGGTGGCGTTTGGTTTTGAGGATCCTGTATCTACGGCAAAAATAATTTATCAGGAACAGAAAGAAACCGAAAAGCCCGTAATTATTGCGGGATTGATGGGTAAAGAATTTTTGGATGCCGAAGGTGTTAAGAAATTGGCGCTGTTGCCCACAAGAGAAGAATTATTGGCAAAGGTCGTCGGAAGCATAAACGCTCCATTAAGCGGATTTGTAAATGTTTTACACGGAAATTTGAAGGGGCTTGTGTACGCATTAAACGCAATTAAAGAGCAAAAATCATAAAAAAGTCGTAAAAATTAATTTTTTAAAAAATATGACCAAAGAAGAAAAAAAAGATGAGGCAACCGCTACTGACCCGTCTCGCCAAGGCGAAGCCGAGGTGGAAGAAAAAGAGGTAGAGGTTCCCAAAAAATTCAAAGACCTGGTATCTGAAATAGAAAAAATGAGTGTGTTGGAATTATCAGAACTGGTTAAGGTATTGGAGGATAAGTTTGGAGTTTCCAGCGCCGCTCCCATGGTTATGGCCGGAGGAGCTGCTCCCGCAGCGGAAGCCGAGGCGGAAGAAGGCGGCTTGCTAAGCGTTGAACTTACAGGCGGAGGAGACAACAAAATAGGAGTCATTAAGGCCTTAAGGGAAGTATTGCCCGAGTTGGGGCTTAAGGATGCAAAGGACCTTACCGAAGCAGCGCCAAAAGTTATAAAAGAAGGAGTGGAAAAAGCAGAAGCGGAAGAAATAAAAAAGAAACTGGAAGAGGTTGGAGCAAAGGTAACATTGAAGTAAAGAAAAACCCCGCAAAGCGGGGTTTTTCTTTACACGCATTAAAAATAATGCTATATTCTGACCTAGAAATACGAAATATATGTCTCAGAGAATATTAGAAAAATTATTTGATTCGCCCTCAAAGTTGCGCTTGCTTAAGCTGTTTTTGCGCAATCCTCGAGAGAAATTTTCTTTGTCCGACATCAGAAAAAGAACAATGCTGACCACGCCTAGCATAAAAAGAGAGTTGTCTAAATTGCAGGAAATAAAATTAGTGAAAGATTCAAAAAGAGGTTCTACGGACAGGGTATACTTTTTGAATTACGATTTCGTATTTTTAGGAGAACTTCAAAATTTAATACTTAAATCTTCTCCCGCGGATGAGAAAAAAATGATGGGTAAGATAAAGGGGGTTGGCCGCATGAAAATGGTTGTTTTATCAGGGGTGTTTATGAAACCCGACAGAGAGAATTCAAGGACAGATATTCTTTTAGTTTGCAACGATATAAATGAAAAGAAATTTGGAAAATTTATGCAAAATCTTGAAGCTGAAGCAGGAACGGAATTGCAGTATACAATTTTTACAACAGACGAATTCAGCTACAGGTACAGCATGTTTGACAGATTTATTCTGGACATTCTGGAAAAACCCCACAAAAAATTGTTAAACAAGATTTTAAGTTAAAAATCCCCTGACCGGGGATTTTTAACGCTTGGGTGTTGAATGTTAATTCTATACTCTTGTGCTAATATAAAAATATAATCTGCGATGCTCGGAAAAGAAAGTAAACTTTCTTTTCTCTCGCTATCCTCAATTATAACTTCGTTGTAATTTCCGGCGCTCGGAAAAGAAAGTAAACTTTCTTTTCTCTCGCTATCCTCAATTATAAAAATAATTATGAGAAAGGCGTTTATTATATTTACACTTGGCATAGCGGCTATATCTGTATTTTTTGTGTTTTTAGAATCCGGCAAAGATTTGCGCGTTCTTTCTTTGAATATTTACGGCAACAAAAGCTTGTATGTATCTCAATTCAGCGCTCCACCTGTTCCCATTCCGTCTATTGATAAGGTTAAGGCGATACATTTGGCTTACGGTTCTTATTTTTCAGAAACATTTCCCCGGATATTGAAAGAGATAGAAAACTCACAAATAAACGCCATAGTTTTTGAAATAAAAGATCCATACGGCAGAGTGGCAATTAACAGCGAGGCACATACCACTCTTTTAGCCGAACTGTTGCCCCAGCTCAAAAGAATGGGGGTATATACAATAGCTCGATTGGTTATATTTCAGGACCCCGCACTCGTGGAGAACAATCCTTCTTTTGCAATAAAGAATAATACCACTCAGGGTCCGTGGACGGATTACAAAGGGGTAGCATGGGTTGATCCAACCCGGCAAGAAGTATGGAAATACAACACAGAAATAGCTTCCCGCGCCCTAAAACTGGGTTTTAACGAAGTTAATTTTGATTATATACGCTTTCCCACAGACGGCCCCCTGAAACAAGCCGAATACGCTGATTTGGATAAGTATGGGACAAGAGAAAATACGATTTCTAATTTTTTGAAATTCGCCAGAAGCGAATTAGGTTCAAATGCCAAGATTTCCGTAGATGTATTCGGGATGACCTTTATTGATAATCAACATGTTATAGGCCAGACAATAAGTGAAATGGCAAAATATGTAAATGTTATAGCACCCATGCCATATCCTTCCCATTATCCCGACGGGTTTATAGGATTTTCCAACCCGGCGGAACATCCTTACGAAGTAATACATTATACTCTCCAAAAGGGCGAGGGTAAACTGGAAAACTCAAATGTTCTTATTCGTCCCTGGGTGCAGGACTTTAACTTAGGGGCGGTTTATGGCGAAAAAGAGATAAATGAACAAATAAGGGCAATAAACGATTTCGAAATAGACGCGTGGATGTTGTGGAATGCTTCTAATAGGTATACTTTCGACGCGGTCCGTTAAACTGCAACGCCTCAGCAAAAAATCCGCAAATAAGCTTTGCGGATTTTTTGTTTTTATCCACATATAAAGTGTTGCATAGCGTGTACCTGGTGGTATACAATGGAGTATAGACAATAGATTGTGGATAAAAGTGGGGATAAACTAGCAATTCTGGGGAAAACCTCCAGCGAACAAAATGTTTTTAGGAGAATATACTCATACAATTGATTCCAAAAAGCGCCTTGCCATACCGGCAAGATTTCGCAAAGAGGTTGGGAAGAACACTGTTATAACAAGAGGCTTGGATAATTGTCTTTTTGTTTTTACAAAGACGGAGTGGAATAAGCTTTCCGCCAAAATTGGTTCTTTGCCCTTGGGGCAAAGTGATGCCAGAGGATTTTCCAGATTAATGCTTGCCGGGGCAATGGAAGTGTCTGTGGACAGATTGGGAAGGATTTTAATTCCCGACTATCTGAAACAATACGCATCTTTAAAAAAACAAGTAATTGTAACGGGAGTATACAACCGTATAGAAGTTTGGGATGAAAGCGTTTGGAATATTTATAAAAAACGCAGTGAAAAAGAGGCGGGGAATATGGCCGAAAGATTGGGAGAATTAGGTCTTTAAAAATATGGCCACAGAAAAAGAAAGAGTCCACATCCCGGTTTTGTTATCTGAAGTTCTGGAGAATCTTTCTCCGGCCCCGGGACAGTTTTTTGTGGATTGTACAGCCGGGGAGGGGGGGCACAGCATTCCTTTGGCAAAGCTGACAGCTCCCAACGGCAAGGTGCTTGCTATAGACGCGGATCCGGATGAATTAGAGGTTCTTAAACAAAAAATAGACGACGCCGGGCTTGCAAGCGTAATAACCGCAGTACACGGCAGTTATGTCGACATTGCCAGAATAGTTGCAGAAAGCGGACTTGGAGCGCCAAACGGAATACTTTTTGACTTAGGGCTGTCATCCTGGCAGCTGGAAAGAAGCGGTAGGGGATTTACCTTCCAAAAAAATGAGCCCCTGGATATGAGGTTTAACTCGCTTGATGAAACAAGACCCACCGCGGCTGAAATTATAAATAACTCTTCTTGCGAACACCTGGCCTGGATATTTGAAAATTACGGAGAAGAAAAAAACGCGAAAAAGATAAGCCAGGAGATAGTTGCCGAAAGAAAAAATGGTCCGATAAATACTACGGGTAATCTGGTAAATATTATATTTTCTATTTCGGGTATAGGCCGGAAAATAAATCCCTCCACAAAGGTTTTCCAAGCGTTAAGAATAGCGGTAAATGGAGAGCTGGAAAATATAGAACAAGGTCTTGAGAGCGCGCGGAAAGTATCGGCTCCGAACGCGAGAATAGCCGTTATATCATTTCATTCTTTGGAAGACAGATTGGTTAAAAAAACTTTTAAAAGGTGGAACAATGAAAATTTGGGAATATTAATAAACAAGAAAGTAATTAAACCCTCGCGGGAAGAAAGCAGAGATAATCCGAGAAGCCGTAGCGCAAAACTTAGAATATTTCAAGTCATAAAAACTTAAATTTCAATAATGAACTTTAAACACCGAAAAACATACAAAGTAAACAAGCTCTTGCTTATCGCAGCGGGGATGTTTTTCGCTGTTTACGCCGTTATTTCCATTTATAATGTGTCTCTCCAATACACCATTGAAGAAATGGAAAAAGATTTAGCGCAACTCGAAAAAGAAAACACCCAATTTTATATAAATCAAACCCAATCCAGTTCTCTGGACCGGATTTTAAATGAAAGCGAAAGGTTGTCGTATACGGATGTCGGCAAAGTATCTTATGTAAAAAAGCCGTCCGTGTCACCGTTCGCGGTGCTTTCAGCCGAATAAACTTTGTATAGTTTTTAGTTTTTCTTCCGGTACTATATAATACTATGAAGTGAATTATGAAAATCCATGGATGAGAAAAGAAAAAAAACCGGCTTTTTAAGATCATTATCACAGTGGCGCACTAAGGCGCTTTTTATTGTTTTTTTGATAATATCCGTGGCTATGCTTAATCGTCTGTATTTTTTGCAGATAGTTCGCGGGGATTACTATTCAGCGCTTGCCTTAGGGCAAAATATTAAAGTAGAAAACTTGCCTCCGAGAGGTAATATATATTTTCAGGACAAGGCGGGAGAAAGCCGTTTTCTTGCGGCGGCCAACAAAGAAGTACCTTTTATTTACGCAAATCCGGCAGAAATTGAAGATGAGGAAAATGTTTTAAGTATCTTGGAGGGATTTATTGAATTTGAAGAAAAAGAAAGAGGGGTTATTCTTTCCAGATTGTTTAATAAATCTTCTTCTTACGCGCTAATAAAAAAGAATATTACCGAAGAGCAGGCAAAAACAATAACAGAGCTTAAAATTAAAGGCGTTTATGTTAAATATGAAAGCACACGGCTTTATCCCGCCGGCCAAATAGCTTCTCATGTCCTTGGTTTTTTGGGGTTTGAAGGAGATAAAAGAACGGGACAATATGGAGTTGAAGAATCCTACGAGGCGATTTTAAGCGGAAATCCCACAAATAAATTTTCGCTTACGGGATTGTTTTCGGATAGCGTTTTTGAAAACTCTCCCTCAGATATAGAATTAACCATAGATTACGGCGCTCAGTTTGTTGTGGAAAAAAAACTGGCTGAACTTGTTTCCAAACTTTCTGCCGATTCGGCAACGGCGATATTTATGGATCCCAAAACGGGAGCGATTATAGTTATGGCCAATTATCCTGAATTTGATCCAAATACGTATAATAAAACCGAGGATTTAAGCATATTTAATAACCTTGCCGTACAGTCGGTTTTTGAGCCCGGCTCATCTTTTAAGCCCATAACCATATCCGCCGCCATGGACGGCGGGGCGGTAACTTCTCAGACAACTTATGAAGACACGGGTTCGGTAAGTTTGAGCGGATACACTATACGCAATTCCGATAATCAGGCGCACGGAATACAAACCATGACACAGGTTTTGGAAAAATCTTTGAATACAGGTGTTATTTTTGCTCAACAGGAATTGGGCAAAAAAGGATTTAGAGAATACCTGGAAAATTTCGGCCTGGATGAAAAAACTCAGATAGATCTTCCCGGCGAAGCCGAAAATAATATGGATAATATAAAAAATACGAACAGAGATATAAACTTCGCCACCGCGTCTTTTGGGCAAGGGATAAGTTTAACACCCATGCGCTTGCTGGCTTCAATTTCGGCGATAGCTAATAATGGCGTAATAATGAAACCATATGTGGTAAAAAGAATAACTAACGGAGTCAGGTACGCTGATACCGAACCCAAAGAAATGGCAAACCCAATATCTTCCATGACCGCTTCCCGGCTTACAACAATGATGGTCAGCGTTGTAGATAACGGGTTTGGATCCAAGGCCGCGGTTCCCGGGTACTCGATAGCCGGTAAAACGGGAACCGCGCAAGTTCCGGATAAGGAGGGTTCCGGATATTCAAGCGACACTATTCATTCTTTTGTGGGATTTGCTCCCGCTTATAACCCCCAATTTGCCGGTATAATTAAGGTGGACAATCCGCGCGGAATCAATTTTGCAGCTGATTCGATTGCCCCTGTTTTCGGTGAACTTGCATCATTTTTACTGCAGTATTATAAAATACCTCCGCAATAACAATATGAACTTTTTAACCTCTCTGTTGCTTAAAAAATATAAACCCAGATTAGTAGTTGTTTTTGGATTGCATGGAAGAAGCGAGGCCAGAAAGGCAATTCATGCCGTTTTGAGCGCGCATACCACAGTTTTATCTTCCTCGGTAAAACTTTGCGGCGAGGAGATTAATCGGGAAATAGGCGGAATAATCCCGAAAATAAAAACCCTTTTAACACAATCGTCTTTTCCTCATGTTATTTTGGTCGATTCTCTGCCGGATAATAAGGAATATAAAAAACTTAGAAAAATATTGGGCATTGATACGGCTGTTATAACACCGGTCGGTGATATTCCTTCTTTTGTAAATCTTTTTCCGGGCTCTATGACAATGGCCCGCCATATTTTAAAAGAAGTTCGCATAGCGCGCCAAACGATTATGTGCGGTGATGACGAGAGTTTGGTTGATATATCAGCGGAATTAACCAGAAAACCTATAATGTTCGGGTTTGACCAAATAAATGATATAAGAATAGAGAGCGCCAGTCCCGAACTTAAAATAAAAAGGAAAGCGTATGGAAGGACTCGTGTAAAAGTTGAACACGACGGCAATTTTGTTCCTTTTTACATCCCCGACAGTTTCGGCAAAAGAAACACATATGCGGCTGGTGCGGCTTTGGGGGTGTCGTTGGCTTATGAAATAAACTTTGTAAATGCAACGCAAGAATTACGAAAATATGAATCTCCGGAGCATGCATTACATCTTTTAAGCGGGATTAAATCCACCGCAATTATATCAGCCATAAAAGACACGACTCCCTATATGGCACGCGAGGCAATAGAACTTATGGGTAGGTTTAGGGATTCCGGCAGTATTGCTCACTCAATCATAGTTCTGGCGGATATTATTTTGGATAAGGAAGGTGAAACGGAAGGACTGCATAGATATTTGGGCGAGTTAGCGGCACACAACGCCGATTTACTTGTACTGGCCGGCGAGAGAATTGTATTTACCGAGGAAGAAGCCAAAAAACACGGTATGCGGGCAGAAAATATTTTCAGGTTTTATAATTTAGAAGACGCTGCTTTAAAAACTCAGGAGATAATGAAAAAAATGAACGGCGTATTGGTGCTGGGATCTGAAGAAACCGGCCTAAAAAAGGTAATTGACGAGATAAAGGCCCAATAGTATAATACAAAACCGTTATTGGTCCCATCGTCTTAAGCCCTCTCTTTAGCAATCTAAAATCAATTTGACGGAGCATATTTTCAATTCCTGATAGGCGTCGAGGAGTGAAGCGTGCCGAGCGGCACGTGAGCGACGAGCAACAACGCAGGTATTGTAAATATGCCCGCCCAATAAGGTAATTCACCTTGCGGTCCCATCGTCTAGTCCGGCCTAGGACGCATGGTTCTCATCCATGTAACAGGGGTTCGAATCCCCTTGGGACCGCAAGGTGAATTACCGCCATATAGATAGGAAGCAAAAAATACACCACTTGCTTTGTTGCGCTTTCCTCGAAGTAGTTAAAACTACTCCTTCGTCAGCGCGTCTAGCATTTAGTGCATTTTTTTGCTTTCAAATTGATTTTAGATTACCAAAGAGAGGGCTGGCCTAGGACGCATGGTTCTCATCCATGTAACAGGGGTTCGAATCCCCTTGGGACCGCCACCCATAAAAGCTGCACAGTATGCGCAGTTTTTATGTTTAACGGGATTCGAACCTGGGAAGGGGTCGGGAAACGGGAGTTTCCCGTGGCGGATAGTCACAAACCGAGGGGTTTGTGGGAGGCCGTAGGCCGACGGGTTCTAGGCGCATAGCGCCGGAATCCCCTTGGGACCGCCTATTTAAAAAACCCTTTAGGGGTTTTTTATTTACAATTACGCATTGGTGTGTTATAAATCAGCCAATTGTACCTTCACAACACAAGAAAGGAGGCCGGAACCGGAAAATGAACGGCCGAAAACTAAACCCCGTTGTTCTAATTGTTACAGGAACGCTTGTATTTGTCGTAGCTGTCTATATGATGATTAGCGCCCCGGGTGCTTATCCACAGGATCCCGATGTAACCCTTCCGGAACCAATCACTCTTGATAATCTGGATGAGGCTCTGGCAACAGAAAATGTTGATAGAGTTATAATAAATCCAAAAAGCAACAGAATTCTTATTTATATCTTGGATCCGGTAGAGCCCTCAGAAGAGGATGAAACACCCGCTCCAAACTTGAGGATTGAGACCGTTATCTATGGCGAAGGTTATGAAGGCAATGTTACTGAAAATCTTATAAGTATTGCAAGGGCAAATGATTTTCATGTTGAGGTTGCATCCGGCGAATCTGGATTCTTCGAGATATTTTTGAGTTTTTTGCCCCTTATACTTATCGGCGGTTTTATATTTTTCCTTGTTCGAAGAGCGCAACAGAACAACGCTAATGGGGGTGTGGGCGGTGCCATACCGTTCGGTAAATCCAAAGCAAAAAGAGCTCCCATGCTGAGTCCTATAAAATTTACCGATGTGGCCGGTATGGACGAGGCAATCGAAGATATGCGCGAAATAAAAGAGTTTCTTGCGTTTCCGGAAAAATACAAGCAGCTTGGCGCAAAAATTCCCAAGGGCGTTATTCTTGTCGGCCCTCCGGGTACGGGAAAAACTCTTTTGGCAAGAGCTACTGCCGGAGAAGCCGGGGTGCCATTCTTCAGCGTTTCGGGATCAGAATTTGTTGAAATGTTTGTTGGTGTCGGTGCATCACGTGTGCGTGATACATTTGACGAAGCCAGAAAGAATGCTCCCTCGGTTTTGTTTATAGACGAGATTGACGCCATCGGCCGCCACAGAGGATCTGGAATGGGCGGAAGCCATGACGAGCGCGAACAAACCCTTAATCAGATACTTACCGAAATGGACGGATTTGAAAGCCGTACGAATGTTATAGTTATTGCGGCCACCAACAGGCCGGATATTCTTGATCCGGCACTTACACGGCCGGGACGTTTTGACAGAAAAATAGTCGTGGATGCTCCGGATGTGCTTGGAAGGGAAAAAATCCTCGGCGTGCACGCCAAAGGCAAACCTTTCGACAAAGATGTTGACCTGGCATCCATAGCTAGACAGACAGCGGGATTTACGGGAGCGGATCTGGAAAATGTTCTTAATGAGGCCGCTATCTTGGCTGCTAAACGCGACAAGAAAATGATTGGCCACAAAGAGATAGAAGATTCTTTCGATAGGGTCATTGCCGGAGCTGAGCGCAGAACTCGTGTCATGTCGGAAAACACTAAGCGTGTTATTGCCTACCATGAAACGGGCCATGCCCTTGTGGGATATGCCCTTAAGCACGCAAATCATATCCAAAAAATTACCATCATCTCGCGCGGCATGTCTCTGGGACATACACAGAGTTTTCCGGAAGAGGATCAGTTCTTGCATACAAGAACTCAGCTTCTGGACCAAATCGCAATGTCTTTGGGAGGCAATGCGGCCGAAGAGCTTGTTTTTGGAGAGCCGACTACCGGAGCTTCGAACGATATTCAGAAAGCAACAGAAATTGCAAGAAACATGATTGAAAAATATGGTATGAGTGAGAACATCGGCCGCGTCGGTTATGGTTCAGACCAGATGTTCTTGGGCCGCGATATGACCCAAAGCAAGAAATATTCGGAGGCCGTGGCTGCCAAAATTGACAAAGAAGTTAGCCGAACAAACAATCAGGAATATCTGATTGCGCGGCAGATTCTTGAGGCCAACAGGCCGGCCATGGAAAGAATGGTTGCCGCTCTTCTTGAACGAGAAACGGTGTCGGGCTCCGAGATTGATTTGATGTTTGAAGATGTATTGAAAGACGGATGGATCCGAACTAAAGACGGCGTTAAGCCGGAAACAGATTAATAAGTACATTAAAACCCCGCGGGTATGCGGGGTTTTATTTTATATATTTCTTTTTAAGAAACCAGATTCCGCTTGTTCCAATCAAACTTATAAAAACTACCAGCAAAAAAATTACAAAAATTCCGGTGTTATTCCCGCCCTGGTTTATACTTGCCGCAAATTCATTTGTGTTAACACCTTTAGGTTCGGACTCATCCGCAGAACCGGTTGCGCTATTTTGGGGAGAAGCGGGGGAGTCCGTTTTTGTTTTTGTCGCTTTTGTATTTTTTTCTTTTTCGCTTATTGCCATATTTTGAGTTCCGGGAGTAGGGTTGTCCGTCCATTGCCAACTTTCTCCTATAAGAGCGTATGATTGTCCTTCTTTGGCATTATCAACATAAGAGGTCTCATGGGCCACTGTATTATCCGGATATAAGATACGCGCGGAATCACCCGTATTTGTTAAACGCAGTCCTGTTAATTTTACAGAAAATACTCTATATTCTTGTGGCATTATGTTTGTACCGTTTGGAAATTGAAATGCCTGTATACCTCCTTCTTTATTATCCAAAAACCACCCTGAAATATCCACGGTTTTTGATCCGGAATTATAAAGTTCTATCCATTCTTCTTCCGAGTCGTTTCCTTCGGGATTTGGAATAAACTCAGAAATAATTACGGCGTTTGTTTTCTCAAATTGCTGTTCGGTTGTTTCCGCGTTGCTTTCCTCTTCGGGTTCCTGCTCTGACTCGGGCGCGGGTTCGGGTTGCGCTTCCGGTTCCGGCTCCGGCTCCGGAGCGGATGAAGAGTTTGGAGCTTTTGGAGTTCCGCCAACATCATTTGATGTATTCCAATTTATCGAAATATTACCACTCGTCCCCGGGTCAACACGTTCCATTGTTTGTTTTGAACTGTTGTCTCCCGCAAACCAGCCCCCGAGCGAATTTACTTCGTCTATTAAAGTGTTTTCACCATCCAACAGTTTAAGATGTTCGGCATCGGGATCGTTTTTAAGCGCCCAAGATGTGCCCCGAGTGCCATATATTAAATCCGCACTGCTTAATACCAGGGATGTTTCACTATTTCTCGCTAATAAAAAATATCCTCCTGCTTGTATCGAACCGCTTAGTTCTATCGCCGGTGTGTCGTCGTTTGCCTTTAATATCCAGCCACTTAAATCCACGCTTGTGTTTGTATTGTTGTATAACTCAATCCATTCGTCGTAATGGCCGCCTGTTCCACTTCCGCCCATCCACGCCACCTCGTTTATTACGACCGGCGCGCCTTCCGCTTCAGCGTCCTTTAGTACCAAATAAAACCCGGCTATGGCCAGTAACAAGAATATGACAAAAACCATTAAGCATTTTTTACACATAAAAGAAATTTTATCAGACATAGTATAATTTGGAAACTTTACACATGGCTAAATCGATGGCATTATCGGCTCTGTTTTTATTTGTAGCCCGCCGGTATTTTTGTTATTCTGAATTTAAACTAAACAATATGCTGGACATAGAATACATTAGAAATAATGCCGAAAAAGTAAAAGAGGGCTCAAAAAATAAAGGGGTTGAAGTTGACGTCGCCAAAATTTTAGAACTGGATAAAAAGTACAAGAAAGCCCTGCAGGATACCGAATCTTTGCGCGCTAAACGGAACGAAGCTTCACAGATATTGGGGCGTGATATGGATGATAACCGGCGCGAAGAACATTTGCGGGAGGCCGAAAAGTTAAAGATAAGTTTGCAGGAAACAGAAAGTTCTATGAAGGGTGTAAAAAAAGAGCTCGATGTGTTGTTGCTCTCTATACCCAACCCGGCTTTTGATGATGTTCCTGTGGGTTCTGATGGGAGCGGAAATGTTGTGCTTAGGCAGGAAGGGAAAAAAACCGATTTTAAATTTGAACCCAAGGATTATCTTGAGCTTGCTAAACAGCACGATCTTATCGATATTGACCGCGCGTCTAAGATATCGGGTAGCCGGTTTGGATACCTGAAGAACGAGGCGGTTCTGCTCGAATTTGCTTTGGTTAGATTTGCCATGGATGCTTTAGGAAAAGAAGGGTTCATGCCGATGGTTCCACCCGCGCTTATAAGACACGAATTTATGGATAAATTAGGATATACGGCGCAGGGCGGCGACGAAGATATTTATCGCATCGAAAAAGACGATCTTTTTTTGGTGGGGACATCGGAACAATCCTTGGTGCCTTATTTCGCGGATGAGATTTTGCCTGAAAGCGAACTGCCAAAAAGATTCGCGGGATTTTCAACATGTTTCCGCAGAGAAGCCGGTTCATACGGAAAGGACACCAAAGGAATTTTGCGCGTACATCAGTTTGACAAAGTGGAAATGGTTTCTTTCACAACTCCCGAAAACTCGCGAAACGAACACAAGTTATTGTTGTCCTTGCAGGAAAAACTGGCAAATGCGCTGGAAGTGCCTTATCAGGTGGTCCGTATGTGCACGGGGGACATCGGATTTCCCATGGCTGAAAAGTTTGATATTGAAAGCTGGATCCCAAGCGAGGGCAAATATCGTGAAACTCACTCGACAAGCAACGCCACTGATTTTCAAGCCAGGCGTCTTAATACTCGCATAAAAACCAAAGAAGGAAGCAAAACATACGCGCATATATTGAATGGAACAGCTTATGCCATAGGCCGTACGCTTATAACGATTATAGAAAATCATCAGGACAAAGACGGAAACATACGAATACCCAAGGCGATTCAAAAATATGCGGGATTTGATGTGATAAAGAAATCAAAATAAATATCTTTTGCGTATGGCAAAAAGGTTTAACGCAGTTATAAGGAGGCCTAATCGCCGAATAAGAAGAAACACGGGCCGTAAAGGACTCCGTAATTTTTTATTTTCCAAGCTTTCGGCTATTTTATTATTGTTGCTTGTTGTTGCCACGGGTTCATCCTATTATTTTTTTGCTTCAGACAAATTCTTAATAAAGAATATAGTAATAGAGGGGGCAAGTCCTTCAATTGAAAGGGACGTGCGCAGTTATATCGCGGGTTTTTTGGAATCAAAAATGCTGTTTATATTAAAGCCAGACAAGGTAACTCTTTTTCCCGAATCTAAGATATCCAGAGATCTTGTGTCTGAGCTTCCCAGGATAAAGGAAGCGCGTGTTCAAATCATACACCCTGACGCATTAAAAATAGAAATTATAGAAAGAACAGAACACGGCATATGGTGTGATTATGCCGTCTCGGTTCCCCTGTGTTATTTTTATGATTCTGAGGGCGTAATATACCAGACCGCGCCAAATTCAGTGAAAGGATCTTTGATTACTCCTTTAAGAGATAAAAGGGGTATAGACCACGGACTGGGTTCAGAAGTTGTTGGCCAGGACATTATTGATTTTACAGATAAACTTGCCGAAGCATTGAGATTTGCCTACGAAAAGCCGTTTTATATAAGCATTGAAGACAACGAAGAAATAAGGGCTGGGTTTTCTTCCGGGTGGGAAGCGCGCTTTTCAATGAACAATCCCGTTTTAGAATCCGTGGAAAATCTAATCCTGGTTATAGAGGAAGAAATCGGAATAAACGCGCGGGAGCTTGAATATATGGATCTTCGTCTCGGCAACAAGGTCTTCTATAAGTACAAAGAATAAACTAACGCTTCGCTTAAACGCGGATAAATGCAGATTGGGCTGATAAATACGGATAACATGTAAAAATCATCCGCATAAATCCGCTAAATCAGTATAAATCTGCGGTTTTGCGAATGAAATGAGTAAAATCAGTTTATGTGGTAAATAAAGATGGAATAACCGGCTTTTGCAACGGGTTCGTATTTATTAAGCCAAGAATAATAAGTAGTATCGGACTGAAATCCTTTTGTTGCTACTCCGCGCCCATTTTGCAAAAGGGTAGCTGATACCGCTATCCACCCCTTTCTTTGACTTTCATTTCTGGCATCCAATTTTTCATATTTATTGCTCAGGTAGTAAGTTGGACTTCCGCCTCCAAAATAATCCAGCTTTATGTTTTGAATATTATTTTGTTCCGCGTATGTTGTTAATCTTTTAAGATCTTGTCCCCAATCCAAGTTGGAATCAACCACATATTTGTAACCGTTATCTGGTCCTCCCGCTAAGCCGTTAAAATAAGCCAAATAATGTGGAAAAACGGACAATGAACTTAGCGTGTACCATAATAACAGGACAATAACTACTCCCATGCGCGCCCACTTTTTTATTGCACCCAGTGTAAAAATGCGCACTTTATCCATTACAGTAAGCCCGTCCAGCGAAACGCTGTGATGTACCCACTTGTGCAGGGCTCCCGCAATGAGTAAATACATAAAAGGCAGGGTTGGTAAAACATGTCTTACCCCTATATTAAGATTGCCCAATATGCTTAATCCCCAATAAATTAGTATAAATAATCCAAACGCCAATTCGGTAAAATAAGTATCTCCCCATTCCATAAAAACCCTCCATGACTTTTTAAACTTCTCTTTAATGCCTTGGGCGGGACTTATTGATATCTTATATTTTCTGTATTTTGCCGCAACAACAATCGCTACGGACATAATAATCAAGAACAAAAGAGCTACAGGAACCTTAAGCGCAAATACTAAGGGGAAATATTCAGGCCACGCCACACTTGACACTTCGCCCAAAAAATAAGTGGTATTTCCGCCAGCCACTCTTTGCAGAACCATAAGGTGGCCAAGGAAAAACTGCGCGTACGCCCTAAGTACCGGCTTGTCGGCCATCCAGACGACCCCGTCAGCTATGGGGCCAAAGGCCGAACTATCGAGAGTATACGCAGTATCGCTTACTTGTCTTTCGGGCGGATAATCCCAGACAGTGTATTGATAAAGCGGAAAAACCAGTATCATTCCAATTATTCCCAACATAATTAATTTGCCAAAATAAACTCCCACTCTTTTTAATGTGTGTGCGGACAGAAAACCCATTGGCTTGTCTTTAAACAATATCCACATCAAGGCAACCAAAGTAAAGTAGGGAATAAGTATTATTAAAGAAAATTTCATAAGCTGAGCTGTCCCAAAGGCCAATCCAGCCCAAATTAAGTTCCTTTTAGTTTGTTTTTTTAAATATTTAAAGAAATAATATGTAGCCAAAAAGAACGCAAAAGCCGCGCCCACATCTGTCGTTATTAAAGGACCATGGGCTAAAAATGTTGGTGAAAAAGAAAACAATGTGACAGCAAACAGCCCGGCCATGCTTCCATATAATTCTTTTGCCCATTTAAAAATAAGAAACCCAAGAAGCAGGGTTATCAATATGGGCCCTAATCTGCCCCAAAACATTAAAGAATCAGGATTATTTCCGGATTCAAACAAAAATTGAGTGCCAAGCTGCCATTGTCCGTTTACATCATTTTGCCAGGCGGAACTCTCGAACGGGAAGTTTATATCTTGAAAAGCCAAGGGCAGTGCGGATAGCATTTTTATTAGAGGAGGATGTTCGGGGTTAAGCCTGTAATCCTTTTCAGCAACATACGCGTACCCGGCAACTATATGCGGAGATTCATCTACTATGGTGGAATGCGTGGTGGCTTCATACAGCATTATAACGGCCATAGACGATAACAAAATAAAAGCCGCCAAACAACCTAAAGCACATTTTTTTCGTGTATTTTCCATTAATTTTTAGTATAGCATGTTCTTAATTATGTTATTATAAGTGTATATTCACATTTAACAAAAAGTAATATGCAAAATTTTAGAAAAAGAGATTTTGTGCTAAGTGCGCTAATAGGCGAAGCCGTAGCATGGCTTTTGTTTGTTATGGTTAGGGTAAACGCTCCGGAACTGCCCATTCCGTCGGGCCTGGCAACTACTCTGGCCTCCTTAAATACGGCAATAGCAATGGCCATTACATTTCCTTTAATAGCGTCCCTTGGGCTTTTTGCAATTTATTTTATAAGCAAAAAAGTTATCGTTTTGTACCAGGCGGCTAAGTTTGTACAAGTAGGCGTTTTAAACACCTTTATAGATCTTGGTGTATTAAATTTCCTTATATTGTTTAGCGGCATTGCCGAGGGCCTTGCGTTTACTATATTTGCAAGTATTTCGTTTACGGCCGCTGTAATAAACAGCTATTACTGGAACAAATATTGGACATTTAAAGAAAAAGAAAGTGCCCAGGCAAAGGAGTTTGCACAGTTTCTTTTTGTAAGCATTATTGGACTGTTTATTAATGTGGGCGTAGCGTCCGTGATAGTTAATGTGGTTGGCGCGCCCGAGGGTGTCGCTCCTGGGGTCTGGGCAAATGTTGGAAAATTAATCGGTATTGCCTTTTCCCTCATTTGGAATTTTATAGGGTATAAATTTTGGGTATTTAAGTAAAAATGCGTTTTCTCCACACCTCCGATATTCATATTGGGGCTAAGTTTGCTGTTTTAGGCCCTGAATACGCCCGCGAACACAGAGAGCAAATAAAGCGGACTTTTTCCAAAATAATAGATATAGCAATAGAGGAAAAGGTCAATTTGTTTTTAATAGCGGGGGATTTGTTTGATTCCAACAGCCCTTCTTTTTATGATATTGAATTTGTCAAAAAAGAACTTGTACGCGTATCTGAAGCGGAAATCGAAACTTGTATAATCCCGGGAAATCACGATTTTGCTCTAAGTAATAAAAAAGCTCTTGGCGGAGAATTTTTTAATATTCCCAAAGTGCATTTATTTACCGACTCTGCCGGTTCAAAAATATATTTTAAGGATATAAATGTTGAAGTTTACGCCAAGGCGAATAATACGAACAAATCGTCTGAAAATCCTTTGGTGCCCGCCAAATCAGCTCGCGCCGCTTTCAAAATTATAATGGCTCACGGTGGCGTTCTCGGCCAGGCAAGGAAACCCCAGTGGCCTATAGACCCCGATTCAATAGAAAAAAGCGATGCCGACTATGTAGCGCTAGGGGACTGGCATTCTTTCAGAGAGGAGACCAGGGGCAAAGTACAGGCCTTTTATCCGGGATCGCCGGAGATGGTATCAATAAGCCAGGCGGGCGCCGGATATGTCATATTGGGCGAAGTTAAAAACAGGGTTTCCAGAAGCATAGACCTTCACAGAATAAAAGTAGGCACAAAAACTGTTAAAAATTTCGATGTAAATATAAGCGAAATAGACAGTGCGGAAAAATTAAAAGAAGATATAAAAGCTCTTGCTGATAAAAATCTTGTCCTAAATGTTAACATTTCGGGAGTAAACACGGATAAACTGGTGTTTAATCCGGAAAATATTGAAGAGGAGTTAGAAAATAATTTCTGGCGTTTGCGCGTAAATGATAATTCCAGTTTTCCTCTGGATAATTTAAGCGAAGAAGATTATCCCCGCATTTTTGTGAGCGGGCAATTTGTGGAATTGATGAAAGAAAAAATAGAAAAAGCCGAAACAGAAAAAGAAAAAAGGTTATACGAAGAGGTTTTACAACTTGGCCTACTCGCTTTCAAGGATCCAAAAATCATAGAGTAATTTTTAAAAAGATGTACGTTAAAGTTCTTGAATTAAAAAATTTTAAAAAATTTAAAGAAGCTCGCATTGAATTTCCGGGCGATATTAGCATAATTAAGGGCAAAAACGAACAGGGCAAATCGTCGGTAGTGGAAGCGCTTTTAGCCGCTTTGTTTTTTGACCCGACTCTTCCAATCGTACCTAAATATGTTAAGGATTATCAAAGTTGGCACTCGGAAAAGCTGTACCAACTTATTTTATATTTTGAAGCAGGCGGAGAAAATTTTGTTTTAGAAAAAGATTTTGTGGGACAAAAAATAATTCTCAGAAAGGACTCGGGAGATGTAATATCTCATGATTTTGATGAAATATCCAAAAAGTTATCGGAAATGGGCGGATACACAAACAAGGATCTTTTTTCGAATCTAGGGATTATAAAGAAAGACAGCTTGGTATTAATGGATGCCGGCAAAAGAAAAATAATGGAGGCATTGCAGGAAATGGTGACCGGTTCCGCGGCTTCGGTATCTGTGGGAGAAATAATAAAAAGGACACAGGATGCCCAAGCTCAGCTTACCAAGGGCACGGATTCTAAGCGTCCCGTAAAAAATGTCGGCAAAATAAAAATGCTGCAGGATTCTATAGCCGAAGCGCAAAAAGCTCTTAATAATACTAAAGAGGACGCGGACAAGCGCCAGCAGCTTCTTGAAGAATTTGACGCAACAAGCAAAAACTTAACACGCTTGATAGAGCAAGCGGAGATTTTGGAATATGAACACCAAACCAATGAAAAATATTTTAAGACAAAACTCAAAATTGATGAAACAAAAAAAGAACTGGACGATGTTTTAGACGATTTGAGTGCATACGAAAATCTGGAAAAAGAAAAAGAAGAATTAACACGTTCGTTGTCGGAATTAAAAGTTCCCGGACAAAGAGAATTTGAAAAAGCCGAAGAACTTCAGCGCAATATGGATTCGGCTCAGGACAGGTCTCGCGAACTGGGCGAATTGATAAACTCTTTGAGAGCCCACCGTAAGAATAAGTATTATCCTTCCCGAAATAATTTTTTTATAATATCCGGATTACTTCTTGCCTTTGGTTTCGCCGGTTTTTGGGTTAAATTCTTTTTTGTTTCCTGGATATTATTTGCGGTATTTGTTGTTTTTTATTTTATCTCCGGCCAATACAAAACCTCCCTTAAACTGGCTGAACTGGAAAAAGAACAAGATAGAAAAAAAAGCGCTATCTCGGAATTTAACGAACAAGTAAATACTGTCTTTAAAAAGTTTAATGCCGCCACGCTGGCCGATCTTCGCAATATCCCAGGAAAGATAAAAGAAATAAAACAGCACATTGATAGTTTGGAGAATCAACAAAAAACCGTGTTGAGAAATAAAAAACTTTCTAGTTTAGAGAATCGCAAAAAAGAACTGCAAGTTCAGCTGGCGATTGAAGAAGAAAAAATAACCGATGAACAAAAGGCGTCTCCTCCACAGCCAACCCGCCAGCGCGAATTGGAAAAAAAGATAGAAAAAACCAAGCATGATATAGAAAATACAAAAGAAGATAATCTGACTCTCAAAGCCAAAATAGAAAATATAAAACAGACAGCCGAAGATGTTTTGGAGCAGGAAGAGAGAATATTGAATCTCCAAAACCAAATTGAAACATTAACCCGAAGAGCCCAAAAATATGAAATACTTGCGTCGGTTTTACAAGAAGCGCGTGATAAATCTCTTATAAAAATAAAAGAGGCGCTTGAAGGTATGATGGGGGAGTACATAGGAGAGATAACAGGGGGCCGGTACATGACCATACGTCTTAATAACGAATTCGATTTGGAGGTTTTAAGTCCTGACAAAGGAGATTATGTAAGCGCCGATAATTTATCTACCGGAGCACTGGATCAACTTTATATTGTCGCGCGTTTTGCTTTGATTGCGATTTTATACGGCAAGGCCTCCGCCGAAAAACATACAAGAAGACCCACGGTTATCCTGGATGATCCTTTTGGAAATTTTGACGAGGAACGGAGAAATAAAACCAGAGGAATATTAGAACGTCTTTCCGCCAATTTTCAGATAATTTTTTTCACCTGTGTAAGCGACTATGATGACTGGGGCGCGCTTACAGAAATATAAGACCGCGACAACTTGCCATTTGTTAAAAAATAATGTATATTTGATTTCGTATGTCTAAGTTTGCTGTTATTAAAACAGGAGGAAAACAATATAAAATAAAAGAAGGAAGTAAGTTAAAAGTGGAAAAACTTCCGTCCGCGAAGGGGAAGGAAATCCAGTTTAGCGAAGTTTTGCTTTATGCCGACGGAAAAAGCGCGGATTTTGGGATGCCTGTATTGAAATCGGTTAAAGTGAGCGGAAAGGTTTTAGAAGAAGATAAAGGGAAAAAAGTTCTAATATACAAGTATAAAAAAAGGAAGCGGTACAGTAAAAAGAAAGGACATCGGCAACCCTATACGGAAGTGGAAATCATCGCAATTAAAAAAATTAAAACTGCTGAAAAAAAATAAAAACCGGCGACTATCGCCGGTTTTCTAATGCGTTCCGAAGCGTTTCCTCGTCCGAATATTCAAGTTCGCTTCCGGTTGATAAACCCCGCCCAAGCCGGGTTATTTTAATTTCCTTTCCTCCAAAATTTTCTTTCAGCAGTTCTTCCACATAAAGCGCCGTAAAATTGCCTTCCCGCGTATTGTTCAGCGCAAGTACGATTTCTTTTCCGCCTCCGTGTTTTTTTACTCTCCGGACAAGATCTTTGGCTCGCTCTTTTGCCGTCTGTAGGCCTTGCATAGGGGATATATTTTCTCCAAGGACAAAATAAACTCCATCGAGTATTTTCGCACTTTCCATATTTAAAGCATCGCTTTCCTTTTCCACCACATACACAATGTTTTTATCCCTTTTTAAGTCGGAACAAACAAAACAATCTTGCACAGAGCCGGCGGGCAAATAGCACTCCCGGCAGAGCCGTACTTCTTTTTTCATTTCATTAAGCGCGTGTATAATTTTGTCTATTTCTTCCTTTGGCTGTTTCATAAGGAAAAAAACAAACCTACTCGATTGGCGCGGACCGATTCCGGGAAATGCCTCAAATATTTTTTGCAGTTCTTCCAAGGGCTTTGGCAGCATATGATTATGGGGAGACAATATAATTTAAGCTCGTTTTTTGTCTAAATTTTTGAATGATGTCGAGCCCCTGTCAAAGTACAGATCAACTTTGCCGGTAGGGCCGTTTCTGTGTTTTGCTATGTGTATTTCGCTTAAGCTGGATTTAGCAGGATCATCTGTGTCGAATATGTCTCTATGGATAAACAATACTACATCCGCGTCTTGTTCTATTGATCCGGAATCGCGAAGATGGTGCAGTTTTGGTTTCTCTCCGGATTGTGCCGCGGCGCGCGACAATTGGCTCAAAGCAAGTACCGGAATATTTAATTCACGCGCCAGCGCTTTGAGGGAGCGGGATATTTCTGTTATCTGCTGAACCATGTTGTCATTGCTTCCTCTCGGCTGTATAAGCTGCAAATAGTCAATTATTAAAAGACCCAGACCTTTTTCCGCCTGCAACCTTCTTGCCATAGCTCTCATTTGTAGCACGGATGAAGTAAGGCCATCGTCCATGTATATGGGCGCTTCCGAAAGGGATCCGAGCGCTTTTTGTATTTTTTCAAAATCGTTGTGTTCTCCCGCCGAAGAAAGTTTTCCCATGCGCAGCCGCCAAAGGTCAACACCAGCTTCCGCGGCCAAAAACCTATCGACTATCTGATCGTGCGACATCTCCAGGCTGAATATTCCCACGGGTACCTTGCTTTTAATAGCCGCGTGCCTAGCTATATCCAATGCCAGCGCAGATTTACCCAAAGAAGGCCGAGCGGCTAGTATTATAAGATCTGATTTTTGCAACCCCGCGAGTTTGTTGTCCAAATCGGAAAACCCGGTTGCCAGTCCTCGCAAAGCGCCAGGATCACCATGTAATCTTTCTATCCTTTCAAACGCTTCTTCCAAAGAAGATTTAAGAGAGGAAAAATTTTGTGAATTTGCCCGCTGTGATATTTGAAATACGACTTTTTCCGCTTCGTCCAGTAAAATGTCCGTGTCCTCGCTTTCACGATAACCCAGTTCCGCTATTTTATAGGAAGATTCAATAAGTTTTCTAAGCACCGATTTTTTGTACACAATGCCGGCGTAATGGTTTATGTGCGCAGCCGACGGAACAGAATTTACAAGTTTTGTCAGAAGTCCCTGCCCTCCCACTTCTTCCAGTTGCCCCCTTTCTTTTAATTTGCTGGAAACGCTAAGCAGATCCAGCGGCTGGCCTTTCTCGGACAGTTCAATTAAAGTGTTGAATATTTTTTTATGCACGGGCAGATAAAAATCTTCAGAATTTAAAAAATCCGCTACCTTAAAAAAAGATTCTTTGTTGATAAGAATAGATCCAAGCACCGCTTGTTCCGCTTCTGTATCCTGGGGAGGCAAACGGTCTATTGTTTTTGAGTTCCTTGTCGCCATTGCCTAAATAATAACATTGAAAATAGGGGGTGTAAAACAGGCGCAAAACATCCAAATGGGATTACCTGTTCATTAGGTGTGAATTATTTTTTTACTATCTTTTCCTGATTTGCGGGCCGTTTTCCGTGTCTTTTATTTCGTAGCCCTTTTCTTCAATTTTCTTGCGCAGCTCATCGGCTCTTTCCCAGTTTTTTTCCTGCCGCATTTTTTCCCTCTCATCCGCAAGTTTTAATATCTCGGGTGTTATATTTACAGCGGCAGACAAGTTTTCTTCGTTTACAACATTAAATACGGCATTAATGTCTTTGAGGAATTCTGATGTTTTATTTTTATCCGAGGCGGAGAGTGAATTTGTTTTATGCACAAAGTTCATAAGACCGAATAATTCCGCGAATGCTCTTGGAGTGTTAAAGTCGTCTTCAAGAAAACCCCAAAAGTTTTTTATTCGTTTTTCAATTTCCTTTTCTTCTTCCGCTGAATTGTCCTCCTTCACATTTTGGACACTTAACCAAAAATCCTTGAGTTTATTTTCGTTAGATACTGATTCGACCAAGCTGTCCGGCGTCCAGTCAATGGGAGACCTGTAGTGTTTGGTTGTAAAAAACAACCGCAATGTTTGGGGAGAATAATTTTTTAGCGCGTCCCGTATGGTAACAAAGTTGTTTAAAGATTTTGACATTTTTTCGCCGTTCACAACCAAAAAACCCGGATGCATCCAAAATTCAACAAGCGGTTCCTTACCGCTTATTGATTCCATTTGGGCAATTTCGGCTTCATGATGGGGAAATATCAAATCCCTGCCCCCGCCGTGTATGTCGTATTGCGACCCAAAATATTTTTCGGTTATGGCAGTGTCTTCAATATGCCAGCCCGGCCTTCCTTCCCCCCAGGGGCTTTCCCACCGTGGTTCGACGAAGCCTTTGGCGGAGGCGGCTTTCGGCTCATCGGGTTTAGAAAACTTCCAAAGGGCGAAATCTCCTTTGTTGCGCTTTTCCACGGACTTGTCTATCCGGCTTGTCGCGTCCTGGGCCTGAAGCGCCGTACGGCCGGAAAGTTTTCCGTAATTCTTGAACTTAGATATGTCAAAATATATACCATCCTTTTTTATTTCGTAAGCACATTCTTTTTCGATAAGACGTTTGACTTGCGAAATTATTTCGGGCATATGATCTGTTGCCCTCTTGTATGCGGTAACGCCCGAAACATCCAGGGCTTCCATGTCGGCGTAGTATTCTTTTTCAAAACGCTTTGCAAGTTCACCCGGGACCTCCTTGTTTTCGTTTGCCCTGCCTATTATTTTATCGTCTAAATCTGTTATATTTTGGAGATAATCAACAGAATAACCGCGTTTGCGCAGGTATTTTACAAACATGTCGAATATCACATATGTTCTGGCGTGTCCTATATGCGAAAAATCGTATACAGTAGGTCCGCAAACGAAAAGACGGAGCTCTTTTTGGGGTAGCTCTTTTTTATTTTTTGATAGTGTATCGAAAAGCAACATTGTGAAATTAGAGTAAAATTGTAATTGGCATTGTAGCATAACCGGTTTTAAGTACATAGTTAAATATTGTTAGCAGTGTTGACATGGGACTGCTAAAAAGTTAAAATACTTCCGTATGACCAACAATGAACGCAGTGAAGCAATTTTATTGGATACAGTGGAAGAATACATACACACTGCTGAACCCGTTAGCTCGCAGCACTTGCTTAAAAGGTATGAGTACAGTTTAAGTTCGGCCACAATACGGAATTTGATGGCCAAATTGGACGAGGCGGGGTTTTTGTACCAGCCACATATATCTGCCGGAAGAATACCGACACAAAAGGCCTACCGGTTTTTTGCGGATAAAGTGGAACTCGGCTTAAGGGAAGATCCCAGAAAAAAACAAAAAACAAAAACCGGCGTGATCTCTACAAAATTTAAGAAGGAATTACAGGAAGCAATGCGCACCTCTCCGGATATTGCCGCGCTTATGCTGTCGCGCCAACTCGCTCAGCTTACAAATTCCATGGCTTTTGCGGGATTGATTTCAATAAATCATTTCTACAAAGAAGGCCTTCGTTATCTTTTGGATGAACCGGAATTTTTAAATACCGAAAATGTAAGAAGTTTGCTCGAGTACACGGATTCTCTGGAGACCCACCTGGATAAATTATACGGAGCCATTCAGAGCGATATCCGCATTTATGTTGGAGAATTTGAACAGCAAATAATGCCATTTAGTCTAATGGCGTTCACATCCGAATTTCCCCACAACGAAAAAGGGGTATTCGGTATAATAGGCCCAATGCGCATGCATTACGGCCAAAATTTAGAATTATTAAACTCCATAAGGGAGTTGTTCGAAAATCATGACTAAACAAGAAAAACACAAAAAGGACCCCGATTTTATAGAAGAAGTTGGCCAAGAGGCGGAAGAACAGTTTAAAAAGCTTAAAAAGAAATTCAAACAAGTTCAGGAAGAAGCAAAAGAGCACTTGGATGGCTGGCAGAGAGAACGCGCGGAGTTTGCCAATTACAAAAAAGATATAGAAAAATATCTTGAAGGCGCAAAAGAAAAAGTAAAAGAAGAGGTCCTTCTGCAATACATAAATACGGTTGATAACATAGAGCTTATGATGGAGCATGCTCACGACGCTATTGTAAAAACTGATTGGTACAGCGGGGTGGAAAACGCCCACAAACATGCTCTCCAAGCGCTAAAAGGACTTGGGGTCGAAGAAATACACACAAAAAGGGGCGATGAATTTGATCCAAAACTACACGAGGCGGTTGAAGGAGGGGGCAATACTGTCGCAAAAGTAGTGCAAAAAGGATATGTACTTGGCGGAAAAGTAATACGTCCGGCTAAAGTTCGCGTAAAAAACAGTAAAAAGTAATAATTATTGTTAAATATGTCAAAGATAATAGGAATTGATTTAGGAACAACTAATTCGGCCATGGCCGTGATTGAAGCCGGCGAGCCAAAAATTATAGAAAATAAAGAAGGAAACCGCACAACTCCGTCTATTGTGGCTTTGTCCAAGAGCGGAGAAAGATTGGTCGGTCTTTTGGCTAAAAGACAGGCGATTACAAACCCTCAAAATACGGTTTATTCGGTAAAGCGTTTAATAGGGCGCAATTTTTCAGACAAAGAGGCGCAGGATATAATTAAATCCGTGTCTTATGAAGCGAAGGAGGGGGATAACGGCGCTGTGGAAATCAAGCTGGGCGAAGAATGGAAAAGGCCGGCTGAAATTTCTGCCATGGTCTTACAAAAACTTAAACAGGATGCCGAAGACCGCCTGGGCGAAAAAATAGAAGAGGCCGTTATAACAGTGCCGGCTTATTTTAACGATTCTCAAAGAAAGGCCACAAAAGATGCCGGAACAATTGCCGGTTTTAAGGTGCGCAGAATAATAAACGAACCTACGGCTGCCGCTTTGGCATACGGATTTAATAAAAATAAAGATGAAAAAATAGTGGTTTATGATTTTGGCGGAGGAACTTTTGATGTCTCCGTGTTAGAAGTTTCCAAGGATACGGTTGAGGTAAAGGCAACAGGGGGAGATACGCACCTTGGCGGGGATGATTTTGACCGTGAAATCATGAGTTGGATGGTTGAAGAATTCAAAAAAGCGGAAGGAATCGATTTAAGCCGGGACAATTTGGCCCGCCAGCGTCTCAAAGATGCCGCCGAAAACGCGAAACACGAACTATCCAGCACAACCGAAGCTGGTGTAAACATACCGTTTATTACCAGCGACGCATCGGGACCAAAGCACTTAAACCTTAAGCTTACCCGCGCCAAGTTTGAAGAAATAGTAGGAGATTATGTAAAAAGAGCCGAAGAAATAACCGCGGCTACGGTTAAAGATGCGGGTTTTGAACTTTCCGGTATAGACGAAGTAATACTTGTCGGAGGACAGACAAGAACTCCGGCAATAGTCAATAGCGTGAAGAAACTATTCGGAAAAGAGCCGCATAAAGACATAAACCCGGACGAGGTCGTGGCTATCGGAGCGGCTATACAGGGCGGAGTTTTGCAAGGCGATGTGAAAGATGTTCTGTTGCTGGATGTAACGCCTTTGACTTTGGGCATAGAAACACTGGGCGGAGTTTCCACGCCTCTTATAGAAAAAAATACGACAATTCCGACCAAAAAATCGCAAATATTTTCAACCGCAGCCGATAACCAGCCGGGAGTAGAAGTGCATGTTTTGCAGGGCGAGCGCCCGATGGCGCAGGATAACAAATCGCTCGGCCGCTTTATGCTGGACGGCATACCTCCGGCGCCCCGGGGGGTTCCGCAAATAGAAGTTACATTTGACTTGGACGCGAACGGTATTTTAAATGTCTCGGCAAAAGACAAAGCAACCGCAAAAGAGCAATCCGTACGCATTGAAGCATCTAGCGGATTGTCCGAAGAAGAAATAGAAAAAATGCGAAAAGATGCCGACGCGCACGCTGAAGAAGATAAAAACAAAAAAGAGCTTATAGACGCGCGCAACGAGGCAGAAACCCTCGAATACGCGACGGAAAAAGCCCTAAAAGAGCACGGAGAAAAGGTTGATGAATCTGTAAAGAAAGGTATCGAAGAAAAAGTTAAGGTTCTTAAAGAAACACGTTCTAAAGAGGGTGTCGCAATTGCCGAAATTAAAAATGCGATCCAGGAACTAAGTGTGGCATCACAAAAACTGGGCGAAGAAGTTTACAAAGCAACACAGGAAGAAGCTAAAAAACAGGAAGAAGAAGCGGGCCATGAAGTAAAAGATAAATCCGAAGATAAGGATAAAAACAAAGACGACGAAGAAAATAAACAAAAATAAAAACATGCAAAATCAACCAAACGACCATCAGCACCAGCAAGTGCAAATAAAAACAACAGACGAGGCTTTAAAGGGCAAATATTCTAACATGGTGCAGATATTGCACACGAAGGAAGAGTTTGTTATGGATTTTCTTTTGATTCATCCGCACACGGGCGGACAATTACTGAATAGAATGGTTTTAAGTCCGGGTCATATGAAGCGTCTGGCAAAAGTGCTTGGTGAAAATTTAGAAAGATATGAAACAAATTTCGGCAAGATAGAAGAGGGCGAATCTCCCACTAAAGGCGATTTTGGCTTTGAAACAAAATAAAGATTTGATGGTATAATTACCCATATAACTTTAACGCAAAAATGTGACTAAAAAACTTGCACCGTGGATGTATTTGCTCCCCTCAGGCCTTGCGCTCTGGATATTGTTTTTTGATGATGCCCTTAAGCTTTTTGGTGGAAGTTTGGGCCTTTTGGGTCTTGTACTTATTGTGCTTGGAGTTGTTAATCTTCTGAAATATCTCAAAAAAATGTTCTAGGTGTTTTATGCCGAAAAGACGGGCTCGCACAGCAGTGTGAGCCCGTCGGCATGTTAATTGTGGCATAATAAAAGAATGAGGGAAAAAATTTCAAATTTAATTGATTTTTCGCAAAATACCAAAAAAGAGGTTTGGTTTGCGGGCGTTTATCTGCTTTTAGGAATTATGTTTTGGGTAAGCGCTTTTTGGGGATTTTCCACAAAAATAACGGATCCGTTGTTTTTGTTTCTTTTATTTTTAGCCGGCCTTATCTGGATTGTCGCCACGGTGCTTGCCGACATGCTTTTGCCGGAAGATATTCTTGCCACAATTTTTTTATTTCTGTTTTTTTTCTTGCTTATACTTTTCGGACTCAATTTATATAATTTAATCGCCGTTTCTCTTTTTGCGATAGCATTTTATTCAGCTCATAAATGGGCAAGGCGCATCAGAGAAAACACGATAAAATTTAACGCCATATTTTTATCCAAAAAGTTTTTGGGCATATTTTTTACGGGTTTGGCCATATTTTTTGCGTTTGCTTCCAATGCTTTTATTTTGAAAGATTATGCGGAAAACCCCAGAATATCCCCGGAGGTCTACCATTCTATTTTTATTCCGGCAGAGGCAATTATAGACCTGTTTGTTCCCGGATATGAAAAAGGAATGACCGCGGAAGAATTTCAGCGCGTATTTTTGGAAAATGTTTTGCCGTCTTTCTTGGCCTCCGGATTAGGTAATATAGATACATCCAACGTAAATGTGCTTAATGAGGAAATAGCGTCGCAAACACTCGAAGAGCTGACTTTAGAGGGGGTAAACGACAGTATGCGCTCATTTGTTAGTGCAAGCGCTTATAGGGGAATAGTTCCATTTCTGTTTGTTATCGCCCTGTTTTCTGCGTTCAAGTTGTTTTTATGGCCTGTAAGTTGGGTGGCAGCCGGATTAACTTGGGTTACTATAAGAGTTCTTTCATTGTATAAAATTATAATCTTCCGGGAAGAACAAGTTGTAAAATATGTGCCAAAGTTGGAATAAATAAAATGACAAAAGATTATTATGAAACTTTAGAAGTTCCAAGGGGCGCCTCTAAAGAAGAAATCAAAAAAGCATACAGGCGGCTCGCGCACAAATATCATCCGGACAGGGGAGGGGATGAAGAAAAATTCAAAGAGATAAATGCGGCCTATCAGGTTTTATCAGACGACAACAAGCGCGGGCAATACGACCAATTCGGAAATGTTTTTGAGGGAGCCGGGGCGCACGGAGCCGGCGGTTTTAATCCATTCGGACAAGGTGGCGTAGAATTTGATTTGGGAGATATTTTCGAACAATTTTTTGGAGGATCGGCCGACGGACATGAAAAACAGCAAAAAGGAAGGGATATTCAAATGTCTATGGAAATATCGCTTACAGATGCCTATCTTGGAGCCGAGAAAGACATTTCTTTTGATACGCATATTGCGTGCGATAAATGCAACGGCAAAAGGCACGAGCCGGGTTCAAAAACTATAACATGTGATAAGTGCCGTGGTGTTGGCAGAATTAAAGAAACGCGCAATACGTTTTTGGGCGCTATAAGTAATGTGCGAATATGTAATGAATGCTCAGGCATAGGCAGTATTCCCGAAAAAAAATGCACCAAATGCTACGGAGAAGGCCGCGTGCAGGGTAAGCGAAATATAAAAGTTAATATTCCCGCGGGGATATCGAATGGTGATACAATAAGGATAAGCGGGGCAGGCGAAGCCGGTTTTGGTGGAAAAACAGGAGATCTCTATATTGGCGTAAACATTAAAAAACCGGCGCGCATTTCAAAAGAAGCCGAGGAATTACTTAAAAAATTAAAGAAAGAAGGTTTGTAAAATGGACATATTACAAACATTAGCCGGTTCTGAAAAATTTGTATTAACCTGGGATATCGCAGTTGTGATTGCTGTTTTTTTGATTATTTTTCTATACGCCTTTTCTGTTAACAAGAAAAAACTGCACATGTTTGTTTTAAGCATCTATGCGGGTTTTGCTTTTATTTCTCTTTTTCCTTTTTGGAATGAGGTGGTTGGCCTTGCCCGCGGGGCATCCGTACAGTTTATTTCACTGATTCTATTTTTGGGTTTTGTGTTTTTAGTCAATTTTGCGCTTTCGGGTTCTATTTTTGGAATATCGTTTCCAAAGCTTAAAAATAAGCCCGTATTTCAGACAACATTGCTTGCAACGGCAGCGTCGGGGTTTTTGACAAGCTTGGTTTTTTCTGATATATTCGGTGTGTTTGGTGGAAATCTCTCAACCATAACAGAACAATTTTTTGCTCAAGACATAGCACAATTTGTCTGGGCCACAACACCGATAGTGGCCGTGTTTGTGAGCCGTAAAACGTCTAAAACGGAATAGTAATCTAACGAGAATGATAAGCTTCAAAACCTTGTCCGCCCATAGCTCAGCCCGGTAGAGCAACGGCCTTTTAAGCCGCTGGTCGGAGGTTCGAATCCTCCTGGGCGGACAAGGTTTTGAAGCACGCAATCCGCCCATAGCGAAGTCTGGAGAGTTGAGAAGTGCCTTGAATGGCACTTCGAAAGCCTTTTAAGCCGCTGGTCCGACCCCCTAAAATTAATAATTTAAAAAATATGGAAGAAGAAAAAAAACTTACCAAAAAAGAAAAATACGAACTTAAAAAACAAGAGCAGATGCAGCAAAAAGAAATCGCCACCAAAAACATAAAACAAAAAAGCTTAGCTATGTGGATTGGCATTGCCGGAATAGTGCTTGCGTCTATAGCGGGTATTGTTTATCTTGCGGCTAATAAAGAACCGTCCGCGGATGTTAAATTGGCCAACGAAATTATTGAATCGGACTGGGCGAGGGGTAATTTGGAATCAGAAGTTGTTTTGCTGGAGTATGCCGATTTTCAATGCCCGGCGTGCGCGTCTTATCATCCTTTAGTAAACCAGCTTTTTACTGATTACGGCGATAGGGTTAAATTTGTATTCCGCCACTTTCCTTTGGAACAAATACACGCCAACGCGGAACCGGCAGGCCGAGCCTCTGAAGCCGCGGGACGGCAGGGAAAATTCTGGGAAATGCACGACATGCTTTTTGAGAACCAGACCGCCTGGGCCAATGACAGGAATGCCGAAGAAAAATTTGTCGAATACGCGCAGGCCTTAGGTCTTGATGTAGAACAATTCAGAACCGACATGAATTCTGATGAGGCGAAAAACAAAGTCAAAAACGATTATGATGGAGGGTATCGTTCAGGTGTTCCCGGTACCCCCACCTTTTTCTTGAATGGGGACAAAATATCAAACCCCCGCAATTATGACGAATTTAAAGCAGTTATCGACCAAGCCCTTGCCCAATAAGTGGGTACTGGCCTTCCTGGCAGTTTTATCATTCGCGAGTTTTTTGGTATCTGTATATCTAACTGTTGAACACTTTCTCGGCGAAATTCCAACCTGTACGGTTTTGCAAGGTTGTGAACAAGTGGCAAAAAGCAAATACTCGCAGATAGGGCCAATACCAATCGCATTATTCGGTGCGGGGTATTTTTTAACAATGTTTGTTTTGCTGGCTGTGTATTTTGATAAAAAAACCCTGCTCGCGCTTAAGGCATTTGTGTTGTTTAGCGTGCCAGGATTCTTGATTTCCTTGGCGCTTTTATACCTGCAATTTTTTGTAATAGGCGCGGTGTGTATTTACTGCTTGGTTGCCGATATCTCATCCATATTAATGTTTGCGGGTGCGGCTTACTTGTACTTTACTGTTCTGCGTTCAAATCCTTGACGACAAAAATATAGCGTATATAATGACTATTGGCACTCTTGCCAATAGTTTGCTAAATTAATTAAGCTCACTTCGCGAGCTTAAATGCGGATAACGCGTAAAAATTCATCAGCATAAATCCGCTTAATCTGTATAAATCTGCGTATTTGCGAAGCAAAAAACATATGACCAAAAACATAAGAATCATTCCTTTAAGGGATCAAATTATTATAGAACCGCAGTTGCCCGAAGAAGTGACGGAAAGCGGTATTGTTATTCCCCAAACCGCCGAAAAGAATCGGCCCGAAAGAGGCACGGTGGTTGCCGTCGGACCGGGAAGAAAAAGCCGTGACGGCAAACGCATTGAGCCCGAAGTAAAAAAAGGCGACAATGTGCTTTTTTCAAAATACGGCCCAAACGAAATAGAAATAAATGGGAAGGACTATTTAATAGCCAAAGAAGACGACATTTTGGCTATTTTAGAGTAATTAATTTAATTAACGGACGGCCCGCCTTCGCTAAAGCTACGGCGGGGCTCATGGTTGCTAAGTTCACTCTTCGCCCATGGGCTCATCGTTCACTAATAAACCATGGCAAAACAAATTCTTTATAACGAAGATGCTCGTAAAAAACTTCAAGAAGGAGTCAATAAATTGGCGGATGCGGTGCGGGTTACGCTTGGACCCAAGGGTCGCAATGTACTTCTGGACAGGGGCTTTGGCGCGCCCCAAGTCACAAACGATGGAGTTACAATCGCCAAAGAAATAGAATTGAAGGACAAATTTGAAAATATGGGCGCTGAACTGATTAAAGATATAGCCAACCGCACAAACGATGTGGCGGGCGATGGCACCACAACAGCCATCGTATTGGCTCAAGCAATCATAAACGAAGGTTTAATAAATCTTGCCGAGGGAGCAAATCCGCGCGCCCTTAAAAGGGGGATAGATAAGGCGGTGGATAGATGCGTGAAAGAACTCGAAAAAATGTCCCAGAAGATATCAAGCGAGGAAGAAATATCCCATGTTGCCACAAATTCCGCTGACGATGCCGAAATGGGCAAATTTATCGCCGAAATAATGCACGAAGTAGGCCGCGACGGGGTAGTTTCTATAGAAGAATCGCAAACTTTCGGGTTAAGCAAAGAAATGGTGGAGGGCATGCAATTCGACAGGGGTTATGTTTCACATTATATGCTTACCAACACCGAAAGAATGGAATCGGCATTCGAAAATCCTTATATTTTAGTTACGGATCAAAAGATATCCGCGATGAGCGATATAGTTCCTTTAATGGAAAAAATATCCCAAAGCGGGAAAAAAGAACTGGTAATAATCGCTGATGAAATAGAAGGAGAGGCGTTGGCTACGCTTATAGTCAATAAATTGCGCGGAACATTTAATACGCTGGCCGTTAAAGCTCCGGGCTTCGGAGACAGAAAAAAGGAAATGCTTGAGGATATTGCTGTTGTGGCCGGTGGAGAATTTATTTCGGAGGACAGAGGATTAAAACTTGAAAACGCCGATATCACAATGCTTGGAGAGGCCACAAAAGTTGTATCCACAAAAGAAACAACAACAATAGTGGGTGGAAAAGGAACAAAGCAGGCCGTCCAAGACAGGATATCCCAAATAAAGTCGGCCATAAAAAGCACCGATTCAGATTTTGACAAAGAAAAACTGCAGGAACGCATGGCAAAACTTTCAGGAGGAGTTGCCGTTATAAGGGTTGGCGCGGCTACCGAAGTGGAAGCGAGGCAGAAGAAACAAAAACTGGAGGATGCTCTAAACGCTACGCGTGCCGCAATGGAAGAGGGGATTGTTCCGGGCGGAGGCGTAACATTTATAAAAATGATACAAGTCGTTAAAGATTTGAAACTTAAAGAAAAGGACGAACAGGAAGGACTGGAAATACTGCTTAGGGCATTAGAAGCGCCTCTGCGCCAATTGGCTGAAAACGCGGGCCTTGAGAGCGCAAAAATAATAAAAGAAGTAAAAGGCGCCACAGGAGAATCTGCCGGATATAATTTTGTGACCGGAAAACTGGAAGATCTTAAAAAAGCCGGTGTGATAGACCCGACCAAGGTTGTGCGCGCGGCTTTGCAAAACGCCGCTTCGGCCACGGGAATGCTTCTTACCACAGAAGCCGCCATAACCGACGAAGAAGACGACGAAAAAGATTCCGCCAGGGGCGCCATGCCGCAGGGAGGCATGCCGGGCATGATGTAATTACCCGTTGTTTGGGTGTATAATACAGATATCCTAATTTAAAATTAAAATAAACTTTATGAATTTCGGAACTTTTTTACTGGTGTTGGTTCTTTTGGCCGCGATAGTCGCATATATGTACAACGGTTTTGTCCGAGGGCGTAACAGAGTACGCGAAGCATGGGCGGATATAGAAGTGCAGTTGAAAAGAAGGCACAACCTTATCCCAAATCTTGTGGATGCGGTTAAGGGTTATGTTAAGCACGAAAGAGGCGTACTTGAAGGAGTAACAAAAGCAAGAACTCAAGTTATGCAGGCAGAAAGCAGGGAAGAATTGGAAAAAGGAGAAAACATGCTTACGGGCGCACTAAAAACCTTGTTTGCTGTTTCAGAAAACTATCCCGACCTAAAAGCGTCTCAAAACTTTGTGAAATTACAGGAAGAACTAAGCGATACCGAAAATAAAATTCAGGCGGCCCGCAGGTTCTACAACACAAATGTAAGAGATTATAATACAACGCTTGAAAGTTTTCCCCAAAATCTTCTTGCCGGAATGTTCAAGTTTCAAAAAGAAGAAATGTTCAAGATAGAAATAGAAGAGGAAAGAAATGTCCCCGATGTAGAGTTTTAAAATGCCGAATCTTTATACGCACAAAGATAGTAATGTACGCAAAACATGGTTAATAATAACCGTGTTTTTGCTTTTAGTGATAGGGATCGGCTGGTTTTTCAGTTATTATTTTAACGCTCAGATCATTCTTATCTTCGCTGTGTTTTTCAGCGTTATAATGAGCGTTTCCAGTTATTGGTGGAGCGATAAGATAGTTCTTGCTTTAACACACGCAAAACCTGTGCAAAAGAATGATAATCCGGAATTATACAGAATAGTAGAAAATTTATGCATTACAGCGGGTTTGCCCATGCCAAGAATTTATGTACTGGAAGAAAATGCTCTCAACGCTTTTGCTACAGGGCGCGATCCCAAACATGCCGTTATAGCCGTTACAAGAGGTTTATTAAATCGGCTGGACAAGGCCGAACTGGAGGGGGTTATTTCTCACGAACTTAGCCACATAGGCAATAGGGACATGCTTGTAAACACCGTTGTGGTTGTGCTTGCCGGTTTTATCGCGCTTGCAACAGACATGATATTTCGTTCATTTCTGTGGGGCGGTTTGGGTGGACGGCGTGATTCTAGAGGTTCAAATGGAGTTATATTAGTCGTGGGGCTTGTGGCAATGGTAGTAGCATATTTTGCGGCAACTTTAATGCGCTTTGCCGTATCTCGCAAAAGAGAGTTTCTGGCCGATGCTTCCGGTGCGTTTTTGACAAGGTATCCGGAGGGCTTGGCTTCGGCATTGGAAAAAATTTCTCAAGATAATACCAAATTGAGAGGGGCGAGCAATGCCACGGCACATTTATTTTTCGAAAATCCTTTTAAAGCGGATGCTTTAAGAGCCAAGGGAGAAGAACCGGGCAAGATAGCAAAATTATTTATGACCCATCCTCCTGTGAAAGACAGGATTCGCGCCCTGCGCGAAATGTAAATTTTTAATAATCATTCCACAAAAGATAAATGCCCCAATCGGTTGGGGCATTTATCTTGAATTGACTCATAAACCCCACAATCGACTGAAGGTTTTATCGTTTTTAACTTTATTTTACATCCGTTTTGTGGTAGAGTAATCATATTCACGGAGGGGTGTCCGAGTGGTTTAAGGAGCACGCTTGGAAAGCGTGTGGGCGCAAGCCCTCATGGGTTCAAATCCCATCCCCTCCGCCTACGCTAAAGCTTCGGCGGATAAATCCGCAACATACAATATGGCATATGT
>JBBDXP010000014.1:0-26155 GCA_040902285.1 Candidatus Spechtbacterales bacterium
GAACGCCTATTTATGCCGCGGCAAGCGGAGCAGTGGGCATAGCCGTAAATAACGGGCGGTGGAACGGAGGGTATGGAAATTATGTTACAATGAGCCATCCTAACGGTACCCATACGCTTTACGCCCACCTTGATTATGGAGGAGTGGTTGTGAGCCCCGGACAATATGTGTCGCAGGGACAGCTTTTAGGTTATATGGGAACGACAGGGTTATCCAGTGGCTACCATTTGCACTGGGAGGTGCACGGAGCTCGACATCCTCTTGCCGGCTACGGTAAAGGCACAAATATTTAGTAGGAAAAACCTAAAAAACCCCGCGACTGCGGGGTTTTTTATAATGTAGTGCTCTCTCTCTTAGCATACTGCAATGCTAGTGCCAAATGTTCCCATTTTATGTCTTCAGATGATGCTAGATCCGCTATTGTTCGTGAAACTTTTAATATGGAATGATACGCTCTTGCCGAAAGTTTGTATTTTTCTATGGCTTTTCCCAATAAGTCATTTAATTGCGGGCTTATTTTAGCATGCTTTTTAATGTGTCTTATCTTCATTTCACTGTTTGAAACTATATCATCTTTTACAAATCTGTTTCTCTGTATGTTTCTGGCGTTTTGTACTCTTTTGCGAATTTCTTGGGACGATTCTTCAAGGCTGTCAGATGAAATTTTTTTATGGTTTTGTCTGGGTACTCTTACATGCAAATCTATCCTGTCTGCTATGGGTCCCGACAATTTACGCTGGTATTTTATAATGCTTGCCGTTGTGCACTGGCACTCGCGCGATTCGTCGCCGAAATATCCGCACGGGCACGGATTTGCTGCGGCAATTAATATGAATTGAGACGGATATTCTACCGTTCCCTTAGCTCTTGCTACCGTTACATTTCCCTCTTCCATGGGCTGTCTTAAACTTTCAAGGACATCCCTGTGGAATTCAGGAAATTCATCCATAAACAATACCCCTCTATGTGCACGGCTTATTTCTCCCGGCTGGAGATTTCCGGTTCCGCCAATTATTGCTGACTCAGAAGACGAATGATGAGGAGACCTAAAGGGTCGCTTGGTTATGAGAGGACTTTTTTTGGACAATGTACCGCATACGCTTTCAACTTTTGTTACTTCTAGAGATTCTTCGTATGACATTCCGGGCATTATTGATATGGATGACCTTGCCAAAAGCGTTTTTCCTGATCCTGGAGGCCCTGTCATAAGAATATTATGTCCTCCTGCCGCCGCTATCTCCATCGCTTTTTTGGCATTTTCCTGGCCTTTTATCATAGAAAAATCGGCATCAGATAAATTATCAGGGCTTTCGTTCAAAAATGCTTCAGGCGTGGAGAGTTTTCTTCTGGCTTCTATATAATCTACAAGCTCTTTTATATTTTTAGGCGCAGAAACTTTTATACCTTTTATTAAGCTCGCCTCGTTTGCGTTTTCATACGGCACAATTATTTCTTTAAACCCATTATCTTTGGCATGCATAGCGTATAAAATAGTTCCGCGAATGGGCTTTATTTTTCCATCCAGGCCAAGTTCTCCAAGCACTATTGTTTGCTCAAGATTAACTTTGGGCTTTACCTGATTTGAATCCAATAAAAACCCTATTGCTATAGGAAGATCGTATATACCACCCTCCTTTTTTACATCTGCGGGTGCCAGGTTTACAACAACCCGTTTAGCGTGGTGTCTGGGGGATTTGAATTTGCTGTTTTTTAGAGCTCCCGATATTCTCTCGCGGCTTTCTTCAATGGCTTTGTCCGGAAGGCCGACAATGCTAAAAGCATGTAATCCGCTTGATACATCTGTTTCTATTTGTACGGTATGAGTTTGCATACCCTGTTTTGTAGCAGAGTATAATTTAGAGGGCATAGTATTTGCTTCGCAAAATTAGTAATTAGTAAGCAGTATGTAGTGGGTAGTAAGCAGAAATTTTGTTTTTGGGTCTTTTACTACTTACTACATTCTACCTACTACCCACTGCTCGAGAAGCGAGTTTACAATTTTATAATTTTTAAAACGTCAGTTCAGAATATCAGAGGTGGCAGATTTATGTCAATTAAAAAAGCTCCAAAGTGCACTTTGGAGCCAACACCTAATACCTAATACCTACTTCTTACATTTTAAACACAACTCCGTTTCCGGGACCAGCTCTAATCTTTTTATCGGTATACTTTTTTTGCAGTTGCCGCATATTCCGTATGTTCCCCCTTTTATTCTTTCAAGCGCTTTTTTTACTCCCCCCAGCTGAAGTTCCAATTGATGTTCCAGCGGCAATCTGGTTATATATTCTTCAACTTCGTTGGGTGCTTCTTCAATATCAAATCCTTCAGATTCATATCTGGGGAATTTACTGTCCCAATCCCCTTTTACATGGGGGTCTTTATCGGCAATGTCCTGCAACTCCTCTGTTAATCTTTTTTTCTTTTCCTCCAGTATTTTGCCAAAATGTTCAAGTTGTTTTTTTATCATGTATCTATTGTATCTTGTAAAATATTCAAAATCAATTAAAAACCGCCTCAAGGCGGATATATAATGAATGGTTTCTTCAGGGGAATTGAATTTCCCCTATAATTATTACTTTATGGGTTCAGTTCCCCTGAAGAATTGGTATCCTGCACCTTCCAAAAGTCAAAGTGTTGTAAAGCACAACTCAACTTCTCGAAGGTACAGGATATTTTTGTTTCCGGCCCCGTGGCGGATTAAGATTACTTCTATTTGTCGGCGTGATGACCCAATCGTGCTGGGTCGGGGCTCAATTCTTATCGTACCCAAATAGAGATAATCTATAATGTACTAATTTCATTATATTTTTTAACGATAACCGCGTCAACAAGTTTTTCCACAGGTTGGTAATGGGCACGCCGCAGGTACGCGGATATTGTTTTTAAGGATTCTCGGAGGCATCCTGCACCTTGGTAACAAGGTGCAGGATGCCGAGAGGGAGTGGCTTAATTCCGCTGGAGAATTAAGACCACGGTCGTTAAAAACAATATCCGCGTACCTGCGGCATTTGACGGAGATTTAAATACTTCTAATTATTTCTTTATATCTGCGCTCCGTGTCGCGCACTTTGGGATAATAAAATATCAGCTGTTTACTTTCTACCGTAAGCGGGCCTAATTCTTCAGGGTACTGCGTGGAGTTCTTTTTTATTTTGGCTATTTGCATTATGCCAAGCGACTTTTCCAGGGCATGTCCCATAAAAGTTATATTCAGCGCTGTCTCAAGCGCTCTTTTGAGCCATATCCCCGCCTTCGAAGTTTTAATATGGTGTATGGAAGTATTATTATGCCTTGTTTCTTTTTCATCCCACACGGTAACTTTTATATTTTGTACTACCGTATCTATGTTATAAGGCCCTGATGCGGCACTGTCCACGGTTATATAATGGTTGAAACACAATCTATCCGTTACTTTTTTGCCGTACCTCCTTATTCCCGAAACCCACGAATAAATGGTTATTAAAAACCTTACAAGCCATATTCTGTCTCTTTCGGCTGTTATTAATATGTCTATGTCGCTTTCCGGGGTTGAGTTGTTCAAAGCCACCGACCCCGTTACATCCACTTTTCTTACGTACGGCACATAAGGCAGAAATCCCGCTGTTTCAGAAAATTTTTTCCATTTAAAGGCGGAAGTTTTTGCGTGTTTCAAGCGGTCGGGTATGGCGGTATTTTTAATATTTGGCGACCAAAAACCCCTATTTTCATGCGTCAACCTCTTTTTTTCCAAAGAGGCAAGCGCATTGTGTATCTCAAAAAGAGACAAATTTGCCTCTTTTTGTCGGATGTATTTTTTTATTTCTAAAGGAGTTAGCGCTAGGTTTGCCATTGCCATATAGTAGGCAAGTGTTTCCAGAACCGCATATTCCTCTTTTGTTTTGTTCATTTTACCAAAGAAAATAATTTTCTACTCCTGGAGCAACCTGTCAATTACTATTTCCGCGGATCTTTTGGAGGTGGCAAAGATTATTTTGTTGTTGAATGTTGCAAAATCCAGCGCGGTATTTGAAAGTGCTAAGTTTTCATAATCGGGCATCGGAAGATTTGCGTAATTTACCGTAACCGTCGGTGCGTTTAAAATCACATTGCTTCGATATTCAGCTGTTTCAAAAACTATTTCTTCCGGCGTTTCCACAATATCGGTAAGCATTAGAGAATCCATATTGCTTTGCGGTCCCTGCAAACTCATCCATTGGCTCATCATTGCGGTTAATTGGCCTTCTTTACCCTCTTGGGCCTCTAATATCAAACCTAACCGGGGACCATAACAGCTGGTTTCACTTATCAGATTATTTTGGCACATTATTCTTTCCGTATCGCTACTTCCAAAAACAAACAACATAAATGTCGGTTTTACCACATCGAAAAATCCTTCCGGAACAGACAGATTAAGACCTCCCATAAAAGTTCGGGTTGTAATAAACTGATCTTGGTCTTGACTAGGTCCGAGAAGACGCACCGGAAGATATGCTATAGAGCTGTCCGGATAAATATCTCCACTTTCGGCAACGCTTCCGATAACGCTTCTTAATGTGGATTCCAATGTATCGCCTACAGAAAGTTCTTGTATAAAATCAGGCGTTAGAAGAGCCGCGGGGGGAGAAACGGGCTGTGTTACAGGAGGCTCTTCTTCCGGAAGGGGTTCTTCCTGTTGAGGCGGTTCTTCTGTAACTTCCACTCCGCTAAATATTAAAAATGCGGCACCACCCGCCAATACAGCGCCTAAAACCACCAATGCGCCTATTATAAGGACCACATTGGGCGTTTTTTTAGGCCGTTCGGCAAATCCTCCCTCCGGAGCGCGCGGTACCGAAGTCGGTGGCGGGGTAAATGAACCTCCCAGCGGAGGAGGTGTCGGAGTTGGAGGCATTCCCAAGATCGATTCTTCTTCCTCCTGCTCAGGTTCAGGCCCAGGTTCAGGCGCTATTTTAGGCGGGGAGTATGGAGTTTCGGTTTCGGGCGCAGGAATACCCGGCACTTCCGTGCCTAATATCTGTTCAGGTGTTTCTTCGGGAATATTTTCTAAAGACGGGCGCTCTTCTTTTTGTGGAACGCCTTCCATGGGCAGGTTTCCGGGAGGGGTTTTTACGCCCGGTTCCTGTTCTTGAGGAGTTGGTTTGGGAAATATTTCGTTTTCTAAATCTGGCATAGGTTTTTTGAGAGGTATTTCTTTTGTCGCAGGAGGGGTTTTTGGTTCAATTGTTTCTTTTTTTGTCCCGCTTCCGCCTATGTATTCTCCATCCAAAGGAAGTAGTTTTTCCAAATCCTCCGGTTTGGGTCTTGCCGGCTCTTGCATTTCGAGGGCGGGTATTTTCTCAAGTTCCGTTTCGGATTTAAAAGATTGCGCCGGAGGAATTCCCTCCAAGGAAGGCCGTGCTATTGTCGAGGCCGGAGGAGAAACTTGCGTGTCCGGCTTATCTTTGGGACTTTGATCAGAAACAGGGGGAGGTGGAGGAGATTTGGTTGCTGTGTCCAGATCTTCCGCCATGGTTCTTATTTGTCCAAGGGGAGTTTGTATTGGCATAAAATAACTTTATAGTAGAATAAAGATTATAAAGTTATTTTATCATAAAGTTATTATTTTTTATCCTTTTTATCCACACTCCCAACATTGTTATTGAGAAAGAGCCGCTTTTTTTGCTGAGGCGCCTATTTTTCCTTGTTCGTCTTTTTTTATAACTTTAACTTTTATAGTATCCCCTTCCTTAACCACATCTTCCACATTTTTCACAAACTTATCGGATAATTCAGATACGTGGACAAGTGCTTCCTGCCCGGGGACAAGTTCAACAAACGCTCCGAAATCAGCCACTTTTATAACCTTTGCGTCGAATACCTCTCCAATTTTTATTTCTCTTGTTAAGTTGTAAACCCATTCAAATGCTCTCTCCACGCCGTTTGTATCTTTTCCGCTTATAAACACTTCTCCGCTGTCCTCCACATTTATTTCCGTATTTGTTTCGGCCATTATTTCTTTTATCATTTTGCCTCCGGGCCCTATCAGCATTCCTATCTTCTCGGGATTTATTCGCACAAGTTTAATGGTCGGCGCCCAACGCGATAACTTATCCGAATGTTTTGGAATCGCCTTTTCCATTTCAGAAAGTATATGTTCGCGGGCTTTTTTGGCCTGGTCCAAAACTTTTTCTATCATTTTTGGCTCTATACCTTCTATTTTTACATCTAACTGTACGGCTGTCAGGCCCTCTCTGGTTCCCGCAACTTTAAAATCCATATCTCCGTAATGGTCTTCCGGACCTTGTATGTCCGTTAATATTTTTGCGTTTTCATCGGAACCCATAAGTCCCATGGCTATTCCCGCCACATGTCTTTTCATTGGAACTCCGGCATCCATTAGCGAAAGTGAAGAGCCGCATGTGGAAGCCATGGAAGTGGAGCCGTTTGAAGATAAAATCTCTGTGACTACGCGTATAACATAGGGAAACTCTTCGGTGGCCGGTATAAGGGGTCTAAGGGCTTTTTCCGCAAGCGCTCCGTGCCCTATTTCCCGTCTTCCGGGTCCGCGGAAAAATCCTGTTTCTCCCGTAGAATAAGGCGGAAAATTATAGTGATGCATAAAGCGTTTTTTTGATTCGCCCTCCATGTCTTCGCTTAGTTCCTCTTCACCGGGAGTATCCAAAGTTGTTATTGAAAGGGCGTGTGTAAGCCCCCGCATAAATAATCCCGAACCATGTGTTCTGGGCAAAATAGAAACACGCGCTGAAAGGGGGCGGACCTCGTCCATTTTTCTTCCGTCTACCCTTCTTTCGTCTTTCAGGGCGGCTTGATGAACCATATCATCCGTCAATTTTTCCACATAGTCCATTCCCGTTTTTACCTCTTCAGCATCGTTTCCATATTTTTCTTTTAGGTAGGATTCTATATCTTCCGCCGTTTTTTCCAAAGCTGCCCCACCCTCTGTGTTGTTTGAATAAATCGCATTTTTTATTTTTTCCTCCGCTTCTTTTCGTATTTCATTTTTTAAATCCTCCGAGGCCTCGGGTATTTCAATCTGCTTCTTGTCTTGGCCCATTTCTTTTCTTATCGCATCTATAAAATGTACTATCTTTTTTACTTCTTCAAAGCCAAGTTCTATGCCCTCGAGAATTTCTTTTTCAGACAATTCATTGGCGCCTGTTTCTATCATGTTTATTTTTTCTGCCGTGCCCGCAACCGTTATTTCCGCCTCTCTGGTCAGCTCCGTTTCCAAGCCCGGATTTACAACCCATTTACCGTCTATTTTTCCAAGCATAACAGCGCCAACGGGTCCATCCCAGGGTATGCTTGAAACGGCAAGCGCCGCGGAAGAAGAATTAAGCGACAAAATATCCGGCTCGTTTTGCGGATCAAAAGAAAGTACTGTATTTACCACCTGCACTCCCCTGCGCATTTTCTGATTAAACAAAGGCCTGAGAGATCTGTCTATCAGGCGGGCTTTAAGAGTTGCCTCATCGCTGGGCCTTGCCTCTCTTTTCATATATCGTCCTCCGCCTATAAACCCGGCCGCGTAATACTTTTCCCTGTATTCCAGCGTCAAAGGGAAATAATCTATTTTCTGGTCTTTAGCGTCCATTACAGCTGTTGTAAGCACAACGGTATCGCCGTATTCGGCGATAACCGAACCGGTCGCTTGTTGCGCCCAGTTTGTGAACCTAAATTTTAGGGGTCTTCCCCCAACATCAAGCGTAAACTCTTTTTCTTCCATAAAAATTTGGGAAAAAAGAGCAATTTTCGCACATCTGACCGATAATCAGCCGGATGAACGGTCGAGAGTAAAGACAAAAGAAGATATGAAATTTATTTTATGCCTTCTTTTGTCTTCCTGCTCTCAATATTATAACCACTCTTTTTCCGAAGTTAATTATAATTGGCAGCGAGGAGCAAAGTGGAAACTTGTTTACATTTTGTCCGAGCGAACCAATTACAAGCTGTGTCGCATTTCGCGACATGGCTTACTTTTTAATTATCTTTTTTAATAAATATTTATCCGGATTTTCGGATAAGTCAACAAAATCATCCGCTTCCTCTCTTAATTTACTGGAAGCGCTTTTGCCAAACGCCATAACCTCTATTTGTGTTCCCTTGTTTACAAGGTATTGCACAAGAGGAATAAAATCTCCGTCTCCGCTCATAAGTATTATTGCGTCTACCGAATTTGAAAGGCGTACCGCGTCTATTGCTATCCCCACATCCCAATCCGCTTTTTTAAGGCCTCCGTAATAAATTTGCAGTTCTTTTTCCCGTATATCAATACCCATTTTTCTAAGAACATCAAAAAATACCTGTTCTTCTCCGCTTTCGGTGCTTACCACATAGGCGAACGCTCTTATCAACTGCCTACTACCTACCGCCGTTTTTAATATCTCGCTAAAATTAACCCTTTTTTGATAAAGGTTTTTAGCGGAGTGATACAAATTTTGAACATCAATAAGTACCGCGACTCGCTGAGAAGGATGTTGTATTATGGGCATAAATAAATCAGTAGGCAGAGCACTTATCGCTTTAGACCCAATTTTTTAATTATAGTGTTATAACTCTTGGAATCTTCTCTCATTAGATAATCCAAAAGTTTTTTTCTTTTGGATACCATAACCAAAAGCCCTCTCCTTGAGTGGTTATCCTTTGAGTGTTTTTTCAAATGGCGAATAAGCCGTTTTATTTCCTCAGTCAAAACTGCTGCTTGTATCTCGGCAGAACCGGTATCTTTTTCATGCAGTTTGTACTTGTTTATTACTTTTTGTTTTTCTTCGCTTTTTAACATCGGCTAAAGTATATTTTAGCATTTACAATGATATCACAGAACTTTATTTTGGGCAATATCAAGCGTTGTCCGCCCAGGAGGATTTGAACCTCCAACCAATGGCTTAAGAGGCCACTGCTCTACCATTGAGCTATGGGCGGGTATCAAGAAATAGAATTTTAAAATTTTTATCTGCACTGAATCTCGTACCACTTTTCTAATCCAGACCAACTTGTATTAAAATCCAACACAATGAATATAGTGTTTACTATTACCCAGGATACCATCATCAACAGATACCCCAACACGGCCCATTTGATAGTATTCATTCCATTGTTTACTTGCGACGGATTTCCAGCTCCGGTAATTATCAAAAACCCTCCTATCATTATCATCAATGCCACAAGAGCGGGTCCTAATTGAAACAAAGCAAATTCAATTATGTTGTGAAGTAATACAAAAAAATCACAAAAAGTGCAAGGTTCTTGGCCTTTTCCTCCGCATTGAACAAGCGCCGCCTGGGCATCCGGAGCAAAAGCGAAAAACAAAGTTATTGCCAATATCGGAACGAGTATTAAGGCCGGTAAAAAACTCTTTTTCATAGTAAGCTTACAGTATCATATTTTTCACATGAAAACAATTTGGGCACATACGGTGCGCATGCAAAAGGCCGATACTGCAAAGAATCGGCCTTTTGAATGGATCAGTTCATTCACTAGGACAAAAGGTTTTGGACCTCCATATCCGTGGCGATTTCTGCCAGCACAGATGCCTCAGACGGCACTTGCTTTTCGCTGACGGAGCCATCCGCGACCATGTGGCACGAAGCGGCATGCATGATGCCCTTCATCTCGTCTTGAGAACCCTCGAATATGGCCTTGTGGGCAAGCCCACAGCCATCTTCCGGTGCCTCGACAGCGACCATCATGGCAGAGATGTGTGTGACATGTCCGCCATTTCCGAGTTCGAAGCGTCGCGTGATACTGATCATTCGATCCACCTCCAGTGGAATGTGCTGCTTGAACCGCGAATGCGATTCTAAACTGTCTATAATATAGCATATTTTTGTATAAAAGTCAACAAAAAATAACTGTTTTTCTTAAATTTTTATTGGCAAATACGGTTTAATATGGTATTATTTCATGTGAAAAGCCCCCGTAGTGAAATGGATATCACGCGACGCTTCGGACGTCGTATTGTGGGTTCGAATCCTGCCGGGGGTACTGATAATAATGGACATTCCAAAAGAAGTAAAAACAATAACGGAAGGGCTTCAGCAGGCGGAATTTGAAGCATATATCGTGGGCGGATGCGTGCGAGACCTTTTGTTGGACAAAAAACCAAAAGATTGGGATATAACAACAAACGCGAAACCCAAAGATATACAAAAAATTTTTCCCGATAGCGTTTACGAAAACAATTTTGGTACTGTTGGTGTTAAGACGGAGTCCGACGATGAATCATTAAAAATAATAGAGGTTACCACCTATCGCTCTGAAGCAAAATATACGGATAAGCGCCACCCAGATGAGGTAAAGTTTGGCGTTTCTTTGGACGAAGACCTAAAAAGGAGAGATTTTACGATAAACGCAATGGCAATTAACATTGAGCCAGAAGCAATAAGGGGCCTGCCTGCGCCGACCCGCCTGCGCGTTGCACGCGGGCAGGGGCTTCGGCAGGCAGGCAAGCAACAAGTTCACGAAGTTATCGATCCATTTGATGGGCAAAAAGATCTAAAGCAGGGTGTAATTCAAACGGTTGGAGTGGCTCAAGACAGATTTGATGAAGATGCGCTTAGGATGCTGCGTGCGATAAGATTTGCCACAGAGCTTAACTTTACAATTGAAAGCTCTACATTTGAAGCAATAAAACATAATGCGCCGTCTATAAAACTTATTGCGCATGAAAGGATTCGGGATGAACTGGTAAAAATGGTTGCCTCTCAATTTGCGCATAACGGCATATTGTTCATGCAAGATTCGGGGCTTCTGGATATTATTTTGCCAGAAGTTTCTTTGGGCATAGGGGTTGGGCAGAATAAACACCATATATATACTGTCTTTGAACATAATTTATACGCGTTAAAATGGGCTGCTGAACACGATTATCCGTTGCATGTAAGGTTTGCCGCTCTTTTGCATGATGTCGGCAAACCTCAAACAAAAAGAGGCGAGGGGGAGGATTCAACTTTTTATGGCCATGAAGTGGCAAGCGCCGAATTAGCCGCAAAAATAATGAATCGTTTTAAATTTCCTAATAAATTTGCAAAAAAAGTCGTTCTTCTGGTGCGGTACCACCTTTTTTACTATGATGTCGGCGAGGTTACCGAAAGTTCCGTAAGGAGATTGGTCGCCAAGGTAGGACCCGAAAACATGAACGATTTGGTAAAAGTACGCATATGCGATAGAATGGGTTCCGGCGTACCCAAATCAAAACCGTACAGATTGCGCCATTTTGAATACATGGTTGAAAAAGTTCAGAAGGATCCCATTTCTGTTTTAATGCTTAAGGTATCCGGCAAGGATGTTATGGAGCATTCCGGAATAAAGCCGGGCCCCGGGGTGGGAATGATACTGGCTGTTTTGCTTGACGAAGTTTTGGATGATCCTGCAAAAAATAACAAGGAATATCTGAAAAATAAAATAAAGGAACTTAGCAAAAAAACAGAAAAAGAACTTGAAAAATTAGAAAAAAGCGCTATAAAAAAACAGGAAAAATTTGAAGAATTAAAGAATGAGGAGTTAAAGAAAAAATATTATCTTTAGATTTTTCACGTGAAATCTTGTATACCGTTACTTATTGCCATGCTTACCATAAACCAATTAGCAAAAGACGACTTGATATTGATGGATGGACAACCATATCAGATTTTAGAAATAAATCATAAAAAAATAGCCCGCCAAAGCGCTACTGTTCAGGCAAAACTAAAAAATCTTATAAGCGGGGCCACTGTGTCCAGAAATTTAACGAATACAGACAAGTTCGAGGAGGCGGATGTTGACAAGCAAGAACTTCTTTTTGTGTATTGCCACAGGGGAATGTGTGTTTTGCGGGATTCCAAAGATAAATCAAAGCGTTTTGAGGTGGACGAGCAAAAAATATCGGACAAGAAAGAGTTTTTAAAAGGAGATATGAAAATAACGGCCCATTTTTTTCGGGGAGATTTAATAAATATAGAACTTCCAATTAAGGCGGACTATAAAGTTATACAGGCGCCCCCCGGCATACGGGGAAATACGGCGGATGGGGGAACAAAAAAAGTGAAGATAGAAACGGGCGCCGAAATTTCGACTCCTCTGTTCATTGAAGAAGGGGATACTATAAGAGTGAATACACAGAAAGGGGAATATGTGGAGAGAGTCGCTAAAGGCAAATAAAATTAATATCGGGGTATAGGATAGTGGTAGTCCGCCGGCTTCGGGAGTCGGTAGTGGCGGTTCAATTCCGCCTACCCCGACAAAAATAAATCCCCCCGTTTTTGGCGGGGGGATCTTTGCTAAGCAGACCTTTTTTCTATAAGGCGTTTGCGCATGCTGCGAATTACAACAAGGGAAACAAGGGCAAGGCAAAGCATGAATAGGACTGTTCCAAGTGCGCCCAGCATTTGAAAATCATTCCATAAGATGAAGGCGACAAACGCGACGAAAAGTCCAAGCCCGGCTATTCCATAGGCCGAAATAACTTTTTGCGGGACTTTTACGCGCTTCATTAGTGCTGTTGCCATATGCCCTCCGTCAAGAGGGGGTATAGGCAGAGAATTAAATAGTCCCAGAGACAAGCTAATCGCAAAAACATACACTGCCAGTTCAAACGCGGCTGACGGACTTCCGCTGGAACTGATATTTACCCCCGTTGTTACAATTCCTATGGGTCCAATCAGCGCGTCTGTTGCTCCGGGCGTGGAGAACAGAGTCCATAACAGGCCCGCCATGAACATCCCCATGGCAACGGGAGACCAAACGGAAAGGGCTTTGTGCCACTTTAGCAGAGCAAAGGCCAGAATGGCAGAAATCCCCGCATTGCGCGCAACCTCAGCCGGAAAAGTCATTCCGTTGTTTATTATGAGAATTACCATCCATGCGTGGAGTAGGATATAAATTGCAACTGCTAAAATAAGATTCGCGTGTACTCCGCCCCCGAAGATTTGCACACGGCTCCTAAGAGGCAGGTTTTTGAGGTGCTCCTCTCCTTCTTCTGTAGGTACAACATATGCTCCTATCAAAAGAGGGTGGAAGGCCACGGGAGGGATATTTATCTTCAAAAGCGGCAGATGCACTTGTCTGGCATTCATATAAAAAAGCTGCTTGCCGATTGGACCTATTCCTATTCCAAATTCTTTAATTTCAATTCCGTGCTTGAGCATGAAGTAAGCATGTCCGGCTTCGTGTACTGTCATCACAATGACCAACGAAAGCACAAAAAGAAGCAGTAAAGAATTTCCGCTTGCAACAAGATATATACTGCCAAAGAGCAAAATAACGCTGACTAGAATTTTCATGTGAAAACTCCCTTACTACCTGCGTTGTCTGGCTATACAATACATAAAAAGTAATAAAATGTCAATTAAACGATATTGACTTGCCTTCTATTTTGTTATATTTTAAATCATCAGTTCTTAAACAAAAAGGAGGCCGATTGTGAAAACAAAGGCAATAATTGCAAGCGTTGTTTTAATGCTTGTTTTGGGAGCTTGCTCGGGAAGCGCGGACAGCACTCCCGTTGAAAGTCCGGCGCCTTCGGACTCCGCGGTTCCCACGATTGTCGAGAAGCGCGTGGGCATTGAGATAGGGGATATAGCCCCCAACATTTTGTTGTTCTCGGAGGACGGCCAACACGCCATGCTGGCGGATTTTCGCGGAAAAGTTATAATGCTTAACTTTTGGGCGTCATGGTGCGGGCCGTGCAGAGAAGAAATGCCGTCTATGGAAAAAATGTGGCTGGAATATCAGGACAGGGACTTTGTAATAATTGCCGTTTCGGTTGGAGAAAGCCCCGATGCGGTAAATGATTTTGTAAGCGAGCTTGGGCTCACATTTCCCATCTATCTGGATACTTCTAAAAGCAGTTATGCAGTATACAACAAAAGCAATGGGATTCCGCAGACGTACATAATCGACAAAGACGGCGTTATCCGCAATTACATTCCCGGTTCCCGCGATTGGGACGACATAATGCAGCGCGCGCCCATACTACGGCTAATGGGGCGATAAAATGAACGATGTTTCCATTTGGGCCGCATTCTTAGGCGGTGTTCTGTCCTTTTTTGCTCCGTGCATATTTCCTTTGGTTCCCGCGTACTTGGGGTTTGTGGCCGGAACTTCAGGAGCTCGCAAGATTGCATTGATTAATGCCCTCTTGTTTGTTGTCGGGTTTTCGTCTGTATTCGTAGCTCTTGGAGCGGCTTCCGGATTTTTGGGGTTTTACGTTCTGCGTCATTTTCCCTGGATTATAACAGTTTCGGGAGCTGTGGTTGTCGTATTCGGCTTGTGGATAATACTTATGGCTCTTGATGTTCCCTGGTCCCGGGTGCGCCTGTTTACTTTTATGTACCGGCAGAAACGCTGGAATGTAACCGGCCAGAACAAACCGTTGGCATGGTCGTTTGTGATTGGAGCGTCATTCGGTTTCGGATGGACTCCTTGCATCGGGCCCATACTGGGAGGCATTTTGGCCTTGGCGTACTCCAACCAGACGGCTCTGGAAGGAGCAGCTCTCCTTGCTGTATATTCGGCCGGATTGGGGATACCCTTTATATTCAGCGCGCTTTTTGTGAATCGCCTGCAGGGTTTGATTCGCAAAATGGGCAAAGTTTATCTTGCCATAGAAATTGCCAGCGGACTTCTATTGGTAGCTTTGGGCTTGCTTATAGTTACGGATAAACTTGTTCTTTTGAATTACTTTTTCATATAATTTTTAAAAAGACGGAATCTTGAATTTCCGTCTTTTTTATTATATAAATTAAGTTAGCCCACCTACATCCTGTCGGATTACGGCGGGCAAATGCTTTGCATTTGGGCCCGTAGTTCACCTGGCAGAACACCGTCCGCCGACGCCAAGGCTTTGGCGGATTGCGATTTATAACCATTCGCTTCGCTCATAGATAAATCTGGAACATTCGCACCGCGTCCGCCGTAGCCGCGGGCCTATAGGTAAGTGGTATACCGGGTCATTCGCATTGACCAGTCGCCAGTTCGATTCTGGCTAGGTCCACGAGTACGGCGAAGGCGGATTGCCGAGGTCGCCGGTTCGAATCCGGCTGGGTCCACACCTTAAAACATCTCAACACGCACATCGATGTGCGTATTGAGATAAAACATGGCGCCCAAACAAAAACCCCGCCTATGGCGGGGTTTTTGTTTAAGACACAAGAGAGAACAGATACTCTTTCACTTTTCGCGCCGTTTTTGGCTCGCTTAATTTTTCGCGGTGTTCTTTGAATGTGCATACGCGCATAACGCTGTAGGATTTGCCTTCTTCTTCCAATGCGCTAAAATGCTTGCCGAAATAATCGCTTAATTTTCTTGTTTTTCCTTCGGATATATAAATATCTATATCCTGCGGATTAAAGCGCGTCAGGGATGTGGGAGGAACTATCAAGACCGATTCGGCCGGCAGACCGGCAAGTTTAGCTATTTCATTTTCCACCATTTCCAGGCGGGAAGGAGTTTTAAAATGGTCAGAATTTATAATAGCAGTCATTTCTTCTTCCGCGATTCCGATTATCTCTTGCGCTTTATCTTTTCTCTTTTCTATATCGGCAAACTTGAATATTTTTAAAGCGATGGCTGTACGCGGAAGGTCGCGTTGGAGAAGCTTGCGTACAAGATTTTTAACCGCCTCATGAGGGGTGTTTTCCAATTTGCCCAGTAAACCAAAATCCGTAAGCGCCCAAAATTCATCCTCATCCATAGGTTCGACTTCAAGAAGTTTTCTTATCATTTTTTGGACCATTCTCTGGGCTATCGCGGAATTTTTGCGCAGATAAACCATTTTGTACATCTTTGTGTAAAATTCCTGCAGGGCTTTGGCGTTATCTATCGCTTTTTCGTCTATCATTAGTTTTCCGTCAATAAAATATGTGTGCTCGGCAAGATATTCCACGCCCGGTTTTTCTCCTATGGTGTAATAGGCGTCGCGGGAAAGGTAATCCAGTTTTTCAGCGCCCAGGTTCTTGTCGTGTACGGCTAAATACAGAGGATTTTTGTGGTCAAACAGTTCTTTAAATTCTTTAAAATCTATGCCCACGCGCTCCACAACTTTTTGCATTTTATTTATTATAAGCGCTCCGTTTTCATCGTGGTCTCTTTTCCATATTTCTTTTGTAACCTCTTCCACAACATGCGAAAACGGCCCGTGTCCTATGTCGTGCCAAAGCCCGTAAGCCGCTATCAGGCGCGCCTCCGCTTCATTTATAAAACCCCTTTGTATCCAGCGGCCGGCGAGCATTTGAGTTCTTTTGAGGGCGCCCAGAGAATGCTGCTTTCTGGTGTGCGTTGCCGCGGGAAAAAGCAAAGAGGTTATGCCCAGCTGGTATTTAAATCCAAGCGCCTGGAATTCGGGGGTATCTATCATCGGCAGAAAATCCGAAACATCTATAAGCCCCCACAGCGGATCGTATATAAGTTTTGTGTTGTGGTGTTTGTATTTCATTAATTAATTTTTAGCATAAAAACATTGTTTTGTCTTGCCATTTTGGGCTTATTTATGTAGCATACGGGCAGATCGTTAATAAAGGAGGACGGTATGAAACGGGTCAAAGTAGCACTTGTCGGATGCGGAACCGTAGGGTCTGCATTTGTCCATTTGTTTTTAAGGCAAAGAGATGAAATTGCCCGCATATATGGCATTCAGCTGGAATTGGCTCATATTTACACCAGGACCCCGGCCGGCAACAAGTCCTTGGATATCTACAAAAAATATCCTGAACTTATTGTCAACAGCTTGGATGAGATCTTGTCTGATCCTGAAGTTGAGATTGTGGTTGAGGCCGTTGGCGGCACCGATTTTGCCAAAGACGTGTTTACAAAATCATTTCTTGCGCACAAGCATGTGGTCACTGCCAACAAGGCTCTTTTAAACGAGTGCTGGCAGGAACTTTTTGGGCTTGCAAAGGACCAAAAAGTTAGTATTGGATACGAAGCTTCGGTTGCGGGCGGGGTACCCATAATCCGTGTTATACGAGAATCCTTTCCCGGAAACCAAATAACCGAAATAGTTGGCGTTCTAAACGGAACTACCAATTTTATATTAAGCGAAATGGGCCACAAGGCAGGTTCGTTGGCCAAGGTTCTTAAAAAAGCGCAACGCCTGGGTTATGCCGAGGCGGATCCATCGGATGATCTTTCAGGTGCAGATGCCAGAAACAAGCTGTCTATTCTAATGAGAGCCGCCTATGGGCTTAAGTTTGATCCAAAAAGTATATATATGCAGGGCATAGAAGATATAATTCTTGAGGATTTTGAATACGCCGACAAAAAACTCGACGCTTCCATACGGCTTATTGCATATTGCGATTCCCGCGGAGCGGCGTTTATTTGTCCCATGTTTGTCTCAAAAGGCGACCTTCTGGCAAGCATTCCCAAGCAACTTAACGGCATAAAGTTGTCTGCTCTAAGTTTTCAGGAGCTTAGTTTTATCGGACCGGGAGCCGGCGGGAAAGAAACCGCAACAGCGATTCTGGCTGATGTGGTTGGCATAGCTAAAGGCACTTTAATAAACCATGAACTTGATAGAGTATCCAAGACACAGCTTCGCGATTTTGGAGAACTGACCTTTCAGCACACCCTGCGCTTTGTTGTGAATGACAGGCCGGGCATCATCCGTGATATAAGCACTATTTTGGCCGAAGAGGGTATAAGTATACAAGCCGTTGAACAAAACGATTATCCCGAATCAAAAAGCCGGGAACTTCCGTTTTTGATAACTCTGCATGCGGCAGAAGAGGGGAGAGTGCAGAAAGCGCTTCGACGCATGAACAAAATGCCCTTTCTTGTCAAACCGATTATGATATTTCGTTCCTTTGTTTAACAAAAACCCCATTCTTTTGAATGGGGTTTTATTTTTCCAGAGATTTGTGCCACCAAATGCTTTCCATGGGCCTATTTGGTTTACCGTTCCTTCTTCCGTAAACGAAGTCATGCGAGGCGGGTACTTTTTTTAGCCAATGGTTGCTTATGGCCTTATTATTTCCTACATAAAATCCTATATGCCAATTAGAGCTTTTTACCCAAGGTCTCCAAATCAAGATAGCTCCGACTTTAGGTCTTTTTATCTCTTTCCAGCCGCTTTTGCGCATGTCTGCAACAGTGCTTTCAACTGTGGCATGCCTTTTTTTAATCAATCCGAACATCAGTAGTATAGAAGATACAAACACAGCGCATGAATACGATCCATTCTTTGTCACATCCTCTTTTTTTCCATTAACTAAAGCATAGGTACTTCTGAATATATCAGTACCCACGCTCCTTTTTATAGAAGAAATATATGTATCGAGTAAAATAAATTGTATTTTCTTACTTTTGTTCATCCCGTTAGTAATTACTGCTTTGCAGTTTTAATTTTAAGCGTATTTAAATAAATTAACCTTTTATCCATTGTCGCGCTTTTCGCCACGCACCCGTCAGGGTTATTACTAACGGGATTCATAATGCCAGTGCCATGGTTCAAACATGATTCCAGCGGAATTGTTCCGTGGATACGAAAGATAAAAATTGAATTTTTTTCCGTTTCGCAAAAGCCATTTATATTCTTCTGTCGCATCAAACGAGATTTCTTCGCCCCATGATATTCCATTCTCTGTTATAAAATCCACGCCTTGTTTTTTGGGGCAACCGTGTTCACTGTATCCGGGAAGGGCAACGCTTTTCAAGGTTTGCGCAAGATTATAATCGTTTTTTGAAAACCAGTATATAAAGGTCAATAACTGGTAAGCCGGTGATCTATATCCGGAATTTACTAAAATTCTTTTGCTAATATCTTTTTCCATGCTTTTAACAAGATTCGCAAATGCTCTGTATGCAGGTTCGGGCAGATATTGTCTTCGTATTTTTACTCTTTTTTCTTGCCAAGTATATATCTGATTATCTATTGGCACCATTTTGGCTTTAAACTCACAGTTTCTTACAGGAGTTAGATAAATGTCAAACTTTTTAGGGTTTATAGCCAGTATTTTTTGTACAAAATTCTTTTCTGTCGGGTCTAAAATTTGATTTATATCGGTGTAATTTATCAACACCATCTTATTCCTCTTTTCTTTTTTTAGTTTTTCAATTTTTTTTATCAAACCCTCAACAGCGACCTTGTCACTCTCTGTGATAGCAGAATACTTGCTTGGTGTAATAGCGCTATTCATATGTTAAAATTTAAATATGTTGGCTATAAGTTATATTACCTGGCATTATACCACCGCCTTTATAAAAATACTGTCTTTGGCGCGGAATTTTTTCAAGGCCGTGTGGCATAAGTTTTTTATAGGCAGGCATATGCTGACGTTTTTGGCGCCATGGCACAGATTGCGCGCTAAGTATGTGTTTCAAAATGAAAACTTTGGCGATAAGGTTGCCAATGTTTTAGTGGATGTGTTTGTGCGGTTTTTGGCTGCCGGAATAAGATTAACAATAATATCAATAGGGCTTTTGGCCGAAGTGGTGGTCTTGGCGTGCTTTGCTTTTATTTTAGCCGTTTGGATTTTATGGCCGGTGGTGTTTTTTCTTATGCTCACCAAGGGGATATCTTTAATGCTTATGTGACTATGACTTTTAACTTGAAAAATTCAGATATATACAAAGCCGTGTTTTTCGCCGGAGTATTCCCGCCTCGCATTCTTAGAGTGTTTATCAAAGCATTTTTTGCCGGAGCCGGTCTTTTTTTCGCCCTATCTTTATTTGCCGGAAATATCGCTTTTTCTTTGGGGTCTGTGCCTTTGCTGAACAAACTTGGGTTTGTAAAAGATATTCCGGTGCTTGGCTATGGCGTATCGTTTAATTTTTCCGGAGGAGATTTTATTCCCTTTCATCCGGGGTTTTGGCAGGGTTTGGGAATTATATCGATTGGACTTGGACTTTTTATTCTATTCTTCTATATATTTTTTGAATTTTTTCTTAAATTTCCCGAACCGAAAGAAACGGACAATCCGGCCGATCTGTTTAGTTTTAATTTGGCAACGGTCTTTAACCTGGCGTTTGACCGAAGCGCCGGTACCGGCGAGAGCGAAATGTCTCTAAGCGCTCTTATACATTCCTTTGTAAATTATGGGCCCGCTTACGCGCTTTTTATGCGCGCCGGCATAACACCCGAACATATTAAAGAGGGATTTGCCATGCAAAAAAGCAAATTGATTCCGTCCATTTCTTTTTTTGTTGAAAAACCAACATCCACAGAAGTTTCTAATTTGCTTGCAAAATCAAATGAAAACAGAAAAAGGCACGGCCACTCAACGATGACCATGGGCGACCTTTTTGTGGCGCTTTTTGATGCCAGTCCGGAATTTCAAAAAATGATAGTCGTGCGTGATATGAACAAAGAGGATTTGGACGACCTTGCGCGATGGAAGGAAAGAGATGATGTGCGCCGAGAAAAGAAAAGGCGATGGTGGAGTTTGGAAAACTTGACCGAATCCCGCCCGATTGGAGCGGAATGGGCATACGGATATCCCGTTGCCCTGCAAAGATACGCTATAGACATAACAAGAAAGTTCAGTGAAGGGGCGCAGATTAATTTTATAGACCGCGAAAAAGAAATAGCCCAGTTGGAAGAAACTCTCTCACGCGACAGGCGCCAGAACATTCTTTTGGTAGGCGAGGCCGGCATGGGCAAAAAGGCCATTGTCTACCGTTTGGCGCAAAGGATATCGCGCAGTGAATCAGTAGACGCTTTAAACGATAAGAAGGTTTTAGAGCTAAACATGTCTGCCATTCTTTCGGCTTCTTCCGACAGCGCCGCGATACAAAATTTGCTTGGCGGAGTTCTCTCGGAAGCGACGGAAGTCGGGAACGCAATTTTGTTTATAGACGGCCTCCCCAATTTTATAAGCAAAGAGGCCGGCCTTGGCAGAAGCGATGTTTCGCAGGTTTTAATTCCGTTTCTTAGTTCTCCCGAAATGCACATAATAGCGACGGCCGACCCGGCGGGGTTCCACAAAAGCATTTCCTCGCAAAGCGGGCTTGCGTCTCTTTTTGAAAAAATAAATGTGGAAGAATTAAGCGAGCCCTATGTTGTGGGGATAATAGAAGATGAGATTTCCGCAAAAGAGTCCGCGGGCGGTTTGTTTTTTCTGTATTCGGCAATAAAAACGATATATAACGACGCAAAAAGATATATACAAGGGATTCCGTTTCCCGAAAAGGCCCTCAATTTGCTGGAGGAAGTGGCAAGTTACGCCAAGGCGCAGGGTAGGCAGGTGGTTGGAGCGCAGGATGTGCACCAGGTAACAACGAGAAAAACGGCCATACCTTTGGGGGATATAGGCGCCAAAGAAAGAGAGCGCCTGATTTTGCTTGAAAAAGAAATGCACGCCGAGATAATTGGGCAAGACACAGCGGTGCGTGCGGTGGTTCAGACACTCCAGCGTTTGCGTGCCGGGCTTACCCGCGAGGAAAAGCCCGCGGGAGTATTTTTATTCGTGGGGCCCACGGGAGTAGGCAAAACCCTGACCGCGCAGGTGCTCGCTAAAATATATTTTGGTTCTGAAGACAAAATGATCCGTTTTGATATGTCTGAATACCAAGTACCCGAGTCAATAACCAGTTTTTTGGGTTCTGTTGAACAAAACGAGCCGGGCCGTTTGGTTTCGGCGGTGCGCGACAATCCGTTCAGTGTTATATTGCTGGACGAGTTTGAAAAAGCGCACAAGGATATTTTAAATGTATTTTTGCGGGTTTTTGACGAAGGTAAAATGACAGATGCGTTTGGCAGAACTGTAAATTTTGAAAATACAATCATAATTGCCACAAGCAATGCGGGTGCTCAGCAAATACGCAATATGGTCCAGCAGGGGATAGATCCGTCGCAGGAAAAAGAAAAGCTCATAAATTTATTTATAAACGAAGGGTACTTTAAACCGGAATTGTTAAACCGTTTTGATGAAATAGTGGCTTATAGGCCTCTTGCGAAACAGGAAATAGTTCAAATTGCCGGACTTTTGATAGCAAAACTTAAAGACCGCCTGCGCCAAAAAGGATATTACTTTAACCCGACCGAAGAATTAGTAAATTATGTCGCCAACATAGGTTTTGACCCTCAATTTGGAGCGCGTCCTATGAACAGAGCCATACAAGACAAAATTGAAGCGCAAATAGCGCGCCTTATTCTTGAAAACAAAATACAAAAAAGCCAAGAATTTACAATTTCTGTTGAAGAAATAGAAAACAGCCAATAACGTGTTATACCGTGTGAAAAATATGTGGAAAACCTGTGCAGCTTCAAGAATGGTATTGCCGCAATTGTGCTAAAATAAAGTAGATGGCCATGCAAAACTTAAATAAAAGGCAGACCTATATTATAACGGCAATTATTTTGCTCTTAGCCGTGATAGCGGCGGCCTTTTTTTGGTATTTAATACAGCAAAAAACGGAAGAGCCGGGAAAAACCCCTGAAGAAGAAATTATTGAAAAAACAACGGCGCCGGGAGAATCGTTACTTACGCCCGAAGAGGAGGAAGAACTTATAGAGAATACAACCGCGCCACAATCTACGCCTCAAATAACGCCTCAGCAAGAGCAGGAATTGATAGAAGGCACATCAGCTCCGGGGGCTGAAGAATAAAATGGTTCAAAAAACAAAAACACACATTCACCGCCATAGAAAACTACTCACAATAGCGGGAGTTTTTATATTCGCCTCGTTGAGCGTTTTTTTATTTACTTTTCATATTATGCCGGCTCGTTCCGACAGCGGGATTGTGTACCCTAACGGCACCTATCAAACCGGATTTCAGAATTGCGTCGGAGCCAGTTGCGTCAGCGGGCACTGGGCAGTTTTAGATGAAATTACTTATAATTCAAGCGATTATATATATACGGGCACGGCCGGTTCGGGAGGGGAATCGGACGAATTCCACATGACATCCGTGGCCGGCTCCTCTGATTCTGTCAGCCAGGTGAGCGTTTCTTTTCAGGCGTACGCGCAAGGCGGATGCCAGGGGGGTGATTGCGATACGATAGATGTCAGAATATTCATAGATAATGCGTATACAATAATACAGACGGTTACACTTAGTTCAATTGACACTCTTCGAACAGTTAATTTTTTTGGTTCATGGGCGGGAGATGATGATTTGCGCGTGGAACTAACTCGCCAGGTCCAGGGAGGCGGCAGTCCCGGCGGCATGGATGACGATGCAAGAATAGGACGAGTTTACGCCACGGTTACCTACTCCGTTTTTGTAAATTCCGCTCCCACCATATCCTCCGTAACCGACTCTCCCGATCCGGTAACAACGGGAGATGTCATTACATTTGAAATACAGGCGACCGATCCCGAAGTTGATAACACCGGAGCGGCTGTATGTAAGACAAACTCAATAAGCGCTTCGGGAGGAGTAATTTCATGTCCGGGCGGCTCATGGGGCCCCATCATAGGAACCGGAGGCGGATACCAGACCCTGTTCCTTATTGATTACACGGCGCAGGCCGCAAACGAAGGCACAAGCCCGAATAGCTACTACGCTTTTGTGTGCGATGAATTTAACGCCTGTTCCGCTTCCACATCGGGGATGTTTGGTGTGATACCCAACGAGGCGCCGACGCTTAATTCTGTAGCGGATAGCCCGGACCAGGTTAGCGTGGGCGGACAAGTACAATTTGATATTTTTTGGAACGACGCAAACACTGACGATGCCAAAGGAATAATATGTAAAACAGATTCTGTTAACGCGGGGGTTAATCCAACATGTCCTGGAGGAACCTGGGTAGGGCCATCTCCCTTAACAGGCACAAGCCCCATAAATCTTTTTTATACAACAGGCTCCGGAGATGTAGGAACTAACAACTATTTTGGCTTTGCCTGCGACGATACCGGCTTATGTTCTTCCGCAGGAGATCCCAACGGAGGAACATTTGAAGTCACAGGCAACAACGCCCCCACCATATCCTCCGTAACCGACTCTCCCGATCCGGTAACAACGGGAGATGTCATTACATTTGAAATACAGGCGACCGATCCCGAAGTTGATAACACCGGAGCGGCTGTATGTAAGACAAACTCAATAAGCGCTTCGGGAGGAGTAATTTCATGTCCGGGCGGCTCATGGGGCCCCATCATAGGAACCGGAGGCGGATACCAGACCCTGTTCCTTATTGATTACACGGCGCAGGCCGCAAACGAAGGCACAAGCCCGAATAGCTACTACGCTTTTGTGTGCGATGAATTTAACGCCTGTTCCGCTTCCACATCGGGGATGTTTGGTGTTGTGCCGTTTGTAAACAGCGCGCCGTCGGTAACATCGGTATCCGATTTTCCCGATCCTGTGGCAATAGGTTCCAATATTAGTTTTACCGTTAACTTAGATGATCCGAACGGCGATGAGGTCGGCGTTATTATTTGTAAAAGTGATTTGGTTGCCTCTTCCGGAGGGGTTGTGAGCTGTCCGGGGGGTGCATGGTCGGGTCCTATTTATCCCGGTTCTGTGAGCCAGGCCGGTTTGTCTTATACGGCGCAAGCGGCTGACGAAGGAACGAGTCCGAATAATTATTACGCATTCGTGTGCGACCCTTCGGATGAATGTTCTTCTTCAACGGACCCCAACGAAGGTCAATTTACCGTTACATCCGGTGCGGTTGGTAATAATGTTTCCGGATATATATGGAGCAGTAATATCGGCTGGATAAGTTTGAATTGTTCAAACACAGGTACCTGCGGCACATCCGATTATGGAGTAAATGTGGACAGCGCCACAGGGGACTTTTCCGGATACGCCTGGAGTAGTAATATCGGCTGGATAAGTTTTAACCGCGCCGATACGGGAAACCCGCCCGAAGCTCCGTTCAACGGGGGTAGCGGTCCTATAGCGCAATTATCCGGAGGCAATGTTACCGGCTGGACTCGCGCGCTCGCAAACGGAGGCGGATGGGACGGCTGGATAAAACTTGCCTGCACAACAGAATGCGGAACTTCAAATTATAACGTAACTTTAAATACAGTACCCGATCCGGATGAATTTACCGGCTGGGCATGGGGAGATGATGTTGTCGGATGGGTAAATTTTAACTGTTTAGACCAGGGCGTTTGCGCTTCGTCCAATTATGCTGCTGTTATAACCGGCTTTAATACCCCTCCTGAAGTGGTTCCGGGAAGCCCCGCGGTGTCGTTCAGCGCTAGTTCAGGTCCCTCGTGTATTTCCAGAGAGCGTTTTGTTTGGGATTTTGTAGATAACGAAGACGGCTCCAGCCAAAGTGCTTACCAACTGCAAGTTTCAAATGATTCGGGATTTTCCAGTATACAATTTGATTCAGGAATAGTGGCAAGTGGGGCAAAGGAGAGATTTATTACAATATCCAGCACTCCCGTAAATGAGTTTGCCGACGGCATTGCCGATGGCGACGGGCAATTGGCATTTTATGAAAACAGATCCGCCTCTTACTACTGGAGAGTAAAAGTAGGGGACTCGGGCGGCGCGTTGTCGGATTGGGAAAACGGCCCGTCCTTCAGAACTTCTTTACACCCTTATCCCGCCCCCGACTTTACACGGGACCCGCTAAATCCGTCCGAGGGAGAGGAGGTGCAGTTTACGGATTTAACGACATTTTTTGTAATAAATCTCGCCAACAGGTCGTGGAGCTGGTCTATACAAGATGCTTCGTATGTCGGCGGAACAACCAGCGCTTCGCAAAATCCGCAGGTCATGTTTGATAGCAATGGGTCAAAAACGGCGGTACTTACCGCAACCGACTTGGAACTTTCGGCAGATGCAAACTCGGGAAACGGACAATGTTCAATAACAAAAGGCATAAATGTACAACTTCCTTTGCCGGAATTCCGCGAAATACCGCCCGTTGGATTTTTAGAATCCATTTTATCTAAACTGCTTGGCTTTTTGGGGATAGACAGCGTTTTCGCTTATTTTAATTAGTGCTAAAATAAAAATGTTAAACATGAAGCGTAAAAAGTTTAAAAATATAATAAAATTTAAAACGCCGGCTCTCGCGCTTTCGGTGTTTTGGGGGGTTTTGGTTTTGATGTTCGCGGGCACAATGTACGCTTTTGCCGTGTGGAATAATCCCGGTTGCGATCCTAATATAGATCCCGCGCTATGTAACACCTCGACGCCTCTTAATGTTTCGGGTACGGGCCAAACCAAAACAGGCGGCCTTACCTTAAACACCGCTGGCGCTCCGTACGGGCTTATTGTCTCGTCAGGCCGTGTTGGAATAGGCACGACGACACCCAGTCAAACCCTCCACGTAAACGGAACAGCGCAGG
>JBBDXP010000014.1:26255-61760 GCA_040902285.1 Candidatus Spechtbacterales bacterium
CGGCAACGTCGGCATCGGGACGACTAGTCCTGGCATGAAACTGGATGTGAACCAGTCCGTGTCGGGCGTTTCGGTAATACAAGCCACGAGCCCGACTGGATGGATAAACTTTGGTTCCTTAAACACCAGTTTTGCGCACTTCTACACAGACAGGCCCGCTTTTTACTTTGGCGCGCCAGTTCACTCAAACGGAGGATTTTTTTACTATTCCGACATAAGTTTAAAAGAAAATATAAGGCCCTTGGAAGGGGCGCTTGAAAAAGTACTGCGACTGGAAGGAGTAAGTTTTAACTGGAAAGAAGATGGGAAAGCGTCCATAGGCCTTGTGGCCCAAAATGTTGAAGATATATTTCCTGACGTGGTTGCGACCGATCCTGTATCAGGCCTTAAAGTGCTTAAGGCGGATACACTCATTGCTCCGGTTATAGAGGCCGTAAAGGAATTATTTGCGAGGCAAAACGAGCAACAGGCCGAAATTGATGAACTAAAATTAAAAATAGAAGAACTGGAAACGCGATTGGGCGAAGCGACCGATTTAGAGATGCCTGCAATCAACCAAACACTGCAATGTTTACCGAATTAGAAAAAATAAAAAGAGTAGTTATTTCCAATAGCGGCAAAGCAAGCATAATAGCCGTTGTGTTTGTTATTTTGATTGCAACGGCTATATTTACCGGCTTTAATATACAAACAAACGCCGCTTTGAACTCTTGCGCTGAAGGATGGAAAGTTGATGCCGGTTCATACCGGGATATTAATTGTCATAGTACATGCGCCAGGGTAAGTGTTTCGGGAGGAAGTAGTGTTTTTGTGCCCACGGCATCATCCGGGGAATGGACAGCTTTTAGAAGCAATCCGCCATCCAGTGTTTCTTTAAGCGCTTGCGGTGGCGGTGGGTCTTGTACGGTGGGTGCCGTTTGCTGGACGGTTTATTATCACCACAATTACAACATATGTGGCGGAGGTATTTCGTTTGTTTATAATTTGCCCGCATGCACCGTGGCTAATTCAAGCGAAACTACTCCGGGAAAAGACTGTGAACACACGCATACTTATAAATACAACTCAAGTTGCAATTGCGTATATTCATACGATGCAAACCCCAGTGCTGAAGTGTTCGGTGAGGAACTTTTTTGCGTTTTTTAATTAATTTTTTAAGTAATAAATTTTCTAAAGTGGAAAGCGATTTACAGAACAATTTAAAAATACAACCGGATAAAATGAATACGAGTTCCGCATCGTTAAATTCAGGAGGGCTCATGCGCGAAAAAAAACGATTTGCTTTGTGGGCGGTTGCGGCTCTGCTTGCGGTAAGTGTACTGTCGTTTATGGTTTGGAGAATGTTTTTTTACGGACCGGGCGAAGAAGGAGTGCGAATTATTGAAAAGAATTTTCCGGTTGAAGAAACAGGCGCCATAGAATCTCACACAAGTGAGGATGTCCCCGGGCTTGTTGCTGGAATAACGCCGGGCAGGTTGGATTTTCAACTTACTTTGCGCGACGAGGAGGGCAATCTCCTTCCTGTAGGCCATGGCAACAGGGTGGAGATAAGGTATCCGGGAACTTTTGAGGACGAATACTACCCTGTTGCACCCGGAGGAGAGGGCAGTGTCGGGGTTATATTGTTTCCTTTGTGGCCACCTATAACCGCCGGTACGGTTTACATAAGAGTATACGAAACAGATGATACGGCTACACAGACCAGCTTTGAATGGCCCGGGGTCTGGCTTATAGATAACGCAAGTGTTTCACATGGGGAGTTATCCGCTTCTATTGAGTTTTCGGATTTTAATTTGGCGCAAGCGGAAAGAATTATATACATGGCTCCCAGCGGAGAAACGCAAGAATATGGAGAAGAGTTTAACGGTTCTGTTTTTACAATATCTAACGAAGATTTGCAGGACGGAGACCACACAATTTTGATAAAAATGCCGAACGATGACAGGTGGCACTTTGCGGTTTTAAACTATCCCGTGGGTTTTTAAACAAAATACCTTGCGTTTAAATAAAAGTCCCCCACCCTTAAATAAGGGTGGGGGACTGTTTTAAGGAACAAGTATAACGAGATTGTACTCATTTTCGGTTGGGTTTACGGGTGAACCGACGGACTCGCCGGTAAGCACGCCCAAAAGTTCCTTCGCTTTCACGGGAACAGAACCTTCGCGTATATTGCCTGCCGATTCAGCGCCCGCAAAGAAGAAAGCATAGGCATTGTTAACCGACACAAAATCGATTCGGCCAGAGGCGGACACCAGGTGTCCGCCCAAAACTTCTCCGCTAACGGGAGAAAATACGGGGGTACCCTCGGGCAATTTGAAAGCAAGCGCATGGCTTGCTCCGCTAAATATTTCGGATGCGCCGATTATAATTGAAGCGTCCACCTGCACTCCTTGTCCGCAGTACCGCTCTTCCAGATAGCCGCATGAGCCGGCGACCGGCTCGGGGGTCGGTACCGCCGTTGGCTCGGGGGTTGCGGTTGGAGTGGGAGTTTCCGCCACGGTGGGCTCCGTAGTTGCCGGTGGCGCCGTAACGATGTTTACTCCGGGCTCGATCAGTACCGAAGGCCCGGGTGTTTCCTGGCCTCCGCCGGACGAACACGCCGAAACAAGTAGTGCCACAAAGAGTAGCACAGTAGCGATCCTTCTCATCTTGACCTCCTTGGTTTTCAAAGAATCTGCTCCATACTATAACATACTCGGAATATTATGTCAAAAAATTAGACATTTCTCCAATTCCTGTGCACTTTATTCTTATGGCTTACAGCTGACGGCTTACGGCTGATGGCTTATTGCTTGTTTTCCGCCCCTCGTTTCTTTATACTACCTACTACTTACTACCTACTACCTACTACTTACTACCTACTAACCCTATGCCCAGCAAATCACGGAAAAAAGGAAATATCGCAGAAAATGCGGTTGCAAAGTATGCCGAAGGAAACGGCTGGAAGATATTGGCCCGCAATTTTGAAAAGCCGTGGGGTGAAATAGATATTGTGGCGCGCGATAAAAATATTCTGATATTTATAGAGGTTAAATCGGGTGGAAGGACTGAAGGATTTAATCCTGAGGATAATTTTGACCAAAGAAAAAAACAAAAGGTAACGCGAGCATGTCTGGGGTATCTGGCAGAGAATGATTATCCCGAATATACCGATTGGAGAGTGGACCTTGCGGCCGTGGAAATGGATTTTGAAACACGTAATGCCCGTGTCAGGTATTACAAAAACGCTATTGCTTAGTTTTGCCATGTACGGAGGTTGACCCCGTTAGAGGCCGCGAGGGCTCGTAGTATGCCTCTGTCTCTAACGGGGTTGACACAAAGTTCAACTTAAGTTAAACTTAAAATATAATAAATTTAAGTTATTAATTATATGGCTAACAAGACGCAAGAAGAAAAAATAGTTGGCACAAAGGAGTTGCGCCAAAACTTGGGTGAATATATATCCAAGGTTAAAGGCGGGGAATCTTTTATTGTGGTAAAGCGTTCTCGCCCTGTGTTTCGTATTACCCCTCTTGAAGAAGAGGTGGAAACATGGGAACTCGTTTCTGATTTTACAAAAGTTAAAAAAGGCGGAGTTAACATTGAGGACTTGTTGTCGCGACTATAGAGTTTATGGGCAAACTGGAAAGGGAACTAAAAAAACTTTCTGTACAAGAACGAAAATTGGCCAAAAGCATATTAAAACAGATATCGCGCGGTAGTTATAAAAATTTGGATATTAGAAAACTAAAAGGATACAGCGATATTTTTCGTGTGCGGAAAGGTAAATTGCGTGTTATATATCGCCTTAGAGGAGACGATGTATTTGCTTTAAGCATTGAGCGACGAAGCGATAGGACATACAAGAATATTTAGAGGATATTGCAAAAAGTTTTGGCTTATGTTAATATGCAATTACCAAAGGATCCATGATTATGGAGTCCTTTTTTAATTTATAAACCAGCAAAAAAGAATATAGAGAAGAGACAATTGAAAATTCTATCTACTATCTACTAACTACTATTTACTATCTACTAAATTATGATTGATCTAAAAAACTTTATATCCGCCATAGCGCAAATAGAAGAAGAAAAGGGTATTGATAGAGAAAAAATACTTGAGACAGTCGAAATGGCCCTTGCGGCCGCGTATAAAAAGGATTATGGCGAAAAGGGGCAAATAATAAAAGCAAAACTGGATACCAATTCAGGTTCTTTTGATATTTGGCAGGAAAAAATAGTGGTGGATGAAAGTATGATAAAGAGCGAAGAAGAACTGGAGGAAGAAAGAAAAAAAGCGGAAGAAGCAGGTGAAGAACCGCGGGAAGGGAGAGCGGACGATGAAGAAATGATTTCGGAGGAAGGCGAACTACAAAAGGTAAGGTTTAACGAACAAAAGCATATTTGGCTGGCCGATGCACGGGGTCTGACCCCACGAGAGGGGTCTGACCCCGCTCTGCTCAACCCTAAGAAAATTAAGCTGGGAGACGTACTTAAGTTTCCTTTGGAACTGCGAGAGGACTTCGGAAGAATAGCCGCTCAAACCGCGAAGCAGGTGATAATACAAAGGATAAGAGAAGCGGAAAGAGAATCAGTATTTGAAGAATACTCCGAGAAGGCCGATTCTATAGTCAGCGGGGTTGTGCAGAGGATAGAGGGAAACACCATATTTTTTGACCTTGGAAAAACCACGGCGCTAATGCTCGCGAAGGACAGAATACCCAGGGAAAGATACCACATAGGCCAGCGTTTACGCCTTTTTCTTGTTTCGCTTGAACACGGAGCAAAGGGTCCGCAGGTTTTTGTTTCCCGTTCTCATCCCAAAATGCTGTCCAGATTGTTTGAATTGGAGGTGCCCGAAATTACCGCCGGAACGGTAGAAATCAAAGCCCTCGCCAGGGAGGCGGGTTTGCGCAGTAAAATAGCCGTTGCTTCAAACGAAGAAGGCGTTGATCCCATTGGTTCGTGTGTGGGCCAGAGAGGCACAAGGGTCTCGGCCGTAATACAGGAACTGGGAGGAGAAAAAATAGATATTATAGAGTGGAAAGAAGATCCGGAAGAGTTCATAGCAAGCGCCCTTAGTCCGGCGAAAGTTCTGGATGTCGAAGCTGATTCGGCAAGAGCGAAGGTTATCGTGTCGGAGGATCAGCTATCTCTGGCCATAGGAAAAGACGGGCAGAATGTCCGGCTCGCCGCCAAGTTAACCGGCTGGAAAATAGATATTTTAAGCAAAGAAACAGGAGAAGTGGAACAAAGCTCGGAGGAGCCCGCGGAAAAGCAGGAACAAGAAGAAAAAATCAAACCCAAAAAAACGAAAAAGCCGGGCAAGACCAATAAAAAAACAAAGAAAAAATCCAAAGATAAGAGTAAATCCTCCTAAATAAATGTTTCTATTTATAGCTCCTATTATTATATCTCTGTCCTCCGTGTTGTTTTCTATTTTTTTGGATGGAAGGTATTCAACTCAAAAAATAGAAAATATCGAAATAAAGTCAATCTCCCGCAAGCTCTCCAAGGCAGTTTGGGTTTATCTTATAAAAATGTACCAGCTAATATTCGCGGCCACGGGTGTTTTTGCGGTGTTGATGTTCGCGGTACCCGCGTTTGGCTTTAGACCGGTGTTGGGTCTGGTATTTGGAATGGTAATGAGCTTTATTGTAAATTATTTTGCCTGCATTTTTATAATACGGCTTAATTCCAGAATAGTTTCACGGAGTAGCCACGGATTTGTAGATTCTTTTAATTCGATATTTAACGGAGGAGGGTTGTTGGCTCTGCTGGTTTCGGGGATGGCGGTTTTAACGGTTTCAAGTTATTATTTTATTTTCAGCCCCGGCGCCAGCGGTTTGGTCGCCCTTTCGCTGGGTTCTGTAATATGCGCTTTTTTCCTAAAGATAGGGGGCAGGGTGTACAGGGAAAAAGCCAATTTCGAATCCGATTCGCATGACCGGCAAAAAGAATCCAGAAATCCCGAGATTACTATGCGGCTGGCCGGTAATGCTGCTATAAGGCCACTCGGGCTTATAGCGGATCTGTATGCGACAATGCTCGTTCTTATCGTGGCTGCAATGCTTGCATCTTCTCTTTTACTGCCCGGTTTTGGAGGCGGGATAGCATTGCCTTTACTGATAATGATATCAGGACTTATAGCTTCTTTCGCAGGAACACAGCTTATTAAAATAGGTGTTACCACCAACATATTCAGGAATATTATTTTTACGGTATTGGGAGTGGTAATATTCGCCGTTATTTTGGTTTCTTCTTCGGTATTGTGGGCCACAAGCGGAAGCACTCAGGTCGTCCCCGCGCTGGTTTTACTTTCCTCCGTACTCGGCCTTATAACGGGCGGAGGAATTATGTTTATGAATTATTTTATTAATTCAAGAAAATATGCCAAAACTCTTATAACCGGCTGTTTCGGCGTTGTAATTTTTGCGATTGTGTACGCGAATTATTGGTTTGGAGGATGGTATAATGCGGTTGTTTTTTCAGTCAGTATGATATCTCTGGCCGGAACGGCTCTTGCTTTGCATATGTTTAGCTCCATTTCCGCCGCCTCTAAGGAAATTGCCCGCTTGTCAAATTTGCCCCAAGAACACACCAGAGCTTTGGACAAGATGGATGTTGTCGACGATGCCGTTAATTTATCTCTTTCAAGATATGTTCTTTTCGGTGTTATATTGGGGCTTTTGGCATTGTCCATGCTTTATGACCGCGAAATCGCGGCGCGTACCACCCAGCTTGATTTTTCTTTGGCAAAAGAAACCACATTGGCCGGAATTTTTCTTGGAGCCGCGGTATTTTATTTCTTGGTGTATTTTATAGGAAGATTCATGAGGAATATAAAAGAAAAAGCCACATACGGCGTATTCGGGAGCGTGGATTATGCCGAATTATCTAATTCTATTGTGTCCTATTCCGCTAAAAAAACACTCGTACTTTTTGTCATAGTGGTTTCTGTGCCTTTAGCGGCGGGATTAATATTAAGAGCCGAAGTTTTGGGAGGCCTTTTGGCCGGAATGATAATTTTTGGGGGATTATGGAGTGTTTCCAGGGCTTTCAACAAACCCTTCGCTCCGAAAAAAAATGTGGAGGGTATTTTTAATGATAATTATTATATAGAAAAAGCCGCATCTTTTTACAGCCCGGTTTTGAAACTTGTGGCCATGATTTCTCTTTTGCTGGTGGTTTTTCTTGCTTAGGTAACCCAATATGGATATAAAAATAGAACAAAAACATAATTCCTACAAAGAAGCCCTTTTTTCCATAACCCCCCAAGAAATGGATAAGTATTTAAACGAAGCGTCCGAAAAATTAGCCAAAGGAATGAATGTAAAGGGATTCAGGGAAGGTAAAATCCCCCGGAAAGTTGTAGAAAAAAGAGTCGGCGCCGAGGCGATATGGCGCGAAGCCGCCGGATACGCCATGGAGTATAATTACTGGCAGGCCGTTAAAAACGAAGGGATAGAACCGACAGGCATGCCAAAAATAGAGGTTTTAAAAATAGTTCCCGGTAATAATTTTGAGTTTAAGGCGCTAATTCCGGTTATGCCCAAGATTGAATTGCCCGATTATAAGGCGATAGCCCCTAAGGTAAAGGAAAAAGAGTATAAAAAAGACATAGCGGTGGATGATAAAGAGGTGGAGCAAAGTTTGCAATGGCTCCAGCAATCACGCGCGGAATCTCCGCGGGAGGGGGAAAAGGAACCGAAACTGCCGGAAATAAACGATGAGTTCGCAAGAGGCCTGGGAAATTTTAATAACCTTGATTCTCTCAAAGAAAGCTTAAAAGAAGGCCTGGTAAAAGAAAAAGAGAATCAGGAAAGACAGCGAGTGCGTCTTCGCATGCTTGAAGAGATAACCAAAAGCGTAAAACTTGAAGTTCCTGATTTTTTGGTAGAACAGGAAATGGATAGAATGCGGCAGGAGTTGGAACAGCAGGTTAATTCCATGGATATGACACTGGAGGATTATTTGAAAAAAGCCGGAAAATCTTCAGAAGAAGTAAAAGAGGGTTGGAAAGATAAGGCGCGCCAAAGAGTTGAGTCGGGTACTATTTTAAAAGCGATAGCCGATAAAGAAAACATAAAGCCGTCGGAAGAGGAGGTGGAAAAAGAGGCGAATAAATATCTGGCGCAATTTAAAGACACCGATGAAGTCAAATCTAAAATCGATCCCGTCCAGCTTAGGACACACATTAATGGTATAATGAGAAATGAAAAGGTCTTTGAATTGTTAGAAAATTCACCAATAAAATCATGAATCCCGTTAGTAATTACCCTAACGGGTCTGCTAAACTAAGTACAGTAAATATAGGTAGTTGATTTATTTAAATACATATAAACTAAAACTGCGTAAGCAGTAATTACTAACGGGATGAATTTAATACCCACAGTTATAGAAAAATCGCAGTACGGAGAGAGGGCGTACGATATATATTCCCGCCTCCTTAAGGAGAACATAATATTTTTGGGCGGGCCTATAGATGATGCTTTGGCAAATACTGTCATAGCGCAGCTTTTGTTTTTGGAAAGCCAGGATTCAAAAAAGGATGTTCAGCTTTATATAAACAGCCCTGGAGGAGTTGTTACGGCGGGACTTGCGATATACGACACAATGCGGCATATAAAAAATGATGTTGCCACTATTTGTATCGGGCTGGCGGCGTCCATGGGTGCGGTTTTGTTGGCGGGCGGGACAAAAGGAAAAAGAAGCGCGCTTCCCAATTCCGAAATGCTTTTGCACCAGGTTATGGGTTCTTCGCGCGGGCAGGCAACCGAAATTGAAATATCGGCTCGCCATATAATAAACCTAAAAAAGCGGCTAAATGAAATTTTGGCAAAGCACACCGGCCAATCATTAAGCAACATAGAAAAGGATACAGACAGGGATTTTTACCTTACTCCGGAAGAAGCAAAAAAATACGGGCTGGTGGATAAGATAATCAAATCAAAAGCATAAAAAGCTTGAAGCTATAACAAAAAAGGCGGATATCCGCCTTTTTTGTTCGTATCTTAAACTCATAGTATGGGTTTGCCCGTCATTTCGGGAGGTATGGGTATTCCCATTATTTTCAAAATTGTTGGGGCCACATCCGCCAGAACCCCCTCCGGATTGCGGGAATAAAGAGGGGAATATTCCCGCGAACGGTGGTTGCCGTGCATTATATAAAGGGGAACCGGGTTTGCGCTGTGTTTGGTCTTTGGCATTCCGGTTTTTAGTTCAAGCATTTCTTCAGCGTGGCCGTGGTCGGCGGTAACAATCATGGAAAAATTAAATTTTTTTGCCGTCTCTATCAGTGAAAATAAATTAGCATCGATGGCCTCTACACCTTTTATTGTTGCCTGCATGTTTCCCGTATGCGCAAGCATATCGGCGTTCGCGTAGTTTATTAATATAAAATCAAAATTGAAAATATTTTCTATAACTTTTTGAGTAATGCTGTATGCTTGCATCTCCGGAACCGCTTCGTATTGCTGTCCGCTTGTGGAGGGAATTAACACGCGTTCTTCTTTTGGGTACGTGTTTTCATTCTCTCCGTTAAAAAAATAAGTAACATGCGCGTATTTTTCTCTTTCAGATATATGCAGTTGTTTAATGCCCGCGTCGGATAAAACTTTGGCCAGTGGATTTTTTATATTGGGAGGAGGAAAGGCCACTTCAATGGGCAGGTCTTCCTGGTATTTTGTCATGCTGACAAAAAACAGCCCTTTTATTTTTGTTCTGGGAAAGTCCGAAAAATCTTCATCAGGTGAAACAAAGGCCTGTGTTAACTGGCGGGCGCTGTCTTCTCTGAAATTAAAAAATATCAAAGCGTCATTTTCCTTAACCAATCCGACGGGGTTTCCGTTTTCAAACACTATTGCCGGTTCTATGTTGAAATCGGTTTTTCCTTCCGCGTACGATTTTTTAATGTATTTTACAGGATCTTCTATGGCTTCTCCTTTGCCGTCAACCATCGCCTCGTATGCTTTTTGCGTAAATGTCCAGTTCCGGTTCCTGTCCATAGCATAGCTGCGTCCCGCAACAGTGCCTATTTTGCCCAGCTGTTCTTTTTTAAGCAGGTTTTGAAGGTCTTTTAAAAATACCTCCGCTTCCTTCGGACTTGCGTCTTTGCCGTCCGTGAAAATATGCAATATGACATTTTGCATATTTTGTTGTTTCATCATATCTAAAAGCCCGTATAAATGGTCCGCGTAGCTATGCACCGAGCCGGATGAAAAAAGCCCCATTATGTGAAGTGTTGAATTGTTTCTTTTGGTAAATTCTATGGCCCTCAAAAAAGCTCTGTTCTTAAAAAAAGAGCCGTCGCGTATGGCTGCCACTATGCGCGGTAGATATTGGTATATTATCCTCCCCGCACCTAGGTTAAGGTGGCCCACTTCGCTGTTTCCTTCTCTTCCCCAGGGAAGTCCAACCGCTATGCCGGATGCCTGTAAAGTTGTGGCAAAATAATCTCTTTCTAAAGAATCTACAGCGGGCGTTTTGGCCTGGTATATGGCATTTCCTTTTGAAGGAGGAGCGGCACCCCAGCCGTCAAGGATGACCAACATAACTTTTTGCCTGTCTTGGTTCATTATCTATATTTTAACACAGTACCCAGGGGTGTAATATTTACATATTTACTAAGTTCTGATATTATTTGTTTATTGTATATAATCAATAATTCAATTTGTTCTGAAAATGTTAGAAATTAATCAAAAAATTTACCATCATGGAACCATTAACCATAGGGTTGATCGTTTTTGCAATTTTATTTGGCGTAGTGCTGGGTTATTTCGCAAGACAAGTATCAGCAAAAAAACAGGAGGGGACGGCGGAGTCAAAAGTAGATAAAATTCTTTCGGAAGCCAAGGAGAACGCCGAAAAAATAAAAGAAAAGGCAAAGGAATCAGCCGACGAGATAATAGAGCTAGCAAAAAAGGAGGAAAAAGAAAAGCATGCCTATCTCCTTCAATTGGAAAAACGTTTACTCACAAAAGAAGAAGATTTAGATCTTAAAACATCTAAATTACGAAAAAAACAAAAAGATATCTCAGGCAAACTGGAAGAAATAGAAAAAGAGCGCGAAGAGCTCGGTACTCTTAAGCAAAAACAAATAACTGCCCTGGAAACTGTTTCCAAGCTTTCATCAAAAGAGGCGCGGGAAAAGCTGTTTCAATCCATAGAAGAGTCCTATCAGCAGGAACTTGCGGACCGCCTGCAAAAATTGGAAAAATTCGGACAGGATGAAATGGATAAAAGGGCAAAAACAATGATAGTGTCGGCGCTGCAGAGATATGCTTCAAGCCAGACACAAGAGGTTACCACAACGGCGGTCGCGCTTCCGAACGATGAAATAAAAGGCAGAATAATAGGAAAAGAAGGAAGAAACATACGCGCCTTGGAGCGCCTTACCGGCGTAGAGATAATGGTTGACGACACTCCCGAGACCATTATTATATCTGGCTTTGATCCCGTGCGCAGGCATACCGCAAAAATCGCTTTGGAAAAACTTATAGCAGACGGAAGAATACAGCCCGCACGCATTGAAGAAGCGGTTCTGCAGGCCCAGGAAGAAATAAACGAAAAAATAAAGGAAGCCGGAGAAGCGGCTTTATACGACTCGGGAATGGTCGGATTGGATCCCAAACTTGTATGGCTTCTGGGACGGCTTAGATTCAGGACTAGTTACGGACAGAATGTTCTTATGCATTCCCTTGAAGTGGCGCACATAGCCGGAGCATTGGCGGGCGAAGTAGGCGCGGATATTACGATTGCGAAAAAAGGAGGATTATTTCATGACATAGGAAAAGCGCTGGATCACGAAGTAGAAGGTTCTCATGTGGATATAGGAATGAAACTTTTAGAAAAGTATGGTGTTTCGCAGGTGGTTATAGACGCCATGAAGTCCCACCACGAAGAATATCCGTATGAATCCTTGGAGGCGCGCATAGTGCAGGCGGCTGATGCCATTTCCGCATCGCGTCCGGGAGCAAGAAAGGACAGCGTAGAAAATTATCTCCAAAGATTGGCGGAACTTGAAAGCGTCGCCTCATCTTTTGACGGTGTTGAGAAAGTATACGCGGTGCAGGCCGGTAGAGAGGTGCGCGTGTTTGTTACCCCAGAAGCCATAGACGACGCAAATGCTAAAAAATTGGCAAGGGATATAGCAAACCGTATACAGGAAGAGCTTAAATATCCGGGAGAAATTAAAGTTACTCTTATCCGGGAAACAAGGATAATAGAATACGCACGATAAAATGCGGATATTATTTTTTGGAGATGTTTTTGGCAGACCGGGCAGAGACGCGCTTAAAAAAGAGGCCCCGAAGCTAAAAGAAAAGCACAAGGCCGATTTTGTAATAGCCAATATAGAAAATATTGCCCACGGCAGCGGTATAACCAAAAGTACTGTTTCCGAATTAAGCGAACTCGATATATTTAACGCCTATACATCAGGCGACCATATTTGGGATACTCCGGACGCCGAGGCGATTCTTAAAGAAAAAAAGGATTTTGTACTGCGTCCCGCCAATTTTGGCAAAGATATGTCCGGAAGCGGATTTGAGGTAATTTCCAGAGGAGCAAAAAGAATACTTGTAATAAATCTTTTAGGACAAGTTTTTATAAAGCGTGAAGCTTCAAATCCTTTTATTGCAGCAGACGAAATACTAAATAAATACACTTTGGACCATACGCAGGAGGGCAGGGAGTATGTGGACGCAATTTTTGTTGATTTCCACGCCGAAGCCACATCCGAAAAACGCGCTTTGGGCTTTTATCTGGATGGGCGCGTATCCGCCGTTGTGGGAACACATACACATGTTCCCACCTTAGATGCCCAAATACTGCCCAAAGGAACGGCATATATAAGTGACGCAGGCATGGTAGGAGCCTACAATTCAATAATAGGGCTTGAAAAAGACCCGCTTATAACTCAATATCTTACCGGAGAGGTAAAAAAGAAGGAGATAGGTTCTGATAAAAGAGCCGAAATCGGCGCTGTTCTTGTAGAAACGAACAAAGAAGGAATGGCTGTAAAAATAGAGCATTTGCGTAAGGTTGTTAAAATATATTAGAAAAACCTTGTATTTAAGGGCAATAGTGGTTATTATATAGAAAGTGAAGCACATTGCCTTCTATCGGGCAGGCGGAATCATGAATGATTTAATTTGCCTGATGGAAGGCCTAAAACAAAAGGTCGTGCGGTCCCTTTGGGACAACCATTTTTATAATTTATAAAATGAATACTCATGACTAAAGACCAACTTTTAGAGGCAATGGCCGGTAAAGCTGATATGTCCAAGGCGGAAGCCGGGAGGGCATTGGATGCTTTTACATCCGCCGTTACAGATGTTATGAAAAGCGGAGATTCAGTAACATTGACCGGTTTTGGCACATTTGGAGTTTCAAATCGCGCAGCCCGCATGGGACGAAATCCCCAGACAGGCGCCGCTTTGCAGATTCCCGCAATGACCGTGCCTAAGTTTAAAGCCGGAAAAGGCCTCAAAGACGCAGTTCGATAAGTTTTTGACCCAGGATATTACATTCCTAAAACAAAACACCCCGGATAGGGGTGTTTTGTTTTAATTAAATAAAAACCGCTGATGGTATCAACGGTTTAAGGAGATGGTTTGCATTTTTTACAAGGTCTGTAGCCGGAATTAATGGCATCTTGCCAGGTTAAAAAGAAAACACGATTTTCTTTTTTCATCTTTATGCCCGATTTGCAGTCCAGGTGGCCAAATATTTTACCCGGTTTCCAACCGGCATATTTACCGGGAATTTTGCTTTCTGTGGCCTTTCCATCCTTTAATAATTTACACATCCGTTATATTCCTCGCAGGAATTCTTCAGGAGTTACCCAATCTATAAATTCCAGGTCTTCGCTTTTCACTCTGCTTATGGCCTCCCTAAGGGTTTCTTGATTTTCCGGAGAGCAATTATTCATACACTCCTCGGCTTGCTTAACAAATCTTATAGAGGCAGCGGATTTCCCAAGTTGCCATTCTTTGTCCTCGGAGGGTAGCGCGCCAAAATTATCTGACATTGGTTTCTCCTTACTATGAGCTAACGAATAGCATAGCATTATTATAGTATAAGTTCAATTTATTGATTTTGTCGTAATTTAGTGGTATACTATTGTATATTCTTTGACAATAAATAACGAGAAAGGAGAAGCGCTGTTATGGCAAAGATGAAGCGGTGGCAGCGCGCATGGCAGCGCTTCACCGAAGAGTTCAAACAGACCGGCAAAAAGCGCGGGCCATCAGGGTACCACAGATATGGGTGGGAACGGTCCAAGCGAGACCAAGGGCGGGCCTATCAGTCCCTTGTTCGTGTGGCTCGCGACCTAGGTATCAAAGTGTACATCAAGCCAGACCTCGGGGAGTCCCGGGACTGGCATGGCGATACGTTCACGGTGGGAGGCCACTGGGATTCGCGGGGAGGCGCCGTGCGGATGGTATACAGGTCGTTCCCTCTTCTTGCCCACGAAATCGCTCATGCTGTGGACGAGTTTCTCGGGTATCGCTATTGGCGTCGAGAGGGCGAGTTGGTCGCCTGTGGTGCTGGCTATCTGCTGGTATGCGCTTCGATGCGAATCATTTCTCCCTCAGGAGACATCGAGTACTCGAAACGTCAAGGGGCCACTGAACGAGAGCTTGGAGAATGCGAAGACCGCATTCTCCAGGTGTTTCGCGAAATGGCAACGCTTATCGATGTACCTTGTGACTGAGTGCCGCCTGCTAGCAGGCGGCACTTTATTTGATTTTCTGTCCAAATAATTATATAGTATATTTTGTCGTAGCCGTGAACTAACGGGCTGTAGCATAATGGTAGTGTTTGCGCTTTGGGAGCGCATGGCCCGGGTTCGATTCCCGGCAGCCCGACAAACGGAGCACAGACAGCCAACGCGGGTGTCGTATAATGGCTATTATAACAGCCTTCCAAGCTGTGGATGAGGGTTCGATTCCCTTCACCCGCTCCATCAAAAAACATCCTCCTGTCAGGAGGATGTTTTTATATAATATCCAAAGTATTTCTGGGCCCGTCTATTTTTCGTAAAAGCCGTTCGATATCAGATTGTTTATATACCCTATAGTTGTTTATGGGATTTCTTTTGGCTTTTAATTTGCCGTTCCCATCCCAATTGCGTAAAGTTAAAGGTGTAACACCAAGAATATACGCGGCTTCTCCTACAGTGTAATAAGTTTTGTCTTGTAATTTCTTTCCTTTGGACATAATGGTTCGACAAGTGAGTACACCGCAGTGCGGACGCACGCATGTACTAAGTTGTCTGGGTAAACCCTAATTTATAAGTTTTATTAAGGTTTATTTATATTGTTTATTAAACTTTATCATATTTTACAGTATTTGAAAGCCCTAATAAAATATGAGTTTTCCACAAAAAATCCACTTCCCCAATAATCAGTGTTTATAAGAAAAGGAATTTGCTGTATAGTTATGTAGGTATAAGGCATAAGGATTACAAACAAGAATAAATTTGTTAAAATTAATTGAGATTAATATTATGGATACAATGCAAGATAATAAAGACATTAAAGTTAAAACCGTTTCTAAAAAAAGTATAACCCAAACTCTGGAAACAGCTGTGTTTTGCGCATTCCTATTTTTAACACCGCTATTCTTCTTGCCATTTGGCGCAAGTCCGGTTCCTTTCAGTAAGCAGATCCTTGCCGGTACGGTATTGGCGGGTCTATTCGTATGTATGCTTATAAGGTTTCTTACCGCGGGGAAAATAACTCTCCCTTCCAGGTATATATCATTAGGATTGCTGGGCTTATTTTTGTCGGTGTTGGTTTCGGCGATATTTTCAAAAGCGCGTTCGGTAAGTTTTTTGGGTTCCAGCCCGGATTCGTTATTTTGGGTGGGAATGTACGTGCTTGTATTTTTTTTGGCGGCAATTGTTTTGAAAAACAGAAAAGCTATTATAGCCGCCTTTTTCTCTTATATGGGTGGTATAGCAGTTTTGGCTATTTTTGCTCTCTTACAGTTCAGCGGTTTCAGAGTTCTTCCTTTTGGTTTTGCAAGCGATGTTAATTTTAATCCCATAGGTTCTGTGTTCGTTTTGGGGGTCGTAGTATCCGCGGGGTTACTGGGACTTCTCGCGTATTTAACGGACCATAAGCCGCAAAGTATGGGCATGCGTAGCATTTTATACATTACCGTTGGCGTTCTGGCCGTCCTTGTAATACAGATAAATTTATGGGCCGTATGGGTAGGCGCGGCTCTTACATTTATAATTGTTGCTTTTACGCAGAGTTATAGAGTAATGCGGGGACAGAAAGATTATATGCCGAAATTGCCCATGCTTCCTATGTTTATAGTAATGGTGGCAATACTGGCATTATTTGTTCTTAGATTTATTCCAATTTTTATAAGTGTTCCCGCGGAATTAACTCCAACCTTCGGTACAACCCTGGATATAACAAAAAACTCTCTTGAAGGAACAAGTGCTATTTATGGAACAGGACCCGGAACATTTCCTTATAATTATTCGGCACACAGACCCATAGAAATAAACCAGACGGATTTTTGGGGTGTGCAATTCAATCAGGGATATTCCGCGTTTTTAACCTATATTTCAACTTGGGGTCTGCTTGGAGCCATTGTGTTTGTTTTGGCGCTTTTATTAATTACTTGGAAGTTATTAAAAGGATATTTGGATATTTTAAAAAATAAAAATCCGGATCTTGTCTTAAGGGGCATAGTTTTGGCGATGCTATCGTCTGTACTATTTCTTTTACTGTTGATCTTTATCTATCAAGGCAACTCGGTTATACACATAATGCTCTTTGCGTCTGCCGGCATAGGTTTTTCCGCCTTGCGGGAATTGGGTGCTCTTAAAGTCGTTCAACTAAACCTTATGTTATCGCCAAAGGCAATGTTTGTGTCATCCGTAATTTCTGTTGCTCTTGTCGGTGTTGCCGTCGGTACCCTTTATTTTCTCGGGCTTAGTTATGTTTCCAATATTTATGCCGCGCAGGGCATAGATATTTTCAACAAAGAGCAGGATATAAACAAGACCTTGGACAAAATGGATACGGCTGTTTTTATATATTCCGGCGATGATTTTGTCTTGCGCGCGGCTTCTCAGGCGTTTGTCGTAAAGTTTAACCAAATAATGAATGACCAGACCCTGAAACAGGAAGAGAGGGACAATCAGGCCACGGCGGCATTGCAGAACGCGGTTAATCTTGCGGATAGAGCTACCAAGGTTAATCCGGCGCAGGGCCAAAATTGGGTACAACTGGCAAAAGTGTACGAGATGGTTATAGGATTAATCGGTGGAGTTGAGGAACGCGCTCTGGATGCTTATGGCAAGGCCATAGAACTGGATCCGCTAAATCCTTCTTTACCGCTGGCAAAGGCGGGAGTATACATGTCGTCTGCTGACGCGTTAAGGGCTCAGCTTAACGCTCTTTCGCAGGAAAATGGGGATGTGGCAAAGGAAAGCGAAATTCTGTCGGAACGCAAAGACCGCCTCGCAAAAGCGATTGAATTGATAAGGCATTCCATTTCTCTTAAAAATGATTATTCCAACGCGCGCCTGGCTCTGGCATCGGCTTACGGCCGGCAGGGGGATATAGACGGAGCCATTGCCGAAATTAAAGAAGCGATACTTACAAGCCCCCGTGATCCCAATCTATTTTTCCAACTGGGACTTTATCAGTTTGAAAACAATAATTTTGGGGATGCAAGCGTTTCTTTTGAAACGGCCATTAATTTTGCCGGCGGAAATTTTGCGAATGCCAGATTCTATTTGGGCTTGAGCCATGATTCTGTTGGCGACAAACAAAAGGCCATTGAACAATTTGAAACAATACTTAAAGACAACGCGGACAACGAATTGATAAAAAGTATAATTGTGAATCTTGGAGGAGGCAGGCCCGCGCTTGAAGGCCTTGAACAGCCCGCCGGTGAAACTCCGCTATCCGAAACAGGAGGTTCCGAGGAAATATTTGCGGAATAAATATTCGGGAGTTTAAGATATGAATATTACTGTCAACAAAAAACTCGGATTTTTCCGAGTTTTTTGTTAAAATACATTAGGGGTGTATCACGCTTCTAATGTAATAAACTTAATTATAATAACTATGATAGGTAGATTTGCTTTTTGGAAAGATTGCGAAAAATACAACGTAGGTTTGTTGAAGTGCCCGACATTTCTTTTCTTGCTTATGGGCATCACAACAATTTCATCAATGGTGGGAATTTATTTTTTGGGAGAATATTTCGGAGGTCCTGAGTTTGTCTTGCCCGCAGTCATGGTTGCAGCTTTGGCGACTTTTGTGCCCGGATCCGTTATAGTCCAAAGTTTTGAAAAAGTGGCGAACGCCAATCTTATGAAAAGCGAATTTGTAAGCATTGCTTCCCACCAATTGCGTTCCCCCCTTACCGCGCTTAAATGGTCGCTTGGTTTTCTTTTAAGCAACAGGGCGGGCGAACTAAAAGAAGAGCAAAAAAGATATTTGCAAATGATACATAAGAATAACGAACAAATGATAATGCTGGTCGGAGATCTTTTAAATGTTTCCAGGATAGACAGAAAGGAACTTACTCTCAAGCCGGTAAAGCTGGATATGAGCGAGTTAGTTGAATCAAGAATATCCACGCTAATGCCCACAGCGGCGGCAAAAAAAGTTGATCTTAAGTTGGAAAAACAGGATACCTATGCTGTAATGGGAGACGAAGTATACTTGGGAATGGTTGTGACCAATTTTGCGGATAACGCGGTAAAATACAGCAAAGAAAAGGGTGCCGAGGTTACGGCCCGTGTTTTTAACAAGAACGGATATGTAAGATACGAGGTTGAAGATAACGGACTTGGCATACCGGAAGAAGAACAAAAAAGAATTTTCTCTAAGTTTTTCCGCTCAAGCAATGTTGTAAAACGGCACACAGAGGGCACGGGCTTGGGCCTGTTTATAGCGAAGGCGGTTGTGGAAAAGCTTGGAGGGCAAATAGGATTTAGGTCGAAAGAAGGAGAGGGGACAACATTTTGGTTTGAAATACCAATTATTAAAAAATAAAATAAAAATAAACATATGGCAAAAAAAATACTTCTTGTCGAAGACGATCTAACACTACAGGAAACCTTGAGCCAAGTTTTAAAAGGCGAAGGGTTTGAACTTTATCAGGGCTTTGATGGTGAAGAAGGGTTTAATCTGGCTGTGGAAAAAAAGCCGGATTTAATCTTGCTTGACCTTATCTTGCCCAAAATGAACGGTTTTGATGTTCTAAAAAAACTCAAAGCCAGCGAGGAAACAAAAAGCATTCCCGTGATTGTGCTTACCAATTTGGAGAGCGCGGAAGATATCCAAAAAGCTCTTTACGGTGGCGCGACAACATACTTATTGAAAGCCAGTTATGAGCTGGAAGATGTTCTTGCTAAGGTCAAAAAGACCCTGGAAGGAGGCGAAACGATGATGTAATTAATTAAATTAATCTAAACAATCATGAAGACAAAAATATTGTTTGTGGAAGATGATTCAGCTCTTCAGGAATCCTTGGGGCAAGTTTTAGAGGGGGAAGGTTTTGAGGTAATAAAAGCATTTGACGGTGAAGAAGGTATAAAGCTGGCGTTGGAACAACAACCAAACCTTATACTGCTTGATCTTATTCTACCCATAATAAACGGTTTTGATGTTCTAAAAAAACTCAAAGCCAGCGAGGAAACAAAAAGCATTCCCGTGATTGTGCTTACCAATTTGGAGAGCGCGGAAGATATCCAAAAAGCTCTTTACGGTGGCGCGACAACATACTTATTGAAAGCCAGTTATGAGCTGGAAGATGTTCTTGCTAAGGTCAAAAAAGCTCTTGAGAAAGCCGATGCAAATTAAAAATCAACAACTTAAAGAATTTATACAAGATGCCGGCCTGGTCAAAGGAGAAGGACTGGACAAGGCCTTTGAGGAAGCCGAAAAAAACAAAAAAGACCTGGGAGATGTTTTGGTGGAAAAGAGGCTTCTCTCTACCCGGCAGCTTGGCGAATTGCGGGCCTACATAATGGGTCTTGTTTTTGTTGATATATCCAAAGAAAAAATAGACCCCGATGTTCTTAAGATAATACCCGAGCCGATAGCGCAAAAGAATAATATAATTGCCTATAAAAAAGAAGGCAATAATTTGGAGGTCGCGATGACGGATCCGGAGGATCTTCAAACAATAGATTTTATAAGAAAAAAGACCGGACTTAAAATTCTTCCCCGGCTTACCACAATAGAAAGCATTAAACACGCCCTCGGACAGTACGAGGAGAGCTTGGAAAAGGAATTTAAAGGCCTTATAGAAGAAGAGGGCGGAGAGGAAGCGGTAGTACAAAGATTAAAAGAGGGTGAGGTGCCTGAAGCAAAGGCGCTTGAAAAAGAAGCGCGGGAACTTCCGATAATTAAAATAGTTGATTCCATCCTCCGACACGCCATTAAACAGCGAGCCAGCGATATACACATAGAGCCGGAGGAAAAGGATGTTTTAATACGGTACAGAATAGACGGTATTTTACACGACGCAATGACACTTCCAAAGCAGGTGCAAAGCGGAATTGTAGCCAGAATAAAAGTTTTAAGCAACCTGCGCCTGGATGAGCACCGGCTGCCGCAAGACGGACGATTTAGCATACAATCAGAAGATTACAAGGTTTCGTTCAGAGTTTCAATAATACCGGTTTTTGACGGGGAAAAGGTGGTAATGCGTCTTTTGCCGGAGGGTTCCAAGGGGTATACACTTGAAGAGCTCGGATTTTGGGGTGAAAACCTTGAAAGAGTCCACAGGGCCATCCGCAGGCCGCTGGGCATGATATTGGCGACCGGCCCCACCGGAAGCGGTAAGACGACCACTCTTTATACGGTAATGGATATTATTAATACTCCGCGTGTAAATATTTCAACCATAGAAGATCCTATAGAGTATCGAATGCCGAGAATAAACCAAACACAGGTAAGGCCCGAGATAGGCCTTAGTTTCGCCAACGGCCTGCGCTCTTTGGTCCGGCAGGACCCCGATATAATAATGGTCGGGGAGATACGAGACCAGGAAACCGCCGGCTTGGCCATTAATGCCTCTTTGACCGGACACCTTGTTCTTTCCACCTTGCACACCAATAATGCCGCCGGTTCCATGCCGCGCCTTTTGGATATGGAGCAGGAGCCGTTTTTAATCGCGTCTACCTTGAATGTGGCGATAGGGCAGCGGCTTGTGCGCAGATTGTGTCCTGACACAAGAAAGAAATACAACCTTACAAAAAAACAGGTTGATGAATTAGGACAAGAAATTGATTTGGAAAAGACAATGAAAATAATGAAGGAAGGCAAGGTTGTGTCCAAGAGCGCCACCTGGGAAAGCATTGATTTTTATAAGCCGGTGCCTTCGGATGACTGCCCCGACGGCTACAAAGACCGGATAGGAATACACGAAGTTTTGGAAGTAACCGAAACCATAAGGACTTTGATAAACAACAGGGCTACCTTGGATCAAATAAACGAACAGGCCCAAAAGGAAGGAATGGTAAGCATGATTCAAGAGGGCATAATAAAAGCCGCCCAGGGCATCACAACCATGGAAGAGGTTCTGAGAGTTACAGTCGAGCAATAATACAATGCAGTTTTTATACAAGGCAAAAAATAAGGAAGGCGAAATCCGAGAGGGAGAAATGGAAGCCAAGGATCGCCTAGACCTTCTTCGCCGGCTTCGGGATGAAGGTTTTTTTGCTTTAGAAGTCCGTGCGAAAGACGGTGAGGGCGCCGGCCTTAAACGTTTTAACAACATAGAGATAGGGATTCTGTTTGAAAAAATAATGGGAGTGCCTTTGGACGAAAAAATGATGTTTTCGCGCAACGCTTCGGTTATGCTCGAGAGCGGCATACCCTTACTACGCGCGATAGAAGTTCTAGAGCATCAAACACAAAGCCCTACACTCAAAAACGTTCTTAAAGATGTTTCAAAAGAGATAAAACGAGGAACAAGCTTTTCCGATGCTGTGGGAAAATACCCCAGGGTTTTTGGGAAATTATATTCCAGCATGATAAAAGTCGGAGAAACGGCCGGAAACCTGGACGAGACCCTTAATCTACTGGCAAATCAACTCGAAAAACAGCACGAATTGCGCGCCCGCGTTAAAGGAGCCCTTATTTATCCCTCCGTTATTATAACGGCCATGGTGGGCATAGGTGTTTTATTAATGGTAACGGTGATACCGCAATTAAAATCAGTTTTTGAAGAACTGGGTGTAGAGCTTCCGATCACAACCAGATTTATTGTAGGTTTAAGCGATTTCCTGGTTGCTTTTTGGTGGCTTCTTTTGGCAATTTTACCGTTTGCTATTTTTGGAATCAGAAAAACATTGAGCACCAAATCGGGCAAAAGATCGCTCGACTGGACCTTGCTTAGAATGCCTATTTTTAAAAACATTGTGCGAAAAGTTAACAATGCTAATTTTTCCAGAACCCTAAGCTCTCTTGTGTCAGGAGGGGTTCCTATATTGGAGGGGCTTGAGATAACGGCGGACACGGTTGGCAACACATATTATAAGGAATCCATACTTGATGCGAGAAAAAAAGTTAAAAAGGGCGACAGTTTGCACGAGACCCTGGCGGGTTATCCCAAATTATATACTCCCCTGATGCTGGAGATGATAGAGGTCGGGGAGGAAGCGGGAAAGCTTTCTGAGCTTTTGGGGCGCGTGGCGGAATTTTACGAGGGGGAGGTTTCTGATATAACGGCGAATTTATCGTCTATAATCGAGCCCGTGCTTATGCTTATAATCGGAGCGGGCGTCGGATTTTTTGCCGTATCTGTCATGCAACCGATATATGGAATGATAGGGTCTATTTAGTTTTATTTTATTAACTTATGCGCGCATTTAAAAAAAATTCAGGATTTACATTGCTAGAGGTGATTATTATTACCGGAATAGTGACTGTTATACTGGCAGTTTCAACGGGAATATATTTTTCTCTTAAGCAAAGGAATTTTATTGATGTGGAGGCGCAAAAAATTGTTAGTGCTCTGCGCTTGGCGCACAACAGGACACTGGCCTCTCAGGCATTGGATTCGCACGGAGTGCATTTTGATTCGGCCTCAAACACATACACTCTTTTCAGAGGCGATGTTTTTGATTCCATGGACCCGGAAAACGAAGAAAACCAGCTTGCTGGTCAAGTAGAATTTTCTAACATACAGCTTGAGGGCGCGAGTATAAATGTGGTTTACAACCGCCTTGCGGGCACCACCTACAGTTCCGGATTTGTGGAGATAGCAAGCATTGGTGATCCCTCCGACATAAGAATAATTTGCGTGGAAGCGGGTGGAAATGCATTTGTGTTAAAAACGGGAGAGAGTTCTTCGGTATGCGTTAGCGGAGATATTGAATTTGAAGCAGCCACAGACGGCGATTTGGCAAATTTTCCGGGAAACTTAGGCAGAGGAGATCCGGCACAAAGTTTTACCGCAGGCAGCGAGAATATTAGCGTCGCGAGAGCGGATCTTTTTATCAGAAGCTCCGGTACGCCCAGCAATGTATTTTTAGAAATAAGAGATTCGGGCACAACGGGTGCTGTGTTGGGAAAAAGTTTAACGGTTGGCGGCGCGTCCATTCCCGCTTCACTGTCCTGGGTGCAATTTATATTTAGCGACCCGGTTCAATTGACGGCCGATACGCAATATTTCATGCGCTTGCGCTCTCTTCCGGATTCCACTATTGCCGACAGTGGCGCCGCGGGAACCATAATTTGGGGTTATGAACACTCCGCTACCGCCCCTCCCGCTTACGCGGACGGCGACGCGTGGCGTTTTGTTGGCGCGAATGACAACCCTCTTGATGCGGGCCAGCAATTGGGCCCCGTGGATCAATATGATTTTGCTTTTAAACTGTTTTTGCGAGAAGGCCCGCAGATGAGGGACTCAAGGCACCTGGAATTTGATCTGGATCTTGAATTCAGTTTGCAAGGCAGTACGCAGATAACTTTAAGTTTTAATGGTGGAGCGGTTGTAGAAAATATAACCGTGGCGGATTTTATGAACGGCACTCAAACCAAATTTGAATGGGAGGGCGAAATAGATGTGGGCGGAAGTTTTCAGACGGTTCGCATACACAGTTTGTATATAGATGCTTACGATACCACTCTGTCCGTGCACAGGGACGCGGAGCTTAATGACGCTTCTTTGGATATAAACATAGATGCCGTCGATTTGGTTGAATACACGGCCGCTGGAGTTCCTACCAAGGGCAGCACAATAGGGAGTATGATATACAAATAAAATGAAAATATTAAAAGCACTTAAAAAAGTTTTTTCTAGAGAAAATGGTCTGGGCATGATTGAAATGTTCGTTGTTTTGGCGCTGATAATAGGAACTTTTGTCGCCATGCTTCAGCTTGCCATGTTTGAAAGGCGTTCTCAGGTACTCGCGGGTCAAAGAATAAAAGCCACTTTACTAACAGAACAGGCGCTGGAGGTAACACGCAGTATGCGCGATAAGGATTGGGATGCTTTTACCGCGTTAAGTTTAGATACTCCTTACCATCCTGTATTTAGCGGAAACGACTGGGATCTTTCTCTTACAAATCCCGGGCCGACAGATATATATACTATATCTGTACAACTTAGCGAAGTTTTCCGCGACGGAGCAGGCGATATAGCCGGCTCGGGAACTTCTGATCCGGAAACGCGAGAGGCCACAGCGACCGTTTCCTGGACGGCACCAGGCGGAGATGCCAACAGCATAGATATATCCACATATTTTACCAATTGGAGGGGGCATCAATAATAAAATGTTCAAGGCATTCAAAAAAAAATCCGGATTTACTCTTATAGAATTTATAATTTATATTGCCATTTTCGCGTTTGTGGTATTGTTTTTGGTTCAATTTTTAATAGGTATTCTGTCTTCACAGGTGCGCACCAAAGCCAGAGAAGAAGTTATAAATAATGCGGTAATCGCGATAAACAGGATAGATTTCGAAACCCGCCATGCGGGCAGGGTGTATGATGCCACATCTGTGTTTTCTTCGGACAACGGACAGCTTGGTTTAGTTACGCCCAATAATCCGTCTCAAGGCGAACAGGAAACATATGTGGATATATTTTTAAGCGCCGACGGGCGTTTGTGCACCAAAAGAGAAGCATCCGGAATTATGTGTTTTACCTCTGAAAAGGTGGTTGTTACGGTACTGCGCTTTGAAAAAATAGAAACAGAGCCGGAGGGCGCCAAGATAACAATAACTGTTGAATACAACACCGCAATAGAAGAAAACAAAGTTCCTTATACTTTGGAAACATCTATGAAGGTAAGAGGATATTATTAATAATGAATAAAGTTTTAAACAATTTTCGAGCGGCAAACAAAGAAAGCGGGATAATAGCTTTGCTTGTTACGGTCATAGTCATGTCTGTGGGCATAGTTCTTGTGGTCTCAATGATATTTGTATTTTTAAACCGGCTGGAAGCCGCAAGAAATATTGAAATGGGCGCTAAGGCGTATTTTGTGGCAGAGGCAGGCGCGGAGGATGCGCTTTTAAGGGAATTAAATCCTTCTATACCAACTGGCATAACGCCCTATACTTTGTCTGTGGGAGATGCGATAGCGACCATAGATAAAACCACAACCTTAAACAGTGTGACGATAAATTCAAACGGCAACGCGAGCAACAGAGAAAGGACACTGCGTGTTGTAATAGGTGTTGACCCTGCCGGAACGACATTTTCCTTTGCCGCTCAAATTGGAGAAAGGGGTCTGACTATGGCTTCCAATTCCGGCGTTAACGGCCAGGTATATTCCAACGGCGATATTATCGGCGCGTCCGGTACTTTTATAGAGGGCGATGCCTACGCGGTGGGAACCATATCCTCTCCCAGTCCCCAAGTGGGGGGCACTAGAAATGAGGGAGCCGATCCTATTGCCCTGCCACCATTTGACGAAGAGGGGTGGGCGGAAGAAGCGAACATAAACAATGACCCCATAGTAGGTAATTTGGAAATAAGCGGTAAAGGTAATACTCTTGGCCCGCGCAGGATAGAAGGCAATCTTACAATAAAATCAGGCGGAGATGTTACCATTACCGGTCCCGTGCACATTACAGGAAATTTTGTTATGAACTCCAACTCAGATGTATACTTGGATGAAAGCTTTGAATCTGACGGAACTGTCGTGTGGGCGGAGGGCACTATATTTTTTGACTCCAGTACGAAACTTCACGGTACAAACGCGAATCCAAAAGGATATTTACTGTTTGCCTCAACCGCTCCGGGTACAAGCGCCATAGAGTTAAGCTCCAACGCAACACAAGAAGTGACAATGTATGCTGTAAATGGCGATGTGGTTATAAATAGCAAGGGCGACCTGACCGCGCTAATAGGTAACGGTATAATACTTCGTTCCAACGCGGAAATTAATTTTGACTTAGGTTTAATCACTTATACATTTACAACGGGAGGACAGGGCTCCTATGGTATAATTAAGTGGGAAGAGCTTTAGGGGGTGTAAAATACGAACATATGAGTTTTTTTAATATAACAAAACAATATTTAGCCATATCTCCCGCGGCATTCGGGCTGGATATTTCCGATACATCTTTAAAATATGTTCAATTGGAGCCCGAAGAGGGGTATTTTGATTTGCGTGTTTACGGGCAGAAAGACATACCCAAAGGCATTGTTGAAAAAGGCGTTATTAAAAAACCGTCAGAACTTAGCGCTATTTTAAAAAAATCTTTGGTTAAAGAAGGCCCCAAAGGCCTGTCGTCATACGCGGTTTTTTCATTGCCCGATGAAGAAACTTTTCTTAAGCAGATACGCCTCCCCGAAATGTCCGATGACGAACTGGAAAACGCTGTTTACATAGAAGCGGAAGGAAATATCCCGATTGATATAAACGATGCGTATTTGGACTACAATATATTAAAAAGACATAAAGATAAAAACGGCTTCCATATAGATGTTTTGCTGGCGGCGGCAAGGCGTTCTAGTGTGGATACATACACGGAGGTTCTGCTGGAGGCGGGTATTACGCCGGTGGCCCTTGAGCCGGAAGTTGTGGCCATAAGCCGAAGCGCCATTCTCGGGGGAAAAAGCAAAGAACCTGTACTTATCGCCGAGATTGGCGCGAATAGGACACGCCTTGTAGCTTTTGTGGAAGAAGCGGTTGTATTTACGGGCGCGGTTAATTTTTCCGCCGATGCGCTGAACGAATCTCTCGCTAAATTACTTGGTATGGAAAAATCCAAAATAATTCGGCTTACGGATAAATCAGAGGAGTTTAAAGATAAAAAATTTGCCGATGCATTCGAAGATGCTTTAAGGGTTGAACTTAAGCCCCTTGTGGAAGCAATTCAAAATTACACTGTTTTTTATAAAACGCAGGAAGAAAAAGATGGCGACACTTCCCGGCCTTTTGAAAAAGTTCTTGTTTCAGGAGGTGGTTCTCGCGCCCCGGCGATAGAAAAGCAATTAAGCTTGATCTTAAAAGTTCCAACCGGACAGGTTAACCCCTGGGTAAATGTTCTTCCACCCGAACTTAAAGAAACTCCGCAGTTAAACCTGGACGAATCCGTTCGTTTTACAACGGCAATAGGCCTTGCCCTTAGAGGTATACAAAACGGATTAAAAGAAATGTTATGATGCGCTTTAATTTGCTTCCCCAAAAATACCAATCTCATTTCAAAGATGAAATAATGGCGCGTATATTTTATACGGTCACCTTATTTATTCTTACATGGATGGTTGTACTCGGGATTTTAGTTTTTGCGTCTTTTCAGTTTCTTCTTGTACAAAATGCTCTTGTGGCCGAGAGGATAGCGGGCGCCCAATCGGTCAGAGAAATCGCCGAGGCCGAAGAATTTGAGGAAAAAATCGTGGAATTAAACCGTCTTCTTTTGAGAGTGGAAGAGATAAAAAACACAGAGGGGTATGATGCCGGTTTTCTTCTGGGGCATTTGGCTCCCATGGTACCGGCCGGAAGCAATCTTAAAAAGTTTACATATTCAACGAGCGGGAACAAGTTGTTTCTGGAAGGCCGCGCTGATCTTAGAACACAGGTTATAACTCTGCAAAACCGCTTGGAAAGCGACCCGCTTTTTGTGAAAGTTGATTATCCCTTTTCAAATCTTTTAAAGGCCGAGAATGTGGATTTCAGCTTTACTCTTACATTGGCTGAAAAATAATAATGGCATATTCCAAGAAAAATTTATTGAAAGCAATAGCCGTCTTTATGTTCGTACTTGCGGGTTCAGGACTGATAATTTGGTTTATATTTTTAAACTTCCTTGAAAGCACAAAGACGGCATATGAGGATGCGCGCTTAAATTTGATGGAACTTGAGCAAAAAGCCGGATTAAGAAATGAATTAAGGGACGAGTTCAGCAAGGTAAGCGGGAAAGCCGATACTATAAAAAGCTCGTTTTTGACTCAGGAAGGCACATTGGGATTTATAGAGGGAATGGAGAGTTTGGCGGCATCCACCCAAACAGATTATGAGGTCAAAGTTGCGCAGGAAATACGAGATCCGGAAACATCCAAGATAACGGCCATAAATTTTAATATAAATATTGCCGGAACACACATAGGGCTTTTGCAATTTTTACGCGGTGTAAAAGAGGACCTTCCCTATCTTACGCAGGTTACCAACATTGTAATAGACAGGAATAGTCCGGATGTTTTGAAAACAACTCTGACAATTAAAGTTTTCATGCAATAAAATGTCTAAAATATTTGAAAAAATAATGAAATTTTTGACAGGGTTCTGGAAGCATCTGCCTTTTGCTTTTGCCCAAAATTCTCAAAAGATATTTTGGGCGGTAATGGTAATTGTTTTGGTCACAGGAGCTGTTATATTTTATTTCAAAACATATGTTCCGATGACGCGCGAGTATGAAGTTTTTGTTACGGTAAGAAAGGTTAATCAAACTCTTTTGGACCAGGTTTTTGAATATATTATGGAAAAAGGGGAATCGGACGGACTTCTTCCCATAGAAAATCCTTTTGAACCTTGATTTTTATTGCATTTGCGGGTATAATTACGAAACTGGTAATGTATGGATAGAGCGGAGGTTTTTTACCCAGCACCTTTTTATGCCCTCGTAGCTCAGCCTGGATAGAGCGGAGGTTTTCTAAACCTTAGGTCGCAGGTTCAAATCCTGCCGAGGGCGCCAGCAGTCCGAAATAAAACGGCTTCATCGGGGTGGGCGTAGCTCAATGGTAGAGCTCCTGGTTGTGGTCCAGGCGGTTGCCGGTTCAAATCCGGTCGCTCACCCCAATGAAGCCGTTTTTTATTAAGGCGGTTGCCGGTTCAAATCCGGTCGCTCACCCCAGTAAAGCCATTTTGTTTAGGCGAAGCTGGGTTTTTTATATCAAAATGAACGATTTATCTTCAAAAGCCCTAAAACTTCTGCACGAAAATACTCAAACAGCAGAATACAAAGGAAAAATATATAAATTTTCAGTTCCGTCCAAAGAAATATACCCATTTCAGTGGTTATGGGACTCGTGTTTTCACGCTATTTCATTTTCTGTTTTGGGCGAAAACGAACGCGCAAAAGAGGAGTTGCGCTCACTTTTGGCAAAACAAGCCGATGACGGTGCGATTTACCATATAACTTTTTGGAAAACTGATAAACTAAAAGATTATTTATTTTTGTCCACCCGCGGGTTTGGGCGTTTTTTAGAAAATAGGGGTTTTTGGCTTCCATTGAATTTTTTAAATTCCCCCAAAACTACCGCTTACACTCAACCGCCTGTGCTGGCAAAGGCCGCGGAGAAAATATACGAAAATTCAAAAGATAAAGATTTTGTGCGCGAAATTTTGCCCGCACTTTTTAAATATTATCGTTGGCTTTATAAAACCCGCGATTTAGACGGCGATAATCTTATATCTATTTTAACCCCGATTGAATCCGGGTTGGATTTTTGTCCCGCTTATGACGAAGCAATAGGTTATAAAAATAAATTTTTACCTCTGTTTTTAAGAAGCAGATGGTTGCAGTTTTTAAACAAATTTATTTTTAATTTTGACCCATATAAAATATACAAAAACGGCCCATTCCATCAGAAGGATGTTCTTTTTAATAGTATCGCAATACAAGCTCTGTTTTCATTGGCATACCTTGCAGAAGAGATAGGCAATAAAGAAATTTATGATTGGGCTCATGATAAGGCGCAAGCCGGTCTAAGAAGTTTGTGTGAAAAAAGTTACGACAAAGAAACAGGTCTTTTTTATAATTTGTCCGGAAAGGAAGACAAAGCTATGAAAATAAAAACAATTGTGTCTTTAATGCCGTTAATAATAAGCCAATTACCGGCAAACATTGCAAGGCGTCTGGTCCAGGAGCATATTATAAACCAAAAAGAATTTTATACACCGTATCCGGTGGCGTCTGTATCTTGGGACGAAGCAGTTTTTGCTCCCGATAGTCTGGTGGATGGCCATCTTCGTATTTGGCGCGGTCCGCTCTCTATGAATACAAACTGGTTTTTGGTACATGCTCTGCGTGAGCACGGATATGCCGATACTGCAGATGAGATAACTAAAAAGTCGCGCGAACTTGCCGAAAAACATGGCTTTTGGGAATTCTACAACCCGCTGACGGGGGAGCCACAAGGAGCGCGAGATTTTGGTTGGGCTACTCTTGTCGTAGATATGTAATTGAGTTATCTTGTTTTAAACATGAGTCCCGTTAGTAATTACCCTAACGGGTCTGCCAAACTGAGTACAGTAAATATAGGTTGTTAATATATTTAGATATATTAAAATTAAAACTGCGTAGCAGTAATTACTAACGGGATGAGTTTATCAATCGGAATTGTGGGTCTGCCAAATGTGGGAAAATCCACATTGTTTAAGGCGCTTACAAAAAAAGAAGTAGAAATAGCAAATTATCCTTTTGCCACAATAGACCCGAACGTGGGCGTGGTAGAGGTCCCCGATGAACGGCTGGACAAACTTGCCGAACTTTCGCGTTCAAAAGAAATTATCCCGACAGCAATAGAGTTCGTGGATATTGCGGGGCTGGTTAAGGGGGCCAACAAGGGCGAGGGACTGGGCAACCAGTTTTTAGCAAACATACGCGAGGCGGACGCGATTTTGTATGTTGTGCGCACATTTGAACTTGTCGATATTCATCATGTGGAAAAAACGGTTGATCCTATGCGCGATATAGAAATTCTGCGCACAGAACTTGCGCTTAAAGATATGGAAGTTATAGAGAAAAAACTGCAATCAATTGAGGGCAAGGCAAAAACAGGCGACAAAGACGCAAAAGAGGAGCTGGAAGTTGTGATAAGGTTGAAAGACGCGTTGGACAACGGCACGCACATTATACAGCTTCTAAAAAAAGAAGAATTTTCACAAAAAGCCCTGGACATTGTGAAGGGCATGCAACTGCTTACATCCAAACCATACTTTTTTCTTTTAAATTCGCGAGGGGAAGAAGCAAGTCCGCAACTGTCGGACTACATACAAGGGCTTGGTTCGGACTATGTGTCTATAAACGCTCGAGAAGAGTTGGATACGGGCGACCTTACCGATCAGGAGCGCGCCGAACTGGGTCTTGGCAAAAGCGGGCTGGAACAACTCATACAAGCCGGATACAAAATTTTAAATTTAATTACCTTTTTTACAACAGGAGAAGACGAAACGCGCGCCTGGACATGCCGCGAGGGAAGTATGGCGCCCGAGGCGGCAGGCAAAATTCACAACGACTTTAAAGAAAAATTTATTCGCGCCGAAGTTATCGCGTGGGACAAATTGCTGGAAGCGGGCGGCTGGGCAAATGCCCGCGCAAAAGGCCTAATCCGCACCGAAGGTAAAGAATATATAGTAAAAGACGGGGATACGCTCGTAATCCTGCACAACGCGTAAGTTCTTGACTTATTTTAAATTATATTCTATAATAGGCAATGTCGAAGTGGCTGTGAGGACCAAAGGGCCAACAGTGGGTTCGATTACCACAACAGCCACTCCGACAACTTTACCACAGAAAGGAGGTGGAAACCGTGCATAAGTCGGAAAAGGTATATGCCAAATCCCCCAATCTTTCTGATGAGCTCGTGGACATTGCTCACGGACTCGGATGGCTGAATGGGGTTGAGGCAAATGCCAATATCTTTGATATATCTGTTAACGAGGAAATCGCCAAACAGATAAATCAAAAACTGAAAGAGGCGTACAGTATTATTGCGCTTCTGTAGCAACGGACAGCACCTAAATTATTTGGCTTTGTAGACAATTTGCATACGATGCAAGGCCATCTTCCTTATTTTATCAGCTTTAATTGGTGCAATGAGGAGGATTTACCAAACAAAAAATACTCTTTAGGGAGTATTTTTTGTTTGATTTACACGAACCCGCACATCGATGTGCGTGTTCGTTTTTATACATCCAACGCGTAAATCGATTTATGCGTTGGAGTGTCTGTGGACCGTACTGGATTTGAACCAGCGACCTCTTCCATGCCATGGAAGCGCTCTAGCCAACTGAGCTAACGGCCCTTATTCCTTATACGATTGTATAATTTCTTTAAACCTAAAGCAATCCTGTGTGTGGTCGTTTACCATTCCGGTTGCTTGCATATGCGCGTATATTGTTGTGGGACCTAAAAATTTAAAGCCCCGCTTTTTTAGGTCCGCCGCAAACTCTTCCGCTTCCTTTGTGGTTATAGGGTAATCTTTGAGTGTTTTTATTCTGTGAATAATTGGTTTTTGGCCCACAAACTGCCACGCATACTTGCTGAATGTGCCAAACTCTTTTTGTACTTCCAAAAACCTTTTGGCGTTGTTGACCGTTGCTTCTATTTTTGCGCGATTTCGGATTATTTTATCGTTTTTTAAAAGCTTTTCTGTATCTTTTTCTGTGAACCTGGCTACTTTTTTTGCATCAAATTCGGCAAACGCGTTTTTATATCCTTGTCTTTTATTTAAAACAATCGCCCAGGACAGGCCGGCCTGCGCGCTTTCAAGCACCAAGAATTCGAACATCTTTTTATCCCCATAAACAGGCACACCCCATTCTTTATCGTGATATTTTATATAGAGCGGGTTATTTATGGGAACCCATGGGCATCTGATTTGCATAAAGTTTTGGTGCCCCCGATAGGAATCGAACCTATATCTAGGGCTTAGGAGTCCCTTGTTCTGTCCATTGAACTACGGGGGCAGGCACACAAAAGATAATACCACAAAATGTGTTTTTGCTCAACTATTACCCATCCGCGGGTTGTCTGGTACAATGTAGTGTATGGACGATTCAAAAATAATTGAAATAATAAAAAAATCCACGCCCGCCGTTATAAGCATTGTAATTACAAAAGATTTACCCAAAGTAGAAGGTTTTTACCGGATGCCGTACCGGGGCAGGCAGTTCTTGGTTCCAAAAATTAAAAAGGGAGAAAAAGAGGCGGTAAAAATAGGGGGCGGAAGCGGTTTTTTGGTATCGGACGACGGAATAATTTTGACCAATAGCCATGTTGTGCACGATACAAAAGCCGAATATACCGCATTTTTGGATCACGACGAAAAAACAAAGCACGAATTAGAAGTTGTAGCGCGCGATCCCATACACGATATAGCCATTTGCAAAGTAAAAGGTAATAATTTTCCGTATTTGGAATTAGGCGATTCTTCAGGATTGCAGTTGGGAGAATCTGTGGTTGCCGTGGGAAATGCTCTGGGAGAATTTTCCAACACAGTAAGTTTGGGAATAATATCAGGTCTTAGCCGTTTTATAAGGGCGCAGCAGGGCGGACGCGGGCAGTCCGAACGGTTGCGCGGACTTATCCAGACAGACGCGGCGATAAATCCCGGAAATTCCGGTGGCCCGCTTATAAACATGGAAGGCAAAGTTGTTGGAATAAACACAGCCGTTGTGTTTGGTGCCCAAAATATAGGGTTTAGCATACCGGTTAATCAAGCCAAAACAGACATCGAAGAGGTTAAAAAATACGGGCGTATAAGAATACCTTTTATAGGGGTAAGGTATGTCATAATAGATGAAAAAATGCAGAAGCAAAACAACTTGCCGGTGGACCACGGTGCTTTTATAATGAGAGAAACTCTCGGAAATACCGCTATTGTTCCCGGTTCGTCCGCGCACAAAGCCGGTTTGAAAGAATTTGATATTATACTGGAAGCGAGTGGCAAGGAAATAACTGTGGAAAATACCATCCAAGATGTTATTCAGGAACACAAAATGGGAGACAGGATAAAAATAAAAGTGTTGCGCGAGAAAAAAGAAAGAGAAATGGAAATAGAATTGGAAGAAAGGGGGAAATAAAAATGTGCACAACAAAAAACACGCAAGCGCGTGTTTTTTGTTTTTGGATTTGTTATAATCCATTCAAATGAAGAATATAGCGATTTTTATTGTGTTTATTTTGGTGGGGACAGTCCTGTTTTTGGGTTTTAGGAACAACAAAGATGTAGCGGAACAAGAAATTCCGCAAATTGAAAGCGGAATAACTGTTTTGCCCGAAAGATTAAATCTTGAAATTCCGGACGGAATTCCCGAACCGAACAATCCTTGTTATTCTCTGGAAGTTTCCGAGAGTGCAAAACTGGCAAAAAATGAATTTGCTGATAAAACAGAACAGGCAAAAACAAATAATGATAAATTATTATCTCAAATCGAGCTTCCGCTGGAAATATACCAAGGCAGAATAGACGATAAACGAGTTGCCCTTACGATTGACACAGGTGTGGGAGGCAAGGAGGGTATGAATGAAATTCTAAAAATAGCAGAGCACTATAATATTCATCTTACTTTTTTTGTGACAGGTTGCTGGATCTTGGAAAATCCCGAACTAACTCAGCGGATATTTAAAGACGGGCACACGATAGGCAGTCACGGACTTACGCACGCGAATCTTTCTGTCATTTCCGACGAAAAAGCGCGTATGGAAATATCGGAAACAGACCGAATATTTAACGACGTTTTGGGTTACACCCCTGTCTTTTTCAGAAAACCACAGTATGCGGGAGGTGAAAGGGTTGTTAATATTTTGGCGGAATTTGATAAAATATCCGCACAGGGATACCCCAACCTGGGCGATACCACGGGGTGGAGATCCGGAACTGCCCCCGAAGATGTTTTGAACCTTGTTAAAAGAGACACGGAACCCGGCGCAATATGGGTGTTTCACAATTTAAGCGCCACAGACCTAAAAGCATTTGAGGATATGGTGCGTTTTCACCTGGAAGAGGGTTATAAATTGGTAAAAATAGAAGAAATATTGTTTTAATAAACGGCTTACGCAAATGAGCCGTTTATTTTAAGCCGGGTTGTTAAGGGACGGTTTTTGTGGTATTAATGAATGGTTATCAGGGCTTCTACAGGCGGGATGTTCCGCCTTCCTGCCTGCCGGCAGGCAGGCGCTAAAGCTACGGCGGATAAACTCCGCGGATTAGGAGGGGTACCCAAGTGGTTTACGGGAGCGGTCTCGAAAACCGCGTCGCGCAAGCGACTCGTGGGTTCGAATCCCACCCCCTCCGCCTTTGGTCGCCATAGCGACCTTCGGCGGACGCAGTCCGCTTAGAGGGTTGC
>JBBDXP010000015.1:0-4027 GCA_040902285.1 Candidatus Spechtbacterales bacterium
ATAAAGGCGGTTTTGTACAACCTGGCTCCGCAGGCTGGATTCGAACCAGCGACCCACTCCTTAACAGGGAGTTGCTCTACCGCTGAGCTACTGCGGAATACTTGTGCATGATAACACTAAACTTGGGAGGAGTCCAGAATTACAAAGGGATACTGTTTACTACCATCTACTGTATACTTTGTACTGATTTTATGTTATAATACGATACGCAGTTTCAGCCTAATGCTGACCCGCCTATGGCGGGCTTAAAAACCAAAGAAAGGAGGTCAGAAAGTGACGAACGATTCTGAGCTGTTTCTACTGACAGGCCCTCGCGAATACCTAGAGCTCTATAATTGCCCGCCATGGCTGGCAGACAAGTTCATCCCGCATATCCTTGCCTTCTTTGCGGAGGCGGGATACGGACAGACATCAGGATGCTCCATTGGTATCTGGTTTGATCTGGAAGAAAGGCCCCAAACCGAAGATGGGAAGCCCATTGGAGGAGTGGGCGGAGTTGATCCGAAAGGCAATCCAAACCATGGATTCGCGACTATCTACATGCAACACACGCCTACCATGGCGCATCTTGTAGAGAACCTTTTCCATGAGCTGGACCACATCCTTTGGGGTTTCCAGTACGGGGCTGCCTACAACAAACGGTACGATATGGACCATGACGACAGGCCTCATGAGAAACGAGCCTACGCGACAGGGAGGAAGTACCGCCGGCATCTGGAATTCGCCATTCCCGAGCCGACAAAGCAGTTCTTCGGCAAGGAGTACTACCAGGCGGTGGAGTAGCAACTATTCCATCGCCTTTTTATTTATAACTCATCCGGATGAGTTATATTTTTTACGACTCAAACCTATGAGTCATAAAATTTGTGCTAAAATGAACAAGGAAGTCCACGAGCAAATCACGGATATTTCTTTTAAAAAGTTAAAACAGATTGCGGCCCGCAAGTTATGTACCACACCACAGCCCCCTAATTAACAACCCTCCGGATGTGTTTCATAATTTGTTTATATGCTGATGCGCGTAATAAAACTTATTGGCTATATGTCCGCGTTCATCGCGCTTCTGTTTTTGGGCGGATTTTTTGTTTTTACCTTTGATTTTGTTTTTGGTTTTAGAACCGTTCTTTTGGTTAGTGTTAGTGTAATTATCGCGGGTCTCACGAGTGTTTTAGTATTAAGGCCGGTTCGGGGCCTTTTAAGTTGGCGCAGGTCTTTTGGCATAAGCGCGTTTGAATTGTTTGTGTTTCTTTTTATTTGGGAAATGATTTTGGTCGCACTTTTTCCGCTTCACTCTGTGTTGCCGGAACAGGTGTTAGCACGCATGAACTTGGTGCAAGAAGCCGAAGGTCCTACTTGCCAAGTGGATATTAGAATAGAAAGAACCAAAGAATTTTATAAAAACTCCAATCTTGATTTTGAGAAAGTTAGATTTGTATATGGAGGACTGCACCAAACTACTGCGTTTTTCCAAAATAAGGGTATAAAAATAGATTTTTTGGCCCCGCGGAGCGGAATTACGATAGGCAATACCATTTATTTTGTGGACCCGTCTTACTATTGCGTCCCGACGTCTGTCGTGGTACATGAACTTGTTCATGTATGGCAATACCAAAACGGGGCAAACCAGGGTTTGGCACACGTGCCCGAGGCGCTTCAGTGGCAATACTACCAGTTTGCGGATCCCCAACGGCTGTATGATTATGGCGGTTCGGAGGGACTACGCAAAGCTCGCCAAGAAGGCAAAACCTTTTTTGATTTTGGGATAGAACAGCAGGCCGAGATGGTTGCCAACTACTATCACGCAGTCGTCCAGGAGTACAGATATGTCCCAATTATAGGCGGTGAGGAATTTACATCCGAATATATTTACCAATTGGAGTTTTTTACAAGGCCTGTTTTAAACCCACAATAACTTGTGCAACTTAATATTTTATGGTATAACATAACCAGTAACTAAACACTGCGAAAGGACTATCCATGAGCGAAGAATACAAGGTATCCAAACTAAACCGCCGGCGCAAGCAGAACGAAAAGGGCAAAAAGCACCGCGCTATGCCCAAGCACGGCATGGAGCTGAAGCACACGCTAAAGCGCCATATTGAGGGCGGGAAAAAGAAATCCAAATAAGGAGGTGCAAAAGCCAGCGCCTACACGCGCGCCTTACCGCTCGTTAGATGTTTAACATTTGACGAGCGGTTTTTATTTTAAATAAAAAGACCCTTTTTAGGGGCCTTTATTTTATGATTCGTATAATAGGAACTATTCCGGCAATGTTTACGCTGTTATCCTTTTTGTAATCGGTAACACGCAGGCCGAATTTATCAAACCGGCCCATAAGAATGCGGTTGCCGTCTCCGTTTTGCGACAAGGTACGGACATAAGAATTATAGAGCAGGCGAGTGCCTCGGGCCAGTGCGTACGTTGTAAGGCACCACGCGAGTTCGGCGGCGTTGGGAATATATTTTTCAGGGGGGATATAGCTGTCATCGGCAAGCAGTTGAAGCTGCTCGCTCCAGGTTTTTGAGGTGGAACCCTCCAGCATATCTTTGGACAGCATATACCAGCCCGGCTGTATCACATCTTCTAGAGCAAATTTGCTTCCATCCTTATTAAAAGTGCTGAAATATCCGGAATCCTCGGGATTGAAGAATTTTTTATAAAACGGCTGGGGACGGTTATTGTAAACATTTACCAAGTTCATAGGCCTGTCGGGCCCGGGAAGCACAATAAAGTTTTTATCAACCGCATATTCCAGTTCAATTTCTGACAAAGAGCCGCTTGATATAAGGTGCCTGCCTTGTTTATCGCCGTACATTATCCCACGGGATTTAAGAATGTCGCTTAAACTTAAAAAATCTTTTTTCAATTTTAAAATACTTCCAAGCGCACTCATTCTAATCTCCTTTTTCTGGTTTTTAAGCCCGCCATAGGCGGGTCAGCATTAGGCTGAAACTGTCCGCATTAAACCAGAATTATCATAAAGGTTCAAGGTTATTGCCAAGCGCTTTAAACAGCAGTAATATAATTTCAGTTGTTCTTTAAAACAAAGGAGGCGGCCCGTGTTCAATCCGAGCATGCTTATATGCGTGCGGCATGGGCAATCAGAGCTTAATGCCATGCATGCGGGTAAAAAAAGAGACCCCGAATACAAAAAATTCATCAAGCTTTTCAGAGAAAATCCCAACAACGAACTTTTGATACCTTTGGCGCTGAATCTGAAAGAAAAATATGTCCACAAAACTCCGGACTGGGCAAGCCGCATAACGGCACTTGGCAGATACCAGGCATTAGGCACGGGGGTAGAACTGGCCAAAATCGTAAAAGAAACTCCCGCCGCCGTTTTTGTTTCATCATATCTTAGGGCAAAAGAGTCCTTTGGGGCGATGAAAGCCGGCTGGCCGGCTTTGGAAAACGTGGAAAATATTTTTTACGAAGATTATCTGCGCGAGCAAGATATCGGCGTTGCGGCCCTTTACGGAGATTTTGAAGTTTTTTGGACGCTGAATCCGGAACAAAGGAAACTGCGCGAACTGGAAGGGGATTATTTTTATAAATTCCCGAGCGGGGAAAATCTCGCCGATTTGAGAAGCCGGATCCGGCCTTTACTTGAAAAAATACAAAAACCGTATAACGATAAGCCGGTACTGGTGGTAGCGCATGCGCAAACTTTGCTGGCAATAAGGGCGGAAATTGAAAACTGGGATGTAGAAGAATATATGAAATGGCGGATAAATTCGGACTTGATAAACTGTGCTGTAAGCATATACAAAAAGTTGTTCGACAAAAAAGGATATGGCAAACTTAAGAATACAATGTACAACAGAAAATTGTACAAGTGACACAACCCCGCAAGGCGGGGTTTTTATTTTTGAGGATAGCGAGAGAAGAGAAAACGAAGTTTTCTTTTCCGAGCGGCGCAAAAAATATTGCGCAGCACTATTTTTGAGGATAGCGAGAGAAGAGAAAACGAAGTTTTCTTTTCCGAGCGGCGCAAAAAATATTGCGCAGCACTATTTTTGAGGATAGC
>JBBDXP010000015.1:4127-61399 GCA_040902285.1 Candidatus Spechtbacterales bacterium
AATTATAAAAAGCCTTCTTTTGGAAATTTAAGATTTTTCTTTTCCGAGCGGCGCAGAAAATATTGCGAAGCACTATATTATTACGTAATGTATCTGATTATGATATAATCTCCTCTGGCACATTTGGGGAGATAACCGATGGAAAAAATACCCATCTACAACGGCAAAGGGGTTTTTCTTTACTATCACATCAAATACACTCCCGAAGAAATCGCGCAAATTAACGCGAATACCAAACGCCTTATAAAATTAGGCAGCCGCCTTCATCCGCCAAAAAGCAGATCCGATCCCGCATAAGCGGGATTTTTATTAGGAGTCCCGCGTGATAAAATATAAAAATGATTGTAGTTTTGGATAATATAAGAAGCATGCATAATGTCGGTTCTATCTTTAGAACGGCGGACGCTGCGGGAATAGAAAAAATTTATTTATGCGGGATAACTCCAAGCCCTTTGAACGAGTTTAAAAAACCGCGCCAACAGATAACAAAAGTTTCACTTGGCGCTGAAAATAGCGTAAAATGGGAAAAGTACCCGGCCTCGTTTAAAGTATTGGATATTCTAAAAAAGCGGGGATATAAAATTTTCGCGGTGGAACAGCACAAAAATTCAATTCCTTACTATAAAGTTAAACTGGCGCGCAAACAAAAAGATAAAACGGTTTTGATTCTGGGGCACGAAATAAAAGGTCTTTCTCCGGCAGTATTAAAACGCGCGGACAAGGTACTGGAAATTCCAATGGCAGGACAAAAAGAGTCGTTAAATGTTTCTGTCGCGTTTGGAATAGTAGTTTACGGGCTTATTTACAATTAACACTCGCTTATGCTCGCAACGCAGATTGATACGGATTTTGCTGATTTATGCGGATAAACTCAATTTAAAATATCGGCATAAATCCGCTTAATCAGCAATTATCTGCGTTATAGTGAGCGTAGCGAACAAAATATTATGGATGAACAACACCACAAAAAAGTTCGATATGTGTGCGAGGGCACATGTGGCGCCAACCTTACCGAGGAAGAGTATCAAAACCATCCGACGAAAGTATGCGGAACGGAAGGATGCACCAACAAAGGGCATGAGTTTGCCCGCAAAGAAGCCAATGAAGGACACGAAAAAGACGCGGTATGCGAGCATTGCGACAACTGTGCAATGTGTAAGGCCTAGTCCATGGAGCATTTAAATATTCGTGTAACGGGCAGGGTGCAGGGCGTTTTTTATAGGCATTCCGCCCGTAAAAAGGCGGAGGAGCTTGGCATTTTTGGTTTTGCGCGCAACGAGCCGGATGGCTCTGTTTATATGGAAGCGGAAGGAAGTCAAAACGCGCTTGCCGGATTTGTCGAATGGGCCAAGCGGGGACCCATGCTTGCCAGAGTGGATAATATAAAAACAGAGGAAGGAAAACTAAAAAATTTTTCTGATTTTAAAATAGAGCATTAACCAGAATGGAAAAATATATTATAACCCGCCACGCCCAGTATAAAATGAGATACTACAGAATTTCTGTGTCTTTGGTAAAGCGAATTATTAGACACCCGGTAAGAGTGGAAGAAAGCGTGGTACCCGAAACCGTGGCGTGCATGGTAGTTGCCCCGACAAAAAGACATACCGAGGTTTGGGTAATTTACACTACAACAAAAGAAAAACAGATAAAGATAATAACCGCATGGAGATACCCGGCTAAAAGTCCGGAACGAAACCCTATTCCAGCGGAAATATTGGAAGAAGCGAGAAGTGTTTTAAGAATGTGATATGGGAAAATTCTTCTTTTAAAAAAGAGCCCCCTCACATACGCGCATGTAAGGGGCCCAAGTCCTCAGGGGACCGAGGTTCACCCCGTTAGAGGTAAACCTCTAACGGGGTTCACTTCCGAGCGGACGCCACCCCGAGGCAGTCGTCGCGGTCGTCGACCCAGTAGCGGGCGACGCCGAGACCCTGCTCGTCGCTTATATAGAAATATTGCAATTTTCAGAGAAGTCACCGACGCTGACGTGGTAGCCGCCCGAGTCCACGGACGAGGTCCTCACGTAGACGTGGGGGACAAGGCGGATGCCTCGAACCTTGGCGTATGCGGTGAAGAACCACGTGGCCTCTGCGACGTTGGGAACGCGCTCGTTGTCGCTGAGCTGGTCCTGCTGCTCGCTCCACGTCTTGCGAGTGGAGTTGGGTACAGGGTCCTTGCGAATAACGAGCCACGTCGTGCCAACAGTGTCGGAGCGAGCGAACTTCTGACGTTTGTCCGCGAACCACGGGTCGTTCTTCTCGAAGAACAGATCCGTGTTGAGTTCGTGGATGTCCAGAAGGTTCATCTCGCTTGGCGGGCCTGCTACGACGGCGAAGCCGTTGTCGCGTGCCCACTGCAGGACTTCCTTTTCGGGAAGCGTTGAGGTCAAGCTCGCAAGCTGTGCCTCGGTGTAGCTGACGCCGATCGCCTCTGCGATTTCCTGTGGACTGATGAAGTCATCGCCCAGGATGTCGCGAGCCCGCTGGTAGCTCGACGTGGTGCCCGAACTGCCAGTGAGCGTGTTGGCGAACTGAACGAGCTGAGCTCGCGCAGATCGGTCGTTGACTAATGTTTTGAGCGCTTCGTCATTGAGACCCTCTTCCGCAAGCAAGCGAAAAAGTGTTGCCTCAAATTCAGATGCTCTGGCAAGACCTGCGATAGTGATAGCCATCACGTGCCTCCTTCCGTTTAATGAGCTTTCCAAAGAAAACCGCCTTGGATTCGGTACAAAGACAATACCATAATTGTAAGTTTTGTAAAGGTCTTATGGTTTAGCACAAAATCCCGAATACCAGGTACTTAAACTAAAAGACCGCCTTGTTCGGGCGGTCTTTTAGTTTACTTCCAGTATTTTGTATTTTCTTTTTCCAGAGGGGATTTCTATTTCTACTTCATCGTCTTTTTTACGGCTCATAAAAGCCCTGCCAAGCGGAGAATCGTAAGACAGCTTGCCTTCGGCGGGGTCTGCTTCCTCCCGTCCTGTTATTGTAAAGCTTTTTTCGGCGCCGTCGGGACTTTTTACTTTTATAGCCGAGCCGATCCTTACCGCGCTTCCTTTTTGCGCGCTTTCTTCTATTATTTCGGCGTCGTTTAAAATTCTTTTTATTTCCGAAATCCTTCCTTCCATGCGGCTTTGCTGTTCTTTTGCTTCTTCGTACGCGGCATTTTCAGACAAGTCACCCTGGGCTATGGCCTCTTCAAGACGCTTGGCCACCTTGGGCCTTTCTTTTTGTTCAAGCTCTTCAAGTTCGGCGGTTAGCTTGTTGAATCCTTCTTTTGTTAGTTTTTCTGCCATAAGAAATTTGTATCATATTTTTAATATTTTTAAAAGATGGTACAATAAAAATAAATAAGTAAAAAATAACTTAGTATGGAAAAACAAGTAACTATATATTCAACACCCACATGTCACTATTGCCACATGGCGAAAGAATTTTTTAAAGAACATAATGTGGAATATGCCGATAAGGATGTAACGCAGGACATGAAAGTGCGTGAAGAAATGGTAGAAAAATCAGGACAACTGGGAGTACCCGTTATAGAGATAGGGGACCAAGTGCTTATCGGCTTTGATAAGGACGCTTTAATGGAACTGTTGGAAATAAAATAGTTCTTATGAAGTTTAAGAGTATTATTTACAAAATTATAGATGCGGGAGATGTTTGGGCGCACTGCGATTTGTTTTGCGGAGTGTATGACCCGGCACAGGCGCGGATAGAGGCTCAGTCGGTATACAATGCCATGAAAATATACCACATGGCCAAGGATGATGTTTCAAGACAGCGGGCCGTTTTAATAAAAGAACAGCGGGCCGAGCTTGTTAAGCACCATTTGTGGGTTCTTTGGACGGATTATTTTAAACCCGAACACGCCGAAAAGCACAAAGACCTGCACGATTTATTTTGGCAGGCAACAAAGGTGGCTGGGGACGCCAAAAAGACGGTTGAACCCGAAGTTGGACAAAAGTTGATAGATTTAATTGATAAGATAGGAAATATATTTGCCGAAACAAAAGAAGGATATCAATACAAGCCCATAGCCGATAATATGTCCGCTCAGGCAAAATAAATTCCAAATACATGGCATTTAAATTTTCACCAATTTTCAGATTTAGAGTACAGGGCACCAGTATGGAACCTACTTTTCGCCCCGGCTCGCATGTTTTGGTCAGCAGATTGGCATATGTTCTTGTTGACCCGGAGGTGGATGAATTGGTGGTTGTGAAACACCCCAAAGATAGCACGCCCATGATAAAAAGAATAAAAGAAATTTCAGGGAAAGATTATTTTGTTGTGGGAGATAATTTAGAACAAAGTACGGACAGCAGACATTTCGGCCCAATAAAAAAAGAACACATTGTGGGCAGAGTGATAGAGATTTAAGAGCCGTCAGTCGTGGGTCATAAGCAATACGCTGTAATACAGACAGCCACGCACGGCTGTTTTTTCTTGAAAAATTAGCGTTTTGGGCTTAGAATAATAGCTATGGAAATTAAAACCATTGATGTTTTGGATCTTAAAGTTTCTTATAGTGATATGGGAAACGGAAAAAACATACTTATCCTGCACGGATGGGGTGCAAGCCATGAATCATGGCTTGAAGTGCAAAAAGACCTAGCTGAAAGGGGCTTTAGGGTAATAGTTCCTGATTTGCCGGGTTTCGGCAGTTCTGAAGAACCAAAAAGCCCGTGGGGACTGAAAGATTATTCGGAATTTGTGCATGAATTTTCAAGAGTAACGGGCTTAGATAAATTCGCGCTTGCCGGCCATTCCTTCGGCGGGCGCGTAGCAATAGATTACTCTGTAAGATACCCGAAAGATTTTAGATATCTTGTTCTTATATCCGCGGCCGGCATAGTCAGGCATAAAAAAGCAAAAATTAACGGTATACTTGCTTTTACAAAAGCGGGCGGTTTTATGTTTTCTCTTCCTATACTTTCCTTTACACGGCCGATAGTGGAAAAAGTATGGTATAAAATATCGGGATTGCATGATTATCCCAGAGCATCTAAAATGATGAAGGCCATAATGCAGAGGGTCTTAAATGAAGAACTAAGAAGCCATTTGCCGAATATTCTCATGCCCACCCTTATACTGTGGGGGGAGAAGGACCTTGCAACACCTCTTTCGGACGGAATAATAATACACGAAAATGTGCCCACAAGTTATTTGCATGTTTTTAAAGGAATGCCTCATGCTATCAACTTAAAAAACCCCCATGGGGTTGCCGAAAAAATGGCTGAATTTTTAGCATAGGAGTGTGAGATACGAACAATGACAACGCTTTTACTTTTAATAACATTTGTTTTTTGGTCAGCCGTTATAATAAAAAACGGTCTTTTTTGGATTTATTTGTGGCAAGTAAAGGAATACCGGTTTGACAGAGTTAAGGTCCACTTTGAACTTACTTCGTCGCGCAAGTTGGTATTCAGCAGGCAAAATCTTTTTCTTTTGCTTCTTTTGCTGGCCTCTTTCACGCCATTTACCATACCCGTTATCTTGGTTGCCGCAGCCTATTACGGTTTTTTTGCCAGCAGAGCTTTTCAACATTTGCAGAACAATAGCTTGAAGGCACCCAAGTTTACATTTCGCGCTATTTTGGTGACAGCCACTGTGCTTTTTGTGTACGGCGCGGGCACAACAGCAATATTTGTATGGTCATTTGACAATATATTAATATGGTTTGTGGCGGCTGATTTGGTGGTACCGGTTGTGGTTTTTGCAAGCGTACTTGCGACACAGCCGTTTTTTACATTCTTAAAAAACAGAATTATAAAACGAGCGATAAAGAAGCGAGAAAAAATGAAGGATCTGCTTGTAATTGGAATTACCGGAAGTTACGGAAAAACGAGCATGAAAGAGTTGTTATCGGATATTCTGTCCAAAAAATTCAAGGTTTTAAAAACTCCCGAAAACATAAATGTCGATATTGGTGTGGCAAGGGTGATTTTAAAACAGCTTAAAGAGGACCACGAAGTTTTTATAGTTGAAATGGGAGCGTACAAAAAAGGAGAAATAGAAAAAACCGCAAAAGTTGCTAAGCCCCAGATAAGTATTCTTACCGGTATAAATATGCAACATGTTTCTCTTTTTGGGAATTTAGCCAACACGCAACAGGCCAAGTATGAACTTGTCGAGGCCTTGCCGGATAAGGGATTAGCTCTTTTTAACGGCGATGATGAAAACACCCGGGCTCTTTTCCGCCAATGCAAAAATCCAAAGCGTTTGTATGCCACCAACACTTTAGTCGATAAAAGCCCCCAAAGTGTAATGCTGAACCATATTAAAGTTAGCCCGGAAGGTCTTGAACTTAAGGTTGCCGAAGAAGGCAAAGAAATTGTTTTAAAAACACCTCTTTTGGGCAAGCATAATGCCACAAATATAATGGGAGCCGTTACGCTGGCCAGAGAATTGCGAGTAGAATGGAGGCACATAAAGGAGGCGCTGGAAGAAACACAGGCCCGTACGCGCATGCTTCAACTGAAAAAAGGGATAAAAGAGTCCATTATTATAGACGATACTTATTCCGCTAATGAAAACGGAGTTCTGGCGGCTCTCGATGTTTTAAACAGAATGAAGGGGCGCAGGAAAATATGCGTAATACAACCGTTAATAGAATTAGGACCCTCCGCCGAAAAAGTACACAGAAGTATCGCGGCATCAATTGCGCAAGTTTGCGATTTTTGTATTGTGACAGGAAGAGATTTTTATTCTGCGATGTGCCAAGAAGCTATGGATAACGGCATGAGCAAGGATGCTATTTTTTGCCTGCCCAATCCCCACGACGCTTTGAGGAAAACGCAAGAACTTACGGACAAGGGAGATATAATTTTATTGGAAAACCGCATACCCGAAAGAATAGTTGAAGGAGTAATTGTCCATAAAAATAAATGATTCATATTTCGTTATCGCCAAATGTACAAAAGGACGATGTGTTTGCGGCAATTTCCCGATTGGTAATGTTTTGGAAATGGAACGAAAATAAATACACGGAGAAGCTTAAAAAAAGATTCGCGGAATATTTTGGCAGGGAAAATACATATCTTACCAACAGCGGCAGAAGCGCTCTTTATCTGTTTTTAAAATCTCTGGGCTTACAAGAAGAAGATGAAATAATAATACAGGCCTTTACATGCAATGCGGTAGCAAACCCCATTATATGGGCCGGGGCGAAACCCGTTTACGCCGATATAAACAATTCCTATAATATAGACCCTGCAAAATTAGAGGAAAAAATAACCCCGAACACAAAGGCGGTAATAATACAAAACACTTTTGGAATTCCGGCGAATATAAACGAAATATTGGCTATAGCCCGACAGAATGACCTGCTTGTTATAGAAGATTGCGCGCATTCTCTCGGGGCAACATATCGGGGGCGCGCAATCGGCACATTTGGAGATGTTGCCTTTTTTAGTTTTGGAAGGGACAAGGTTATATCATCTGTTTACGGAGGGGTGTTGGTTGTAAATAATCCCGATTTAAATGAAAAAGTCGCAGATGAGTACGCTCAAATCAAGACCCCGTCCGCGTTCTGGGCGTTTCAGCAGTTGTTCCATGTTCCGGCGACATATTTGGCTCTTTTAACTTATAAATCCGTTGGGAAATATATCTTGTGGGCGCTACAAAAATTAAAACTTCTATCTTTGGCGGTAACGCATGAAGAAAGAAACGGCGATATGCCCCGATATTTTCCCGCGCGGCTGCCGGAACCCTTGGCCTATTTGGTATTAAGGCAATTTAACAAGCTGGAAAAAATGAACAGACACAGAAAAGAATTGGCCAAAATTTACGAAAACGCTTTGAAGGATAATTCTGATTTTAAAATCGTAGAAAACTATGATGAAGGCGCGGTCTTTCTTCGATATCCCGTTCAACATAGAAACGCGGAGAGTATAATTAAAAAAGCCAAGGACAAAGGTATCATTCTGGGGAATTGGTACAGAGAAATTATCGCGCCCGTAGGCACTGATACCGATAAAATGAATTATAAGGCGGGTAGTTGTCCGAATGCCGAAGGATTCGCAAATGATGTAATTAATCTGCCTACAAACATAAGAACAAGTGCGAGAGACGCTAAAAAAATAGTTGGTTTTTTGATAAAATAAAAGAGGGCGTGTTACGCCCTCTTGGGGTCAGAGCAGACCACCACCACCGCGGGGGAGTCTGTATTCTTGCACGCCAGGTCCGTCCTCTCCTGCGGAGTCCATGCGTCTGCTTTCTCTCCGACGATCTTCTATAACATCCTCAACTAAAAGACCCAGCATGTAGATTACTATGAGTGTTAGCACAGATATCACGACAACGCCCAGCGCGGCTGCCACAGGGATTTGCCATTGCAGAGAGATTGCCAAGACAGCCACGGCTCCGAGAGCAATAGGTACCAGTCCGTATCCAAACCGTACCAGATGTACCATTTCCGTTTCCTCTTGTTGCGGAATTAAGAACCAGGTAAATACTAACATAATAATGTTCAAATGTCAATAAGAGAAATACGGGATAAAACTACTTGGGATGATTTTATAACCGCGCAAAAAGACCACACTTTTTTGCATTCTTGGGCATGGGGCAAACTCAATGAAGCCGAAGGGGATAAAATATGGCACCTCGGTTTTTATGACGATAACCGATTGGTCGTCGTTGCCCTGGTTATAAAAGTGCATGCAAGGCGGGGTAATTTTTTGTTTGTGCCGCAAGGACCAATTTTTGATAAAAATTGGGCAAATCCTAAATCCGAATATCGAAACACGAAACAAATTCAAAATCATAAATTCCAAATTCTCGACAAACTCACAAATCATTTAAAACAATTGGCTCAAGAGGAAGGGGGAGTGGCGTTCATAAGAATTAGCCCGCTGCTGGAAGAATCAGAAGAGAATAAAAAAATGTTCAGGGATTTAGGATTTAGAAACGCGCCTATTTATATGCACGCTGAAACCGCCTGGCAACTTGATATCACAAAAAACGAAGATGAACTTATGATGGGAATGCGCAAAAATACCAGGAATCTTGTCAGGAGAGCGCAAAAAGATGGGGTTGAAATATTTTCGGGCGTAAACGATGAATTTATTGAAGAATTTTTTAAATTATACAAACAAACGGCGGGTAAGCACGGTTTTACCCCGTTTTCTAAAAATTACATAAAAGAAGAGATAAAAGCGTTTGAGGGCAGTGCTAAAATTTACCTTGCAAAATACAAAGGAAAAACACTTTCGACTGCTGTAATAGTGCAACAGGGGACTGGGGCGTTTTATCATCATGGAGCCAGCAGTCCGGATGACACAAAAATTCCGGCGGCCTATCTTCTGCAGTGGCAGGCGATTTTGGACGCCAAACAAAACGGAAGAACCCGATACAACTTTTGGGGTATAGCTAAAAACGAGGATGATAAAAAACACCCATGGCACGGACTTACATTTTTTAAAAAAGGTTTTGGGGGGTATCGCACCGACTACATGCACGCGCAGGATTTGCCGCTTTCGCCAAAATACTGGCTTAATTATCTGATAGAAAAAGTGCGCTTGCTGAAAAGGGGAGTATAAAAATGTATAATTATAATACCGGAGAGGGAAGGTTTTAGATAAAAATGAACAACTATTTTAAAAAAATATCACAACTCGCAAGTTCTTGGATAAAATCTATACACGGATTATTTGGCAATGAAGATTTTTCTGAAGAAAAGGACGAGTTCGTTGCCATAGTGTCGCACCAGCTTCGCACTCCTGTCTCGGCTCTGTTGGGATATATGTCTTTGCTTAGAGACGGCAATTACGGAAAACTGACATCGGAGCAGTTGAACGTGATAAACAAATCATTAAAAATAACTCTGGGCATGGAACGCATGATTGATAATTTTCTCAGTGTATCGCACGCCGAAAGGGGAGTTTTAAAATTCCACTTTGAAAAAACCGATTTACGCGATATTATAGATGAGGTTGCAGAAAGACATGAAATGCAGGCCAAGCGCAAAGAACTGCAAATAAAATGGCTAAGACCGGATAATCCCGTTTATATAGATGCTGATATTGGAAAGCTTTCCAATGTTTTTTCAAACATTTTAGACAACGCGCTTAAATACACCGAGAAGGGCGGAGTATCCATAAGAATTCTTGAGGATAAGCGCAAGGGAATTGTTGAAATATTTATAAAAGACACGGGAATGGGTATAACCTCGGAAGATGAAAAAAATATATTTAAGAGTTTTTACAGAGGAAAAAAAGTGCACAATATCGAACCTGCGGGTGCCGGACTCGGCTTGCATGTGGCAAGAATGGTAATTGAAGGCCACGGGGGAACAATAAGAATAGAGGGAACAAAGGAGGGTGCCGGAACAACGTTCGCGGTAGAGCTTCCCGATATGCCGGAAAAAATAAAATGAAAAATAGAATATACACAAACGAAATAATGACCCGGGAAGGCAAAGATGTGGCACTGGCCGGCTGGATAGAGGCCCGGCGCGACCACGGCAAATTGATATTTTTGGATTTGCGCGACAAAAAAGGCATAGTCCAAGTTGTTATAACTCCGAAACAAAAAGACGCATATGAGGCGGCCAAAGATGTGCGCGATGAATGGGTTTTACAAATAAACGGCACAGTACAAAAAAGGCCTGACAACATGGTAAACCCGGATATAGAAACGGGAAGGCACGAGATTGGCGTTAAAGAAATTAAAATTTTAAGTAAAGCTGAAACCTTGCCTTTTCCGATTGATACGGCCGGATATGATATTTCGGAAGAACTGCGCCTTAAATACAGATATTTGGATTTGAGAAGAAAACGGCTTAACGAGAATATTTCGCTGCGCTCGGAACTTATTCGCCGTGTGCGAAATTTTTTATTTGAAGAAGATTTTACAGAGATAGAAACTCCGCTCCTAACTAAATCGACTCCGGAAGGAGCAAGGGATTTCTTGGTTCCTTCGCGTATATATCCGGGAAAATTCTTCGCATTGCCGCAATCTCCTCAGCAATACAAACAGCTGCTTATGGTAGCGGGGTTCGAGAAATATTTCCAAATTGCCCGCGCTGTGCGGGATGAAGATCTGCGCGCGGACAGGGGATTTGAACACACTCAAATAGATATGGAGATGAGCTTTGCCGACAGAGAAGAAGTAATGGAGCTTAACGAAAGAATGATAACCGCTGTTTTTGAAAACCTTGGAATGAAATTAAAAGAAAAACCGTTCCCAGTTTTAACTTATCGGGAGGCAATGGACAAATTTAAAAGCGACAGGTTCGACATGCGATCCGAAAAAGACAAAAAAAATAATGTTCTGGCATTCGCGTGGGTCGTGGATTTTCCGTTTTTTGAAAAGGATGACAGCGGGCGATGGACTTTTACTCACAATCCTTTTTCCCAGCCCAAAGAAGAATTTGTAGAAGATCTTATTGCCGGGAAAAATATTGAAAATATACTAACAACGCAGTATGACCTTGTGTGCAACGGGTATGAAGTTGGAGGAGGAAGCATAAGAGCGCATGATCCGCGTGTATTGCAAGCGGTTCTCAAAATAATGGGTTACAGCGAAAAAGAAACGGAGGAAGGATTCGGACATATGTTAGAGGCCTTTAAGTATGGCGCGCCTCCCCACGGCGGAATTGCCTATGGTGTTGAGCGGTTACTTATGATATTAAAGAATGAAGAGTACCTGCGCGAAGTGCAGGCATTTCCGCAGACCGGTTCCGGAAGGACTTCTGTAATGGATGCTCCGTCCGAAGCGGGCGAACAATTACTTAAAGAGCTAAATATTAAAATAATAAAAAATGCTAAGCGGAAGAAAAATAAAAATAAGTGAAGCCCTAAAAGGTTCGCGCAAAAAATTCGCGCTCTTGGCCGCAACGGCTGTGGCAGCGCCTCTTTTACTTTTAATTTTATTTTTTTACGGAGGATTGAATCTTTCTAAAATATCTTCGGCTTTTAATTTTGTATTTCGCGAAAACCCCGAGACAAGCCGGGAAAGCCGCACGGACCGCTCCGACTTGCGCCTTATTTCCAGGCAAGATTTTATTAAAAAATATAATCCCAAGCCGGCATACCTTCCGCAGGCCCTGGAAATACATTCGTCACTTTCGGGCTATGTAAAAAGCAATTCCACATCAACGCTTCTTCCCGTACGAAATTGGTCAGTGCCATTTGTGGATATAAAAGCGGAGAGCGCTTTGGCAATAGATTTGCCAGGTGCGAGAATACTGTACGGAAAGAATGTTTTTGAACCGCGCCCCATAGCCAGCCTTACAAAACTAATGACGGCTTTAGTTGCCGCGGAGCATATGAATCTATCGGATGTGGCAACGGTATCTCAAAACGCCGTAAGAACGGAGGGCAGTTCCGCCAGTTTGCTGGTCGGGGAAGAACTGACCATTGAGCAGCTTCTGTACGCGGCTCTTCTTGAATCAAGCAATGACGCGGCGGTGGCAATACAAGAGTTTTATGACGGCTCTCGCGAGGCAGGAACTCCGAGCTTTGTGGATTTAATGAACCAAAAAGCCGGCGCACTTACCCTTAAAGATACATCTTTTGTTGAGCCGTCGGGATTAAGCGCGGAAAATAAAACAACCGCATTTGGTGTTGCCAGTATATTATGGGCGGCATTCCAAAATGAAAATGTGGCCAGAATACTGGGCACATCCAATTATACGACAGAGCCCTTGAATAAAGAATTTACGCACTATTGGGTAAACTTGAATACCCTCATTGGGGCATATGGTGAAATTATTGCGGGAAAAACCGGTTATACGGAAGAGGCGGGACCTTCAATGACTGTGTTGTCGGCAACTCCCAATGCCAATAAATTTGTCGCGATTGTCGTTTTAAACGCATACGACAGGATAGAAGAATCAACCAACCTTCTTAATTGGGTAAAACAGGCCTATATTTGGGAAGAGTAGATTATTTAACAACAAAAATTGTTTATGGGGGGTGATACTTTTGAACTGGCGCGTATTTTAGGACTGGTGGCTATATCTTTTGTGATAACCATTCTTTGGACACCGGCACTGACGCATTTTCTGTACAAATACAACTTGGGTAAAAGAATACGCATAGGGAAGAACGCGCCCATTTTTGCTAAACTGCACCGGCATAAAGAGGGCACGCCAACTATGGGGGGCGTACTTATTTGGGGTACGACTCTTTTTTTGGTGGTTATTTTCTGGATAATTTCCGAGTTGTTTCCTGATTCTCCTTTCTCTATTTTTAATTTTTTAAACAGAGGCCAAACATATCTTCCTTTGGCGGCTTTGGTCGCGGCAGCTATTATAGGATTAGCCGATGACCTTTTGGGCATATTTCCTAAGGGCTCATTTAGGGGGGGGTTGCGCATGAAACACAGAGCCATATTATATTTTTTGGTTGCCGCCGTGGGCGCGTTTTGGTTCTTTTTCCGCCTGGATTGGGATGTTTTATACATACCTTTTCTTGGCGAATACAATATAGGATTTTGGTACATCCCTTATTTTATACTTGTTATATTCGCGACTTCGTTTTCGGTAAATGAAACCGACGGCTTAGACGGTCTTGCCGGCGGAGTACTGATGATGGCTTTTGCAAGCTATGGAGTATTGGCGTTTATTCAGGGAAGATTCGATCTTGCGGCTTTGATAGGGGTAATTGTGGGCGCTCTTTTGGCGTTTCTCTGGTTTAATGTTCCACCCGCCAGATTTTTTATGGGGGATACGGGAGCCATGTCGTTAGGCGTGGCACTGGGAATAATAGCGATGTTAACGAACATGTCTTTGCTTTTGCCCGTGATAGGATTGGTACTCGTGATAGAGTCCGCATCCGTAATACTGCAGGTTTTTTCTAAAAAAATATTCAAAAAGAAAATTTTTATATCCACGCCCATCCATCACCACCTTCAGGCCTCCGGATGGCCAGAATCCAAAATAGTAATGCGGTTATGGATAGTTTCGGCTGTTTCGGCGGGAGCAGGAGTGATAATAGGCCTGGTAGGATAAATACCACAAATGTCAACCAAAGCTTTGCGTAAAAAGGTTTCCCGTCCCATAGGGATATTTGATTCGGGCATGGGGGGCATATCTATATATAAAGTGATTAAAAATCTTTTACCCGGAGAGGATTATATTTATCTCGCCGACAAAAAATTCTTTCCCTACGGCACCAAAAGCTCAAAAACCATTTTAAAAAGAACGGATAAGGCGGTAAAATGGCTAAAGGAACAAGATGCGAAATTAATTGTTATTGCCTGCAATACCGCGACGGTTGAAGTTCTGGAGAGTATGCGCGAAAAATACCCCGATATTTTATTTGTGGGCACGGTGCCGGTTATAAAAACTTGTGCTGAAAAAACAAAAACGGGCAGTATAGGAATATTATGCACAGAAAAAACCGCCAACAGCGAATATCAGCTCCGGCTTATAAAAAAATTCGCGCAGGATAAGAATGTGCACATAGAGGTATGCGGTCAGCTTGTTGATATAATAGAAAGAGGCGACATAGAAAACATTAAAACCTCGCCGTTCGTTTTACGCCCGATTGAAAAATTAAAAAATAAAAATGTGGATGTAATAGCCCTGGGTTGTTCGCATTTCCCGTTAATAGGATATGAAATACAAAAAATAGCCGGGAAAAAGGTACATGTTATTGATTCGGGCAAAGCCATTGCCCGCAGGGTTAAAACTCTTCTTAAGAAAAGCTCTCAGTTGATTCAGGGAAAAATTCCGGGCCGAACCATCTTTTACACAACCGCACGTAAGGAAAAATTTGATAAAATAATAAGTATGTACACAAACGAACGGATAAAATCCCGTTTGGTTAAATTATAGCCAATGCTCATTAAAGGAGGAACAATTATTGACGGTACCGAAAGAAAAAGATTCAAGGGAGACATAAGAATAGACGGCAACAAGATATCAGCGGTCGGCGACTTAAAGCCGTTACCGGATGAAAAGATAATCGATGCTACCGGCCTTTTTGTGTCACCCGGGTTTGTTGACATACTTAACCACTCGGATGCATATGTTACTTTGTTTGAAAATCCGGCTCAAGAAAGCTTACTAAGACAAGGCATAACAAGTATTTTAATGGGTAATTGCGGATCTTCTTTAGCCCCTTTAACGGACGGGGTCTTTGTTAATTCCATACAAAAGTGGGGAGATATTTCTCGGATAAATGTTAACTGGCTTTCTATGGGTGAATATATAGAGGAATTAAAAAAGCATAAGTTCGGCGTTAATATCGCGACACTTGCGGGACACTCAACAGTCAGGAGGGGCTTGGTTCAAAGCGATCCGGGAGGACTGAATAAAGAAGAACTTGGGCAAATGACTTTAATGCTGAAACGTTCTTTAGATGAGGGAGCTTTCGGCATATCAAGCGGCCTTGCGTACGCGCACGGCGAACATGCCCATAAGGAAGAAATTTCAAAAATAGCGAGATTGGCCGAATCTCACAAAAGCGTTTATTCTGTCCATATTCGGGACGAATCTGAACATTTTAAAAAATCCATAAATGAAATCCTTGAAATGGCGCGGCAAACCAAAGCAAACATCGAAATATCCCACCTAAAAGTTGTGGGCGAAAAATTCTGGGACCAGTTTACCCCTGCCTTAAAAGAAATAGAAAAAGTCCGCAATGTTAATTTTGATGTTTACCCCTACACCGTAACCGCCTCCGTGCTTTATTCCTTTTTGCCCAAATGGGCAAGCAAAGGAGGAAACAAAAGTTTAATACCCAATATTCAAAACGGGCAAACCCGTGAAAAACTTATTAAAGACATGGAAAATGATCCGTATTCATACGGGGATATGACAGTTGCGATGGGGAACATAAACCCCACTTATTTCGGCAGAAAAATAAAGGATATAGCCAAAAATCAGGATGCGAGTCCGGAGGAGGCCGTACTTAACCTTATCGATGCTTCGGGAAACAGAGTTATTGTGTTTACCCAGACAATAAGCGAATACAACCTTAAAAAAGCATTGGCACACAATAAAAGTTTTATCACTTCCGACGGAGCCGGCTATAAGGCGGAAGGTTCCGGCAAAGGAGAAGTGGTGCACCCAAGGAATTTTGGCGCAATGCCCAGGTTTTTGGGAAAATATATACGCGAATACGAGATAATGTCGTGGGAAAAGGCGATAGCCAAAATAACATCATTGCCCGCTGAAAAAATAGGTTTTAAAAACAGGGGACAAATAAATCAGGGATACTTTGCCGATATTGTAATTTTTGATCCTTCTAAAATTACCGATACCGCGACATTCGAAAATCCGTTCCAATACCCCCGCGGTATAGAATATGTGTTTGTAAACGGCAAGGTGGCCGTTGAAAATAATATATTAAAGCAAATGGAGGGAAAGATTTTAGAAAATCACGCCAAAAAATGAAAGATTTTTTGGGAAAAAAAATTACCTTGATGGGTTTGGGTTTAAACGGAGGCGCGATAGAAGACGCCTTGTTTTTTATTAAACAGGGCGCGAATTTAACTGTAACAGACCTTAAAACGGAAGAAGAGCTTGAAATGCCTTTAAAAAAAATTAAAAAATATAATGTCAATTTAACTTTAGGCAAACATATTCAAAAAGATTTTTTGAACGCGGATCTTATCATAAAAAATCCTGCGGTTAGGAAAGATTCAAAGTATCTAGCGCTCGCGCGAAGCAAAGGGATAAAAATCAATACCTCAATCGAATTGTTTTTTGAGTTGGCAAACACCAAAAAACTTATAGGAATAACGGGAACAAAGGGTAAATCAACCACCGCGGTGCTTATATATAAAATTATAAAAACAAAATACCCCAATACTTATCTGGCGGGGAACATGGGGGTATCCCCGCTGAAATATGCGGACAGAGCGCAAAGAGACATTGGCATAATTGAACTATCAAGTTTTCAGCTGGAAGGGCTTAAAAAAAGTCCGCACATATCTGTAATAACCAATATCGGGCGTGATCACTTAAACAGATATAAAAATTTTTCCGATTACGCAAGGACCAAAAAAACAATTTTTAGATGGCAGGATAAAAATGATATTTTGGTTATAAATAATGCCCTAAGATCTGTGACTAAAAATGCTCAATCTAAAGTGGTCTTATTTTCCGGAGATAATATAAAAATAAAAAATCCCAAGATACACCCCGATAATATTTCGGCGGCGATACATGTAGCAAAAATTATGAGAGTAAGCAAAAAAACATACGAACCGATAATTAAAAACTTTAAAGGGTTAAAAGGGCGTCTGGAGTACATAGGAAGCATAAATAAGGCAGAAATATTTAACGATACGACAGCCACAAATCCTATGTCCGCCATAAACTCCTTACAAAATTTTAAAAACAAAAAAATCGCTCTTATAGCGGGAGGGGAAGATAAAAATTTGGATTATAATGAATTTTCAAAAAATCTGAAGGGGGTGTATGTTTTGGCTTTGTTGCCTGGCTCGGCAAGTGATAAAATATACATGTGCGGAGTAAAAAATAAAACATGGAACCCAAGATTTAAAAAAGTAAAAAATCTTGAGGAGGCCTTAAAATATTCTTTGGGGTTATCTCCTGAGATAATACTGTTATCTCCCGCGGCGGCAAGTTTTAATATGTTTGCTAACGAATTTGAAAGAGGGTCCAAATTTGCCGATATAGTTAAAAAATATGGCGCTAAAAGCAAAACGTTCTCCCGATAAGATTTTAATGTATTTAATCCTGGCTCTTCTGGTGGTGGGGCTTTTGGCATTGTTATCAGCATCAATACCTCAAAGCAGAAGAGATTTAGGAAATGTTTACGGGTATTTTTTTCATCAAATTGTATATGGACTTTTGATAGGAGGAATAGCGGCATATGTTACATATAAAATACCGTATGACAAAGTGCGGAAAATCGCGCCTTTGATTTTTTTGTTGTCTGTTTTGGCAATGACCCTAGTTTTTATACCGGGACTATCTGTAAAATCAGGAATTGCGCAAAGATGGATAGAATTGGGACCTTTCACATTCCAACCTTCAGAACTGGTTAAATTAACTTTTATTTTATACTTAGGGGCATGGTTCAGCACGCGCCTGAAAACCTCCAAAAACACAATAAGCTTAGCGCCGTTTTTGATAATGCTGGCGATTTTGGCGATGTTATTATTACTACAGCCGGATTTAAGCACATTCGGAATAATCGCTCTGACAGCCGGGGTAATGTATTTCGTTGCCGGAGGGCCTTTGCGCCATATGGCATATATGGGAGCTATTGGTATTGCGACATTTTTTGTTCTTGTTAAAATAGCTCCATACAGAATGGAAAGAATATTGGTTTTACTGGATCCCGGCAAAGATCCTTTGGGTGTGAGTTATCAAATTAATCAGGCACTTGTGGCAATCGGCGCGGGAAAAATATGGGGCTTTGGACCCCTACAGGGATTGCAGAAAACGAATATACCTCTGGCAATGAATGATTCCATATTTGCGGTATGGGCGGAAGAAACAGGATTCATAGGCGCGGGATTCTTACTTTTGCTATATCTTGCTATTGCTTGGAGGGGGCTGTGGCTTGCCGAAAAAATAAAAGACCACTTCGCAAAAGTTGTAATGGCGGGTATAACAATTTGGATATTTTTACAGGCAATCATAAACATAGGTTCAATAATTGGTGTTTTGCCTCTTACCGGAATAACGTTGCCGCTTGTAAGTTATGGGTCGTCTTCTCTTATTGTAATGCTTGCGGCTCTTGGTTTTATGCTCCAATTATCCAAAGAGGCCAAATAAAAAATATGCGTATTATATTAGCGGGAGGCGGAACGGGCGGACATATTTTTCCTCTTATCGCCGTTTCCAGACAATTGTATATTCAAGCCAAAAGAGAGAAAAAATTTGCTCCCGATGTTGTCTTTGTAGGACCCGCCGACAGACATGCCACCGAATTATTCATAGGCAACAATATAAAAGTGCGAAGAATCGCTGCCGGAAAATGGCGCCGCTATTTTTCTTTTTTAAACATTTTTGATTCTATAAAAATATTGATGGGACTTGTTCAAGCGTTTGTGCATCTTTGGTGGTATATGCCCGATGTTGTATTTTCAAAAGGAGGATACGGAAGTTTTCCTGTTGTAATAATTTCCCGCCTCTTCAGAATTCCTGTCGTAATACACGAATCCGACAGTGTCAGCGGAGCCGTAAACAGGATACTGGCTCGTTTCGCAGATAAGGTTTTGGTGTCTTTTCCGATTGAATTTCCAAATCTACCAAAAAATAAAACCGTATTTATAGGAAATCCCGTCAGAGATCTTGGAAAGGGAAACAAGCAATTTGCCAAAACGCAACTTAATATAAAAACAAATAAGCCGGTTATATTATTCCTTGGAGGCAGCCAGGGAGCTCTGCAAATAAACAGTTTAATACTATCCGCGCTTAAAGAACTTACAACTTTATACGAGGTAATACACCAGACGGGAGATAGGCATTATGACGCTGTTGTAAAATATGCCAAAGAAAACCTGTCCACACAAAACAGGGATAACTACCATATTTTTGCGACTCTTAATGAAATTGAAATGAAAAATGTTTTTACCGCGGTCGATATTATAATTTCCAGAGCCGGAGCCGGAGCGATCTTTGAAATAGCGCAACTGGGGAAACCGGGCATATTGATACCTCTTGAAAATTCCGCGGGCGGACATCAGGAAAAAAACGCCGAAATTTATCAATACTCGGGAGCATGCGTGATACTATCAAGATCTAATGTTATCCCTCATATTCTTTTAAGCCAAATAAGCGGTATTATCAATGACAAGAACAAGGCGGAACAAATGAGCCGGGCCGCTTCAAAATTTGCCAAGCCCGACGCGGCAAAAAACATAGCACTACTCCTGTTAAATTATGGAAAATAAAAGCGAAAATATAAAAGTAAGAATAGCGCCGTCTCCAACGGGCGCTTTGCATGTAGGCACCGCTCATACGGCTTTATTTAATTTTTTATTCGCAAAACACTACGGCGGAAGGTTTGTAATGCGCATAGAAGACACGGACAAAGAGCGGTCCGAGGAAAAATGGGAAAAAGATATACTAGAAAATTTGAAGTGGCTTGGACTTGAGTGGGATGAAATCTATAAGCAAAGCGAGAGAACGGGTATTTATACACAGTATATAGAAAAACTTTTACAGGAAAAAACGGCCTTTTACTGCTGGCACACACAGGAAGAATTGGAACAAGAAAGAAAAGCGCAGGCGAAAAAAAAAGAGGCCCCGCGCCATATATGCGCTTATAGAGATAGCGCGCCGGACGAAAACGAAATAAACACATCTATTATCCGGTTTAAAAACACCCATACAGGTAAAATAAGTTTTGAAGATGCCGTAAAAGGTAAAATAAGTTTTACCGCGGAACTTCTTGGTGATTTTTCCATAGCAAAAAACATAAGCGGCCCTCTGTATAATTTTGCGGTCGTAGTGGATGATTTTGAAATGAAAATAACCCATGTATTGCGGGGGGAAGACCACATACCCAATACTCCAAAGCAAATTTTATTGCAAAGAGCCCTGGGATTTAACAAACCCGAATATATACACATACCCCTTATACTTGGAGCCGACAGAAGCAAATTAAGCAAAAGACACGGCGCGACATCCGTATCTACATACGCAAAAAGCGGATATTTGCCTGATACCATGTTTAACTTTTTGTCTTTACTTGGATGGCGCCCCAAAGAAGACGGGAAAGAAATAATGACATCCGACCAAATAATAAAAGAGTTTGCGGTTGAGGACATTCAAAAATCACCCGCGATTTTCGATATAGAAAAATTGGATTGGATGAATGGCCAATACCTGCGCAAATTAGATACGGGCAAATTCGCGGAGCTTTGCATGCCTTATCTTAAAGAAGCCGGTCTGCTAAAAGAAGAACTGGACACGGAGTTTATTAAAAAAGCGGTATCTTTAGAGCAAACTCGCGTAAAAAAGCTGGAAGACATAGCAGAAGCAACGGAATTTTTCTTCAAAGAACCTCAATACGAAGCACCTATGCTTATATGGAAACAAATGACAAAAGAAGAACTTATCAATATACTGCAAAATGTGCGTGGTATAATTAAAAATATAGATGAAAAATCCTGGAATATGGAGGAGTTAGAAAAGTTAATCATGCCAGAAGCGGAGGAAACAGGGGATAGGGGAAAGATGCTTTGGCCTTTAAGAGTCGCTTTGACAGGCAAAAAAGCGTCCCCCGGACCTTTTGAGGTAATGAATGTTTTGGGTAAAGAAGAGGTTTTAAAAAGGATTGAAGCAGCAATTGAAAAAAATAAATGACATCGCTAACACTCAAAAAATCTGTCCTATTATTTATAGTTTTAATAATGGCCGCTTTAATCGCAAATAGTTGGTTCGTATTTGCGCAAGAAGAAGATGTTGTTAGCCAGGAAGAACAAGGCACGGGAGGAACCGCAGAACCACAAACAGACGAAGAAAAAATAAAAGAATACGAACGGCAAATTGAAGAAAGCCAAAAACTGCTTGAGGAGCTAAGGGCGCAGGCGGAAGAACAATCACAAAATTTGTATAATGCCCGGGAGGAAGCAAATACGCTTGAATCTCAAATAGCCCGGTTTAATAGCGATGTCGCAGGTTTGCAGGCAAAGATAAGCATAAAACAGGAAGAAATCCGCTCAACGCAATTGGCAATACAAAAAATAAATCTTGAGATACAAAAAAAAGAAAAAGAAATACAGATAAAAAAAGACCAGATGACAGCCATGATACGCGAGATAAATAAAAATGATTCGGAAACCACATTTGAATTAATTTTAAAATACGAAAGCTTTTCGTCATTTTTCAATCAAGTACACGCGCGGGAAGCGCTTCAAGAAAATATAGACGGAGATCTTCAGGAATTAAAAAAATTGAAAGAGGAATTAATAGGGGCAAATGGCACGCTTGAAACAAAAAGGACAGAATTGGAGGAAGAACAGGGGGTGTTAAGAAGCCAAAGAATCATCCTTGAGAACAGAAGGTATAACCATCAATTACTTCTAAGGCAAACTAAAGAAGAAGAATCCGCGTACCAGGAGTTTTTGAATGACATCCGTCAAAAGGAACTGGAAGTAAACAGAGAAATATTTGAACTGGAAGACCAGCTTCGCAGAACATTGGATCCCAGCGCGTTACCCAGTGCGCGACATGGCATTCTGTCATGGCCTGCGGATAATGTGCTTATAACTCAAGGTTATGGATGTTTACACTCGTCTTTCGCCAGAGCTTCTTATCCTTCATGTGACAATGGACAGGGAGGATTCCATAATGGAGTGGATATGGCCGCAAAATTCGGCACACCAATAAAGGCGGCGAGAGGAGGCGTAGTTGTAGCGATAGAAAATTCACCATATGCGTATGGCAATTGGGTTGCCATTAAACATGACAATGGCCTTGTAACCGTGTACACCCATATGTCGGATTTTGGACTTGCCGGAGCAGGCAGTCCGGTTGAAGAAGGGGAGAGGGTGGGCTTTATGGATTCCACCGGGTATTCAACCGGGTCGCATTTGCATTTTATGGTTTACGCACCCGGAACATTCCATACTAAACCAAGTGCAATTGCGGGCATTCTTCCCATCGGAGCGACATTGAATCCTTTTGACTATTTACCTTAGAATGGTATAATGAAAATGTAATAAATATTTAATTCTGTCAAGGTTTTATAAAATACCACCATGGGCATTTTAAATTTATTACCGGCTCGCATTATACTTTTGGCATTAATATTGCTGATATTGTTGTTTGTGTTGCCGGAAGGCATTATAAATGAAATTCCGGGAGCGCAGTGGACTAAAAGTTATCTGGAAAAGACGTTTTCACAGATGTGGAACACGGCCAATAATATATGGAATAAACTTGTTAGTTGGCTGGACAATGCCGCTGCCGTGGTACGCGATTCGTTTAACAGAACGCAGGCAACAGTACAATTGCTTGTAAAAGAGAAGGTGCAGGCGCTGGAAGATATTCTCAAGGCCGTAGATGCCATTAATAGGTTATTTAATACCGATAATACAGATAATACAGATACAAAATAGATACCTGAGGAACCGTGTTTATCCACAATAGGGTATTGACGACATAGTATGTCGTTTTATAATAGATATATAACTGAGCATTAGAGATATTATACTCAGTTTAATATACTTCTAATATAAGCCCGCCCCGGCTATTTAACCCCTCTCCCCCAAGTTTATGACAAAAAAAGACAAACAAGAAATACTGCCATACTTTGATGATTTTTTGCTTCACATACAGACAAATAATTATTCAAAGGAAACTCTATATAACTACGAAAGAGACCTAAGGACACTGGGCGCTTTTTTGACCTCCGAAATGAACGGTCTCCCCTTCTCCGACATACAAAAGCGCACAATTGAGCAATTTAAGGCATATTTGACCTCAAATGACCGCAAAACTTCTGCGGGTGCAAAACCCCAAAAACAACTACAAAGCGGCTCTATCAATCGAATTTTGAGCTCTGTGAGAAGGTATTTGGTATATTTGATAGACATGGATTACAAAGTGCCCATAGCTCCCGAATCAATTAAATTGCTTCGCACGGAGAAAAAACACCCTCAAGTAGCCGAATTGGAAGACCTTACACGGCTTATTGAAACCCCAAATGAGTACGAAAAGGATAAACTGGTGGGATTGCGAAACCGGGCAATGTTGGAATTGTTGTTTGCCACCGGTATGCGAATAAGCGAACTGGTTAATTTAAAAAGGGATCAGGTTGATAAAACCGGTAAAATATTTATCACGGGCAAAGGGAAAAAGCAAAGATTTGTTTATCTCACGGACCGCGCAATCAGGCATTTAAAAACATACCTTGACGAACGCTCTGATAATTCGGATTTTATGTTTGTTCCGTACAGAGGCCGGAACGCTCAGGAAAAGCGCCCGATTTCCACAAATTATTTGCAAATGAAAATAAAGCAATATAGAAACCTTGTTGGAATAAATGTTCCCACCAGCGCTCACTCGCTAAGACACGGCTTTGCCACCTATCTTGCCGAAAAAGGAGCAAATCCCGCTGCCATACAGATACTCTTGGGCCATGAATCTCTCGATACCACCACGCGCTATGTTCACGCTTCGGACAAATACGCCCAAAGAACCCACAAAAGATTTCATCCGCTCAAGGATTAAGCTTAAAAAAGTAGGGGTTGACCCCTCACATGGAAATTGAGTAAACCCCAACCTAATTAGTTCAGATACCATATACATTTCTTTGACCGCCATGTGAGGGGTTGACAAATAAAAAATGTGTTATACTAAAATTGAGAGTATAACAGTTTTTTCGGCAGAGCTCAGTTACAATTAAATAATTCTAGATAGTCCATGCGCAGAGTAAAACACAATCCGTTAACAAGATTGATGAGTCGCATATGGCGTCCTTTTACGCATGGATACAGATTTCTCGGATTTTTAATAGCTGTTTTTACAATTTTGTCCGGCTCCATATTTGTTAGCGACCTCATAAAAAATCCCGAGTTAACCTGGGAAGAAAAAATCAAAAAAGCCCTAAGCTTGTCAAGTTTATCTCTTTTAGAATCAGGGACAAAGGAAATTAACAATATTCAAATAGTCGAAGAGGACAAAAGCACCTTTGATTGTTCTAATTTGGATTCCGATTGGGTGTCGGGAAGCGGTTTAAGATTTGAAGAAAGAAAAATCAAATTGCAACCAGGCAAATTGGCGGGTGCGGCGTTCCTGAGAAACCCGATAAGCATATTTTTTAATTTTGAGCTAAACCTGCGTTCTGTTTTAAAAAGCGGAATAAACACAAATTTATCTTTTTATAACAGCCAGGGAGAACTTAGATACGCGATAGGAGACGGGGATTTCAACACCGTACGGCAAATGTTTATAGACAACGCCGGATATGTGCGAACAATGGAGGTAACTAAATTGGAGGTCCCCATAGACAATACTTATGATGTGGGTCTTAAAATAAGCGTGGTGGAAAAAACAGATTCCAGGGTTGCCATAGCCACCCTAACTTATAGAGATTCTTTGGGAAAAACGCATACGCGGGATTTGGAAAACCTAATTATCCCAAAATCGCAGCAATTATACCACAATGTGGGACTTGGAATAAACGCGTCTTTAGAATTATATAATCTTGAAAACGCCCATATGGAAATAAAAACCTGCAAAATTAAAGAGGTTTCCGCTTCGGAACTTCTCAATATCTGATTATTGCCAAAATAAGTTTATTATCCTATACTATTTACATTGTGGTTCTTTAAAAGGAGGTCTGCATGAACCCTCGCGTTGCTGTTGTGGGAGCTACGGGCGCCGTTGGCAGGATGATGGTAAAAATTTTGGGAGAAAGAAATTTCCCCTTATCTGAGTTAAAACTTTTTGCGTCTGAGCGCTCTGAGGGCGAGAAAATTTATTTCAATGCAGGATATAGACAGGTAAAAAAGTTTACGGTCGAGGTTTTGTCTGAAAGCAGTTTTAAAAACTCTGACATAGCACTTTTTTCAGCCGGTTCTTCGGTAAGCAAAGAGATTGCCCCTTTGGCGATAAGTAGCGGATGTTATGTTGTAGACAATTCAAGCGCATGGCGCATGAATCCGGGCGTGCCGCTTATTGTGCCTGAGGTTAATTCTCAAGACATCGATGAATATTGGAAAAACGGAAAAATGGGCCTTATCGCAAACCCCAATTGTTCAACGATACAAATGGTTGTTGCCCTCTCCCCTATTCAAAATGCGGTCGGCATAAAAAGAATAGTAGTTTCAACTTATCAGTCGGTTTCGGGTACAGGACAAAAAGGGATTTCCGAATTGGGAAAACAAATCAAGGCGTATGAGAACGGATATCTCTTACAGCGCATGCAAGGGAAAGTTTACCCATACCCTATTTTTTCCAATTGCATACCCCATATAGATGATTTTACGGAAAGCGGAGATACAAAAGAAGAGTTAAAGATGATAAACGAGACGCGAAAGATTTTGGGTATCCCGCGAATGCCTGTGTCTGCAACCTGTGTTCGTGTCCCGGTTTTCTACGGGCACGCAGAAAGTATCAACTTTCAGACACAAAAAAGCATAAGAACTGATGAGCTTCGTGAACTGTTATCGAATTCTCCCGGTGTGGAGATTATCGATAATCCCAAAAATGCCGAATACCCGACACAATTGGCGGCTGTGGACAAGGACAAGGTGTTTGTTGGGCGGATACGCAAAGACAGGTCGGCAAAAAATTCCTTTAATATGTGGGTCGTCGCGGACAACCTGCGCAAAGGTGCGGCAACAAATGCCGTTCAAATCGCGGAACTTCTCCTTGAAAAGTACCTTTAGCAAACCTCAAACCTTCTCAAAAAGAGAAGGTTTTTATTTACAGTTACCCGCGAGAGAAAACCCCGCTGATATTGCTTCGGCCGCGGACTTAAAATATATTTTATTTTCCTCTTTGATTGTTTTTGCTCCCGAACAATTCAAAAAATGGAATTTATCACTGTTTACGCTTGCGACAACCTCTCCCTCTTGAAAATTTTGATTATTTTGGGTATAATTTGATTCGTTTACTGCTTTTTCTATGATTATCGGAGGTTTTTGCAATTTCATCAAATTTGAGGTAAAATAACCAAATCCGAAAACAATTATCATACCGAGTGAAAAAGTGAAAATATAAAACAAATCTTTTTTCATCATTAAATAAATTTATCATTAAAAATACACCATGGCAAAAACAAAAGCGGCCGGCTCTACCAAACTAGGAAGAGATTCAATATCAAAGCGTCTTGGCGTGAAGCTTTTCGGCGGACAAGCGGTAAGGGCCGGAGCGGTAATAGTGCGCCAAAGAGGTACAAAATTTATTCCGGGGAAAAACGTCCTACAAGGAGGAGATGATACTCTGTACGCAGCGCGGAACGGAGTCATAAAGTTCCGCGAAAAGCGAAAAATGAATTTTGACGGAAAACAAAGGAGAGCAAAAGTTATAGACGTGCTTTAACAAAAAACCCGCAATTGCGGGTTTTTTGTTAACCTTCTTGTTCTATTATCACTTTTACCTGTGCTTCGAGCCCGTGATCAAATTCCAGCATTATATCGTACTCGCCCGCGCGTTTTATAGCATCTTCAAGTTTTATAAACTTAGCGGGAACATTGAACCCGGCCTTTTTCAAGGCCTTGGATATCTTGTCGGCTGTAATAGACGAATACAGTTTGCCTTCATCGGATGCCTTGTCTTTCATTGTAAGCTCGTATCCGTCCAATGAGGCCGCTGTTTCTTCTACTCCTTTTAGTTCTGACACGGCCTCAGCTTCCTTTTGCTCTAATATCGAATTTAACTTTTCCAACTCATCCTTTGTGGCCGCTTTTACAAGTTTTTTGGGAATAAGAAAATTGCGCGCATAACCGTCTGATACTTTTTTAACTTCCCATTTTTTCCCCAGATTTTTTATATCTTCCAATAGTATTACTTTCATCCAGTTAGTAATTACTGCTTTGCAGTTTTAATTTTAAGCGTATTTAAATAAATTAACCTTTTATCCATTGTCGCGCTTTTCGCCACGCACCCGTCAGGGTTATTACTAACGGGATTCATATACTTTATATTATCGCATAGAGCGTATCACTTCAATCGCTTTTTGTTTTTGAGTGTCATTACCGCTTTGAAAATCTTCTTCGGATAATTCTATACTGATCGTGGGTTCTATTCCTTCGTCGTTTATATACTGCCCCGATGGTGTTATCCATTTAGCTATAGTAAGTTTTATACTGCTCCCTCCCGGCAAGTCCTTAAATTCCTGCACCAGGCCCTTACCAAAAGTTTTTTCTCCCACAAGAGGGGTGTTTTTATGGTCACGTAGTGCGCCTGCAAGGATTTCAGAAGCGGAAGCCGAACCGCCATTCTGCAATATTACTATCGGAAAATCGCCTAATAATCCCGGCCCCTGACTTCTGTGTATGCGCTTGATATCTCTTTGTCTCTCCTCTATTACTATTATTTCATCCTTTTGTAAAAACCATCCGGCTATGCTGGTTGCTGTTTCCAAAAACCCTCCAGGATTATTTCTTAGATCAACGATTATTCTGTCGGCGGGCGTTGTTAAAATTTCTTGAACGGCTTTTTTAAAATCCTCATCTGTATTATCCGAAAATTGCAATATTTCTATATAAGCTATGTTGTCTTCTATAATTTCCCACTTTATAGAAGGCGCCTCTATTGTGTCGCGAATTACGGTTATACCGATTTCTTTGCCGCCTTCTTCCCGAATGACGGTTAATTCAACCGAGGTGCCTTTGGGGCCTCGTATCTGCGTTATCGCTTCTTCTAAAGTAATGTCCTTTGTTGTCTCTCCGTTAATTGCGACTATAGTGTCTCCGGCTCTGAGACCCGCTCGCAAAGCGGGCGATTCTTTAAGGGGAGACACAATCGTTAACTTATCGTCTTTTAGCGTAATTTCAATTCCCACACCTTCATATTTTCCCGTGACACTATCCACAAACTCCGATGTTTCTTCTTTGTCAAAAAATGTGGAATACGGATCTCCAAGTTCTCTTAGCATTCCCCTTATTGCCGCGTATATCAGCGCCTCGTCATTTATTTCATCCGCGTTTACATAATCTCTGTGTATAATATCCCAAACGTCCTTTATCAGTGAAAAATCAACCTTTTCACTTTTAAATATGGAGGGTATGGCAAAATCATAAATATCCGAAGATTTTTTATGTGAAGAACCGGCAAAAAACCCCGCGCCAAAGACGAAAGTTGCCAGTATAATAAAGGTCAGTATTTTTTTAAATATATTCATGTAAAATTTTAATCCTCAAATATATTTTGGAAGAATGTCCTTATTTCGGAAAAATCTCTGGCTCTGGGCAAAAGGACATAAGCGCCATTTATATTTGCCGGTTCAATAAGGCCGTTTTCTGCCGGCTCCAATAAAACGGATTGCACCGGAACCTGGGCGTAGTCCTGCGCCAATGTTATAACTTCTCTCAAATCCCCTAGACCCATATCTGTTCTCACGTTTCTGCCTAAAGAATCTAAAATATCAAAGATTTTTATCGGGTTTGCCAAAACACCCAGAGACAGCGCCTTGCTCTTTAGAGAAGATACAATCTGCTGTTGGCGGCGCATTCTGTCAAAATCAGACGATGAATAGCGAGAACGGGCGTAATACAAAGCATCCTCGCTGTTTAAAACAGAATATCCTTTAGGAACATTGAAGACCCAATACTTGTCAGGCAACACATCTTGTTCAGAAGAAAAATTAGTATTCTCGCCATCCTCTTCATCAGCAGTGTCTCCTTCGGTTTGACTTCCCGGAACTTCCCCCTCGGCAAGATACCAATATTTACTGTTGGGTTTTCCTTCGCCCTGCCATTGCTGGGCCTCGTAAAACGGCGTATCGCGGTATATTTCCACTCCTCCCATTATATCCACTATTTCTTTAAAACCGTCAAAATTAACAACAATAGCATGGTCAACATAAACTCCGGTCGCATAGCGCACAACCTCTTTGGACAATGCCAGTCCCCCGCCCCCCCGCCTTCTCTCCTCTCCAAGAGCATAGGCAAAGTTTATTTTTTCCGGAACATTATGGTCCGGCATTTCTATGTATAAGTCCCTCGGCAGAGATATCATTGCCGTTTTTTGTTTTGCCTTATCAAAACTTATAAGCACCATAGTATCCGCCAAGAGTCCTCCATTTGCGTCCCCGGCACCTCTTATTCCTAAAACAAGAATATCCAGACGATCTTTTTCTTTTTTTAGCTCAAAATCATCGTATGTTCCGACGTCTTCTGAATTACCCGCTATAGTAAAAACATTCGATGTTTTGTAGAACATTAAACCCAAAACAGAGGTCACAAATAAGACAAAAATACTGAGAATCAGTATTTTTTTTCTTGATTTTTTGCGGGGCTTTTCTAATTGATAATCCGTTGTAGTATTCATCATTTAAACCATTTGCGCATATTAGAGGCAGAAACGACTCTCTTTTCCATTATAACGCGTCTTTTGGCAATCATCTTGCCAAACATTTTTATAATATTTAAATAAGCTCCCAAAGATTCTCTTTCCCACACAAGCATGTACGCGAATAAAAAAAGTTCTCTTTTTAAAAACCAGGGAATATCCAATAGCATGTTAACCCAAAAATCGTTTTTAATAAAGGCCAAGCGCTGGTTCTGAAAATCCAATTTTCTTTTAAAACCGGGTACTGTTTTTCTATGTTTTATGAAATTTTTGTAACTTCCCGACAGCTTGTGCGTTGTTTGCCTGTCATGCCAGGCCAAAGCGCCCGGTTCATACCAGGAACCCCACCCCAAAAGGCGCATGCGCCAGCCAAGATCGACTTCATCCGCGTACCAAATGAAATCTTCGTCCAGATATTCATAAGGATACCGTGCCCTGTCCGCTGGATCACTATAATGCGCGTAAAACGGTTTGAACTTTTCCATTTTTGCCTCTCCAAGCGCTTTTGCGCGAAAAAATGGCACTGCGCCCTCGTAGCAAAATATTTCTTCCGCTTTGTCATATTGACCCCTGTCTTTTTCCCCGTGTCCCCTATTTATAATTCTTCGGCTTTTAAAAATCTGCATCCCCGTCGTGTCTATTATTTTTGTTTTTTTATTATTTTCAAAATCCCACCGCAGGATTTTTGCCTGCAACACACCCATTTTCTTATTCTTTTCCATCGCGCCGCAAGCCCTTTCTATAAAATCGGGTGCCATTATTATGTCGACGGATAATCCTACTACATATACAGAATCCGTATAATACAAACTCCTGTTGAATCCTCCTCCTAAGATATAATTCTTATCAAATTTTATTATTTCGATATCCGCAAATATATTTTTTGCGATGCTCAACGTGGCATCGGTAGACGCATTGTCAAATACCCGGAATTTAATATTCGGATAAGTTTGCGCTTTTAACGCTTCCAAGCACTTGCCTATATATTTTTCTCCATTGTGCACTATTAAGTGTACGGAAACCTCCGGATTAGACATCTTTTTCATTTATTTTATTTTCTCCGGCCCTGTAAACGCCCACGCTTATCCCAGAAATTGCCATAAAACCCAGCAAAGCCCTTCCATCATATAAAGCGGCGTCTGTCATAAGATAAGTACCCAGCCATATGGCTGAATACACAAACATAGCAAAGTATACCGCCCAATCATCTGCCGGATACTTTTTAATGTACCTAACGCTAATTTTCAAAATTTCCCATATCATCCATAAAAATACCACAAGACCAAAAACTCCTATTGTACTGGCAATGTGCAGATATAAATTATGCGCACTGGCCCCCGCCTCTGAAGCGGATAGGGATTCTCCTAAAACAGTCGGGTAATTGCCTATTCCTACTCCTATTACCGGGTTTTGAACAATTGACCCAATGCTCTCCTTCCATATATGTATTCTGCCCTGGTTAGAGGTTTCACCAAAATCAATTATGGATCTGAAGCGTCCCAAAGAAGCTGCTGATGTAAAATCGGTTTCCTGGAATTGCGGAAAGCTTACAATCACAAAATATATAGGAAACATTGCCAAAAAAATAATAAACGAAATCCAAATCATTCTTGAAAACTTTCCGGATATTTTTAATTTTTTAAAAATAATTAATACAAAAATGGCTGACAAAGACGAAAGCCATATCCCCCTTGTTCCTGATAAAATAAGAGCGAGGTTGGCTAAAACAAAAATACCAAAGCCAATAATGATTATGCGCCTCCCGTATTTAACATTTTTGAATTCGGCGAGTTTACCCTTAAATATCCTGAAAAAAACAAAAAACATTGCGGGAAAAGTCATTAACACATACATAGGAAAGGAATGAGAATCAGGAAAAGTAGAAAACATGCGCAAGCGTAAAGTATCGCCGGAATAAGAAAACCAGGTATTTCCAAAATTGGTCACAATATCAGCCCATTGTCTCCCATACATATTCAAACTTATCAATTGTCCCCACCAATAATGAAAAATGTACGCTTCGGAAAAATACGCCGCCACAAATTGAAGATACCCGAACATAACGGCAAGCAAGCCCGAGTAAACAAAGTTCTTAACAAATCCGGAGGCCACGTCTTTGTTTTTCATTATCAGTCCCCGCAATATAATAAATAAAAATGCCGCGTTAGCGATAAATATCATTCTTTTCATTCCGGGTATGGGGTCAAAGGCAACAAAAAGCGAAAAGAACGCGAAAACAAAGAATGCCAAACCAAGCAGTTCTATTCTACGGTGCTTTACATAATAAATTATTTCCTCTCTCCCCCTCCAAACAGCTAATTCTCCAAACCATTTTGAATCAGTTATAAGCCACTTTGCAAATAAAACAAAAAGCACAAGCCGCCCCATGTCAAAATTGTCAAATCCTTCCGATATCGGAAGAGCTATAAAAAAAGGTATTGACCTGAGAAATAAATTAACTCCGTTCTGGGTTTTGGCAAAAATTATATAAATAAGATACAGAGCCAGAACAAAAAATGCCGCTTGTCTCGGCAGGTATCCAAATATAACAAGTACCGTAACGCTAAATCCTATTATAAATACCGCGTTCAGGGGTGTAAAAAATTTGCGTATCATTTTTTTGCGGTCTCGCTAAATAATTTGATCATCAAATCGGTATGTCTTTCCCATGTATATTTGCCCAATATTTTTTCTCTTCCATCTTTAATATACCTGTTTTTATTTTCATCGCGAAGCGCTGAACGCAAAACATTTGCTATTGCGAGCGGTGTGTACTCCCCCTCTTTGGCTGGAACAAAAAACGCCCTGTCTTCAAAAATTTCCCGCGTTGTGGGTGTATCGGCAACCACGGGTGAAGTTCCGGCGGCCAATGCTTCCAAGGGGGGCAGTCCCATTGCTTCAGAGGAAGAAACATAAATAAAAAGCCGCGCTTTTTGGTATAAAGAGGTCAACTCTTCATCGCTTACAAAATTCCTGCGCTCAATTCTCTGTTCGCCCAGCTGTTTGTTTATTTCTTCAGCCAATTTGTCTATCCTTGGCGGATTATATTTATCCACCCCAACAGCTATAAAATTTAAATCTTGAAATTCCGCGGCTATTTCGGCAAAAGCGGACATTGTTTCGGCCAAGTGACGTCTAGGAAATGCCTGTCCTATGTACAAAATATAATCCCCTTTTTCGTGAGCCGAGGGGGCGAATTGCGCAAGATCCGCGCCCAGAGGAACAACCACTATTTTATGTTTGGGGATATTAAAATATTCGCAAATTTCGTTTTTAGAGGCATTTGTCTGCGTTGTTATCTGCGTTGCGCGCCGAGCGGCCCAGTTGGCAAAAAGCTTATACCCTATGCGGTATTTTAAAGGCAAGGTTCCTTTCGTAAATTCATAATATATATCGTTTGTAAGAACCACGACAGATTTAGACATAAAAAATGCCGGGAGCATAAAAGAGGGAAAAAATGCTACATTGATTCTATCTTTCAAAGCATAAATGGGCAAAGCAATGTGAAAAAATACATTAAAAGACGGCCGGAAAAAAGGAAAAAAGAACGGCAGCTTAGCTATTCTTTTTACAAAAATATCATTATCCAAAAAAGGTATGTTATTCGGAACAGCCCCTTTGAAATACAAATAAAACCTGTAATGCTCTTTGAGTTCAGGGCGCCGGCTTAATATTTCTATTAGTTTATATGTGTGCCTGCCTATTCCGGCTCTTTCAGCTCCTGTTTTGTCTTCCAATTTGTGGCAATCAATACCTACTTTTATCATACAGGCATTTTTCCGAATTTATTTTTATAATAATCTCTAATACCTGCTATTATGGCGCATGAAACTTCTTTGTCTTGCCGTGCTGTTATTTTTAACAACTGTTTTACGATCTTCAAAAAAGCCCATACATGCATATAAAATTTAACCCAAATGGGGCCGTGCTTTTTGGCCAAGAGCATTATGTTACGATTGTGATAATAATGCATACCGGCGGAACCCAAAGAGGGCAAAGTTGTTGCGGACACTTTGTGCCATATTTTGGAATATGGTGTCCACACAAGAAGCCACCCCGCTTCTCGCGCCCTTAAAGACAAGTCCGCATCCTCAAAATACAAAAAAAATCTTTCATCAAATTCGCCGATTTCTCGGAGTGTTTCTTTTTTTATCAGCATACAAGCACCCGTTAAAAAATTAACATTCTCATTAGAGGTTTCGGACGAAATCCTCTTTTTAAAAAGAGAGCTGGATATCGCCTTATCCATGGCCAGCCAGCTTATTTTAGTTTTTCCCCCAAACCAAATCAATTCCCTTTCGTCGTAAAAGAATATGGCCGGAGATATTATTCCGGCTTTCTTGTTTTTTTCAGCTTCGCACAAAAGAGGACTTATAAAATCCGGGCTTACCTCTGTGTCATTGTTTAGTAAAAGCACATAGTCAGCGCCACAGGTAAGCGACTTTCTAATACCAACATTGCATCCGCCCGCAAAACCCGAGTTTTCATTATTTTTTACTATCTCTAAATTAAGGCCGGGGTTATCTGCTTTAAACTTTTCCAATTCGAACACAGAATTGTCCGAAGAGTTGTTATCCACCACCAAAATATTCACTCTTTTATATTTTACTTTACCGAGTGAGCGCAAACACACGATTGTATCTTTAAAACTGTTCCAGTTCAGCAAGATAACAAAAACGCTCGGTTCCGGATTATTATTGTTCTTCATGTTTTTAAGAATAGCAAAATAACAAAGCTCTAACAACTATAAAACGGCCCTTGTTCAGGCCGTTTTATGTGCAGAAATTTGCTTTGTTATTTTTCCATGTTCTCTCCCATGGACTCATCTCTGGGAGCTCCGCTCTCCGGTGATGTCTTTTCTCCGCCCATGTCCTCTTCTCCTTCTTCGGACATGGGGGGCGCGACGGTTTCTCCTCCTTCGTCGGCCATGTCAACTCTGCCTCCGGCGGCGGCTCCCGGTTTCCTCATAAAATACCACCAATACGCGCCGGCCGCGGCAAGCAATATGACAACAAGTACTAAAAATACTAAATTCATATTTTTATGCGTGTTAATTTTAATTTATTTTGCACTATAAACACAACTTAATTATATCATAAAAAAAATAAACGCAATACCAAAACTTATTGTGGAAAAATGATAAAATAAAGTAAAGTAAAGTAGTTGAGTTAATGAGCGCAGCGAATTTACTAACTCCCTTACCCTTCACCTTGACACAAGGTGCAGGGTGCTCAATTTTCTAACAAAATTAAAATTTTTACAAAATTGGCATGTACATATACCTAGTAATCCCCTTAACCAATATTCCCAGATCAAGCTTGCAAAAACCTGTTTATTATAGCAGTGAAAAATTTGAATTGGGACAATTGGTAGAAGTGCCCTTGGCGTCTCGCTTGGTGCCTGCTGTTATTGTAAAAAGGACCCAGGCGGAACGCCAAAAACTTAGCGTTAAAAAATCTCCATACTCTTTAAAAAGCATCCGACGAGGACTGCTCACAAAACCCCTGCTCTCCAAGCAGTTTTTAAAATTAGCGGAATACTTAGCGGAGTATTATTTTGTATCAGCCGGATTGATGCTAAAAAGAATGCTTCCTCCTTTTTTTGCAAAACCAACAAAGCCCCTTTTAAGCCGACTGGAAGATCTGGCCGATTTGGCAAACGGCACTCAAAGAAAAACTCCGCAAAAAGTATTATTGATAACACGGGATAGAGAAAAATATTATAAGGATTTTATTAAAAATGGCCCGAGTATTTTTATTGTGCCAAAATATTTGCATTTGGAACTGCTTCCAAATTCTTTTAAAAAAGGGGTCTCAATTATTGGTAAGAACACAAGCGCGACTGAGTGGCGCGATATATGGATAAACGCCTATGAAGGAACCGCGAAGACCGTTGTGGGCACCCGTTCGGCCATTTTTACCCCTGTTAAAAATTTAGAGAATATAATCATAGAAAAAGAAAATGATTCATCGCATGTATCGTGGGATCAACATCCCAAATTCAGCGCGCCTCATGTCGCCGAACTCATGTCCGAAATATACGGCGCGCGGCTTATGGAAGGAGATTTGATACCCTCTGTGAGCAAATGGCACAAAGCTAAAACCGAAAGGTGGAAAATCGTAGAACAAAAAAATAAATCTGCCAATTGCAAAATAGTAAACATGAAAAAAGAGCTGGAAAGCGGAAACACCGGAATAATAAGCAAAGAGCTTAAGGACAAACTAAAGTCCCTTAAAAAGGAGCAAAAAGCTCTCCTTTTTATAAACAGGCGCGGTTTGTCCTCCGCTCTTTTGTGCCGGGATTGCGGATACATAGTTAAATGTTCAAATTGCGACTCCGCGGTTGTGTTACACAAAGGCATAAGTTACAAGTTAATATGCCACCATTGCGGAATTAAGATTCCTCCTCCGCGCATATGTCCGGATTGCGGCAGCTATAGAATAAAACAGCTCGGAGGGGGAACCCAGCTTGTTGTTCAGGAAGTACAAAAGATTCTTCCGGGAGTGAAAATAGCGCGGATGGATAGCGATATAACTAAAAATACCGAAGACCAAAAAAATATCCTGAATAATTTTAAAAGGGGAGATTATCAGGTGTTAGTGGGCACGCAAATGGCAGTTGCCGAAAATGTGCTTTCCGGCATTGACTTAATCGCCGTTGTTATGGCTGACTCAATACTGGGATTGCCATCTTACCAGGCATATGAGAAGGTGTACGAAATTATATGGCGGCTGAAAAACATGACAAAGAAAGAAGTGGTAATTCAAACTTATCTGCCCGAACTGGAACTGTTCAAATTTATAAACAATCCACGCATGGAAGAATTTTTCAAAAGGGAACTAGAAAAAAGAAAAGATTTAAAATGGCCGCCTTTTTCCCATATCATAAAGTTAATCCATTTGAACAAAGATGTAATTATGGCCGAAAGAGAAGCCGTAACAATGAAGCGCAGGTTAGACACACAGCTGAAGGCCGAGGAATTTAAAAATATTAAAGACGCGGCGGAAATATTGGGCCCTGCTCCCGGGTATATCCCAAAAATCGCGGAAAAATATGCCTGGTACATATTAGTTAAATGGCCCGTCGGAAAAAGCGGCAAACCAAAAGAGTTAAAACTTAGAAACAAGCTACTGTCTATAGCAGGACGGCTTTGGCAAATTGAAGTTGACCCAGCCGATGTTGTATAATGCGTAGAATCACAATTATGACCCCAAAAACAGTTGTACAACATCCGGCGGAAATATTGCACAAACCCGCTGAATCTATAAAAGATTTTAAAAGCGATAAGTTAACTTCGCTTATTAAAGATATGAGGCAAACCCTTAAAAAGGAAGACGGTGCCGGCATAGCCGCGCCTCAAATAAATATATCTAAAAGTATTTTTGTAATACCCAAGGCGTACGCTCCCAAGGTAAGAATGTGGCACGATCCGACAACATGGTTAAGGCCTCCGTACCAAACCGTATTTATTAATCCGGAAATTTTATATTATTCAGAAAAAAAAGAGGAAACAGATGAGGGATGCTTGAGTGTAAGGGGCCAATTTTATCCTACAACGCGTTCGAGCGAAATTGTATTGCGCGCCCAAAACAGAGCGGGGAAAAAATTCAAGGTACGGGCAAGCGGACTTTTGGCGCGCATATTTCAACATGAAACAGACCATTTAAACGGAATACTTTTTTTAGATCGCTTACATGAAAAATAAATTTGTATTTTTTGGAACTCCCAAGTTCTCAAAGATTGTTTTGCAAAAGCTCATAAAAGCGGGATTTAAGCCGGCTTTGGTTATTACCGCGCCCGACAAACCGGTAGGAAGAAAACAAAAACTCACTCCTTCGCCCGTAAAAGTTCTGGCTAAAAAAAACAAAATACCGGTGCTGGAGCCGGAGCGATTAGACAATGAATTTATCAACAAACTCCGCTCGGATTCTTATGATTTTTTTGTAGTAGCGGCTTATGGAAAATTATTACCGCCTGACATATTGGAAACCCCAAAAAAAGGAGCGCTTAATGTGCACCCCTCCATTTTGCCGCGTTGGCGAGGCGCCTCTCCCGTGCAACACGCGATATTGAGCGGAGACAAAGAAACAGGTTCAACCATAATGCTTATGGATGATAAACTGGACCACGGGCCGATCTTAGCGCAAGAAAAACTAAAGATAAAAAAGGGCAACATGGCCGAAACTTTATCCGATAAGTTAGCCCTGCACGGAGCGAAATTATTAATAGAAACTATTCCAAAGTGGATTAAGGGTTCTCTGGAGACCAAAGAACAAAATCATGGTCTGGCAACTTATACTAAAATGATAACGCGCGAAGACGGGAGAATAAATTGGCATGCGCCTGCCGAAGTTTTAAAAAGAAAATTAATGGCCTTTACGCCGTGGCCCGGACTTTTTACCACATGGAACGGCAAGCGTCTTAAAATTTTGTCATTTGAAACAAGCAACAAAAAATCTTTTGCTCCCGGAAAAGTGATTCGCCATAGTGCGAACCTAACTATAGAAACCGGAAAAGGGACAGTTATTATTAAAAAAATTCAGTTGGAAGGAGAAAAGGCCAAGAGCGCGGGAGAATTCATGCGCGGGCATTCGGATATAATAGGAACGATGCTTATCTAAAGACAGCGGCATGATATAATAAAAATTGGCGATATTATAATTAAAAACTACCTATGTTGGAAAATCACACATACAACCTGCACCACCAACTTGTGCAAGAAAATAAAAGCTTGTGGAGAATTAAAAACCACTACCTGAAAGACGCCGGCGATTGCGCCAAATGCCAAAAATTCTGGGAAAAAATGGAGGCGGACAAAGAAGAGCATGTAAGGGAACTGGAACAACTTATAAAAGACCATATGGCTTAAATAAAATACGACTCATACCCATGAGTCGTATTTTATTTATAACTCATATCATGAATTATAAATCGGCCCGCGATTTGAAAAGATACTCGGTATATTACGTCTACCCAAAACCTATCGCTAATCAATAGGACAAACAGCCGGATCGTTTATCTTTTTTGATAAAGAGTATATAGAAACCATAAAAAGGCCTATTCCCAGAAACCCAAACTCGGTTCCGCCGTATGGCAATGCGGCCAAAATACCCGTGGCCCCGATTGAAATTGCGACCGGGGTAAGTATTAAAGAACCGCATGCGGCACATCCTATACCAAGCGCTCCGGTTATCAGTCCGCCGGATATTCCTAAAAGATTTCCCTTTCCCTTATCATAAACGGCGGATCTGTTTTTACGTATCATAAAAACAATCATCGCAAAGTTAACCGCGAATAAAACGGAGATGGCAATTATTATTACAATTGAAAAGAGCGAATTGTTAGCACCTATGTTTGCGGTTAAGGACGCTAAAATTATTGCCTTTTTTTCTATGGGAGCGGAAGACGCAAAAACCGCCTTTATAAAAGAAAAGTTGGGAAAAAGAACCGATAAAATATAAACCTTGCCACTCACCCATAAAAATAGCAACAAATAACCGGTATTAGAAAATACTTTTCCAAAAGCTCTAAACATATTCAATTATTGTTATTCGGTTTCTTCTAGTGCCAGATCGATTGTCTGTTTAAAAACACTGTAGGGCTGTGCTCCCTGAATCGGAAACTTTTTACCGTTGGGAGCAATTACAACCGTATGCGGAGTTCCCCTGCCTCCGGCTTCTCTCTGATCTACAAAATCCTCAGTTACTTTACTGGCGTGCCTCTCACTATCGTAACACTCCTGAAAAGCGCTTCTGTTAACTCCTGCGTATGCGGCCACATCCGGCAAATCCCCCAAGGGAAAGCCGTCATTAGTTGGAGAAATTTCAAACATTCTATCTATAAAAGCCCAAAATGCGTCGTTTCCGCCAAGCTCAGCCACACACTCTGCCGCCTGACCCTCCTGCTCTGTTTTCTGGTGAACAGAACTTCCGTGTCTATATACCCAAACTACTTGGTCACCGTATTCTTCAACAACACCTTGTAGTGTGGCGTGTAATCTCTGACAAAACGGGCATTCCAAGTCCACATATTCAACTATTTTAACCGGCGCTGAAATACTGCCCTTTATATGGTCGGCTTCGGTAACTTCGCGTATATCTCCCAGTACTTCTTCTGCTTGAGAAGGATCGTTGCCAGGCGCATCCGTATTTTTAACATTAGCGGAACCCGTGGAACCGCCTCCTCCTGAAAAATATAATCCTACAGCCATAAACGCGCCGGCAAGAATTATTGACGCGGGTATTAAATAGGGATTTTGTTTTAAATCGTTATTTGCTATTTTTTTTCTTTTCGCTACTCTTGGTTTTGTTTTACTTTCAGTTTTCATAATTTTTATTTAATTACACCTTATCCCAATGTAGCATAAAAAATTATAAGTGCCAATAAAAAGCGCCGTGCTTAACGGCGCTTATTTTTAATCGCGAACAAATTCGCGCACAAGGTCGCAAAATTCCTCGCGATGAGTTTCGGGGGGCCAGTGGTCGGCTTTTTCAAAAATATGCAACTTTGAATCCGGAAGTATCTCGGCGGCTCGAATGCTGTGTTGAACCGGAAAAATCTCATCATTGCTTCCGTGAACAATAAGAACAGGTACATTTATATTTTTCAAATGTTCAAGGCGATATATTCTTTTTTTCTGTCCGAATATATTAACGCCTGTTCTCATAAATCGCAGGGTTATGCCGATGTTGTGCGGCGCATCCTTGTCTCGCCGCAAATAATACAATATCTCTCCGACTATAGGAATCGAAGCAATGCGGGCCATTTGATTTATTTCTTTTCCCAAACCCGCGGAACTCACAAGAACAAGCTTTTTTACCTTATTTTGGAAATGCCGTGTATATTCTATTGCCGCAAGTCCTCCAAAAGAACCTCCGACTATAACGGGATTTTTTATCTCAAAAGCTTCAACAAACTTTTCAATAAAAAGAGGTATAAAATCCAAGCTCATTTTGTGCTGGTTCAGAGAATCGCTAAACCCGCATCCCGGAAAACTAAAAGCATACACCGTAAAATCACGAGACCAATTTTTTATCTCTTCCACCCATTGCTCCATAGAATTTGCTATGCCATGAAGCAAAAGCAGGACTTGTTTCCCGTCTCCCGCCTTTACATAATGAATGCGCTTGCCGTTTTCAGGAGACCAGTATCCCCTTTTCATCTTGACCTGTCTGCCTCCTTTCTAAAAGAACTAACTGACCGGGATTATAACACAGCTACTTATGTTGTAAATAAGCCTTAAGTTTTTTAAAATCCTTCACAAGTTTTTCTTTGTTGGTTCTGTCGTAAAGTGCGGAGGCTGGATGATACATGGGAATTATTTTAACTTTTCCGTATTCTGCCATACCCTCAAAAACCGTGCCGTGCACCTTTCCTATTGTTGTAAATGCTTGCTTAAGATTAAACTGAGCCATTATATATTCTCCGGAAAACCTTCCCAGAGTAATTATAAAATCCGGTTTTATTGTGTTTATTTGCCTCATCAAAAACGGCGCGTATAGTTCTATCTCCGCCAATTCGGGATCTCTGTTTCCGGGCGGGCGATCTTTAACGATATTGGTCACATAAACTTCTTCTCTTTTAAATCCCGCAGTAATAAGCAATTCATCCAAAATTTTTCCCGCAGTTCCGCAAAAGGGTCTGCCTTGTTTGGCTTCATTTGCGCCAGGAGCCTCCCCTATAAACATTACAGAAGCACTGTGGCTTCCCTCTCCTATTACAGGAAGATTTCCCTCTTTCTGGCGGAAATCATATAAAGGAGAGTTTTTCAAATTTATTATTTCTTCTTTTATTGCCTTAAGTTTTTCTATTTTTTCGGACGCGTTGTTGGCCTTTTTTGTCAATTGTTTTTTCATACTGTAATTGTTCAAATTCAAAAAATAAAATTAATGACCTTTCAAAATTATATCATACAAAGCAGCTAATCTTGGCCTTGTCAGGCCAAGATTTTTATTTTATACTCTTTGCAGTTGTTTAAAAACGCCAGAAGGAAGCGACGTGCAAAAGTACAGGCTTACAGTGGTAACCGCGCTTATTGTTTTTGTTTTGACAATGTTGGTTTTGTCTCCAAAAACAACAACTCCTCCCGACTCTTCCGGGCCTTTTCCAAACCAGAACTCCGGCGGTACTGTTCCGGATGTGTTCACACCTCCAGCCACAGATAGATCGGCTGATGTGGCACGCGAGATCGCCGATTATATTACCCTTAAATCAGAAGGGTTGCTGGCTGTGCCCTACACCGAAATTCCGGATCATGGGAATGGAACTTTCGGCGTCCACTATAACGCTTTTATCACAAAAACCGCGTCGGAAATGACCGGGGCAGACGAAGCGCGCGTCCGCGAGCTTATCGGGGAAATATTCGGATTAACCACCCTGCACATACTGAAGGACTCCGGTCCGTCTTTAACCCACATGGGAGTACAGGTCATAGATCCTGATATTTGGTGGTGGGGAGGACACGAACGAGGCTCATCCCGCATTTATATCGCTTCAAAAAATGACCTTTTGCGGATCTCCGCGCCTCTTGGCGCGCAATGGCTTGAAGCGGCCAGAGAAAACCCGCAAACTCTTGTTATGACAGGTACCCTGCAGGAACTTCTCGAGCGTCTCCAAAAGGCCGAAGAAAACAAATAACACCAAGGCCCTGCGCTGCAGGGCTTTTTCTTTGTTTTAAAAAGGTTGTGGATAACTTTTGTTGACCGGGAAATAAAAAATTAGGATAATTAATATGAGGTTCGAGATACTTGTATCTTCGAGCCTCATAAAGGAAAGTCCTGCTTATGCAGGACTTTCCTTTATTTGTAAAAATTTTAACTCAAGATAGTTCTGATTGTTGTTGTATCCACATTTATGCCGTAATTCTTCAAGGCGCTTTGTATTTCGTAGTCCGATAAACCTTGATTCTGTAATTTGTTTACAATAACGGCGAGTTTGGTCCTTCCGCGCCTATCAGAAAATCCTCCGGCCATTTTCATTCTGTCCAATGTGTTGTCCCCATACCTGTTTGTTCCCATAAAAGATATATCTTTCGGATATATCTTTTATTTTATCATCCGCCGGTAAGCTGCGTTTGTGGATAAAATAAAAAAGACCTTGTGCGATTTGCGCAAGGTCTTTGACACTAAAAAATTCTGCACGAAGCAAGGCCTATAAAGGCACGGGCCGTATCATCACTATCCCCTATCACGACAAGATTGGCTTCGTCCCAGAAGTATCCCACATACACATGACCTCCGCCCGAATACACGGAGGAGGTTCGAACATAAGCAATGTCGGTAAACGGGTTTTCTCCTGCAACCTTGGTATAAGTATTGAACGCCCAGGCGGCCTGAGCTGCATTCGGGACACGCTCGTCAATGCCCAGCATAGCTATTTGATTAAGCCAATTCTTGCCTGTTGAGTCCGGAATCCACCCCTTGCGGACGACAAGCCATTCTGTGTCAACCGTATCGTTGAGGCTAAACTCTTCTTTTTGCTCCTCATACCAAGCGGTAGGTCCCCGGAACGACCGTGAATCGAGTTTTCTTATATCCAAAAGGTTCATCTTACGAGGCGGACCTGGGATAACAATACAATTATTATCGCGGGCCCAAAGAAGAATCTCCCGAGGCGGAACCAGAGTTGCAAGACAGGCAAGCTGTACAAATAAATACTTTAAACCCCAGGCGTTAGCCGCCTGAACCGGGGCTATAAAATCATGTCCCAAAATCTCCAGCGCTTCCGTATAGTTGCGAACCGCTATTTCCTCAAAAAAGCCTGATCTTTGAGTGTCATGTGGCATTCGACTTCTCCTTGTTTAAGGACAGATGATAAATTTATACCACCACAAATTATAATTGTCAATTTTAAATATAAAATAAAAAACCCGCTTTTGGCGGGCTTTATAGATTACTTTTCATCTTGGATCGGTTCGGTCGCCTTTCTAAAAAGGCGTACCGTGTTGTAAATAGCCATAAAAAGAACCATGAAGTACACAACCGCAAAGGATGCTAGTGTCCTATCTTTAGGAGCGCTCATAAAAAATACAACCGCCGTTAGAAGGGCGCTAAAAACAAGACAGCCAAGTGCGAGTAAAATCTTTTTATCCATTCTTGTCTCCTTGCAACGTACTGCAAAAATAATAAAACAAATATGTGTTTTTGTAAATATACAAAAACACATATTATCCAACTGAATTTTTATTTTAATTTTGCTTTTACTTTACTACACTCAGTTGTGGAGACGGGGAATTTCCATTTTTAATCCGTTCTTTTTTGCGCATCCACCACTTTAATGTTTCAACCATCAAAAGACGAATGATACCGGAGGAAAACACAAGGGCTATACCCAGAAAACTGAGTGGTACTGTTCCAAGAAAAGTGTTAAGCACCGGAAGATAAACAGAAGAAAACATCATTATAAAACCGACCGCAACCCCCAACAACAGATATTTATTATTGAAGGCGTTTCGGCTAAACGCGGAGAAACTAAGCGTTTTAATAGAAAATATATAAATAAGAGTATCCGTGGCTAAAGCAGCAAACATAACTGTTTGTATATATTTGGGCTCTAAATCAGTTAAATAAACGAGCCACAAGAAAAGACCCACCAAAACCAAATCGCTCAAAACTCCAACAATAATTATTATACGCCACCCAAGCTTGTTGATTATGGCCTCGTTCCTTTTGTACGGCCTTAGCTTCATTATTCCCTTCTCACCCGGCTCAAACGCCAAAGACGAACCCGGCAATCCGTCTTCCATCAAATTTGCCCATAATATCTGCGCCGCGGTAATAGCCGTAAAGGGTAGCCGTAATAATATGGAGGTTAGTATTAAAATTGTCTCGGTAAATGCGTTTGTAATAAGAAAGATGGTCACTTTTCTGATATTTGTAAAAGCAATGCGTCCTTCGCGGACAGCAGACACTATAGTTGAAAAGCTATCATCAAGAAGCACCAGATCGGATGCTTCTTTGGTGACATCCGTGCCGCTTCCAAGAGCGATTCCAATATCCGCGTCTTTTAGGGCAGGCGCATCATTTACACCGTCGCCTGTCATGGCAATTACCTCTTTGTTGGCACGCAATGCTTCAATAATGTACATTTTATGGCTTGGTGTGGCGCGAGAGACAATCTCTATTTCTTTTATCCTCTCTTTAAGTTCCTTCTTGCTCATTTTTTCCAGCTCCGCCCCCTCCACTATGCAAGTTTCCTTTTCCATATTAAATCCAAGTTCGCCGGCAATTGCCCGCGCGGTTAACTTGTGGTCTCCAGTAATCATAATCACTCTTAGACCCGCTTCGCGTACTTGTTTAATAGATTCTTTTACATCCGAACGGATAGGATCCCGTATGGCGGCTATTCCCAGAAAATTAAGATCTGAAATATATTTTTTAAGGTCATTCCTGTCTTTGCAATTAATACGCGAGCTGTCTTCTATGCGAAGTTCCGCTGCAGCGATTATTCTAAATCCTTCTGATGCCAGTTGGTCAACTTCGCCGGAAATATGTTCGTATTCCTCCTTGGGCATACTACTAAATCCGAAAACTGTTTCGGGCGCCCCGGTCACAAAAATATTGATTGAACCGTCCTTGTACTTATGAAAGGAGGCAATATATTTTTCATGGGGGTCAAAAGGCAAAAGAGCACAGCGTGGAAGCTCGTCAAGGTCTTTTTCCAAATCTCCTCCTGCTTTTCTGTAAAATTCCATCTTTGCTCTGTCAGTTGCCTCCCCGGAAATTTTTCCCGCTCCCACAATCTTCGCTTCGTTTGCAAAAGCAAGCGCAAGTTCTATGCGCTTCTTATCGGTAAAGTGAAAAATATTTTCCACCTCCATTTTTCCCTCTGTTAAAGTTCCGGTCTTGTCGGTGCAAATCACGGTTGTGGAACCCAAAGTTTCAGCACCAATAAGGGTTTTAACAAGGCCCTTTTTCTTTAAAATGCGTTGTGAAGCGACCGCCAAAGCCACAGCAAAAGCTGCCGGTAAACCCTCGGGAATAGCGGCCACAGCTACGGCTACGGCCAGGGTAAAAAGTACGGCGAAATTATTTTCAGAAAAATAACCCGCGAACAGAATCATTGCCGCAAAAAAAGCAACCATAAGGGAAATCCTGCGGGTTAAAACTCCTAAGCGCTCCTGCAAAGGTGTTTTTTCATCCTTTACATTCGCGGTTAATTTTGCGATTTTTCCAAGTTCTGTTTTGGCGCCCGTTCCCACTACCACGGCCTCCGCCTCTCCTTTTTCCACCACCGTACCCATAAAAATCATGTTAGTCCTATCGGCCAGCACGGTGTCTTCGGCCAAATCTTTGGTGTCTTTTTTAACAGGGTCGGATTCCCCGGTTAAAAGGGCCTCAGTGACCTCAAGATCGACTTGTGATATAATTCGCGCGTCCGCCGGCACCTTCATTCCAGCCGATATCAAAATGATATCCCCCGGCACAAGATTTCCTGCGTCTAATTCCTCTAGCTTACCATTTCGGCGCACACGCGCCATAGTCGTAACAAGTTTCTCCAGTTTTTCAAAAATTTTATTACTGCGAAATTCCTGCCAGAAACCAATAATTACATTTACCGATACCGAAACCATGATAACCGCGGTGTCCGTATATGTATCGAGCCAAAAAGTGATTCCGGCAGCCATCAAGAGTATAAAAATCAAAGGATTTTTAAACTGATTAAACAACAAATACCACCACCTTTTCTTTTTTCCTTTTGGTAGTGTATTCAACCCAAAAGAAGCCCGCCTCTCGGCAGCTTCTTTTTTACTTAGGCCTTTTTCAAAATCAACCTTAAGTTCTTTGGAAATGTTTACAAGCGACATCGAATGCCAAGTGTTTTCTGACATAAACTAATTATACTACGCTTCTTTTTGATGATAAAATATTAAATGTGAAAAAGAAAAGAAAAAATTTATCATCCACGGGAAATTTTTCCATACAAAACGCGATTTCAATTCTTCAGGGCAGTATTCTTTACCAGTTACTTATGGCCTTACTTGCTCTTTTGAGCGGTGGCATGCTTCTTTATGAGTTTTTCGGCAACAATGTGTCGGAGGAAACAATATCCCTTATGGATAAATTGGACCTGTCTATTGCCTATGTGTTTTTGACAGATTTTTGTGTCAGCGTTTTATTTGCCGGCAAAAAGTTATTATATATAAAACAAAACTGGCTGGATCTTATCAGCTCTATTCCGCTTTCCGATGGACTATTCAGGGTTTTACGAATAGCGCGTTTTATAAGATTGGTCCGGCTTTTGCGTGTTGCCAATACCGGACTTAACATAGAAGATAGTATTAAAGATATATACAAAAACAGAAAAGACCACTAAATTAAAACCCGCCAAAGGCGGGTTTTAATTTAGTGGTCTGCATTTCGCTATTCTACGGAAGATCTACCGGATTATTGTCCGGAACATCACCCATCATGTTGATATTTTGCCTTACCTCCTCCGCACGGGAAGAGTTTTGCTCTGAAAGCGCTTCCAGTGCCGCTTCTTGTCCTTGCTGTGAAGAGACCATTGCTCTTTCTATCGCGGAATGCGCTTGTTCGGGAACATGTCCCAAAACATCTTCTAAAACCTCCATATGCTTAAGAGTGGCTTCGGCAACTCGCGCTTGAACATTTTCACTTGCGTTTTGAGCCCTTTCAACCGCCGCGGCAAAATGCTGCTGATAAAGCTCCATGGCTTTTATAAATCCCGCTACATCCTTCGCGCCCATTTCCCTGCTCATTCTTGTATTTCTATCCTCCAGTTCGTGGGCCTCGGAAAGCCGTTCTTCAGCGCGTTCCAAATATTTTTGCGCTTTTGCGTCATTGCTAAAGGCAAAAAAAGTGGCCATGCCCTCACCCCACTGGTCCAAAAAGAACCAAAAGCTGTCGGGCGTTATACCTGCCTCGGGAAATCCTTCGACATGGGCTGATGCGCCGACGACACTTAGCGCCAAACCGAGAACTACTGTAAAAACTAAAAGTTTTTTCATTTTAAATCTGTTTTATTTCTAAAAACGACCTTTATAGATTTAATACCAATTAATCCTTACATGCATTATACCAAATATAGACAAGGTCCGGCACTCCAATATCAACAATGCAGTATAAAAATTCATATTCCCTCGTAGCCGGGGAAAAAGTCCGTTTTTATACTTTGTTTTTTAATTCCCGTATCTAACAATAATTTTTCTGTTGCGTGTACCATCGGAGAAGGTCCTGATACATAAAATACTGCGTCCTCGTAGTTGTTTATATTTCGCACAATATTATTCTTGTTTATGGGGCCGACAATATATTTTGTTTTTACGCCAAATTCCTTAGCAGATTCAAATATCTCCTTAAACACAAACTCATCTTTTTTATTTTTGTCTATTCGTATCTCAAAGCTTTTGCAGAGGGGTCAAGGCGCAAAAAAAATTATTTTTTGTCTATTTTTTTCCAAAGCCAGATAATAGCCAAAATTCCTACTACCAACCAAACCAACCAGGTGGCAAAAAATAAAATTCCAAGTCCCCATCCGGCCATCATTTCTCCTCCGCCTGTCCCATGCCAGTCCAACATGTGCATGTAGTAATCACCGCCTGTGTTCATGTAATAATCCTTCCCGTGTGCGCTAAACCGCTAATGGGCAACAGCGCCAATAAGGTTAACAAAGAAACAAATAATTTTTTCATATTTCTATAAGTTATTTTATCTTAATTCTATTATAGCCCCTAAACTCCGCACGAACCACCTCCGCCAGATGTTATCGGTTCAACTTCCCGCGCTATTTGCGCGTATCCTTGTGCGCTGGAATATAAAGACCCCAGTACTTCTTTTGCGTCTACATCGTCCCAGTAAACACCTCTTTGAGCAAAGTATTTTCCTATTGTCATGTATGTATCCGGAAACCAGAATGAATTCACACCCAGCGCCGTATCATACATTTGTTGTTCTGTCGCGCCCCCGGCGGCCATTAATTCCAGAAGCCCGAGCATTGCCATGCCGTGGTTGCAATCGGGAAAGTATACAGAATTACCGCAACACGGGCGATATATGTTTTTAGCAACCTCTTCAACCAGTTTTTGTTCTCCTTCTGTCAGTGTTACAAAATCATGCGTGTTGTAATGGTCCATAGCATTGCCTTTTGCCAAGCTCCACCCACCCGTGGAGGCGAACCTCCCCGCATCTCCCCCATACTTTTCATCTGTCATCGGGCCTTCCTCCAATATTCTGTTTTTATTGGCCAAACCGAAAGCCCAAAGCAGATTAAGAATGAAATTCGCGTTTGCCGAATTTATAACTATCTCGGCATTCTTGTCTTCTTCCAGGAGTTTTTTTTCATATTCGGCAAGGCCTTCTCTTTCTTCATACAAAGAATAAAATTTATCTTCGTCTATAACCCCAGTTTCGACAAGTTTTTTGCCAAGATCCTCCCAATTCGCGAGAATTGTTATTCCCTGCGCGGGCGTTACCGCTTCAGCAAGCCCGCTTTCTATCTGCTCCGCTTTTATTTTTAGCATTTCAGGATTTTTGACTAACCGTAATCCAGAAGAAGTTTTAATAAGTATCCATTTTGGTTTAAAAGAAAAACTTATGTAAAACACTTGGCTAAAAATCAAAAGCACCGCAAGTAAAACCGCGATGCCGGGCAGGAGTGATGCCCCGCCCTTATTTTGAGAACTGTTATTTTTTAAGCTTTTTTTAATTTCCTCCATGTTTTTTATTTCCGGACCTTTTTGCTTTTATCGTAAAAAACAAAAAGAGTCCCGCTATGGCCAAGGCCCAGATAAATTCCGGGACCAGCATTAATTTTTCAAGAAGTGACTGCGACTTTTCATTGAGCCAATTTCCAATGTTTACCTGCACCTCAGGCGCCCAGAATGTATTATCGCTTAGCGCCATAAAAACAAGCACAAGGCCCATTGCCAAAAATATGAAAGCCGATACAAGGTTGGTGGTATGCACGGTTGTCTTTTTGAATCCCCAATTTATACCAACCAATTTTCCCTTTATCAACTTCATATTTTCTAGTTTGAATGAGTCGTAAAAATAAGCTGCGATAAAAAGCGGAAACACCATTCCAAACGCATAAGCAAACACCACTATAAGCGCCTTCCAAAAAACGCCTGATATTACGGCTAATGTCATAGCTCCCGCAAGAACCGGAGCACAACATGATGTCGCGGCACCCGAAAGCAAACCCAGTCCAAATACCGATTTTGAACTCATGCCCAGTCCCGATACAGCCGGATGTCTGTTCTTTAACCCGGGAAACAAAGGAATGGATTTTCCCAAAATAGCCATTACGCCCAATACCATCATAAATATGCCCCCTATCAGATACATTTCCTTATGGAAATCCCTGAAAAATCCGGCAAGCCAGGCGGCTCCAAGGCCTATGGGAATAAGAATAGCCGCGATTCCCGCAAAAAACACCAGAGTCATTCTTATTATCTTGGTCTTCTTTTTAAATACCGATGCCATGTATGCCGGAAATATAAATCCGATACAGCAGGGCGCGAATAACGCGACCATACCCGCGATAAAAGACGCTATTATAGAAGCTCCTAAAATCACATCCATATTATCTTGTCACAACTGCCTCAAACGAAAGTTCCATTCTTGGCGATTGTGTTGAATTAGTTTCAAGATATACAACCCTTTGCGCTAATCCAACGCCCGCGGGCCCATGCGCGGCAGGATTAAAAACAGCTTTTACCGCAGCTGTGTCTCCCGGATTAATAACCACATTGGCAGAAGATGTTCCCAAATGCCCGGGCATTACAAATTTCCCGTATTCTTTGCCCCCCGCGTCATAAATATAGGCATCTGTACACGCACAGGAAGTATAGGCCTTTGTTATTATAACGGGTTCTTCTCCGTTGTTTTTTACTTCGAATGAGTGTTCCACTTTTCCGTCTTTCATATTTATCGTACCGAAATCAAAACTGCTGTGCGTAGCCAAGAGAACGCTGTCGGAATATTCGAGTATAACTGTTTCCTCTTCTTCGCTTATCACGACTAGTCCGGCAAGCGAACCGATAAAAAGGGCTATGCCTGCTACAAGTAGTAAATTTCTTTTTTTGTTTTTCATTTTAAATAAAAACGCCTGCTTATATTTGAGCAGGCGCATAATTAACTAATAAACTCCCGTTTAGACGGGTAAAAAACCATGCGCCTCGTATGTCAAACCGTCAGCATCAGAATTGCGCGCATTTCTTATTTGGTTTAAAAAATCTAAAAGTGGCGCAAAGGCCTGCTCGTTTAATTTATTATAGTTTTTTGTTGTTATATTAATAATACTTATCTTTTGCTCTGTGCCAGCACGAAAACACCGATATAAAAACCTGTCGAAAAAGTACGCAAGGCCGGCCAAGGCACTCAAAACACCTATAGTGATAACGGCCTGCGAAAACGCTTTAACTGAATTCACGTGATGAAATACCAATCCAAACATTCCCGTATCAGGACAATCCGGAGAATTGGAAATATAAAATGGACAAGGCATGTGCATATCATGTTCCATATTGCCGACTATAAAAAAGCCAAAAAAAGTTATGGATAAAAATACAAATAGAACAGAAATTGTTATTGTTTTGCGGTTCATTATAATTACATTGCCTTTTTTAATAGTGTAGCATTAAAAGCGACAATAATAGTGCTTAAAGACATAAATACGGCGCCGACAGCAGGACTTAAAACTATTCCCGCCCAATACAGAGCACCGGCGGCGGCGGGCAGGGCAAAAATATTATATCCGGCCGCCCACCATAAGTTTTGCAGCATTTTTGTGTAAGTTTTACGGGAAAGATCCATAATTTTTACTATATCCATAGGATTGCTTTTCACTAAAATTATATCTCCCGCCTCCATGGCAACATCTGTTCCCGCGCCAATGGCAATGCCCACATCCGCGACAGCAAGAGCGGGCGCATCGTTAACGCCGTCCCCTACCATGGCTACTCTATATCCTTTCTTTTGCACTTCCTTTATTCTTTCGGCTTTTTGTTCCGGCAATACTTCGGCAAAATAATCTTCAATTCCGATTTCCTTGGCCACTCTTTCTGCTACAGCTTCGTTGTCCCCTGTCAGCATTATAGTTTTGATGCCCATTTCTTTCAGTTGTGAAATTGCCTTTTTTGATTCGGGCCTTATTTCGTCATCTAACGCGATTATCCCCAAGGGGATATCATCCGCAAAAACTACAACCGACGTTTTACCCTGTTTTGAAAAATCTGATACTGCCTTATGCCTGTTCACAAAAGCGTTTAATTCAACGGCCGCTCTTAAACTTAAAACTTTTATATTTTTCCCTTCCACCGTGCCTTCGGCTCCTTTCCCGGGAATTTGCCTGAAATTCTTTACTTCTTTTTTGTTTTCAGCCGCTTCAACGACCGCCTTTGATATTGGATGAGCTGAATGCGCGTCCACAGAAGCCGCGTAATTTAAAATAACTTTTGGGTCAACGCCGTCAAAACCCTTAACATCGGATACTTTAAATTCTCCTCGGGTCAAAGTTCCTGTTTTATCCAATATTATCGCGTTTATATTGCGCGCGTTTTCAAACGCTGTCCTGTTTCTTATAAGTAAGCCGTTCTTTGCCGCAATTCCCGTAGAAAAAACAACAACCAACGGTATTGCTAGCCCGAGCGCGTGCGGACAGGCAATCACTATAACGGCAATCGTGCGCTCTAGCGCGAAGGCAAAATCCTGCGATGTTAAAAATATCCATGCAAAGAGGGTCATGACGCCCCCGGCTAATGCCACAACAGTCAACAATACCGCCGCCTTATTGGCCAAGTCCTGTGTTTTTGATTTGTCCTCCTGCGCGCGCCGGACAAGTTCGCTTATCTGTGAAAGGTAGGTATCTTTGCCCAGTTTTTTAATCTCCACCGTCAAAGAACCGTCACCGTTAACAGCACCCCCTATAACCTTGCTGCCTTTTTCTTTTTCAATCAGCTTTGTTTCGCCCGTAAGCATGGATTCGTTAACATCCGACATGCCCTCGACAACAATACCATCCACCGGTATTTTTTCTCCGGGCTTTACAAGCACCATGTCTCCGACAACAAGTTCTCCCAAAGGAATATCTTCGGTTTTGCCGCCCTTTAATCTATGGGCAGTTGCCGGCATAAGTTTGGCTAATTCCTCAAGCGCACGAGACGCTCCAAGCACCGAGCGCATTTCTATCCAGTGTCCCAAAAGCATTATGTCAACCAGGGTTACCAATTCCCACAAAAGCGGTTTTCCTTCAAGTCCAAATACCACAGCCGCGCTATATGCGTATGCGGTAGTAATAGCAACCGCAACCAATGTCATCATTCCGGGAGATTTTGCTTTTAACTCATCCCAAAGGCCGGATAAAAACGGTTTTCCTCCGTAAAAATAAATTACAGTCGCTAAAAAAAGTGAAAAATAATTACTTCCCTCAAAAGTAATATCTATATTTAAAAGACCCTGTATGGAGGGTGCAAAAAATAAAACCGGCAGGGATAATAATGCGGAAACCCAAAATCTGCGCCTAAAATCGGCCACCATTCCGGAATGGTGGCTTACATGGTCATGGTGTTCTTCGTTGTGGTTCTGGCCTTCCATGTGGCCCTTATGTTCCGTTTCCATTTTATGCTCTATTTTTTTGCCTTCTGGTTCGCAACAATGTGACATGTGGTAATTTTATTTATTTTTTTGAGACAATTTGTATACTTTCAATACTTCCTCTGTCGCCTTTTTTGTCTTGCCGCTTTTCATTTGCCAGGCGACATGCGTTTCCAGATGATTTTTTAACAACAACCCCTCAACTTCGGTAAGCGCTTTTTTAATGGCGGTTGACTGCGTAATTATATCCACACAGTATTTTTCATTCTCCACCATTTTTTGAACACCGCGAACCTGTCCTTCTATTTTCTTAAGGCGATTTGTGATAATTTTTTTTATTTCCGATTTCATCTATTTCATTATACCCCCGGGGGGTATAATGTCAATAACTTTTTATCGATGTGCTTTTATTTTATCGCAACAAGTGCCAATAGTATCCAGACAGCCACAATTAAAAGCAACGCCTCTTCTGCGCGTAGAGAAATTTTTAAAATTTTATACAACAGGGTTTCTTTCTTCCCCATTCTGTCCATTATAAAAACAAAAATGCCGGTAACTAAAATTGCCCCTATTATTTGCGGAGCCAGCGTTAGCGCTACAAACGCCCCGCATTCAAAAGGTCCCGCACAATCTAAAATATTCAGTCCCATTTTTTAATGCCTATAGAAAGTCAAGTAAATACGATAAAAAATTAGTGAGAAGGTTTTTTATTCAGCACCGTTTGTTGTGTGCGTGCTGATTTCGCGTATTTGTCGTTCAATTAGAAAAGCAAAGATAATGGAAATTGCCAAAACAAGTGCGTAAATAAATAACATTTTTAACAAAGAATAATTCGCCGTGATGTGGTGCGCAAAAAACGCAAAAAACCACGAGCCCAGAGCAATGGCACCCATAACAAATATGGGTTTTCGCATGGCCCCAAGCAGAGACGAATGCTCCTGAGATTCTTTTTTCTTTTCTTCTCCAAAAGGAACCATGGAAAATAAGGGCGCAAAAATTACCATAATTATCGCTCCGCTTACCCCCATAATTAAAATGGATGTCATTTTCGTCAAAAACACGCCGTCTTGAGACAAAACCTGTGAGTTTGACACATACACAGCCAACTGGCTAATCAACAAAAGCGCAAAACCCGTCCAGATAAGTTCAGCGATATTTTTAATTACACTCATTTCATCATCGCCTATTCTAAAATCTTGCAAAAATTTAAAAAACAAAAATACCGCCGCAACAGTACCGCCCATTCCGAGTATAAATCCCAAGGACGCTATGGCGTTTAACAGGGGCTGTATGTCTATTAAAATTTCCAGAACACGATCGATACTTATAAGGGAAGCGATAAATATACTTAACGATAGAAAAGCTACCAAAAGGCACCAAATGCAAAACTTGCGCAGCAAAACTGCCTGCACAAACAATAAATACGACGACATCCCCGCTGCCGCCATCGTCAGTAAAACTATTAACGCAACCGCCCACCAGGGTAAAAGTTCATACGCAAAAATAAGCAGTATATAAGAAAAAAATATGGTAGCAAAATAAAACATTCCCAAGTATTCCAATTTAATGCTCATAAACTTGGAATACTTACTGGATACCACAGCATTGCAATCGCTTCCGGACGGACAAACTAGCATTCCTCCGCCTTTTTTGGTGCGATAAATATAATAAGAAACTCCAAAGCCCGCCAACGCGGCTGCCGCTATAAACGCGTAAAAACCCAGACGGCCCGGATGCAAAACAGCGAAGAAAAACCCGCTGGCACCTACAACCATAAGGCTAAAATATAAACAAATGCTTTTTTGAAAAATTAAACCGGTTATTTTCCCCATAAATAAAACCTTGATCTGATAACACTTATTCTACCATGTTTTAGATCCGCGGATAAATAATAAAAACCCACTGTTTTGTGGGTTTTGAAAACTAATCTTGATCCTAATATAAATCTTCGTGGTGAATATAACTTACGCCTTCAACCATCATTTCAGCCAATCTTGTTTTTTCTTTGGGCATCCTGCCGATTAATATCACACGGATACTCGGGTCTCCAATAATCTCCATATAGCCGAATTCTTCATCATATTCAAAACCTAAATGGGACAATTCTTCAATTATTTCGTTGATATTATCAAAAGTTTTAAGCGCAACCGTTACGTTTACCATCACACACATCCTCTAAAGTACCACTCTTACTGTACATAAAATATTATTTTCTTTCAAGAATCCATTCTAAATTTTAAACGTATTAATTTGTTATTGTAAATGCCTCACACACGTTTATAAATCAAATAAAAAAAAGTGCTTTCATCTAAAATTTATTCCAACAATGCGGCGGCAAGACCTAAGAACGCCAAAAAACCGAAAACATCGGTAGCGGTTGTTATAAATACGGTTGCCGAAGAAGCCGGATCCTTTCCCAGCCGATGCATTATAAGGGGCACCAGCGTGCCGAAAAATCCCGCGATAACAAGATTTACCACCATTGCGACACCCAATACTGCCGCTATTTTGTAATCCCCGCTTATGGCCACAACAACACCCGCGGCAAGCGCCCCATTAAGCACGCCATTAGCCAATCCCGAGAGCAATTCGTTGCGCAAAGTACGCCAGACAGTTGCAAGAGTAATTTGATTAAGCGCTATACCACGCACAAGAACGGCCAAGGTCTGAGTGGCGGCGTTGCCCCCCATTCCCGCTACCACGGGCATAAAAACGGCAAGCATTACATATTTGGATATTGTACTGTCAAAAAAACCCACGGTAAAAGCAGCTATAAACGAGGTTACAAGATTAAGAGCAAGCCACTTGTATCTGTGTGATATTTTTTTAGATGCCGTATCCAGCGCGCTTTCTTCGCTCGAAACTCCCGCAAAATCGTATAATGATTTTGAACCCTGCTCGTGCAAAAATTTTAAAATGTCATCAGAATATACTATCCCCAAAACCTCTTTATTCTCCCCCGTCACAATCAGTTTATTGTGAGGGTGTGAGCGAAACTCTTCCAGCACCTCTTCGTGAGTGGCCGTATGCTTTATCGTGCGAATGGGGCGCGTGTATTTTTGAATTATATCGCCCGGGCTGGCAAAAATAAGTTTGTGCATGGGTAAATATCCGACAAGCGCGCCATTTTTCATTATTAGAGCAACCGGCAGGCGTCCTGTTCTTTTTTCATGTACTTCCAAACGTTTGGCAACATTGGCTATAGTATCGTTTTCTTGAACCTGCACATAATCTATATTCATTAACCCCCCGGCTGTTTCGGGGTCAAACCTAAGAAGCATAGATACTTCTTTTTGTATTTCCCGACTTACAAGCGACAGTAGTCTTTTCTGCGCCTTTGGCGGGAACATTCCCACGATATCGGTGGCCTCATCGGGATCCAAATACTCAAGCAGGCGGACAAGGCTGTGTTTAGGAACTTTGCTTAAAATTTCATACTGAATATTGGTTGCCAACCCAAGCACAACCTGCGCCTGGGTTTTTAGCGGCAAGGCAACAAAAATTTCCACCCGCTCATCGGGGTTAGAATTAATGCGTTGTATTGTGTTTTGTATTTTATTCTTTTTCGGCATTATTGGAGTTTAAATTTCTTTATACATTCTACCATCTTAAATGATTTTGTTTATATAAAACCTTCGTTTTTGTGGGCTTTTCATACAGATAAAACTGTATTATAATATACGAGCAAATATATTGCCCCGTAGTTTAGTGGTAGAACGCTGGGTTTTGGTCCCAGAAGCTGAGGTTCGAATCCTTGCGGGGCAACAGCGAACGGAAATACTTTCAATACTTTGCATTTTCAGATATGCGCGC